>SBGD01000016.1 GCA_006226775.1 Paracoccaceae bacterium | reverse complement strand
GGCGATGCGGGTCGCCATTCACCGCCTGCGCAAGGACGGCTGGATCGACAGCCAGCGCCACGGCCGCACCAGCGTCTATTTCCTGACCCCTCGGGGCCGGGCCCAGACCACCGAAGCCTCGCCGCGCATCTATGCCACCGGCCAGGCGGCCGAGCGCGCCTGGGTCGCTTTGGCCAACCCCGGCCAGCCCGCGCCGGGCGACGGGATGCCGGGCGTCTGGATCGCGTCGCATGTGCTGGTGACCGCGGTCGCGCCGGTCGGCTCCGGGCTCTTTGTCACGAAGGTCGAGGCCAGCACCGCCCTGCCCGACTGGATGACCAGCCGGGTCTGCGATGACGCCACCGTCATGATGACGCGCAACTTCGCGGCGGCGCTGGCGGCGGTGCGCCCCTGTCTCGATCCCGCGCCGGCCCTCGGCCCGCTCGAGGTCGCGGCGATCCGGGTGCTGGTGGTGCACGGCTGGCGGCGGATCGTGCTCAAGACCCCGGTCCTGCCCGATCACGTCTTTCCCCCGGCCTGGCAGGGACCGCGCTGCCGCGACCTCGTCTCCGACCTCCTGGACCGCTACCCCCGCCCGCGGCTCGAGGATCTCGAAGCGGCAATCGGCGGCGATCCCGGCAAATAGGCCCTGTCAGGCGCAGGGGGCGTCGTCCTGGCGGCTGGCATCATGCGGCTGATCCACCTGCTCGCACAATGCGCGCAGCGCCGGTTTCAGCCCTTCCTCCAGCGTCGGGTGATAGAACGGCATGGCCAGCAGATCGCCGGCGCTCAGCCCCGCGTCGATGGCCAGCGCGAAGAGATGACCGAGATGACCGGCATCGGGCGCACAAAGGCTCGCCCCGGTCAGCCGACCGTCCGAGCGGCGCGCATGGATCCGGCAGAGACCGCCCAGCCGCGCCTCGACCCGCGCGCGGCCCTGGTCCTCGTAGGAGGCCGAGGCGGTGACGATCTCGCTGCCGTCCTCGTCGGGGATGGTGCCGATCTGGGCGGCTTCGGGCCGGGTGAAGGTCAGCACGAAGGGCACATGCCGCGCGAAACGGGTGATCTCGGGGAAGGCGGCGGCATTGCGCCCGGCGATGCAGCCCTCGTGCGAGGCTTCGTGCAAAAGCGGCATGTGGCCATTGGCGTCCCCGGCGATGAAGACCGAGGTCTCGCCGCAGCGCAGGGTCTCGGGGTCGATCCCGGGCATGCCATCCTCGCCCAGGTCGATCCCGGCACGCTCGAGGTGCAGCCCGTCGAGATTGGCCGGACGCCCGGCGGCGACCAGCAGGTGCTGGAAGTCGCGCGAGCGGCCCTCCCAGGATATCGTCACGCCCTCCGGTTCCGGGGAAACCTCGGGCTTCACGCCCAGGTGCAGCGGCATCTCGGCCTTGAGCAGGTCGCGCAGCACCTCCGAGACCGCCGCGTCGCGCAGGCCCGCGACCGTCTCGCCCATGTCGAAGACCTCGACCCGCACCCCCAGCCGATGCAGCGCCTGCGCCATTTCGAGGCCCAGCGCCCCGGCGCCGATCACCGCGACCGAGCGCGGCAGGTCTGTCATCTCGAACAGGCTTTCGTTGGTCAGGATATGCTCGGAGACTGCCTTGAACGGCCCGGGGATCGCCGGGCGCGCGCCGGTGGCGATGACGACCGCGCGGGCGGCGACGCTGCGGCCATCGTCAAGATCGAGGGTTCCGGGGCCGGAAAAGCTGGCACGGGCGGTGATCCGCACCTCCTCGGGCAGGCGGTCGATGGCGCGGGTCACCCCGGCCACGAAATGATCGCGCAGCTTGCGGACGCGGGCCATGACCGCGGGGCCATCGACCTCGGCCGTGGCGCGGATGCCGAAGGTCTCGGCGGTGCGCACGCCATGCGCCGCATCGGCGGCGGCGATCAGGAGTTTCGAGGGCATGCAGCCCACGGTGGCGCAGGTGGTGCCGGAATAGGCCGGATCGATCAGCAGCACTTGCGCGCCGGCCTTGCGGGCGACGCTTTGCGCGGCGAGCCCCGCGGTCCCGGCGCCGATCACGGCAACATCACAGGTGAGGTGTTTCATGACACTCCTATCTGGCTGCGACGGGTCCCGGTTCCCGCTCAGACCATTTCTTCGGGCACCCCGGGTGCGGGGACGGCAATATCCTCGCCCGCCTTGGAATCGTGACGCACCAGGAAGCCCCTGCGATGCTCGGGCAGGCAGGTGCTGTTGGCGTCGACGAAGGCCTGCCAAAGCTCGAAACAGGTGTCGATGTCCAGATGGTCGGCCCCCGCGCCCTCGGGCACCCAATGGCCCATGACGCGCTTGCGCACCTGGGCCACATCCTCGGGGCGGGTCAGCGCGACGCCGGTCTCGGTATCCCAGCGGAAGCTGCGGCCATTGAGGTTGGCCGAGGAAACGATGGCGGCGGTCTCGTCGAAGATCGACACCTTGGTATGCACGTAGATCAGCGGCGAGCGGCGCAGCGTGTCCGCCCCGTTGCCCTCGGATCTGCGCGCCTGCACCGGCGAGGCGACGAGCAGGCGGTCCTTGCCGAAGGCCCGCCGCAGATCGCGCAGGAAGCGCAGCTTGAGAAACAGCCCGAAGCGGGCATCGAGGCCCCGGGTATGGGAAAAGGCCACCTCTTCCGGCGAGGCGGGCAGCACCACGATCAGCTTGAGCTCGGGGCAATCGCGCGCCCGGCGCACCAGCGCGCGGGCCAGCGGGCGATGCCGCAGGTACTGGGTTTCCAGGTAGATCAGCTTGCGCGCCCGGGCAATCTCGTGGTGATGGCGCGTCTCGATCTCGTTGACGAGGTTGGCCGGCGACAGCCGCGCCAGCGGCCCGGCCGAGCGCGACAGCGTGCGCAGGAAGGCCGGCGAGACCACCGGCGGATCGGCCTTGCCGGCGACCACATCAGTGAAGCTCTCGAGATGGCGGTGCGCATCCTCGGCCACGCCGCCCGTGACGCGCACCTGGATGTCGTGCCAGGTTTCCTCGGCCGGGCGGTCATGCGCCTTGGTGTCATAGCGCCGCTCGTTCAGGTCGAGCCCGCCGATGAAGGCGACCCTGCGGTCGATGGCGGCGATCTTCTGATGATGGGTCGCTGGGTGCAGATCGGCCAGTTGCAGCCGGAAACAGAGCCGCCCGTCCTCGGTCTCGTAGCAGCGCTGCTGCAGGCCGGGGGTTTCCTGGCGGAACAGCGCCTTTTCGTCGTCCGACATCTTCAGCCACTGCCGGGATAGGCGGGCTTCGCGGTGGCGCACCACCGGGTAGAACAGGATCTTGTGGAGCAGCCCGACCCGGGCGTCATGCATCGCCACCTTGAAGGTCAGCCGCCCGGGGGCGGTGGTGCGCGCGCGCACCTCGTCGATCTGGCGCTGGGTGGACCAGGCCAGACGATGCAGCTCGGGCGCGGCGATCGGGTCGAAATCGGCCACGGTCAGCGCGATCGAGACCCCCCGGTCGAGGGTATGAACAAAAAGATCGGCCCAGGTCTCGCCGATCTCGCGCGCCTCGGGCGCGTGCAGCCGCGTCGACAGATCGAAGATGCGGAACCCGGCCAGCACGACCTTCTCCGCCGCTAGGAACGCGCGTTCCAGTTCCGGATAGGTTTCCGAGGCGGTGACCAGCACCTTCAGGGTCTCGACCGCGGCGGGGCCTGACGCCGCCCCTGGTGAACCTTGCTGCGCGTGTCGTTCCAACGTCTGTCCCGCCTCTGCCCGCTGAGCCGATGAATGGTCCGGGGGCGGGTGCCCTGCCCCGCCCTCGACAGGAGGCGCCGCTCACAGCGGATGTGGGCGGTGCCTCCGGGTCGACCGCATCAAGAGCCCCGCGGCCCGGGGCGCATTGCGGCACATCCGGCGCCGCAGGGGTAAAGTCCCGTACAGGGTGCATAGCATCGTCGCGCGCCCGGCGCACCCCTGCCCGGCGCGCCTCGGCTCAGGCGCGCGCGGCGCGCGGGCCGGCCACCAGCCAGATGATGAAGCCCAGGATCGGCAGCAGCAGGATCAGGAGCACCCAGAGCACCTTCTTGCCCGTCGATGCCGTGGAGCCCACGACCGATACGATGGCCCAGATGTCCAGTACCAGTACGATCAGGCCGCCGAGTCCGGTGATCTCCAACATGTTGCGTCCTTCCAGTCTTTACTGTCTTCGTTGTCTTTGTTGTCGTCGCAAGCCAAACGCGCCGCGGCGCATCGGGTTCCCCCGCTGCGCCAGGAAAAAGCCGGACGCTTACTGGTCCGGGTCGCTGTCGTGCCACGCCAGGGGGAAGGTGACGTGCAATTCGTAGCGCTCGGGCGTCTCGGAGGTCTCGATGGTGCCGTTCAACTGGGCCGCGAAGGTCTGGATCAGGCGCGAGCCGAGGCCGGTGCCGTCGGGGGGGTCCTCCGCGCTGCCGTCCTCGGCCTCGTTGCGCGAATTGACCACGCTGAGCGTGACCATGCCGTTGTCGACCTTTTTCAGCGCGATGTCGATCCAGCCGCCGCCGGGGTCCTGATCGGCGCCGGAATGCTTGACCGCATTGACCGCCGCCTCGGCCACCAGCAGCGACAGCGGCACCGACTGGTCGGGGTTGACCTCGATCGGGTCAAGCTGGGTCGAGACCCGGATATGGTGGCCCGCCTCTTCCAGCGTGCCGACCGCGACCTGTTGCTGGATGATGTCCGCCAGCAGCGTATCGGCCCGCACCATCGACAGCTTGCGCGCCATGTAGAGGTAACGGTGGATCGCCGAGAGTGCCATCACCCGGTCCTGGATCCGGCGCAGCAGGTGCTTGGCCACAGGGTTGCCGGTGGCGCGGATCTGGATGTTCATCATCGACGAGATCAGTTGCAGGTTGTTCTTGACCCGGTGATGCACCTCGCGCAGCAGCACGGTCTTTTCCTCGAGATCCTCCTGGCGGTGACGGTCCTGCTCGCTGAGCCGTTCGGTCATGGCGCGAAAGGCGTCGGCCACCTCCTCAAGTTCAAGCGGCGGGTTGTCCAGCCGGGCGCGGGAAAAATCGATCTGGCCCTGGGCATAGAGCCGCATCCACGACCGCAAGCGGCGGACGTGGCGGATCACCAGGCGATGCACGCCGACATAGGCCACCAGCACCGCGATGATCCAGATGGCGAAGGGGAAATAGAGCGCAATCGCCTCGGCATAGGTCGACAGCACCAGCCCGTGATGGCGCGGCGCCCAGCTTCCCAGCACCAGCACCGCACCTTCGACGATCGGCGCGACGGCGAAATCGCGCTCCATGCCTTCGCGGTTCTCGGCGCGAAAGGCCTGGCGGCCCTCGGTGGCAAGCGCGGCCAGCGTGCGGTCGCGGGGCAGAACGAGGCGCCGGTCGTCGGACAATTGCTCGGTCGCCAGCACCGCGCCATCGGGGCGAAACAGCACCAGGTCGACATCCGGCGCGGTCTCGGCCAGCGCCTGGTTGAGGTTGACCAGCGGCACCGCGATCCAGACCGCGCCGGCAAAGCCGTCCTCGGACATCACCGGCACGGTGACGTTGAGCGTGGCGCGACCGGCCAGAAACTCCACCGTCGAGACGAAGATGCCCGGCTGGCGCGCCAGAAGGTCGGGGTTGTTCGACACCGGGCCGTCAAGGACAAAGGCGCCGCGCGAACTGCAGGTCACGCCCATGTCGCCATCGACAAAGCCGACAAAGACGAAATCCGGCGAATTCTCGGCGATCCGGGTCAGCACCGCGGTGCAGGTGCCGGGCGTGTCGCGCAGGTCCGGCAGCGTCAGGCGCAGGGTCTGCGCCGTATCCTCGGCGGCGCGGATCATGTCGCGGGTGACCGAGACCGCCCGCTGGGTCTCTTCCAGCAGGGCGGCGGCAGACAGGCTCTGGCGTTCCTCGATCACCTTGCCGGTCTGCAATACCGAGATCAGCCCCAGCGGCAGGATCGCAAGGCTCAGGATGAACGCCAGCCGCAAGGCAAGCCCCGGCCGGGCAAGCCGGCTGAGAGCCGACGACGGCAGTGTCATGCGGCGGGTTTCCCGGTCACCACGGCCAAGGTGGCCGCATCGGTGATCCCCAGGTCGGCATCCTCGTCCAGGTGCATCAGTTCCGCCAGCCGCGCGCGGGCGCGGTTGGTGCGGCTCTTGATGGTGCCGATGGCACAGCCGCACATCTCGGCGGCATCCTCGTAGGAAAAGCCCTCGGCCCCCACCAGGATCAGCACCTCGCGCTGTTCGTCGGTGAGCTGGGCAAAGGCGACACGGAAATCCGCCATCGCCAGGTGCCCGTCATGGGCCGGCTTTTCCGACAGTTTGCCGGCCATGATGCCGTCGGGATCCTCGACCTCGCGCTTGCGCTTGCGGTAGAGCGAATAATAGGTGTTGCGCAGGATCGTGAACAGCCAGGCACGCAGGTTGGTGCCGGGCTTGAACTTGTCGAAATTCGACCACGCCTTGACGACGGCGTCCTGCACGAGGTCATCGGCCGCCGCATTGTTGCGGGTCAGGCTCATGGCAAAGGCGCGCATGGCCGGAAGATGCTCGACGAGCTCTTCTTTCGGATCACGGGTCTTGTTCACGAGTCCTCCCCGGACTGGGTGTCGGATTTGGAGTTTTCCTGCTTGCGCAATTCGTCAAGCAGCTGGACGAAACGGTCGGGCAGGGGTTCCTCGGACAGGTCCGAGTAGACCCGCCGCAGGTTTTCATCGATTTGCCGTTCGAGCTTGGTTGTCTTGCTGTTTTTTGCCATCATGCCGATACAGTTCTGAGAAGCGCCGGATGCTTTTTTGCACCATCGCCGGAACATAACACGCAGAACGGCGTTTGGTTCCAGATCGCAGACACATTTTTCGAGGATCCCATGACAGACACCCAGACCGCCACCGACATGACCGGGCAGATCGCTGCGGAATTGCCCTATCTCAGGCGCTATGCACGCGCGCTGACCGGCAATCAGCAGACCGGCGATCACTATGCCGCCGCGACCCTGGAGGCGCTGTTGTCGGACCCCGAGATCCTGGGCGGCGACATGGCCCCCAAGGTGGCGCTGTTCCGGACCTTCCACGGCATCTGGGCCTCTTCCGGCTCTCCCGTGGAGGAAAGCGATGCCGCAGGTTCGCCCGAGGCGCGGGCGCAGTGGCGGCTGTCGGGGCTGACCGCCAATACCCGCGAGGCGCTTTTGCTGCATTCGATCGAGGGCTTTCCGATCGGCGACATCGCGTCGATCCTGGATGTCACGCAGGACGAGGCCGCCGAACTGGTGGTCATCGCCCGCAACGAGATGTCGGGCACGATCCGCGGCAAGGTGCTGGTGATCGAGGACGAGGCGATCATCGCGCTCGACATTTCCGCCATCGTTGAGGGCATGGGCCACGAGGTAACCGGCACCGCGCGCACCCGCAACGAGGCGGTGGCGCTGGCGCGGCGCACGCCCCCCGACATGATCCTCGCCGATATCCAGCTGGCCGACAATTCCTCGGGCATCGACGCGGTGAACCTCATCATGGAGGAGATGGGCGAGGTGCCGGTGGTCTTCATCACCGCCTTCCCCGAGCGGCTGCTGACCGGCGAACGCCCCGAGCCCGCCTTCCTGATCACCAAGCCCTATTCCGAGGAGCAGGTGCAATCGGCGGTGAGCCAGGCGAATTTCTTCGCCAGCACCCAGACGCTCAAGACCTCCTGACGCCAACCCCCGGCATGGTGCCTGCCACGCCGGGACCGGCGGGGGCGATGGCGCCCGCTGCCACGTCAAAGGCGCCCCTGCCGCAAGGCACGGGCGCCTTCTTCAACCGCTCACTCGTTACATCACCGCGCCGCGGTTGCCCGCGGCAGCCCCGGCCGGGCCGGGGCGCAAGGACTCAGGTGCCGGTCATTGCCGACGCTCCGCCTCTGCCCGGCGCAGATCCGCAAGCAGTTTCTCGAATCGCTCCGGCAAGGGCGCGCGGTCGGGCGCGCCATAGACGCGCTTGAGGTTGGTCTCGACCTGCGCCTTCAGCCAGGTGTCGGTTTCGGTGTCACTTTGCTGCATGATACTGTGCTGCCATCTGTCATTCCGGTCTGATCGCTCGGGATCCCAACCCCGCAGCCGCCTCCGGGTTCCGATTGCGGGAACATTCGGACCGAGGCCCGGGTTTGCACCTCCAGGAGGTGACATTATGGCAACAACGACGCAGCACGGCCCGAAGCAGGGCTCTCTGGGCGATCTGGCCGACAGCATCCGGTCGGTCAGCAAGGGTGACAAGGTCACGGTGCAGGACATCGTCGACGCGGTGGGCCATCGCAGCCTGCTGCCGCTTCTGCTGGTGCCGGCGCTGCTCTGCGCGACGCCGCTGTCGGGGGTGCCCGGCGTGTCGATGGTCTGCGGCGTGCTGATCGCGATCATTTCGGCGCAACTGCTGCTGAGCGTCGACGAGGTCTGGCTGCCGCAGCGGCTGTTGCGGCAATCGGTCAGCGCCAAGGCGGTGCGCAAGGCGCTCGACACCTCGCAGCCGGTGATGGCCTGGGTCGACCGGCACACCCATGACCGGCTCTCGGTGCTGTTTCACCGGCCGCTGATCCACCTGCCGCTGGTGCTCTGCCTGCTCTCGGGGCTGGCGATGCCGTTCCTGGAATTCATCCCGTTCTCGTCGTCGGTGGCGGCCATCGGCGTCACCTTCATGGCGCTGTCGCTGCTGACGCGCGACGGGGTTTTCTTCCTGCTCGCACTGCTGCCCTACACCGGTCTGGCCTGGCTGATCGGCGGCCAATTGCTGTGACGCGCAGGGGCCTGAACCGGGGCCTGATTTGGGCGCCGGAGGCCCGGATCGGACGCTGCGGAAACTTCGGCAGCCGGAAAAGAATTTTGCGAATTCTTGCCGTCCTGCCGGAACAAACCCCAGCCCCGCCGGTTCTCAATCCAGGCGCTCGCAGCGCTACCGGAAAATCCGAGAAGGAGAACAAAGCTATGAAAAAGCTCATGATTTCGACAGCACTCGTGGCCCTTACCGGGGGCATCGCCTCCGCGCAGGACGCCAATACCATGTTCCGTGCCGAGGCCGACCCGATGGCCATCCATGCCTCTGAATTCATCGGCATGCGAGTCTATCGCGCCGAAGCCTCCGACAGCATGGGCGTCGACGGCCTGCAGGACGACTGGGACGACATCGGAGAGATCAACGACGTCATTCTGACCCGTGACGGCGACGTCGATTCGGTGCTCGTCGACATCGGCGGCTTCCTCGGCATGGGTGAGAACCAGGTCGCCGTCGACATGGACCAGGTGAAGTTCGTGTCCGACGATTCGACCGCCGACGATGACAGCGATTTCTTCCTGGTGCTGAATGCGCCGGTCGCGGACCTGGAAAACGCCCCGGCCTATGAACGCGCCGCTATGACCACCGAGATGGCCACCGACGCGGACGCCAAGGAAATGGAGGTCGCCGAGAAAGAGGGAATGGCCGAAGCCGACATGAACGAGCCGGCGGTCGGCTATGGCGCCGGCATGGTGGAACGCGAAGGCTACATGGTGGCCCCGCGCGCGGAACTGACCGCCGAGACCCTGACCGGGGCCGCCGCCTATGACAGCAACGACGAATGGATCGGCGAAGTGTCGGACATCCTGCTCAATGACGATGGCCAGGTGAAATCGGTGATCGTCGACGTGGGCGGCTTCCTCGGCATCGGCGAAAAGCCGGTCGAGCTGGAACTGTCCGAGATCGACATCCTGCGCTCCGAGGACGGTTCGGAGACCCGGGTCTATATCTCGATGACCGAAGAGCAGCTGAACGCGCTGCCCTCCCACGAAAGCTGACCCGCGCAGCATGACCCAAAGGAAGCCCGCCCCCCGGCGGGCTTTCTGCTTTTGCGGCCCGGAAATTCGCCGGGAACAAGATCGCGCGGCCCGCGTTGGGACACGCGGGTCTTTTGACGCGACGCGGCAGATCCACCTGACAGGGCGTCGGGCCGGGTCCAACACCAGGGGAGGCCATGCAGGACGAGGACGCGCAAGGTTCGACCACCGCGCCCCGGCGGCTGTGCTGGGGCGGCGGCGCCCTGCTGCTGACTGCCTGCAGCGGGCCGCAATCGGTGCTCGACCCCGCAGGCCGCGATGCCGAGGTGCTGGCCGTCTTGTTCTGGTGGATGCTCGGCGGGGCGGTTCTGCTCTGGCTGGCGATGAACGGGCTGTTTTTCTACGTCACCCGGATGAAGGAACGCGCGTTCTCGCCGCAGGCCGCCGACCGGCTGATCGTGTTCGGCGGCGTGGTCTTTCCGACCGTGGTGCTGGCGGTGCTTTTGTCCTTTGCCCTGTCGGAGATGCCGCGCCAGCGCGACCTCGGCGAAGGGCTGACCCTGCGGGTGACCGGCGAATCCTGGTGGTGGCGGGTGGAATATCGCACCGAGGACACCGAAACCCCCGTCATCAGCGCCAACGAGATCCGCCTGCCCGCCGGCAGCCGCAGCGAACTTGAGCTGGCGGCGAACGGCTATATCCACTCGCTCTGGATCCCCGCGCTTGGCGGCAAGACCGACCTGATCCCCGGGCGCGAAACCCGCATGTCGCTGGAGCCGGTGACGCCCGGCGAATACGGCGGGCAATGCGCCGAGTTCTGTGGCGAAAGCCATGCGAAAATGGCCCTGCGCGCGGTGGTGTTGCCCCCCGAAGAATTCGCCGCCTGGCTGGAGCAGCAGGCCGCCCCCGCCACGCCGCCCGAGACCGAGACCGCGCGCCGCGGCCAGGCGGTGTTCCTGCGCGAAGGCTGCGGCGCCTGTCACGCCATCCGCGGCCTGGGCGCGCGCGGCACGATCGGGCCGGATCTCACCCACCTGGGCGGGCGCCGCACGCTGGCCGCGGGGGTGCTGCCGATGAGCCGCGCCGCACTCGAGGACTGGCTGCGCGCGCCCGAGGCGATCAAGCCCGGCGTGCGGATGCCCGCCTATGGCCATCTCGCGGCGGCGGACCTTGCGGCGCTGGCGACCTTCCTGGAGGGGCTGAAATGACCCGACCCCGCCCCGAGCCGCCCCGCGCCTGGCACGATCCCATCCCCCAGGCCGCACCCGAGGGTATCTATCCGCCGACCGAGGAGATGCTGCGCGCGCCGGTCGACCCCAAGGTGCAGCAGGCGCAGGAAAAGCGGCTGCGGGCGGTCTGGGCGCAACCGAAAGGCTGGCGCTACATCTCGGCGGTGAACAATTCCGAGGTCGGCGCCTGGTATTCGCTGACCGCCTTCGGCTTCATGCTGGCCGCGGGGGTGCTGGCGCTCTTGATGCGGGTGCAACTGGCGGTGCCGGAAAACGATTTCCTCACCGCCGACCGCTTCAACCAGTTCTTCACCATGCACGGCTCGGCGATGATGTTCCTCTTTGCCGTGCCGATGTTCGAGGCGATCTCGATCCTGCTGCTGCCGGCCCTCTTGGGTGCGCGCGACATGCCCTTCCCGCGGCTCTCGGCCTATGGCTACTGGTGTTTCCTGATCGGCGGGATCTTCGTCATGGGCTCGCTGCTGTTCAATGTGGCACCCGATTCCGGCTGGTTCATGTACCCGCCGCTGGCGACCAAGGCGGAAGGGCCGGGATCGGACATCTGGCTGCTGGGCCTGAGCTTCATCGAGGTCGCCAGCATCGCCGCCGCGGTCGAGCTGATCGTCGGCGTCATCAAGTGCCGCCCGCCGGGGATGCGCATCAACCTGATGCCGCTTTACGCCTGGTACGTGCTGGTGGTGGGCGGCATGATCCTGTTCGCCTTTCCGCCGCTGATCGCCGGGGATTTCCTGTTCGAGATGGAGCGCAGCTTCGACTGGCCGTTCTTCGACCCGGCGCGCGGCGGCGACCCGATGCTCTGGCAGCACCTGTTCTGGATCTTCGGGCACCCGGAGGTCTATATCGTCTTTCTGCCGTCGATCGCCATTGCCGCGATGGTCGTGCCCACCGCGGCGCAGCGGCCCATCGCGGGCTATTCCTGGATCGTGCTCAGCGCGGTCGGCACCGGCTTCCTGAGCTTCGGGCTCTGGGTGCATCACATGTTCACCACCGGCTTGCCCTCGCTGTCGCTGGGCTTTTTCTCGGCGGCGTCGGAGGCGGTGGTGATCCCCACCGGCGTGCAGCTTTTCGCCTTCATGGCGACGCTGATGCTGGGGCGGGTGCGGATGATCCTGCCGATGCTCTGGATCGCCGGGGCGGTGGCGATCTTCACCGCCGGCGGGCTGACCGGGGTGATGCTGGCCATCGCGCCCTTCGACTGGCAGGTGCATGACACCTATTTCATCGTGGCGCACCTGCATTACACGCTGTTCGGCGGCATGATCTTTCCGGTGATCGGCGGGGTCTATTACTACTATCCGTTCTTTGCCAAGAAGAAGATGTCCGAGCGGTTGGGCCGCTGGTCCTTCTGGCTGACCTTCACCGGGTTCAACATCTGTTTCCTGCCGATGCACCTGACCGGGCTTCAGGGGATGCCAAGGCGGGTCTATACCTATCCCGGCGGGATCGGCTGGGACTGGCTGAACCTGATCTCGACTGTCGGCGCCTTCGTGGTGGCCGCCGGGATCCTCGTCTTCGCCTGGGACCTGCTGCGCCCGAAACGCCAGCCGCCGACCGAGCGCAACCCCTGGCAGGGCGGCACGCTGGAATGGTCGCATGACGTGCCCGATCCCGGCTGGGGGTCGCGCAGCGTGCCTTACATCACCTCGCGCTATCCGCTCTGGGAGCAGGAGGAGTTCCTCGACCGGCTGGATAGCGGGCGGTTCTACATCCCCGACGCGCCCGAGGGCCTGCGCGAGACGGTGGTGACCTCGGCGGTGGATGCGGTGCCGCAGCATGTCGCGCGGATCACCGGCCCGGCGTGGTGCACGCTTTGGGCGGCGGCCTTCACCGGCGGGGCCTTCATCTTTCCCACGTTTCACATGTATGTCCCGGCGGTGATCTCGGCGCTGCTGGCACTGGCGGCGGTGGTCTGGTGGCTCTGGACCTCGACGGCGCAGGTGCCCGAAGCGCCGCTGAAGGACGTGGGGCTGGGCCTGCGCCTGCCCACCTACGTCTCGGGCCCGCAGGCGCCGGGCTGGTGGGGGGTCTTCATCACCATGCTGGGCGATGCGACGGGATTTGCCAGCCTTGTCTTCGGGGTGTTCTTCTACTGGACGGCGCGGCCGGATTTCCCGCCCGAGGGCGCGATACATGCCGATCCGGTCTTCGTGGCTGCCGCGGCGATGCTGCTCTGCGCAAGCTGGGGCGCGACCCGCGTCGCGCGCAGCGTCAACCGCCGGGCCTGGCATGGCCTGACCCGGGCGCTCTTGGCCGCCGCGCCGGTGCTTGCGCTGGCGGGGGGCGGCGCGTTCGTCCTTGCCGTCACCGTCCCGGACATGGAGCCCACGTCGCATGTCTACCCGGCGATCATCTGGGCGCTGGTGGTCTGGACCTGCGCCCATATCCTCGCCGGGGTGCTGATGCAGCTTTACTGCCTTGCCGGGGCCTTTGCCGGCAAGCTGACGCCGCGCCATGATGCGGATCTGTGGAACACGACGCTGTTCTGGCATTTCCTCGTGCTCACCTGCCTGGTCACCGCCGCGGTGATCGGGCTGCTGCCGGGGGCGCTGTGAATGGAGAAGGCGCGTCACACCAGCCTCTGGCAGATGATCGCCGCGCCCATTGTCTGGGCGGTGCATTTCTGCGCGGTCTACGCCTGGACCGCCTCGGCCTGCGCCCATGCCGGGGCCGCCGAGGAGGCGCGGCTGGGCGTGGCGCTGATGACGCTGGCGGCGCTGGGGCTGATCGCGGTCTTCGCCTGGCGGGCCTGGCGGCAATGGGACCTCTTGTCGGAGAACGATCATGTCCACGACGCGCCCACCGACGGGCACCGGAGGCGGTTTCTCGGTCATGCCGGGCTGCTTTTGTCCATGGTCTCGGCCATCGGGGTGAGTTTCGTCGCCGCGCCGGCCTTCTATATCGGGAGTTGCCTGTGATGCGCGCCGCACTTGCCATGGGGGCCGCCCTCGCGCTCGGCCTCGCCTGGGGCCCCGACTGGGCCGCGCGGCTGGGGGCCTTTCCCGGCCACATGCTTCGGCACATGCTGCTGGTGGTGGTGGCGGCACCGCTGATCGCGCTGGCTCTGCCGCTTGTGAGATATTGGGCGCCGCCGGTGATGCTGGCCACAGCGCTGGAGTTCGCCGTGGTCTGGGGCTTCCACCTGCCCGCCTGGCACGCCCCGGCGCAGGCGGGCGGTCTGGCGCTGGTGCTGGAACAGGCGCTGTTCCTGGCGGCGGGGCTGGCGGTCTGGACCAGTGCCCTGCCCCCTGCCCCGCCGCTTGCCGGAGCTGGCGGGCTGCTCCTGACCTCGATGCACATGACCCTGCTGGGGGCGCTTCTGGTGCTGGCGCCCGCGGATCTCTACGCCGAGGTCTGCGGCCGCGCACCCGATCTCGGCGGCCAGCAGTTGGGCGGCATCCTGATGCTGACGCTGGCGACGCCGGTCTATCTTCTGGCCGGGCTTGCGCTGACCGCCTCGGCGCTGCGGGAGCAGGTGGCATGACCTGGCGCGGGCTTCTCTCTCTGCCGCGCGACGGGCGGTCGGTGGTGAAAACGCTGGGCTTTCTGGCGCTGGCCGGGCTGCTCGGGGCCGGGGCGGTCGTGGGTTTCGGGCTTTACAATGTCTCGGCCAAGTCGGGCCATTGGGCCGGGGTCAGCTGGGTGCTGCACACCACTTTCCGCAATGCCGTCCGGCTGCGCGCCGATGCCACGCCGCCCGAGGATCTCGACAGCCCCGCCATGGTCGCCCTCGGGGCGCGGCATTTCGACAGCGCCTGCCGCACCTGTCACGCCAGCCCGGGCCGCCCGCGTTCGGCCACGGTGCGCGCCATGGTGCCCGCGCCGCCGCATGTGAGCGCGATCGCCGGGCAGTGGCAGCCGCAGGAACTGCACTGGATCGTGCACCAGGGCGCCAAGATGACCGGGATGCCGGCCTGGCCCGCCACGCGCGCCGATGACGTCTGGCCGGTGGTGGCCTTCCTGCGGGCGGCGCCGGACATGAGTGCGCAGACCTACCGGGACCTCACCGAAAGTCCCGAGGGGCAGTCTTGTGCCATGTGCCACGGGGCCGGGGGCGCCTCCGGCAATCCGCAGATCCCGCGGCTGGACATACTCTCGGAGGCCTATATCGCCGCCAGCCTGCGGGCCTACCGCAGCGGCGCGCGCGACAGCGGCATCATGGCCGAGGCGATGTCGCATGTACCGGAAGCGGCGATCCCCGAGATCGCGGCGCGCATGGCGGCGCAGGTGCCGGTCGGACCGGCGCAGCCCATGAACGCGCTGGCCCGGCGCGGCGAAGCGCTGGCCTTGCGGGGCGGCGGCGGCGACGTGCCCTCCTGCGCGGCCTGTCATGGGCCCTGGGACGCGGCGCTCAACCCGCTCTTTCCGTCGCTCGCCGGTCAGCACGCGCCCTACCTGCGCCAGCAGCTCAGGCTCTGGCGCGAGGCGGCGCGTGGTGGCGGGCCGGTGGCGCAACTGATGCACCACGCGGCGCGCGACCTGACGGAAGAGGATATTGCCGCGCTGGCGGCCTATTACGCTTCGCTCGCCCCGGCGAAGCTGGACCGGACCGGCAAGTGAACCCGCGGTCAGCCGCGCCTGGACCCCTTGCGCCCGGCCAGTTCATCGGCCTTGACCGCGCCGCGCAGGCCGAGCGGCATGCCGGGGCCGGTGGTGGTGTCGGGGCGCACCTGGGCCTCGGCCTCGGCATTGAGTTCGGCGCCCAAAAGCAGCACATAGGCCGACAGCCACAGCCACATCAACAGGATCACCACCCCGGCCAGCGCGCCGAAGGTCTCGTTGTAGCGGCCGAAATTCTCGACATAGAGCGAAAACCCCACCGAGGCCGCGATCCACAGCAGGCAGGCCAGGATCGCCCCCGGCCAGAGCCAGATCAGCCGCGCCGAGGCGCGGTCGGGCGCGTGGCGATAGATGATCAGGATGCCGCCGATGGTCATCGCCAGCAGCACCGCCCAGCGGCCCAGCCCGATCAGCAGTTCGGTCAAAGGCCCCAGCGACAGGATCGACAGGATGCCGGGCAGCACCAGCGTCGCCCCCAACCCGAGGATCAGCCCGATCAGAAGCACGAAGGTCAGCAACAGCTTGGTGACGGTCAGCCGGACGAAGCCGCGGGTCTCGGCCTCGTCATAGGCGACGTTCATGCCCTCCATCAGGCTCGCCACGCCGTTCGACGCGAAATAGAAGGCCACGGCGATACCGAAGAGGGCGGCAAGACCGAGCCCCCCCTCCTGCGAGCCCGAGACCGCGACCGCCTGGCCCAGCACGATCTCGGCCACGTTGGGCGGCACGAAGGCGGTGACAGACTCGATCTCGCCGGTGAACTGGGCCGGGTCGAAGATCAGCCCGGCAATCGCCATCAGCGCGGTGATCGCGGGAAAAAGCGCGAGGAGTCCGTAAAACGCCACACCGGCCGCAATCAGGCCGATGTGGTCGTCTCCGATCTGGTGCCAGACCCGCCCGGCGATCATCTTCCAGGCGGAAAGCGGGATGTCGCGCGGGTGGGCGGCATCGCGGCCGGGGATGTCCGACATGCCTTCAGCCCTTCGGATGGCCCAGGTCTTCATCCTCGGCCTTCTGCCGCGCCGCATCGGCCACCCGACGGCCGGCATCGCGCACCTCGTCGGCGGCGGCCTCGGCGGCGGATTTCCGCCCCGGTGCGGCGGCATCCGCGGCATCGCGTTTCTCTTCGACGATGGTCGCGGCCTCGTCGGCGGCGGCGCGCGCCACCCGTTCGGCCTTGTCGCGTTCCTCGCGGAAGATGCGTTCGGCCTCGTCGAAGAGCTGGTCACGGGTCTCGCCCATCACCTCGTCCTCGCGCCTTGTGCGCGGCAGGGCACCGGCAAGGGCGGCACCGACCGCAAGCGCCAGGGCCCCGGCGACCAGCGGCTGTTCCTCGAAGAAATCGGCGGTGGCGTCGCGCCCCCTGGCATAGTTGCGCCTTGCCGCGGCCTCGGTCTGTTCGGCCACCTCCAGCGCGCGCTGGCGGGCGGCCAGGATACGCGCGCGGGCGGCTTCGCCGAGATCTTCGGTACCGCGGGCCAGGCGCGCCTGCGCCCGGCTGGCGCGGTCGGCGGCCTCCTGGGCGGTCTCGGCCACGGCGGAGCGGGCCGAGCGCGCGGCCTCGCCCGCGGCGGAGGCCGCATCCGAGGCGCGGTCGCCGAGCGAGGGGCCATCATCCGCGGCGCGCGGGGCGTCGTCCTCGTCAAGCTCCAGACGCGCCCAGGCCGGGTAATAGGCCCCGGTCGGGCGCCCCGTGCGGCGCGTGTCGGCGCCGTCATAGCGGTCGCGGGCGGCATAGCCACCGGCCGGATGCGGCGACTGGCCGGTCTCGAAATCCTCGCGGTCATAGCCATCCGCAGCGGGGCTTCGGCGGCGGATCGGTTCCGCCGGGTCGTCATGCGAGCGGCCGAACATCAGCCAGGCAAGGCCGACCCCGGTCAGCGCCAGCCCCAGCGGGTTCTGCTTGACCGAGCGGGTCACGGCGGTGCCGATTTCGCCGCCATGGCGGGTGAGCCCGCCGGCGACCTCGCGGATCACGGCCTCGGGCGAAAACCTGTCCTGGAGCGCATCGAAGGTATCGGCCAGCCGGGCGCGGTCACGTTCGATATCGCGTTCGATCTGGTCGGGGGTTCTGGCGTCATCGGGCATCTGCGGTTCCCTTCAGAGCTTGGGCATCGCGCCGCACATTGGCCGCGGTGCGGCTGGGGGCGATGCTGTTCAGTTTGAGATCATTGGTGCCCTTGCGGGCAAAGCCGTAGGCAAGGATGGCCAGCACCACGCCGACGGCAAAGGCGGCCCAGCCCGGTTCCATCCCGGCCTCGGTCAACCCGGCGACGATGGCTCCGGTCAGCACGTTGAGCGCGGTCAGGGCGACGACAAGCGCCGCGGCCAGAAGGCCGAGGGCGGTGCCGGCGCGGCGCAGGTTGCGGTCGATCTCGGCCCGGGCCAGGTCGACCTCGCCGCGCAGCAAGGCGCTGACATGGGTCATGGCATCGCCGATCAGGCCGGTGGTGCTTTCATTGGGGTCATGGGTCATGGGGTCTCTCCTGTCTGCTGCAGGTGGGCCGGCGTGTCGCCGCGGTTGGTGCCGGTCGCGGTCACCGGAGCTGCGCCGGTTGCGCCGCGCGCGGGGTCGCCGCGGTTGGTGCCGGTCGCGGTCACCGGACCTGCGCCGGTTGCTCCGCGTGCGGGATCGCCGCGATAAGACGGGCGCGTAGCGTCGGCGTCATCGGCCAGCCGCGCCCGCTGCGAGGCCTTGGCCATGCGGACACCGGCAAACCCCAGAAGGGCAGCGCCGCCGAGAAAGGCCATCGGGTTGCGGCGGGCGAAATCGCCCAGCTCGTCGACCATCTGGCCCAGGTCCTTGTCGCGCACGGTCTCGGCCAGGTCGGCCAGCGCATTGGCCGCGGCGCCGAAGCTGCGTTCCTGCGGTGAGCCGTCGCGCAGATCGTCCGAGGCCCGGCGCAGCGCCTGCGACACCGAGGAGATGTCTTCGGCCACGCCTTCCCTGGCGTCTTCGGCCCGGTCACGCGCGTCCTGCGCCACGGTTTCCCCGAGGTCGCGGGCAGCGCTGTCGGCCTGGCGGGCCAGGTCTTCGGTTGCGGATTTCGCCGTCTGGGGATCGGTGGTCCCTGTCGCGCCGGCGGATTGGTCGGGTGGGGTCTTCATGTCCGGGTCTCCTGGCATCGTTCAGAATACGAAATTGACGATCGCGAGCACGATCACGACAAGTCCGACGAGATAGATGATGGCGTGCATGTAAGCCTCCGTTTGGGTCTGCGGCCGTGCGGCCGGCTGTCGCCCCGGACCGATGGGAAGGTCCGCAGCCCATCCTTCGCCCGCCCCCGGATGGGCGCGGTCGCTGTGCCGTTCGGCAATCAGGATGGGTCAGGCGATGTCGATTTCCCGTCCCGGTCCGGCCTTTCGACCGGGCGCGGGGCGGTGGACGCATCACGGGGCTGTCTGTGC
Source organism: Paracoccaceae bacterium (assembly GCA_006226775.1). Classification (GTDB taxonomy): domain Bacteria; phylum Pseudomonadota; class Alphaproteobacteria; order Rhodobacterales; family Rhodobacteraceae; genus Marinovum. The sequence goes on along the minus strand of SBGD01000016.1, from coordinate 19,554 downwards.
CGCCCGATCTGCGCCCGGCAAGGCGTCGCGCGGGCCGGTGCGCCAAGGGTCGCGCACCCTGCCCTCGTGGCGCTATGCCGGCTTCAGAGCTTGCTGGCCCAGTCGTCGACCTGTTTCTCGGCCTCTTCGCGGGCGATGCCGTAGCGTTCCTGCACCTTGCCCACCAGCTCTTCGCGGCGGCCTTCGGCCTGCTGGACCTCGTCATCGGTCAGCTCGCCCCACTTGGTCTGGGCCTGACCTTTGAACTGCTTCCAGTTGCCTTCGATTTGATCCCAATTCATGGCGTCTCTCCTTTCAAGGTTGCGTCTTATCTTCCACTCACCCAACGTGGAGCGGCGGAAAGGGTTCCGAGCCTGCGCAAAAGAAAAGCGACAAACCGGCGCGGATTTCCGCCCATGGGCAGCGCATGGGTGCCGGGTTGCCCCCGGCGAAAGACGCGGTGTCGGAAGACGGTGCGGGTCGCCCCGGCCATGCAAAGGCGGACCGCTTGCGCAGGCGGGATCTAGCGGCAGGGCAGCTTGAGCGAGGAGACCGCGTCGCGGATCATCCGGTCGGAAAACGGCCGCACCAGCATGCCCCAGCCCAGCGCGCGGACCTCGTCCTCGTCCTCGTCGCCGCGGGTCAGGATGATGCGGGCGCCGCGTTCGGCCAGGCTGCGGTCCAACCCGCTTTCCAGCACCTGCGACAGGCGCATTTCGAGGAAGGCGGCAAAGACCCGGGCCTCGTGGATCAGGCTGGACAGGATGTCGGCGGGATGACGGACATGGATCACCCGGCAGGCGCAGGCCGCCATCAGCGACCCCGCGATGTCGTCGGCGATCAGCGTGTCGTGTTCCACGACAAGGATGACCGGCGTGCCGTCCTGCGGCAGCTCGGCGCCGGTCTTGACGCAGTCCTTCATCGGTTGCCCTCCACTTGCCCCAGTGTATTGCCACCTGCACGCGCGATGTGCATTAAAGTATGACATATCGACACGAGGTTTCTTCCATGCCCACCCAATGCCGGAACTGCCCGCTGCGGAAATGGCCGATCTTCGATCCGCTCACCGAGTCCGAGCTGGGGTTCATGGAACGGTTCAAGACCGGCGAGATCACCATCGCGGGCGGCACGACGCTGATGATGGAAGGCTCGAACAGCCCGCAGCTGTTCACCCTGCTCGACGGCATGGGGCTGCGCTACAAGACCCTGCCGACCGGCGAGCGGCAGGTGATCAACTTCGTCTTTCCCGGCGATTTCATCGGGCTGCAGGCCGGTGTCATGTCCGAGATGCAGCATTCGGTCGAGGCGACGACGCAGATGCGGCTTTGCGTCTTCGACCGCAAGGCACTCTGGTCGCTGTTTCAGGACCACCCGGGGCGGGCCTATGACCTGACCTGGATCGCCGCGGTGGAAGAGCATCTTCTGGGCGAGAGCCTGGCCATCCTGGGCCGGATGCAGGGAATCGAGCGGATCGCGCGCGCCTTCGTGCGGCTGCACGACCGCGCCGCGGCGCTGGGGCTGGCCGAGAACGGCACCATGCCCCTGCCCTACCGGCAGCAGGACCTGGCCGATGCGCTGGGCCTGTCGCTGGTTCATACCAACAAGATGCTGGCCCGGCTGCGCGACCGGGGCATTGCCTGCTGGCGCGACGGGGTGCTGAGCGTCACCGACTATCCCGCGCTCTGCGATCTGGCGCAGCTCGAGACCGACCGCGAACCGGTGACCCGCCCCTTGATCTGAGCGCGCGGCGGCGGGTTCGGGCGGGGCCCATCGGCCCGGGGCGACACGCTTTCGGATCGCTTGTAGTCTTTCGCGCAACCGGCGGAACAAAGCCTTCGGCGAAAGGTTGAAGTGATCATGATCAAATCCCCCCCTCCCCCCGACCCCGTGCTGCGCAGCGCCGTCATCGTGATCGCGGTCATCCTCGTCTTTGCCGCCTTGCGCGCCGGGGCGGATATCTTTGCGCCGCTGGTGCTGGCCACCATCACCGGGGTGATGCTGGCGCCGGTGACCGACGGGCTGGTGCGGCTGGGCCTGTCGGAAGGGCTGGCCTCGGCAGTGGTTCTGGTGGTCGGCATCATCGGCATCGCCTTTCTGGTCCTCTTGATCGAACCCGTGGTCTGGAGCGTCGCCGAGGAGGTGCCGCGCATCCGCTACGAGCTGCGCACGGTGATCGAGGAATTGCGCGGGCTGATCCGCGGTCTCGACGAGATGAACCGCGAAGTCGAGGCCGCCCTGGGCGGCGATGGCAGCGGCAGCGCCGAGAAGGACTCCGAGACCATGGTGCCCAACCTGACCAGCGCGATCTACCTCGCGCCGGTCTTCATGGCGCAGTTCCTGATCTTCATGGGCACGCTGTTCTTTTTCCTGTTCACCCGCAAGGGCATCTATGTCTGGACCTCGCGCAAGATCGGCTCGTCCGCCGATACCTCCGAGATCATGGCGCGCCTCACCCGGGCGGAACGCGTGGTGTCGCGCTATTTCCTGACCATCTCGATGATCAATGTCGGGCTCGGCACGGCGCTTGGCGGCGCGCTGGCGCTGATCGGCCTGCCCAGTGCGGCGATCTGGGGCGCGGCGGCGGCGCTGTTGAACTACATCCTCTATATCGGGCCGATGACCGTGACGGCAGGCCTGGCGCTGGCCGGGCTGGTGGCCTTCGACGGCATCATGGTGATCGCGCCGCCGGCGATCTTCCTGCTGTTCAACCTGATCGAGGCGCAATTCGTCACGCCGGCGCTGCTGGGCAAGCACCTGGCGGTCAATCCGCTGTTGATCTTCGTGTCGCTGGTGGTCTGGCTCTGGCTCTGGGGGCCGATCGGCGCCATCGTCGCCATCCCCACGATGGCGATCGCGCTGGTCATGCTGGATGTCTTCGACGAAGGCGACGAGGTGCCGGGGGAGAAGTAAGGCGCGGCGGTTTTACGGTCATTTTCCGGCTGAAACCGCCGCAACCTTCGGCCTCTCGGCTTGTCCGATAATTGCTCCTGCACAAGCGGGAGAAAAGCGCGGGGCATTGGCCTTGGAAGTCCGCACACCCGGACGTCTCGGCCTCGCTGCGGCCCATTCAAAGCCCGCGGGATTGCGACTCGTCCGGCGCGGCTGTTCGGCAGTTTTCCACAGGCACGCGCACCACGTGCCGAGGGCGCCGCACCCGCTCATTTCACAATAGCTCTTTGAAATCAGATACTTGACCTTGTCAGCAAACAAGGGCCTGCATCACGATCCGCCGCCATGTCAATAATTTGTGGATCTATCTCACAATCGTGATATAGACAGGAAAAAAGCAAGATAAGAGCAGAGGCGATGGCGGCAGGACTTTTGGCATCCGAGCAGCTGATGAATTTCAGCGAAATCATCGACACCGCATTGGCACAGCAGCGGGCACTTCTGCACGCGCCCGAAAGCCGCAAGTCGGACACCCCGCTTCGCCTGTTCTCGGTGCGCGAAGTCTCGCATGCGCTGCGGGTCAAGTACAACTCCCTGCGGCAGTATCTCAACACGCTTGACGGGATGCCCGAGGGCACGGTCGAGCCCGGCAACCGCAAGTATTTCTCGGCCGAGGAAATCAACCAGATCCTCGAGGTGCTGCGCAAGGCCGGCAAGCTGGAGGACAGCCGCTATCCCCGGCGCCTGCCCGGCGATCCGCAGGCGCGGCTGGTGGTCTACAACCTCAAGGGCGGCGTGTCCAAGACCTCGCTCTCGGTCAACCTGGCGCAGTTCCTGGCGCTGAGCGGCTACAAGATCCTTGCCATCGACCTCGACCCGCAGGCCAGTTTTTCCGACATGTTCGACATCCAGGCCGATGTCGAGGGGCTGCCTTCAATCTATGACGTGCTGCGCTATTCGGATGCCGACAGCGGCGAAGGCCCGATCCCGATCACCCAGGCGATCCAGGCCACCTATGTGCCGAATATCGACATTGTGCCCGGCTCGATGTCGATGACCGAATTCGAGTTCGAGACCTCGGCCAATTTCCGCAGCGGATCGGAAGGCACGCCCTTTCACCGGCGGATATCGGACGCGCTGGAAATGGTCGACGACACTTATGACCTGGTGATCTTCGACACCCCGCCGCACATGAGTTTCGCCGTCATTTCAGCAGTTTACGCGGCAACAGGAATGCTGATCCCGCTGTCGGCGGGAATGCTCGACGTGGTCTCGCTTGCCAAGTTCCTCGAGCTGGCGGCCAGCACCATGCAGGTGGTCGAACAGCATCAGGACAAGCGCTACGATTTCATCCGCTTCGTGCTGACGCGCTACTCGGCCTCGGACCCGGCGCAATTGCAGCTGTCGTCCTTCCTGCGCTCGCATCTCAGCGGCTCGATGCTGAGCCATGATTTCGTCAGCTCCACCGCGGTGGCCGACGCCGGCAATACCATGAACCCGCTGCTGGAGCTTCCGCCCTCCAGTTTCCACCGGCGCACCTATGATCGCATCTTCGAGTCGCTTTCCGGCATTGCCGACGAGGTCGACGCCGAGATCATGCGCGCCTGGGGGCGCGAGCCGTTTCAAAGGGAGGCTGACTGATGGCGCGCAAATCACGCCCGGTGTTTCCCGATCCGCCCAAGCCCGGCACCGAGACCGCCGCCACGCCCAAGCCGATGCGCCGCGCGCCGATGTTCGCCAAGGGGGCGGCCAGCCTGGAAAACGCCGCCAAATCCGCCGCCGCGGAAGAGCGGATGTATCGCAACCTGCCGGTCGACCTGATCGACCCCTCGCCCATTCTCGACCGGATCGACGTGACCGAGGGGCTCGAGGATCTCAAGGCCAGCCTGGCCTCCGAGGGCCAGCAGATCCCGATCCTGGTGCGCCCCAAGCCCGACAGCGACCGCTTCGAGATCGTCACCGGGCGGCGGAGGCTTCAGGCCACCCGCGACCTCGGGCGCGACACCATCCAGGCCTTCGTTCGCCGGATGAGCGACGAGGACGCCTTTGTCGCCCAGGGGGTCGAGAACAACGCCCGGCTCGAGACCTCGTTCATCGAACGCGCCCGCACCATCGTCACCGCGCTCGAGGCCGGGTTCACCCAGGTCCAGGTCGAGAAGTTCCTCGGCGTCGACCAGAGCATGATCTCGCGCATGAAGTCGATCTATTCCGGCATCGGCGAGGACCTCGTGCTCGCGATCGGCCCGGCGCGCGGCACCGGTCGGCGCAAATGGGAGCGCCTGCAGAAACTGGTCAGCACCCTTGGCCCGCAAGAGGCCCTGGCGCAGATGCCCGACACGCCGGGCGACAGTTCCGCGCGCTTCGACGCGCTGCTGGGCAGGCTGGAAGGCACGACCCCCGTGACGCGCCCCAAGCGCGCCCCCTCCCCGCCCGCCGAGGGCCCGGTGACGGCAACGCGGCGCGGCAAGCAACTGGTGATCCGGACGACGACCGCGCCGGAGGGGTTTCTCGACTACCTGCAGGACCGGCTACAGGACCTGCTGGACGACTACGAAAAGCAAGCGAAATGAGGCATCACCCGCGGCCTGAAGACGGAAAAACCCCGCGCAAGGCCGCCAATTTCAACCAGAGTCGAGGGAGCAGACAACAGGCATAAGAAAACCCCCCAAAACCGGAGTTCTGAAGGGTTCTCAAGTCGATTAAGCACCTACTTGATACCCCGCCAGCGAATCACTTTCAACATCGATCTTCGGTGAACGGGCAAGTTTTGCCGTCTGACATGTGAAATGACGACACAAACCACCGCGCAGGCAACGCGGGGGCCGGGCGACGCCATGCCCGCCGCCGGCCTGCTGGACCGTTGGGCCGTGCTGCAACTGGTCAAGGACAGCGCGCCGCTGACCGGCATCCGCGAACGCGAGATCTCGATCCTGGCCGCGCATCTGAGCGTCTTGCCCAAGGGCCGGCTGGACCCGCGCCAGATGCTGGTCTCCTACGCCCAGGTCTCGGGCATCCTCGAGCGCGCCAATTGCATGGACGAACGGCGCTTCCGGCGCGGCGAGGCGCGGCTGGAAGAGCTGGGGTTCGTGACCCGCAAGCTCTCGGGCAATGGCCGGCGGTTCCCGGTGCGCGACGGCAAGGGCCGGGTCATCGACGCTTACGGCATCGACCTCGCGCCGCTGTTTTCCCGGGTTCATGCGTTGCAAGTGGCCCTGCAAGACCATCGCGACGCGCAGGCCCGGACACGCGCCCTGCGCAGCCGGATCAGCGCCTGCCTGTCCGCGGTCAAACGCCGGGCGCTCGAGGACCTGGGCAAGATTCCCGACGCGCTCGGCCAGCAGCTGGCGCGCTATCGCAATCTGATCCGCCGGCGCACTCTGACGCTGGAGGAGTTGGGCCGGATCGCATGCGAGGTCGAGGGGCTGGCCGGGGAAGATGCCCCGGTGTCGCCGGATCTGCCGGGACAGGACGCCGCCGGGGCTGTGCCTGATGCCGCGAAAATGTCCGCCGATGACAGCCGGAGTGTCCGGCACATAGAGTCCCCAAGAAAAGAAATTACAAGGGAAGCGCCCGGTGAGGCCGATCCGCGACAGGCCTGGGCGCGTTGCAAGAGCCTGCCGGAGTATTACCCGGAAACCCCCAAGTCAGTTCATGCGATGGCCGGGGCTTTGTTTGAATTTCTTGGATTCCTGGGACTTGGACAGGGAATGAAGGAAACCGTGGTCTCAACCTTCGGGCTGGCCAAGGCGGTGCGGGTCGCGGATTACATTGCCGGGCGCATGAACAGGATTTCCAACCCGGCGGGCTATGTCAAACAGATGATCTCGGAGTATCGGAAGGGCAATGCGGTGGCCGCCGGAACGGTACGGGCACCGGCGTGCTGCGCAGTATGACCGCGGTCATATCCAAGCGGGTGACATGGGGGTTTATGACCGCGGTCATAATCGCGCGCCGAACATTGAGACACCCGACGAAGCGATGGATCAGGTCCGAAGCCCCTGCCCGGCTTACAATCGAGAAGACCGATCAGCGCTGGCCCGCCAAAAAAACGAAACCGCAATTCGCCCGCTCAATACCAGGCATCCGCCATCGACGCCTTCCTGCGCGCGACGAAGTCCTGCAGCGCCATGTCGGTGTCCATGTCCAGCGGCGGCGGCACGTAGCCTTGCAGGATCTCCTTCCAGCGCAGGTTTGCCCGGGCGGCGTAGTCCACAGCACCTTGCTCGTCCCAGGTCTCCCAGGGCTGGTCGTCGTTCAGCCCGCTGTCCCAATAGGCGGTCTGGTAGTGGCGCAGCGTGTGATCGGTGCCGAAGAGATGCTCGCCCGGGCCGTTCTGCGCCAGCGCGTCCAGGCCGAGCGTCTCGTCGGTGACCTCCAGCCCGCGCAGATAGGCGTGCAATGCCCCGCACATGTCGCAATCCATCACGAATTTCTCGTAGGACATGCTGAGCAAACCGTCGAGGAACCCGGCGGAATGCAGGATGTAGTTCGCCCCGCCCTGCACCGCGGACATCATCGACATCATGGCCTGCTGCATGGCCTGTCCGTCGGGCCGCTTGGAGGTGCTGAAATTGCCGGCGGCGCGCAGCGGCAGGTTCAGCCGCCGTGCCAGTTGCCCCATGACCAGCGAGCCCAGCGCAGGTTCGGGCGTGCCGAAGGTGGGCGAGCCGGAGCGCAGCGACATCGACGACAGGAACCCGCCCAGAACCGCCGGCGCGCCGGGGCGCACCAATTGGGTCAACGCGCAGCCGACCAGCGATTCCGCCATGCATTGCGCGATGGCACCGGCCATGGTCAGCGGCGACACCGCGCCGCCCAGCAGGAAGGGGACGATGATCGCGCCCTGGTTGGCCGCGGCATAGGTGCGGATGCCGCGGGTGGTGATCCCGTCCAGAACCAGCGGCGAGGTGGTGTTGAAATTGGCCATGACGACGCAATGCGCATCGACGAACTCCGCGCCGAAGAGGATGCGGCACATCTCGATCGAATCCGCCGCACGCTCAGGGTGGGTGATCGAGCCGAGGAAGGCGCGGTCGGAATAGCGGATGTGGCTGTAGACCATGTCGAGGTGGCGCTTGTTCACGGGGATGTCCGTCGGCTCGCAGATGGTGCCGCCGGAGTGGTGCAGCCAGGGCGAGGACTGGCCCAGCTTGATGAAGTTGCGGAAATCCTCGAGCGTGCCGTAGCGGCGGCCCTGGTCGAGGTCCATCACGAAGGGCGAACCATAGGCGGGCGCCAGCACCACCGCATCGCCGCCGATCTCCACGTTGTTGGCGGGATTGCGAGCGTGCTGGGTGAAGCGGGCAGGGGCGGTTTTCAGCAGTTCGCCGATCAGCCCCGGCTCGAAGCGGATGGTCCAGGTATCGGGGGCCTTCTCGGTCACCGTGCCACCGGCCTTACGGAACAATTCGACGGTTTCGGGGTCTTCGCGGAACTCGATGCCGATCTCGGCGAGGATGCGGTCGGTCGCGCCCTCGATCTTCACGAGGTTGTCCTCGGTCAGAAGATCGTAGGTCGGGATGCCGCGGCGGATGAAGGGCACCTCGAGATGCGGGTTCTGGCCGGGGGTGCCCGAGCGTTCGGGCCGGGCCTTGCGGCGGCTTCTGCGGGCGGGTTTGACGGCGGGTTCTGTGGCAGGCGGCAGCATGTTCATGACAGACCTCGGGGCAGGGGGGTGAGGTATCTTCCGCCCGCCCGGAAAAGCTGGCAATTGCAATAATTCTCGGCTATGGCTTAGGTCAGATAAGCCATGAGCCCTGCCAGAGCGCGTCCGTCGCATCCCCTGGTCAAGTCAGCATAATGTCAAAGCGCCCCTATGACCTGCCGCCCCTGACCGCGCTCGCCAGTTTCGAGGCCGCGGCGCGCAACGACAGTTTCAAGGCCGCCGCGCAGGAGTTGAACGTCACCCCCGCCGCCGTCAGCCACCAGGTCAAGGCGCTGGAGCGTGAATTGGGCCAGCAGCTTTTTCGCCGCCATCACCGCGGCGTCAGCCTGACCGAGACCGGCGCTTACCTCTTGGTGGCGCTGCAACGCGGCTTCGAGGAGATGGCCGGCGCGGTGGACCAGTTGCGCGCTCGCAGGCATCGGCCCTCGGTGACGATCCGGTCGTCGACGGCGGTCTCCTCGCTCTGGCTCACGCCGCGGCTGGGGGCCTTCTGGCGGGCCTATCCGCAGATCACCGTGGCGCAGAATGTCACCGACCTGGGGCAGGGGACCGACGACAACGACCTGACCATCCACTACGGCGACATGGCCCGCGACAGCGGCGATTGCCGCTTGCTCATGCACGATTGCATCAAGGCGCTGGCCAGTCCGCGCTTTGCCGAGGCGCATCCGGTCAGCGCGCTGGCGGATTTCGCCGATCTGCCGCTGATCCATGTCGACCGGGCCGAGACCGGCTGGACCTCCTGGCGCGACTGGTGCCGGGCGCTGGGCCATGACGGGCCGGTGGGGGCGGGGCCAAGGGTCAACAACTACGTCATCGCCCTGCAGGCCGCCGAGGACGACATGGGCGCGGTGCTGGGCTGGGAGGGGCTGACCGAGGGGCTCGAGCGCGCCGGGCGGCTGGTGCCGCTCATGGACGCGGTGCTGCCCTCGCCGCTGGATTTCTACATCAAGGTCAGCCCCGATGCCTCGCCGCAGTCGCTGTTGCTCTGCGACTGGCTGGCGGGGCAGGGGGCGGGGCTCAGGCCTGGCCGGGCAGCCAGAGCACGATGATCGGAAAGGCCACCAGCAGCCCGATGGTGATCGCATCGGCGATGAAGAAGGGGGTCACGCCCTTGAAGACATCCTGCACCGTCAGGTCATCGCGCACCCCTGCCACCACGAAGCAATTGAGGCCGATGGGCGGGGTGATCAGGCAGAACTCGGCCATCTTGACCACCAGGATGCCGAACCAGATGGCGCACATCGGGCCGGACATGCCGAAGGTCGAGTCGGCCGCCGACACCGCCTCGCCACCGTTCAGCGCCATGACCGCCGGATAGACCACCGGCAGGGTCAGAAGCAGCATGCCGATGGCATCCATGAACATGCCCAGCACCGCGTAGGCCAGGAGGATGCACACGAGGATCAGCATCGGCGGATAGGTGAGTGAGGTGATCCAGTCGGCAAAGGCGCCCGGCAGATCGGCAAAGCCAAGGAAGCGGACATAGATCAGCACGCCCCAGATGATGGTGAAGATCATCACGCTGAGCTTGGCGGTTTCCAGCAGCGCATCCTTCAACTCGGCCCAGCGCATGCCGCGGTACAGCGCCATCAGGAAGACCACGAAGGCGCCGATCGCGCCGCCTTCGGTGGGCGTGCCCCAGGCGTCGCCGCCGAAGGGGTTGTAGACGAAGAAGATGATGGTCACGACGACAAACAGGATCGGCAGGGCAGGGGGCAAGGAAGCAAAGCGCTGGCGCCAGGTGAATCCGCGGACCGGCGGGCCGAAATCCTTGATGGTCAGCGCCAGAATGATGATCAGAAGCCCGTAGATCACCGCCGAGAAGGCGCCGGGGATGAACCCTGCCAAAAGTAGCTTGCCCACGTCCTGCTCGACGATGATGGCATAGATCACCAGGATCGCCGAGGGCGGGATCAGCGAGGCCAGCGTGCCGCCCGCCGCCACGACGCCCGCGGCAAAGCGCTTGTCATAGCCGATGGCCAGCATCTCGGGGATGGCGATGCGGGCGAAGACCGCCGAGGTCGCGACCGAAGCGCCGGAGACCGCGGCAAAGCCCGCGGTGGCAAAGACCGTCGAGACCGCCAGCCCCCCGGGCACCCAGGCGAGCCAGCGCTTGGCGGCCTCGAACAGCGCCTTGGTGAGCCCCGCGTAATAGGCCAGATAGCCGATCAGGATGAAGGTCGGGATCAGCGACAGCGCCTGCGAGGAGACCTTGGAATGCGGCACCTGGCCCGCGGTCTTGACCGCGACGCCAAGCGCCCAGCCGAAATCGTCGAGCCCGTATTGCTTCTTGGACCAGAAGATCCAGATCAGCCCGACCAGCCCCGCCAAGCCAGCGGCAAAGGCCACCCGCATCCCCAGGACGACAAGGACCAGCAGGCCGGCGGTGACGCTCAGGCCGATTTCGATGGATGTCATGCGGGGTGTCCCTTTTGGAGGCGCGGATGCGCCATGCCCGACCTCGGGAGGGCGGTTTTGCCTGGTGCGACCGTCACTCTGCCAAGCATCAATGCCGTACGCGTTGCCGGTGGATCAACGAATGCCCTCCCGGGGGGGAGGTCGGGCATGGCGCATCCGCGCCGGTTGGTCCGCCTGGCCAATGGAGCGCCCGGAGTTCCAGGAGGGAAAACTCGCTCAACTGTCATGGCCGGAAAGATGCTCGGCCTCGCGGGCGGCCTGTTCGGCGGCGCTCTGCCCCAGTGGTACGGCGACCGGTTGCGGGTCGTTGCGAATGAAGGCGCGGCCAAAGGCCCAGAGTTGCAGCAAGAGCCGCAGGCAGAGCACGAAAAACGCCAGAGGCGCCAGCAGTTTCGCGGGCCAGATCGGCAGGGCGATGTCCATGGTGCTGTCGCGGCTCCACAGCGGGGCGGCAAAATCGAAGCTGCGCGCGAAATGCGCCCAGGTGCCCCAGACCAGCAGCACCATCAGCACAAGCACCGCGAGCGTCGTCACGATCTCGGCGGCATAGAGCGCGCGGCCCCGCAGGGCGCCGACCACCATGTCCATGCGGATGTGCCCGCCGTCGCGCTGGGTGTAGGAGATGCCCATGAAGGCGATCAGCGGCATGGCGGTCTCGATCCAGTCGACGTAACCGGGCAGGGGCTGGTTGAAGAAGTTCCGCCCCCCGACCGAGATCACCGCCAGCACCATCAGCGAAAACACCGCCAGCCCCGAGACCAGCGCCAGCACTTTCTCCAGCCGGTATAGCCCGCGGTCCAGCCGGCTGAGACGGCTGTCGTCGGTAAGCACGAGGGAGGCACCTGCCATCACCCCTCCTTTCAAGGATAGCGCCCCGCAGCGCCTGGCCGCGGGGCAGGGGGCTTACATGTTGCCGTCTGCAACCATGCCGGTGACCAGATCGTAAAGCTCCTGCGCGGGCATGCCGCGACCGTTCATCTCTTCGATCCAGGCCTCGGCGGCGGGGGCGGCGGCGGCCTTCTTGAAGGCGGCGATCTCATCGGCGGAAAACTCGATCTGCTCGATGCCGCGTTCTTCCAGCGCCGGGCCCCAGGCAGCCATGGTCTGGTCGTTGTAATAGGTGATGTAATGCTCCAGCGCCGCGTCGACCGAGGACATCAGCGCCTCGCGCTCGGCATCCGACAGGCTCTCCAGCGCGTCGGTATTCACCACCACCGGGCAGTTCACCGTGCCGGGGTTGAGGTTGGTGGTCCACCATTCGGCATTCTCGATGGTGCCGAAGGACATATGCGCATGCGGCGCGAAGCTGACCGCCTTGACCACGCCGCTGTCCATCGCCTGGCGCACTTCGGTGGCGGTCATCGAGGTGGGCACGGCGCCGACGGTGGCCATCGCCTCGCCAATGCCGCCGGTGGCGCGCACGCTCATGCCCTCGAAATCGGCCAGCGTCGTGGGCGCATCGCCGACGCCGACCAGGTTGTACTGCGGCAGGGGCGAGGGCATCAGAAGCGTCGCGTTCCAGCGCGCCAGGTCTTCGGCCACGGCGGGGTGCTGGTAGACCGCCATGGAAATGTCGCGCTCCTGCTCAAGCGAGGAGACGCCGAGGAACGGCAGTTCCATCACGGTGATCGAGGGGTTCTTGTCGCGGTGATACCCGGCACAGAACTGTGCCATTTCGAATGCGCCGATCGAGATACCGTCAAGGTTCTCGCGGTTGTTGGACAGCCCGCCATACGAGATGTTCATGGTGAACTCGCCGTTGGTCTTTTCGCTGACCAGTTCGGCCAGTTTCTCGACATGTTCGGTAAAGGCGCGGCGCTTGCCCCAGAGCGAGACGTTCCATTCGGTGGCCAGGGCCTCTCCGGCAAAGGCGATGGCAAGGGCGGCAACGGCCGTGCGGCCGAGCAGTTTGTTCATGATGATCTCCCGGTTGGTCTTGTTGTTTGTGGGCCAACTATAAGCAAGGAGTGGCCCGCTTGAAAACCGCGGGCTTGTGTTGCCGGTGGGGAAGGGCTATATAGCTAGACAGATAGCTAGCCAGTTGAGGGTGCAATGTTGACCTTGCAGGATGCCAAGAACCGTTTCAGTGCCGTGGTCGAGGCCGCATTGGCCGGGCGGCCCCAAGAGGTGTCGCGTCGCGGCAAGCCGGCGGTGGTGGTGATCTCTGCCGAAGAGTATCACCGGTTGGTCGAGGCCGCGCAGGCCCGGCGCGAAAGCTTTGCCGAACACCTGCTGGCCTTTCCCGGCGACGAGATCGCGCGCGCCGAGGCCCGGCCCCGGGATGTCCGCCTGTGAGCTTCATCCTCGACACCAATGTCATTTCCGCCGCCCGCCGCCCCGACCGGGCGCCGAAGGTGGCGGCCTGGCTGGCGGCGCAGCAGGAGCGGGCCTTGTTCCTCAGCGTCATCACCCTGGGCGAGATCGAGCGCGGCATCAGGCTGCAGGAGCCGGTGAACCCGGAGTTCGCGGCAGACCTGCGCCGCTGGCTGGACCGGACGATCCGGATCTTTGCCGACCGGGTTCTCGACTTCACCGCGGCGGATGCGGTGATCTGGGGCGACCTCTCGGCCCGTCTCGGCCATCCCGGCGCCGATCTGATGATTGCCGCCCAGGCGCTGGCGCGCGATGCGGTGGTGGTCACCGGCAATGTCGCCGACTTCGCCCCCTCCGGCGCGCGGGTCCGCGATCCCTTTGCCTGACAGGGCCGACGCTGGCCGGGGGCGCGGGGAAATTTCATCGATGAAATTTGCAAAAGTTCTCGAGAACTTTTGTCCGCCCCGGGGCAACGCGCGCCGCTCTGCCCTCCACCCTGCGCATTGTCCCTTCCGTCCCCCCGCCGGTTTTCCTATCGTCCCCCGGCGCGCGCCGCTTCCTCACCGGAGACCCGAGACATGGACAAATACCCCCTTGGCCGCACCGGCCTGATGGTCACGCCGATCTGTTTCGGCGCCTCGGCGCTTGGCGACATGCCCGATACCTATGGCTACAGCGTCTCCGAGACCCGCGCGCGCGAGACGCTGAACGCGATTTTCGACGGTCCTGTCAATTTCCTCGACACCTCGCGCAACTACGGCATGGGACGGTCCGAGGAACGCATCGGCGCCGCGATCCGCGCACGGGGCGGGCTGCCCGAGGGCTTCGTGCTCTCCACCAAGCTCGACCGGGACATGGAGACCCGGCGCTTCGACGCCGCCCGAGTGCGCCAGAGCCTCGAGGAAAGCCTGACCGCGCTGGGCCTCGAGCGGATCGACCTCTTGCACCTGCATGACCCGGAACATGCGCGCGATCTGGCCGAGATCACCGGCGAGGGCGGGGCGCTGGACGAGCTTTTCAAGCTGCGCGACGAGGGGCTGGCGGGCGCGGTCGGGCTGGCCATGGGGCGGCTCGACGTGATGCTGCCGATCCTGCGCGCCTATCCGTTCGACGCGCTGATCAGCCACAACCGCTATACCCTGCTGAACCGCGCGGCGGACGAGATGTTCGACCATGCCGCCGGCCAGGGCATGGCGATCCTCAACGCCGCGCCCTTTGCCGGGGGTGTGCTGGCCAAGGGCAGCGCGGTGATGCCGCGGATCACCTATCAGCTGGCCGATGCCGAGGCGCTGGAGCCGGTGCAGCGGATCGAGGCGATCTGCGTCGCGCATGACGTGCCGCCGGGCGCCGCGGCGCTGCAGTTCTCCATGCGCGACCCGCGGATCTGTTCCACGATTGTCGGCGTCTCGAAACCGGAGCGGGTGCAGCAGACGCTGGACTGGGCGCGCGCCGAGATCCCGCCCGAGGCCGCGCGGGCGCTGGCGGCGCTGCCGGCCACGCGCGTGGATCCGGAGGCCAACCGGGTCTACCGGCCGGGCTGAGGCGCCCGATCTGTCGACAGATCGGTCCCGATCCATCGATGGATCGGCCCGGCGCCCGGCTCAGAGGTCGGAAAGGATGCGGTCGATTGCCCGGTTGAGAGGTGCGATTTCGGGCGCCAGCATCTGGTCCAGCCGCGCCTGGTAGGCCATGGCGATGCGGGCCAATTGCGCCATCAGCGCCTCGCCCGCCTCGGTCAGTTGCAGCACCACCAGCCTTCGGTCCTGCGCGTTCACCGCCTTGGTCACATATCCGCCCGCCTCCAGCCGCGAGGCCGCGCGGCTGGCCTTGGACTTCTCCAGATGCACCTCGCGCTCGATGTCACGCACCGAGACCGCGCCGCGATCGGCAATATTCACCAGCACCCGCCATTCGGCAATCGAGATGCCGAACTCGTCGCGATAGCGTTTCGACATGCCGACGCTCAGCCTTTCCGCCGCCACCGCCATGCGATAGGGCAGGAATGCGCCCAGATCGAAGACCTCCGCCGCCTCCGGTGCATGATCGCCCATCGCTTGCCCTTCCTGCCAGGTCGCCCTTTGCGCAAGCATAGCCCGCAACCATTGCAGTCGCAACGAGCGAGGGGAGGCCCTGCGCAAAAGGCCCCCGCTTCAGCAGGGGCCTCGCGGTGCCGCAGAGGTCAGGTGTTTTCCTTCTTCAACTCCTTGGCGTGCAGCCAGTCGGCGTGCCGCGGCGCCTTCTTGGTCCGCGACCATTCCTCGAGCATGTCCCATTTCACCGCGTCGAGCTTTTTCAGCAGCGCGTCTTCCTCGGGGTCCGGGCAGGCCAGTTCGACGCGGTGGCCGTTGGGATCGAAGAAATAGATCGAGTGGAAGATCGAATGATCCGTCACCCCCAGCACGTCGACGCCATTGGCCTCGAGATGCTCCTTGTAGGCCATCAGGACTTCGCGGTCCTTCACCTTGAAAGCGATGTGCTGGACCCATTCCGGCGTGTTCGGGTCGCGGCCCATTTCGGGCTTGGTCGGCAACTCGAAGAAGGCCAGCACGTTGCCGTTGCCGGCATCGAGGAACAGGTGCATGTAGGGGTCGGGCTCATGGGTCGAGGGCACATGGTCTTCGGCAATCGCCAGCACGAAATCCATGTTGAGCATCTTGGTATAGAACTCGACGGTTTCCTTGGCATCCTTGCAGCGATAGGCCACGTGATGGATCTGGTCGACTTTCAGGTTGGGCGCGTTCATCGAATCCTCCGCATTTGGTTTCAAATGAAACTAACAGTGGCGGCGGGGCGCGACTTTGATCTGGATCAAATGGTTTCATGTGTAACTAATTTCGGGAGTCCCGGGTATTCGGGTCGGCCTTCAACCGACAGGGTGTGTCGGTCGCCCTCCGTTTAGGTGCTGGTAAGGTCGTTCGGGACCCTGAAGAATTGCCCGCGCCAGATCGGAGATGTCCGCCACCGGGCTTGGAACCTTGACTTGTTTCAACTCGCGCTCGCGCAGCGATACCCATCCCATGCCCATACTCTCTGGTTGTTTTCTTGGCGCAGAGTGCGGCACGTCTACAATTTCTTTGCAGTTCCGGAACATGTTAGCTTTGCGGCCACATGCCGGAAGCCTGTAATCGGGGTTATGTTGATTACTGTCTGTCGAAGAAACGCCTGAAACGTTTGTCCCAAGTGCTGAGCGCCCAATTGCAACGCCTCCGAAACCCTCTTGCAACCGGCCGCGGCATGTTGTCATGGGCAAGTCTCTTGCAGTGCCGGATGCTGTGGTATACATCGGTATACAATTCGCGCCGGTGGATTCGACCAAGCCTCTTCCGGTGCGCTTGTCCATGAACGCCAACCTGCCGGGATTGCCATGAGCCTTTACACCAACTACCTGACCGAGATCAAGACGCGCAAAGAGCAAGGGCTTGCGCCCAAGCCCATCGATGATGGCGCGCTGACCCAGGATATCATCGCCCGGATCCGGGAGGCCGGGAACGCGCATCGCGCGGACTCGTTGCATCACTTCATCTACAACACTCTGCCCGGCACGACCAGCGCCGCCGGGGAAAAGGCCGCCTTTCTCAAGGAGATCATCCTGGGCGAGGCAGAGGTGCCGGAGATTGCCCCCACCTTTGCCTTCGAGCTCTTGTCGCACATGAAAGGCGGGCCTTCGGTGCGAGTGCTGCTCGATCTTGCGCTCGGCGAGGACCCGGCCATTGCCGAACAGGCGGCCGAGGTGCTCAAGACCCAGGTCTTCCTCTACGAGGCCGATACCGACCGGCTCAAGGAGGCCCATGCGGCGGGCAACAGGATCGCCACCGACATCCTGCAAAGCTATGCCAAGGCGGAATTCTTCACCAAGCTGCCCGAGGTCGACGAAGAGATCGAGGTGGTCACCTATATCGCCGCCGAAGGCGATATCTCGACCGACCTGCTGTCGCCGGGCAACCAGGCGCATTCGCGCTCTGACCGGGAGCTGCACGGCAAGTGCATGATCTCCGAGACCGCGCAGCAGGAAATCCAGGCGCTGAAACTCCAGCACCCGGGCAAGCGCGTGATGCTGATCGCGGAAAAGGGCACGATGGGCGTGGGCTCGTCGCGCATGTCGGGGGTCAACAACGTCGCACTCTGGACCGGCAAGCCGGCCTCGCCCTACGTGCCGTTTGTCAATTATGCGCCTGTTGTGGCCGGGACCAACGGCATTTCGCCGATCTTCCTCACCACCGTCGGAGTGACCGGCGGGATCGGCGTGGACCTGAAGAACTGGGTCAGGAAGCTGGACGAAGACGGCAAGCCGATCCTCAACAATGACGGCAACCCGGTGCTGGAGCAGAAATACTCGGTCGAGACCGGCACGGTGCTGAAGATCAACACCCGCAAGAAGAAGCTCTTCAGCGAAGACGGCGAGGAACTGGTCGACATGTCGGCCTCCTTCACGCCGCAGAAGCTGGAGTTCATGAAGGCGGGCGGATCCTATGCCATCGTCTTCGGCAAGAAGCTGCAGACCTTTGCCGCCGAGACCCTGGGCATCGAGCCGCCGCTGGTCTTTGCACCCTCGAAGGAGATCAGCCATGACGGCCAGGGGCTGACCGCGGTCGAGAAGATCTTCAACGCCAATGCCCGCGGCGCGACCCCGGGCAAGGTGCTGCACGCCGGATCGGACGTGCGGGTGCAGGTGAATATCGTCGGCTCGCAGGACACCACCGGGTTGATGACCTCGCAGGAGCTGGAGGCCATGGCGGCGACCGTGCTGTCGCCCTCGGTCGATGGCGCTTACCAGTCGGGCTGCCACACTGCTTCGGTCTGGGATCTCAAGGCCCAGGCCAATACGCCGCGGCTGATGGCCTTCATGAACAAGTTCGGCCTGGTCACCGCGCGCGATCCCAAGGGCAAGTATCACGCGATGACCGACGTGATCCACAAGGTGCTGAACGACATCACCGTGGATGACTGGGCGATCATCATCGGCGGCGACAGCCATACGCGGATGTCCAAGGGCGTGGCCTTCGGCGCCGACTCGGGAACCGTGGCGCTGGCGCTGGCCACCGGCGAGGCCTCGATGCCGATCCCGGAATCGGTCAAGGTGACCTTCAAGGGCAAGATGGCCGAGCACATGGACTTTCGCGACGTGGTGCATGCCACCCAGAGCCAGATGCTCCAGCAGTTCGGCGACAACGTCTTCCAGGGACGGATCATCGAGGTGCATATCGGCACGCTGCTGGCCGACCAGGCCTTTACCTTCACCGACTGGACGGCCGAGATGAAGGCGAAAGCCTCGATCTGCATCTCCGAGGACGAGACGCTGATCGAGTCGCTGGAGATTGCCAAGTCGCGCATCCAGATCATGATCGACAAGGGCATGGAACATGAAAACGGCATGCTGGCCAAGCTGATCGGCATCGCCGACACGCGCATTGCCGAGATCCGCTCGGGCGAGAAACCCGCGCTGAAGCCGGATGACAATGCCAGGTATTTCGCCGAGGTCGTCGTCGATCTCGACGCCATCGACGAGCCGATGATCGCCGATCCGGACGTGAACAACGCCGATGTCTCCAAGCGCTATACCCATGACACCATCCGGCCGATTTCCTGGTACAAGGCGGAAAAGAAGGTCGACCTGGGCTTTGTCGGATCCTGCATGGTGCACAAGGGTGACGTGAAGATCGTCGCCCAGATGCTGCGCAACCTCGAGCGCGACGCGGGCACGGTGGCCTTCAAGGCGCCGCTGGTGGTGGCCGCGCCGACCTACAACATCATCGACGAGTTGAAGGCAGAGGGCGACTGGGAGGTGCTGCAGAAATACTCGGGCTTCGAGTTCGACGACGCCGATCCGAAAAGCACCGCGCGGACCGAGTACGAGAACATCCTCTATCTCGAGCGCCCGGGCTGCAACCTCTGCATGGGCAACCAGGAAAAGGCCGCTAAGGGCGACACGGTGCTGGCCACCTCGACCCGGTTGTTCAAGGGGCGCGTGGTGGAGGATGCCGAGGGCAAGAAAGGCGAATCGCTGCTGGCCTCGACGCCGGTCGTGGTGCTCTCGGCCATTCTGGGCCGGACGCCCAACATCGACGAGTACAAGTCGGCGGTGGAGGGGATCGACCTGACCAAGTTCGCGCCGCCGAAACAGGCGCCGATCGATACGCTGTCGGTGCATTTCTGAGACGATTTTCGGTCAGGGCGGAGGGTTCTTTGGCCTGACTGCGTATTCCGGGCGCATGCGCCCGGTGATTCCGATCTGATGCGCCCACCCATTCCGATTTTATCCGCCCATCGATTCCGGGGTATGCGCCCAC
>SBGD01000041.1 GCA_006226775.1 Paracoccaceae bacterium | reverse complement strand
GTTCGTCCAGCAGTTCCTTGGAAATCGTCATCGTACTTGCTCCTCTCAGGAAGCATGAACCAAAGCCCAGTTACACAGAAGATCTGACACTCTCCGGCGCCGCACTGGCTAACGAAGAGCCTTGCGAACTGCGCCATATCCGCGACCGCCTGCTGGAAGTCTATGAAGAATATGAGGCCAAGGAAGACGGTGCGACCTCCAGCATGGAAGAGTTGTGCCGCTTCCCGTTATTCGAGCCAAAGCTGTCTCCGGCAGAACTCTTCCAGAAGAGCTGGATCATCAAGCTTCCGCCGAACGTGCCGGAAGATAGCCGCACTATCGTGGTGAACCTGCTTCTCGACGCGCTCGACCAGCACCTCAACGGACTTGTCGATGCCGAGACAACCCCGGATGGCGCGCGGGGTCTACGCATTCTCTGCATGATCGATGAGGCGCACCAGATACTTGGCACCAGGCTTCCATCCTTGTCCCGCCTGATCCGCATGAGCCGCTCGAAGGGTGGCGCGGTGATGCTGGTTTCGCAATCGCCGGACGATTTCTCCGGCGAAGACGACGAGTTCCTCGACAACATGGGATTGGTCGCAGCATTTGCGACGAACGCTAAGCCAGGGGCGGCAGCGCGCGTCCTTGGCAAAGGCGCCAATCTTACGAACCTTCAGACAGGCCAGTGCTTCGTGCGGTTCGACAAGACCACCAAGAAGATCAAGGCGTGGTAGTGCAACCGCTGAACTGTGGCACTGGTCGCAAATGGGAACGCGTTCGATTTCAGTTCCGACTCGGTACTTGTCTCTGAAATCGAAGTGTTCAGCGGATGGTAGATTAAATCTTTTAACTTCAGTAGCTTGGCGGAAATTCACCAAATCCGCGCAGTCATCAGGTCCGGAGAATATCGGCCCGGAGAGAACGCGTGTGCGCCCTTCGGGACGTGGGCCGGTTAACAGCACCTCCCGCATAACCCTCGAATACAACGAGAAAATCCGGCCGCAGCCGGATCGGGAGAACGCTTTCGCGAGGGTAAGTGGCGGAGGGAACGCGACCGGCGTCGAACCTTCTCCACATCAAGTCATTGATTTTAAATTATTATTTTTAGCGCAATGCACCCCATGAGCGCTTCCAGCGCTGCAAGCGTCTCACGTGGTGATACCGTCTGGTGAGAGCGGCATCCTCTTCACCTCCAGCAAGTAGGTGGCTACTGTTACCGCTGGACCGTGCAAACATTGAAGATTCCACGCTGCGCAAATCTGATGCGCCTTGAAAAGGCGTCCGATCGTCCGAGCCCAAAATCATCGCGAAACTGGTCGATCTGGTGCATGCGCTCGTGCAGGATGGTCACAATCCCGATGTCGCCGTTCGAAAGATGGCGCCAGTAGACGAAATGGCGCTCAAATCGAAAGAAAAACCCCTCAACGCCGAATTCGGCCGGGATCGGCTTTGATGCGACGCCGTGGGCCGCGATCTTGTCGAAGGTCGCAAACAGACCGGTGATATATTTCTCAGCCTGATCATCACCCCACCTGTCACGGGTGTAGCGATAGATGTCATCAAGGCGGTGGGACGCCCCTTCCTGGATACGGATGGTGGTCACCGGATCAGGCTCGGTTCCGCGCAATCACCTCGGCTGCGGTCAGCGATTGATACGTCTCCTCCGGGGCCGCAAAGGCATGGGTCAACTCGGCCTTCAGGCGGCTGAAGGCCTCCTGCTCCGCCCTCTCCTTGTCACGCCGGATCAAGTCGCGGATGTATTCGCTGACGTTCTCATAGGACCCGTCATCGCCCACATTGGCCGACACGAAGTCACTCAGGGCCCCACCAAGGCGGACGGTCATCGTGGTCGTTCGGGACATGGCGCAGCACCTCTCACTTCGCGTGTATTCAATATAACCAAAAACGAACGCAAAACAAGAGTGGGCTGCGCTTCCGGGTGCCGATCATCGTTGGCGTTTCAACCGTCAGCATCCTCGACAATGTGACGGCCTGCAAGCGCGAGGACTACAAAGAGCACCGCATCTGAATGCCGCGCAAGAGCGATCAGATGATCACCGCTCGGACCTCGTTCGCCCGCGAACCAGTATTTCACGGTGCGTTCACTGGCGCCCGTCCAGCGCATGGCCATCTTGATTGCGCGATGCGTTTCGCCCAGCTCCTCATGCAGAGCCAGCGCCATAGCGGTACGATAATCGGTAGGTTCTTCGACCAGGTGCACAAATGTGCCCATTTTCGGCACAACTGTGCCCATCTTCACGCGCATTTCCTCGTCCTTCATCGTTAATCAATTGAAGAACCATGAAAACGGCGTGTGCTGGTTTTGCCCGCATTGAGTCATTCAAGCGCGACTCAAGAACACTGCTGATTTGAAGGCCGCGACGATGAATTTGAATTTGAGAACTGACACTTGGGAAATCGGAAAGAGCTTGCCCGTTTCAGCAAACGACTTTCCGGAACTGATTGTGTCAAATGGAAAGAATGGACACGCCGCTCCGCATGTTTCGCACAGCAAGGGTGAAACCGCCGAAAAGGAAAACCCGATTTGAATAACGGTCGATACAACAGCGAGGACAAAGGCGACGAGGCCGGACAGGATATCCCGGCCGTCGCCTATGTGCGGATGTCGACCGATCACCAGAAGTACTCGACCGAGAACCAGCTCGACATCATTCGGGATTACGCCACCGCCCGGGGCCTGCAGATCCTGCGCGTATTCGAGGACACCGGTCGGTCCGGGTTGCGGTTGGACGGCCGCGAGGCGCTTCAGAACCTGATGGCTGAGGTCCGAACCGGCCACGCGGATTTCAAAGCCATTCTGGTCTATGACGTCAGCCGCTGGGGCCGGTTTCAGGATGCTGATGAAGGGGCCTACCACGAGCATGTCTGCTCTCGCGCCGGGATCCGGGTCCACTATTGCGGCGAGCAGTTCGAAAACGACGGCAGCATCGGCTCCAACCTGCTAAAGACCGTCAAGCGAGTGATGGCGGGCGAATACAGCCGCGAGCTTTCTGTGAAGGTCTTCGCCGGGCAATGCCGCCTGGTTGAGCTTGGCTACCGCCAAGGCGGTGCGGCGGGATACGGCCTGCGCCGGGTTCTGATCGACGAACACGGCAACGCGAAGGGTGTCTTGTCCCGCGGCGAACAGAAGAGCCTTCAGACCGACCGTGTCGTCCTTGTTCCGGGCCCTGAGCAGGAACAAGACGTCGTGCGCCGCATGTATCGGATGTTCGTCGAGGATGGCCGCGCGGAGCGTGAGATTGCGGAAAACCTGAATACCGAGGGGCATCTGACCGATCTTGAGCGACCATGGTCCCGGGCATCGGTGCACCAGATCCTGACCAACGAAAAATACATCGGCAACAACGTCTACAACAAGGTGTCTTTCAAGCTGAAGCACAAGCGAGTGGTGAACCCGCGCGAGATGTGGATCCGGGCCGAGGGCGCCTACCCCGCCATTGTGGACGAGGCGCTGTTTCTGCGCGCACGCGAAATCGTCGACGCGCGCAGCCAGCATTTCACGGACGCCGAACTGCTCGAAGGCCTGCGCGCCGTGCTGAAGCAGAACGGCGTGCTGTCGGGGCTGATCATCGACGAGCAGGAAGACCTGCCGTCGTCCAGCGCCTTTCGGAACCGCTTCGGCGCAGCCTGCTGCGCGCCTACCAGATGATCGGCTACGAGCCGGAGCGAGACTATCGCTACGTCGAGATCAACCGGGCCTTGCGGAAGGCCCACCCTGGCATCGTAGCCAGGATCCTTGACGGTGTCGGCGAACGCGGCGGCCAGGCTGTCCAAGATCCAGACACCGACCTGATCCGCATCAACGATGAGTTCACGGCGTCGGTGGTGTTGGCACGATGTTTCGAGACGCAGGGCGGTTCCCTGCGATGGCGCATCCGTCTCGATACTGGCCTGGTGCCCGATATCACGATTGCCGTGCGAATGGACGAATTGAACAGCGGCCCACGCGATTATTACCTGCTGCCGAGCATCGATATGACCATGGCCAGACTGAGGCTGGCCGAGCAAAACGGGCTGTCGCTGGACGCCTACCGCTTCGACACGCTCGACTATTTTTATGCGCTCGCTGGCCGAGCCCGGATCACGGAGGCCGCCTGATGCCCGACGACGCCCAAGACATCACCCAGAAACAGGTCACTCTCATCCCGACCGACCGAATTCGCATCCTCAATCCGCGCGTGCGCAATCGGCGCACTTTTGAGGAAATGGTCGAGAATATCGCGAAAATCGGTCTCAAGCGACCAATCACCGTGGCGCAGCGTGCAGGAACCGACCCTACCGAATATGACCTTGTCTGTGGACAAGGGCGGCTCGAGGCGTTCATGGAGCTTCAGCAGGATGCCATACCGGCCATTCTCATCGACGCCGACGAGAGCGACTGCTTGGTTATGAGCCTGGTGGAGAACTGTGCACGCCGCCAGCACAACCCGATCGACCTGATGCGCGAGATCGGTAACCTGCGCAAACGCGGCTACAACGACCGCCAGATCGCGAACAAGATCGGCGTCACGCCAGATTATGTCGGCATGATCGCGGGCTTGCTTGAGCGCGGCGAAGAGCGGCTGGTCTCGGCCGTCGAAACCGGCCTTCTGCCGCTGAACCTCGCCATCGACATTTCAAAGACAGACGCTGAGGGCGGGCAGCGCGCTCTGATGGACGCCTACACCCAGAAAAAGCTGCGCGGCAAGAAACTCGCCGCCGTGCGCCGCCTCATCCAGCAACGCGATGCACAGGGTCCGCACCTTCATCGCAACCGCTATGGCAGAAGCGACGGCACCAAGCGCCCCCTGACCAGCGACGCGCTTGTGCGAGCCTATCAACAGGAAGCGGAGCGACAGAAATTGTTGATCAAGAAGGCCGAACTGACGCAGGGCCGCCTGATGTTCGTCGTCGAGGCGTTTCGCTCGCTGAAGGACGATGACCACTTCCTGACGCTCTTGCGCGCAGAGGGGCTGGACACCCTGCCCACCTATCTCGGGCAAACGCTGGACGCGGGAGCGGCAGAATGATCCGGGGCAAGCGCAAAACCCCGGGCGCGGTTGCGCTCGGTTTTGAGAGTGATTGCGTCACCGTGCCGGTAGAGGCCATCCTGCCCGTGCGCGCGCTGAGCGCATCGGTCAAATCTAGCCGCAAGTACCGCCAGATCACCGCATCGATCAAGGAGGTCGGTCTGGTCGAGCCACCGGTGGTCACACGATCCACGGGAGAGGAAGACGCCTATATGCTGCTGGATGGGCATATCCGGATCGAGGTGTTGAAGGATCTCGGCATTGAACAGGTCGAATGCCTGATTTCCACGGACGACGAGGCTTTCACCTATAACAAGCGGATCAGCCGTCTTGCGCCTATCCAGGAGCACAAGATGATCCGTAAGGCCATCGAGCGCGGTGTCTCTGAAGAAAAGCTAGCTCTGGCCCTTGACCTGAACCGACAAAGCATTGTGCGCAAAGCCAAGCTTCTTGATGGGATTTGCGAAGAGGCCGTCGGCATCCTGAAGGACAAACACTGCGCGACCTCCGTGTTCGAAATCCTGCGTAAGATGAAAGCCATGCGCCAGATCGAGGCCGCCGAGCTGATGATGAACGCGAACAATTACTCGCCAGCGTATATCTCGGCGATTTTGGCGGGAACGCCTCAAGCGCAGCTGGCGGACACCAAGAAACCCAAGAAGATGAAGGGCATCACCCCCGAGGCCATGGCTCGCATGGAGCGCGAGCTGGCCCGGCTGCAGGAAGGGATCACTTCGATCCAGGACACCTACGGCCAGGACCATCTGCAGCTCACCGTGATCAAAGCGTATCTTGGAAAGCTGCTCGGGAACGCCAGAATCGTCCGGTATCTGAAGCAGCATCGACCAGAGTTTTTGACGGAGTTTCAAGCCATCACTGAGATGGCCTCCACCCCACCGCCCGAAGCGGAATAACCAAAGCGGCCAGAACTGATGGGGACCCGGACCCGACAAGCGCGGGGACCGCGGGAGACGCCGGACAGTGGGCCGGATCGAGCGTGGCGGTGGGGATGGCGGCGAACCCGTTCGGAGCCCACTAGGTCGGCTGAGGTTTCGCCGACTGCGCGGCCGCACAGGCGGCCGCGTTCCATTCGGGGCGTGTCGGAGGCTGGCCCCTTCGGCACGCCCAATTGCCCCATCGCAATAAACAGTCAATCCGCGACGTCCTGAATTACTGCGTTGCGGTCCACTGCGAAAGCGAACATTCAGAAAACGAAACGCGCACGAGAGACTCGAGGTGTCGTTCCCGGATTTCATGCTAATGATGGAATTATGAATCGTAACAATTTTTGCGATCCGCGTGGCCTTGGAAGCTTCTGAGCATTTCGGAGGAGGAGGGCAAAACCCAATCGTCTCCACATCAAGCGTTTGACCAATAATAGAAAATCATTCCGCTCACACATTGGCCTACGCTACGTCTCAAGCGGCCAGATCAGCGGGATGACAAGCACAGTCACCGCGCCAATGATGATGTTCATCGGCACGCCGATCCTCATGAAGTCGAGGAACCGATAGCCGCCAGCACTGTAGACGAGCGTGTTCGTCTGGTACCCGATCGGCGTCGCGAAGCTCGCGCTTGCGCCGAACATGACTGCAACGACGAAGGGGCGCGGGTCGAGGCCAAGCTGCAAGGCAATGCCCGCTGCGATTGGTGCCATGAGAACCGCGACGGCATTGTTCGTAACCAGCTCCGTCAGGATCGAGGTCAGCGCGTAGACGAGCAGGAGTGCCACGATCGGTCGCGCGGTCGCCAGCAGCGGCGATACCCCCTCGACGATCAGCGTCAGTGCCCCGGATTGTTCCAGCGCGCTCCCCAAGGTCAGCATGGACACGATCAGCAGGAGCAGGCGGCCATCGATGGACCCGATCCCCTCGTCTGCATCGATGCATTTTGTCAGGAACACGATCGCGACCCCGACCAGGGCAAGCGTCAGGATCGGCGCGACGTTCAATGCAGCAAGAACGACCACGGCCGCCATCGTCGCAATGGCGATCGGTGCCCGCGACCGGCGAAAGGCCCGCGCCGCGACCGGCGACAGCATGATCAGGCGCTCCTCCTCGACCAGTCGGGCGATGTCGTCCGCCGTGCCGTCCAGCAGCAGTGTGTCGCCCACCGCGAGGCGCATCATCGACAGGCGCATGTCGAGCGCCGTGCCGCCTCGGTGCAGCGCCATGGGATAGACGCCAAAGCGCCGTCGCCAGTGCAGACGCCCAATCACTTTGTGAAGAGCCCGAGTATTCGGCCCCACCAGAACCTCGACTACGGAGGTGCGCCGGGCCGCCGACGGCACGGTGCCGGCAATCGCCTTTCCCGCCACTGCGCCGTCGCGGAACCCCATGAGTTCGGCCTTATTAGTGGCAAGCACGACGATATCGCCCGCCTCGAGCGCGGTATCGTCCAGCATCTGACGATGTGAAACCTCGCCACGCACGAGATCAATGACCCGGCTGCCTCCACTTCTGAACGCCTCGATCTTCATAGGCGCAGTGCCGAGCAGTGGCGATCCAACGGGGATAAACATCTCTACGAGCCAGCGGCGCTGATCTCGCTTCGGCAGACTGGATCCGACCGTCTGGCGGACTGGAAGAAGTCGCGGCGCCGCGATAGCAAGAAAAGCCGCACCAACCACGGCGACAATTATCCCGAGGGGCGCAATCTCGAAAATGCCGAATGGCACTAGACCAAGATCTCGGGAGACCCCATCGACCAACAGGTTCGTGGATGTCCCGATCAGTGAACAGGTTCCGCCAAGGATGACCATGTATGACAAAGGAATCAGCAGGTGAGATGCCGCAACCTTCATCTCGCGCGCAAGCGTCATCACGACCGGAATCAGCACCATGACGACCGGCGTGTTGTTCATGAATGCCGAAGCGACGGCAGCCGACCCGAGAAACACGCCGATCGTCAGCTTCGGATGCGTTGACGAATATCGACCGAGGATGCCGCTTACGCTTTCGAGAACGCCTGTTCTGACCAATGCAGCGCTCAGCACGAACATAGCTCCGATCGTCGCGGGTGCCGGATTGGCGAGCGATGCAAGCACATCGTCCGGTCCGACAAGTCCGATCGCAAGAGCAGCAACGGCTCCACAGAACGCGACAATCTCTGGTTGCTGGATTTCCAGTGCGAAGGCAATAAAAACCCCGATCAGCAGGAGAATTGCAGCATAGGGGGCCAGAATAATCAGATCGGCTGGCATGGTACTGTCTCACTCCGCGCGCCCAAACTCTTACGATACTGCAATCTGTCGATCCATGCACTTCGGCTTGTTGCGATCAAAACAAAATAACCGATTGAACGATAAAGATCGCGCCCTTGATCAAAGCAACGACAACGCCAGACACGACCCCAAGTCCGGCGACCCCAACAAGCGTCCCGACAATCGCTGCAACCCCGTCCCGCTCCAGAACTGCCAGCGCCAGGATTGCGATTGACAGGGCTGGAACGGTGTTTCCCAACGGAATCGGTAGAAACAGAACCACGGCAAGAACGAAGGCAAAGAAGCCAATGACCTGCTCACCGCGCCCGCTGGTCAACCAGATCAGCCGCGGACCGACCAGGCGCTCTACGCGCCGGATCGACGGCAAGACACGATGAAGCATCCTCGCGAAATCTACACGCCGAAAGGATCTGCTACGCATCATCGCAGGAAGCCAGGGCTGCTCACGCCCGCGCATCAATTGCCAGGACAGAAAAAGCAGAGGTGCGCCGAGCACTGCCGAGATACCGGGGATCGCGATGGGCAAGGCGACCGGCACCGCGAAGATGAAGAGCAGTGCCCCGAAGGCACGGTTTCCGAAACCTTCAATTAGGTCACCAACTGAAATGCGCTGATCGCGACTAGCTGGGACATCAGAAATTTCCTGGAGGATGTCTGACAGTCGCCTTGGTTTGCGATCGCCGTCCGGATCGGGTGCGCTCTGGACCAGGGCGAGATCAGTGGCCTCCGTTCGTGTAAACATGATTTGCCTTATGGAAGGAGAATACATGGGCGCAGCTCGGCCAACTGCACCGGGAGCATGAAAGCGCCCGGTGCATGTCTCGCCTAGCCGACTTGCTCGAATGTCTGGCCGCTCGTCGCGGCAGGTATTCGTGTGGCCAGCCAAGTGAGAACCGGACCCGAAACGAACAGCGATGACCCCGTCGCGATTACCACACCCGCAATCATCGGCCAGGCAAAACCCGCGACAGCCGGACCACCCCAGATCGCCATTGGCAGGATCGCTGCAAGCGTGGTGCCGGAGGTGAAGATGCAACGTGCCAGAACCTGATTGAGGCTCCGGTCGATGACATCTTCCAACGGTTCGTCGCCGCCATCGGCCAGATGTTCGCGGATCCGGTCATAGACGACGACCTTGTCGTTTACCGAATAGCCGATCAACGTCAGTAGCGCGACAATCGTAACAAGGTTCACCTCCCATCCCATCAAGGCAATAACGCCAAAGGTCTTGGTCACGTCCAGGAAAAGTACGGCGATCGCGCCTGCCGCAAAGTGCCATTCAAAGCGCACCCAGATATAGGCAAGCATTGCCAGTACAGCGAGCCCGAGTGCCAGCAGGCCGGTGGTCGCCAATTCTCCGCCGATCGTCGGGCCGACCAGATCGATTTGATCGAAAGTGGCATCGGGGATGACCTGTGCCGCCACCTGTTCGACGGCTTCGACCGTCGCCTGTCCTACCTGGCCCTGCACCCGGATCAGCGCCTCGTTGGGTTCGCCGAAGGCTTGCAGGCTGGCGTCGCCCGGCACCTGAGCGGTGATCGCCGCACGCAGATCGGACAGCGGCACGGGTGCATCCGAGCGCAGGGTCATCTGCACCCCACCGGTGAAATCAATGCCGAAGTTCGGCCCCGGCATGACGAGCAGGCCGAGCGATCCAACAGACAGCACTGCCGACACCGCCAGCGCCAGGCGCCCGCGCTTCATGAACGACAGTTTTCCCGGCGCCGGCACCCGGCCTATCAGCGGTTTGATGGCCAGTTGCGCAGTCTTGCGGCGACGGACCAGTGCCTCCATCATGAACCGCATCAGCACCACGGCCGTAAACATCGAGATTACGATGCCAAGGCTCATGGTGATGGCAAAGCCCCGGATGGCCCCCGCGCCGAACAGGAACAACAGCAGCATTGCCAGAAGCGTGGTGATGTTGGCGTCGAGGATCGTCGCCCAGGCCCGCGCATAGCCCTGTGTCAAGGCTGCGATCCCGTTGGCACCCTTGGCGGTTTCTTCACGAACCCGGCTGAAGATCAGGATGTTGCTGTCCACTGCGATCCCAAGGCACAAGATGATCCCGGCAATCCCCGGCAGGGTCAAAGTGGCACCAAGCAACCCAAGCGCGGTCAATGTCAGCATCACATTCAACCCCAGAACGCCACTGGCAAGCAGTCCCCATGCGCCGTAAAGACCGACCATAATAGTGACCACCAGCGCCAATCCGATGACACCGGTGATCAGCCCGGCCCGAATCGAATCCGCGCCAAGCGCTGCGCCGACACTGCGTTCTTCAACCACGTCAAGCGAGGCGGGAAGCGCGCCAGACGTCAGCAGCACTGCCAGCGTCTGCGCCTCTTCAGGTGTGAAGTCGCCGGTGATCTGCCCCTGACCGCCGGGAAT
The DNA here is from genome assembly GCA_006226775.1 of Paracoccaceae bacterium. Classification (GTDB taxonomy): domain Bacteria; phylum Pseudomonadota; class Alphaproteobacteria; order Rhodobacterales; family Rhodobacteraceae; genus Marinovum. Next base: position 27,904 of record SBGD01000041.1, on the reverse strand, counting down.
GGCGGTTTGGATAACCGGTGCAGTCAGCACCTCGCCATCGAGCACAACGGCAAAACGCTGGCCGATATTGGCTGCGGTGATCTTGGCAAAGCTCGCGCCCCCTTGCCGGTCAAAGGCAAAGATCACCATGGGTCGCCCGGTCTGTGGATCGAAGGCGGAGGCCGCCCGGTCGAGCCGGTCGCCCGAAAGCGCGATGCGATCCTCGACCGGGATCGCGCCGCTGCCGTCCCGCATTTGCAACAGGGAAATACCTTGACCGGGTCCGGGCGCGACCATCTGAAAGCTCATTTTTGCCGTCGAGCCCAACAGTTCGCGCAATTGTGCCGGGTTCTCGACCCCCGGCATCTGGACGAGTATGCGGTCTTTGCCAACCCGACTGATAACGGGTTCGGACACGCCAACCTGATCGACACGATGGCGGATCACTTCGAGACTGCTGTCGGCAGCAGCAGCGGCTGCGCGGTCCAGTCCGGCCTCGGTCAGGGTCAGCCGCAGCACCCCCTCGGACAGATGCACTGTGAAATCTGGCGGGGCACCCGGCCCGGCATTGGTGGCGGCAATGGTCTGAAGCGCTGCTTTCAGCGCCTCGTTGCCCAAAGCCGATAATTCACCGCCGTTGATGCGGATCGTGGCGGGGTTCAGCTCACGCTCGCGCATCTCGGCGATCAGCGTCTGGCGCAACTCATCAAGACGCGTTTCGGCCAGATCGGCACGATCGACAGCCAGCAACAGATGCGCTCCGCCTTGCAGATCAAGGCCAAGCGAAACGGTCTGGCTGCTGGCCCAATCGGGCAGCGCGCTGCGGAAGTTTTCGGAAAGGAAGTTGGGGATGGCCGTCGCAACTGCGAAAAGCAGGAGGACGGCATAGGTCGCAACGACCCATGGTGAACGGCGCATGTATGGTATCCTTTTGTGCCTGAATGATGGTCTGACGTTGAAGGGTCAGACCGCAGGCGGCCCCCGGACCGGGGGAAGGATATCGATAGAGAAGGGAAAGTGAGGTGCTTCCTGTTCAAGGGAAGCCGCGAGCGTCACAGACTCTTCCTGCCCCGGATCGACCAGCGCAGGCAGTGTGAAATCCGGTGTATCGTCTTGCGGCAATTGCCCGCGCACCCATTGGCCTTGCGCCGTCAGGATCGCCGACAAAGTGGGGGTGTCGGGTGCAGCCGCAGGGCTGGACGTCCAATCCGCGCGTCCCGCATCGACTTGCAGCGTGCCGAATAGCGCCAGCGCCAGCACAAGGAACAGCCGCGAAAGGATCGCGCCCGGCCTCATGACGCTATGCTCGCGCCGGTTCATCATCCCTGTGCCGCCCAGACATAGGCCACATAGCCAGCCAACATCGCAACGCCCACGCTGCGCCCAATCACCGGACGGCTGAGCAGCAAGCCCGTCAGCACCAGCGAGGCGGCAATCATCACTGGCAGATCGAAGGTCAGGAACCGCGACGCCACAGGGATCGGCGAGATCAAGGCGGTCACACCCAGAATGCCCAGAACGTTGAAGATGTTCGATCCGACGATATTGCCGATGGCGATCTCCGACTGACGCTTGAAAGCAGCGATCAGCGAGGTGGCAAGTTCCGGCAACGATGTGCCGACGGCGACGATGGTCAGACCGATGAAGGCCTCGGAAATGCCGTAGCCACGGGCAATGTTCACTGCACCATCTACAAGGAAGCGCGCGCCCACCATCAAGGCAACCAATCCGCCGATGACCCAAAGAACCGAAACGATTGTCGAGGCAGGTGCAGGCGCGCCGTCATCGTCGGCCACTGCTTCACCCGGCTGGCGATAGGCCCAGATCAGATAACCGGCCAGACCAGTCACCAGCAGCAAACCGGAAAGTCGTCCGATTTGTGCCATATAGAATACCGGCACCAGCAGCAGCGCCGCCCCGACCATGACGGCCGTGTCGCGGCGCAGTGTCGCCCCCATGACCTTGATCGGCCAGACCAGAGCCGACAGTCCAACGATCAGGAGAATGTTGCAGATGTTCGAACCGACGATGTTGCCGATGGCAATGTCAGGGACGCCCCGCAACGCGGCATCGACCGACACTAGGAGCTCGGGCGTCGAGGTGCCAAAGCCCACGACCGTCAGGCCAATCAGCAACGGCGAAATCGCCATGCGCCGGGCAATGCCCACGCTGCCGCGGACGAGGGCTTCGCCACCAAAGAACAGCCCGACCAGGCCACCGATCAGATAGAGATAGTCCACGGCAACCGTCCCTCGCAGGCAGTTGATCCGCCTTACGCGCAGAATTGCGTATGGAAGAGGTCGGTTACAAGATGCCGTAGAAATTAAAGCTGGTTGCGAAGTCGGCTGATCGAAAGGAACCCTCGCGGAAGCTCTTGCACTTGCGCTATCTCGACACGAGATTTCTAGATGGATACCGAAGCGCCATGTCCATCGCTTGTTCGACGGCACGACCGTCCCTGCGGACAAGGTCCATGCGGCCCTTTTGGCGGCGCTCGCCTTCTTCAGCAGCGAGGTCATTCCCACAGATACCTTCGTCACGCGCTGACCGGGGATAGGGAGAAACTTTATGATCTCCCGAAGGCAAATGCCGGCACTGACCGCGACCGCCGTCATCGGAAGTGCGGTTTCCGTCTCAGCTCAAGGAGACGAGGCCATGCCCGGAAGCAGCAGCAAGATCACCCAGATCCGCAACGCAACGCTGCGGATCGAATGCGAAGGTGTCCGCTTCCTCGCCGATCCGATTCTGGCGGATCGGGACAGCTTTCCCGGTTTCCCGGGCACCATGAACAATGGCCAGCCCAACCGACCGCCAGTTCCCCCTTGCCGCGCCTTAGCAATGGGGCGACGCCGATTTTTGCGAACGCGGTGTTCGTGAGGAAGCGGAATCGGGCTCCCACACATCCTTGTGGATGGTGACATCGGCATTTGGACAGGCAGCAAGGATGCGCCTGCGAAGATTCGCGCCCACATCGTGCGCCTCGCGAAGCGTCTGATCGCCATCCAGTTCGATATGCAGCACGATGAAGACCTGCGAGCCCGCCATCCGGGTTTTCAGATCGTGGAAATCGCGCACGCCGGGATGTTCCCGCGTCAAACCAACGATGATCTCCTCGACTGAATCGGGCGCCTTTCGGTCCATCAACGAGTCGATGGCTTGCTTCCCGATACGCAAGGCACCGACAATCATCAGGGCAGCCGCAAGAATGGCAACGAGGGTATCCACAATGACCAAGCCGAAATACCGCGCCGCGATCAGCGAGACGATGGCGCCTAGGTTTGGGATCAGGTCGCCAAGATAGTGCAGACTGTCCGCGGCCACGATGCGGTTGCCCGTGCGCCGCGCGACCCGTCGTTGAAAGAGCACAAGCGCAAGTGTCAGAACGACGGAAAGACCCATGACAACAAGCCCGGCACCTTCGGCGCGAAGCCCCGTTGCAGCACCACTCGTGACCCGATTAACGGCCGCGAGTCCGATGGCAATGCCGGCCACTGCAATGGCCACGGCCTGCGCAAGCGCGGCAAGGTCTTCAGCGGAACTGTGTCCAAAGGCATGGTCAGCATCAGGCGGTCGTGCCGCATAGAGAATTGCCATGAACGCCGTGGCGGAAACGAGCAAATCCAGCGCGCTGTCTGCGGCGGAGGCTGCAATCGCGAGAGAGCCGGTTGCGGCAAAAGCCCATAGTTTGGCAAGCACGAGAATGCCCGCCACGCCGACCGAGGCAATTCCCGCTTTCTTGTTGAGACTTCGATGCTCGGCCTGCTCCAACATGATCTCCATTCTTTTCCTGAACCCAGGTTGGCATCAGCCATCAACGGACGAACTTTATACCACGACCGAAAAGTATCCGTCTGCTCGGTCCGATCTGTTCTTCGATCGCAACCGCAAGTATCCGAACGCTCTCGGTTAGGGAAGGAGCGTCTGGAACCGCGTGATGTATCGCCATTTCCATGGCGTAAACGTTTGGCAATGTCGCAACGTCATGCAGTTCAGTGCCCCCTCCCCCGCCTTCCTAAGCATATGATCCTTGAAACCGGTGTCGACCGCGCTCAGCAAGCCGATAAAACAGGGGCCATCGACGCGGGCACCAGCTGCAATCTGAAGAATTGGTTTTCCAAAGGCCCGCTTGTCGAATATCTGAACCGGCAAGACAGGAGTTTCCCATGCGCGGCCGTTTGCCGACCCTTTTAGCCCTCATCTCGCTTGCAGGATGTATGATCATGACCGATCCCTTCGCCCCGGGCCGGATGTCGTCCGCCCAAGCCGAACCTTTACTGATCGACGCTGCCGAAAGGGGCGACGTGGCAGGTGTCCAGAATATGATCGACCGCGATGACCATTTCGACGCACGCGACGACCGTGGCCGGACGGCGCTTTTGGCCGCAACCCACGCGAACCAGATCGAGACCGCACGGCTGTTGATCGACGCGGGCGCGGACGTGAATGCCAAGGATGACATCGAGGATAGCCCCTATCTCTATGCGGGGGCGCGCGGGCACCTGGAAATCCTGAAGATGACGCTTGTCCACGGCGCCGACCTGACCAGCACCAACCGGTATGGCGGCACGGCGCTGATCCCGGCGGCCGAGCGGGGGCATGTGGAGACCGTCCGGACGCTGATCGAGGCCGGCACGGATATCGACCATGTCAACAACCTCGGCTGGACGGCGCTACTCGAGGCGATCATCCTCAGCGATGGCGGCCCGAACCACGTTGCGATTGTCAGGCTGCTGGTCGAGGCAGGCGCGGATGTGACCCTCGCCGACAATGACGGGGTTACACCACTTCAACATGCTAAGGCGCGCGGATATACCGAAATTGCAGACATACTCGAGAAGGCAGGTGCAAGATGAGTGACAACGCATTCATGCAGGAGGCGGTCGAGCTCGCCCGCGAAAACGTCGCAGATGGCGGCCAGCCCTTCGGCGCTGTGCTGGTCAAGGACGGCAAGGTCATCGCGCGGGCGGTGAACCGAATGGAGGCCGAGAACGACCCGACCGCGCATGCTGAACTGATGGCACTCCGTGAAGCGGGGGCGGCGCTGGCGACCACGCGGCTCGACGGCTGCACCGTCTACGCCAGTGGTCAGCCCTGCCCGATGTGCCTTGCCGCAATGCAGATCGCCGGGATCTCCGAGATTGTCATTGGCTATAGCAACGAAAACGGCGCGCCTTACGGTCTGGGCTCGGCTGACGCCGCGGCGGAATTGTCGCAGCCGCTTGATCAACAAGACTGGGCAACGATCCGTTATCTTCCGCCCGACGACGCTGCCGCGCCCGAAATCTACCGAGCATGGTCCGCGCAATCCGCGAAAAAGGCGTAAGCAGGAATGGTGACGCGCGGAGCGAAGGCGCGCGCGTCTCGTCCGATTGCACTGACAATTCTTATCGTGGTGATCGCGCTCAACCTGCGGCCCTTCCTGGCAGCGCCGGGGCCGATCCTGGCCCAGATCGCCCAAGACACGGGGTTGAGCTATGGCACTCTGTCGCTGCTGACCCTGTTGCCGATGATGCTTATGGGGATCGGCGCCTTCGCGTCGCCCCCGATCCAGGCCGCCATCGGCACGAGGCGCGGACTGCTGCTGGCGCTTGCGTTCCTGATGCTCGGCAATGCGCTCCGGCTGTTCGCAGGCAACGGGACGGTCCTGATCCTGACGGCGGTTCTGTGCGGTGCGAGCGTTGCCTTCATCCAATCGGCCATTCCGGGGTTGATCAAGGAAAAATTCGCGACCAGCGTTGCAGGCATGACCGGGCTCTATTCCGCCATGATCATGACGGGCGGCGCGTTGGGCGCGCAATTGACACCAGTTCTGGTGGAGGCTGGCCGGTCCTGGACCGTGGCGCTCGCGGTTCTCGCTCTGCCGGTGCTGCTGGCCGCCGTCTCTACCGCCGGGCTCCTTTCGGAAACGCGGTTTGTTCGCCCCGAGCGAGGGTTGGTCGCGCAACTTCTTGGCCGGCGCAGAGCCTGGACCTTGATGGCGGTGTTCGGTCTGATCAATGGCGGCTACTCGTCGCTGATCGCCTGGCTTGCCCCCTATTATCAGGCGTACGGCTGGAGCAGCAGTGAAAGCGGCCTGCTGATAGCGATCATGGCGGTCACTCAGGCGGTCGGCGCCGTCATCCTGCCGCTGCTGGCGCGTAACGGCACTGACCGCCGCCCCTGGCTCTGGGCCTGCGCGGCAATGCAAGCCACGGGGTTCGCCGGATTGTCGTTTGCTCCCACCCTTGCGCCGGTGTTCTGGGTGATGATCTGCAGCGTCGGGCTTGCGGGGAGCTTCGCGCTCTGCCTCATCCTGGCGCTCGATCACCTGCCCAATCCCGCCCGCGCCGGTCCGCTTGCCGCGCTCATGCAGGGCGGCGGATTCATCCTTGCGGCCATCCCGCCCCTTATCCTTGCACGCATTCATGCCGCGACCGAGAGCTTTGCCGGCGGCTGGTTCATGCATCTGGGCTGGATCGCCGTGGCTGCCATCCTCGTCAACCGCTTCGCGCCAGAGCACTATCCGGAGGCCATGGGGCCAGAACTTTCCGGGTAAACTCACGGACTTGAAAACGCGTCAAGCCGGAGGTGAATGCAGCGATGCAGAAGCGTGTGGTCAACTTTTCAACTTTGCGGTTGGGGTGTACGAGTCTTCTATGATCAATTGCCCGCTGCCCGGATGATAGCGGCGATCTCATCATAGCCTCGCGCTTTGGCATGTTGCAGCGGCGTGACGCCGTCGCGGTCGGCAATGGTGATGTCCGCGTCGGCTTCCACCAAGGCACGCACCGTGGCGATGTGGTCGGGACCACCATCGCCCAGCACGACGGCCTCCATCAGCGCGGTCCAGCCCAGATTGTTGACGTGATCGAGCGGCGCGCCGCCTGCGATCAGACGGCGGACCACCTCGGCATGGCCCAGATGCGCCGCGGCGATAAGAGCGGTGCCGTCATAGACGCTGGTGATCAGATCCGCGCGGTTGCCCAGCTCAATCGCCAGAGAAACCATATCCGGATCGTCCGCGACAGCCGCAATGGTCAGCACGTCATAAGCCCGTCCTTCGAGCGCGTTCATGTCCGCACCGGCCTCGGCCAGAGCCCGCATCGCGGCATCGTTCGACGCGAAGGCGGCGACATGCGCCGGGGTCCGGCCCGCCTGGTCCCGCGCATCGATATCGGCCCCTGCAACGGCAAGGTGCCGAATGGTTTCGACGTCACCCTCATGAGCGGCACGATGCAGCCCGTCATACCCCGCTATCTGGGACGCCGAGGGAGCTGTTTGTGCCTGCGCCGTTGTGGCGAGCGTGAGCAGGAAAAGGCACAGGAGAGTGCGCAGCATGGGTTCGATCCTCTTTCAGGGCGGCCAGCCCCGAAGGGCCGGCCGTGATACAGAAACGTGGATTATTCGGCGCCGATCTCGTCAAGCCCGGCACGGGCACAGGTGGCGTCGATATCGCCCGAAGGCGCGCCGCCGACACCGATGCCGCCGACCAGCGCACCGCCGATGCGGATCGGCAGGCCGCCCGCCTGGATCACCAGCCGCTCGTCCATATCGCGCAGCCCGTCATTGGCCGGATTGTCGCCGATGAAACCGGCCAGACCGGCCGTGTCGCGTCCCATGCTGGCCGAGGTGAACGCCTTGCCGGTGCTGCTGCCCACGGTGTGCGGCCCGGCATTGTCGGCGCGCAAGACCACCTGGGTCACGCCGCTGCGCGCGACGATGGCGACGCTGACGTTGTGGCCTTCGGCGGCACAGGCCGCAACAGCCGCTTGCGCGGCAGTCTGTGCCATATCAAGCGGCAGGTAAGGGGCCGTTGGCAGGTCCTGCGCGAGGGCGGAAACGGGCGCGAGCAGGGCGGCGGCGAGGGTAAGATTGCGGATCATGTCGGTCCTCCTTGACTTCATTGACAAGAAGACCCTACGGACAAACGCCGCTTTTCGGTATTCGTAGCCCTTGCGTCCATATGGGTAATTCTACCGATCCGCGCGCGCCTCGATCCAGAGCCGGGTCAGCTCCGCCGCCGAACTCGTCCCGGCCTTGGCCCCGATGGCGGCGCGGTGGCTGTCCACGGTGCGGGGCGACAGCGCCAGCGCGGCGGCGATCTGGCGGGTGGTCAGGCCCTTGGCGACCATTTCCAGAACCTCGGTTTCGCGTTCCGTCAGTTGTGCCACGATCTGCCGCGCCTCGTCTGCCTCCGAGACTTCCCGGTGACGGACCTCCAGTTCGGCGTGGCCTTTCTGGATCGCGTCGATCAGATCCTGTTCGTCCACCGGTTTCGACAGAAAGTCGATGGCGCCGTTGCGAAAGGCCCGACGGCAGGCCTCGATGTCACCGTGGCCCGAAATGACCACCGTGGGCCAGTCCACGCCGCGTTCGGACAGCTTCTCCTGCAACTTCAGCCCCGAGAGGTGCGGCATTCTGATGTCGAGGATCAGGCATCCCGGTTGTAATCGGTCGAGAGCCGACAGGAATTCGCTCGGCCCCGCAAAGCTGCGTACATCAAGGCCGACAGTACGAAGAAGCAGGGCCAGCCCCTCGCGCACGGCGTCATCGTCTTCGACCAGATAGACTGGCAGGCTCATTCCGCAACCTCGCGGTCTTCTGCCGACCCGCCCGGCAGCCATAGCCGGAACACGGTTTCCTTTCGGTCCTCGACCAGCGCCAGTTCGCCCCCCATCCGTTCCGTCAGTCTTTGGCAAAGCGCCAGCCCCAATCCCGTTCCATGAGGTTTGCCGGTCACAAATGGTTCGAACACCCGCTGGCGAATATCCTCGGGCACGCCGGGTCCGCTATCGGCGACCTCTATCATGATGCCGGTCCCCGCCAGCCCACTTGTCAGCCGGACCGACCGTTCGGCGCTGTCGCTCGCGGCCTCCACAGCGTTGCGGGTAAGATTGAAGACGATCTGTTCCAGTGCGATCCGGTCAACAAGCAGCGTGGCATTGCGGGTGGCCGACAATTCGCTGGTCAGGGTCACGCCGCCCGTCTCGATCTCGCGTCGAAGAAGAGCCTCGACATTTGCTATCGCATCGTTGATCGAAACCTGCTCGATCCGCTGAGATTGGGGGCGTGTCCAATCGCGCAGCCGGTCAAGGATGGCTGCGGCACGTTTCGATTGCTCGATAACACGCCCGAAGCTGGCTTCAGAACCATTGACATCCCCCCGCCGCGCCAGATGGCGGCCCGCCTGCGCCTGTGAGAGAATGGCCGTCAGAGGCTGTGTCAGCTCATGCGCCATGCCGCTGGCCATTTCGCCAAGGGCGTTGACACGCGAGGCATGGGCCAGTCGTGCGTCGCTGGCGCTGAGCCGGGCATGATGTTCGGCCTGACGCGCCCGCGCGAGTTGCCGCAGCCCGAGAATGGCCAGCAGGTAAAGCACCGACATTATTCCCAGGACCGCCAGAACGCGGCCCGTGGGCAGAATATCGGCGAAACGTGGCGTGATCCCGGCTTCAAGTAGCAACGGCTGCGATCCACTTCCCAGCGCCTTGTGGAACAGCATTGCCGTACCGTCCGGCCCGGTGCCGAAAAGCCGCGCGCCGTCCGGCAGGCTCAGGACACGCGCCACAGAAGGCCGCCTCCAGAATACGTCCTCCGACGCCAGCAAGCGCTCCGCATCCACCGTGAGCGCCAGTCCGAAGCGCGCCGCGTCAGTATTGGGGCTGCGTTTGACGACCATATAGAGGCTCTCTGTCGCGCTTACGGGACGCAAGACCAGCTCGCCCGTGGAAGCCCTCGCGCCTGCGATGATTGCTTCTGTCAGCTCGCCTGGCAGGCTCTGGCGCGTGGTGATGTAGCGGTCGGGGCGGTCCAGCGGCACAAGATCAATCGCCACGATTCGGGGATAGAACCGCTGAATCGTGGCCGCAACTTCCAGAAACAGATCCTGCCGCCCGGCCTCTCCCGCCACGGCCAAGGCCGACAGCGAGGTAAGATGCGCATCGTGCTGGTCAGCCCGCTGCGACGCCAGGCGATGCAGGATCGCCGCCTCGGTCTGCAACTCGGTGACCAATCGCTGCCGTTCAAGCACGGCGATGGCGGTCACGCTCACAATCAAAAGCCCGAACCACCCGAGCACGACTGCCGCTCGTTTCTTGCTTCGCAACCCTACCCCGCTCATTTGTGGTGTTTTCCTTTTCCGCTGGGCGCTTGTTTACAGATACTACGGTTGCTGCATCGGAGAAAGGATCGTCTGGATTGTTGCCAATGACTCTGGAGGTCCCGCGTCGCCTATACAAATCACAGCATCCGCGAAATTGGGGGCTTGGCTGCGACGTTCCCACCGGGCTAGATCGCGTTTTCGCCGTCGCCGCGGCCACACCATTGGCTGATTTCCTTTCCCGAGGTTTTGCAGTCCTGTCTATTTTGGGACGCTCACGCGACGCGGGCGGTTCCGAAGGCAGGATAGTCCGCGAAGCGCCACCCCTGCCCGGAGAGTTCAGGTTCGACCACGGAGAGCGAGATCACGTCCTCAAGGCATTTCAGCTTGCGCCCGATCAGTGCGCGCGACGCCCAAGGGCAGATCAGCGCGACGTAGAGGTGATAGCGTCCGACCTCGGCCTTGCCCCCCCTTCCCCGGTCGGCCCGGCACTGCCGTCGGGCGTCACCCAGTTGCGAAATGTGGACGTCTGGCGACGAACCCGCAGTCCTGGTCCGTGGCCTGGACGGGCTGCGAGTTAGCCACCCATGTCCCGTTGACCAGTGTCGTTCACTCCTCAATTTTTCAGCGTGATGGCGGTGCCCCAGGGGTCGCGCAGCGTCAGACCGCTGGGGCCTTTGAGACTCTCGGTGCCGGCGCTTTCGGCGCGGGCAGCAATGGCCGAGAGGTCCGCGGCATCCCGGACCAGTATCTCGACGGCGTCGAGACCTGCCATGCCCTCGGGGTGTTTCCCGGCACCGCGGCTGTTCCAGGTGTTACCGGCAAGCTGGTGGTGGTAGCCGCCACTGCCGTAGAAGCTGGCACCGGGATAGCGCGCAGCGATGTCCAAGCCGAGCACACCGCGGTAGAAGCGATCGGCTTGCGCCGTATCCCCCACCTGCAGGTGCACATGGCCAACGCTGCCACCCTCGGGGAAGCCCGACCATCCGGTGCCTTCGTTGCTTTTTAGCAGGTCCTGCAGATCCAGCGGATCGGTACTCATCTGGATCTCGCCATTTTTGCCGTGCCAGCGCGAAATCGGACGGTCGGCATAGACTTCGATGCCGTTGCCCTCTGGGTCGGCTAGGTAAAGTGCCTCGCTGACGATGTGATCCGAAGCGCCCTGAAGCGGCACGCCCGCCGCGGCGACGTGGGCGACCCAGCGGGCCAGGTCGGATCGGCCCGGCATCAAGAAAGCGGTGTGAAAAAGCCCGGCCTGTCGCGGATCGAGCGGGGCCAGCTGCGGATCGCCCACAAGCTTCAGAAGCGGCGTGTTGCTGGTGCCAAGCGTGATGTGACCTTCGCCGCGTGCGACCGGGCTGAGCCCAAGTACCGTCTGGTAGAAGGTTGAGACTGCAGCAAGGTCCCGCACTTTGAGCCGGACGGTGTCGATCCGCATAGGCGCGGCAGTCATATCGAAGAAATCGGTGCCAATGGTCATGGCGGGTCTCCTTGAACAAGGTGCGGCCGCGGGAGGTTCCGCGCGGCCAGCAAGGAAGGTCAGGCGCGATTGCGCTTCAGAGCAAAGACGCCGTCACCGAGCAGGGCCTGGACGATCAGCGTCACCGCCCAGAATGCAGGGAATTCCCAGCCGCCGCCTTCATTGGAAAAGAAGAACCCGGCAGCGCCGTGAGGCACGTAGATCGAGCCAAGCAGGATCGGCACCAGTGCCAGCGAGACCCAGCGGCTGTAGACGCCTAGGATCATGGCGATGCCGCCGAGAAGCTCGGCCGCGATGACCAGGTAAGCAAGCGGCCCGGGCAACCCTAGACTAGCGAAGTAGCCCGCTGTTCCGGCGGGCGTGAAGATGAAGAGTTTGAGCCCGGCATGGGCGAGAAAGAGAACGCCGATAGAAACGCGCAGGATGGTGGCGGCAAAATCTGCGTTCGCGATGCCGTCGATCAGCGATGGGTGGCGGGACGTGGACGTGGTTGCATAGGTCATGTCGGTTTTCCTCGAAGGGGGCGCAATGGCGCGATGTCTGTGAGGAGAAGATGACCCCGATGCATCCGAATGATAATCTGGGGATTTGGAAGATGATTGATTCCAAATCGGATGGAATGGTCACCATCCTTGCTCCCAGTGCGGTGTCTGTCTGTACCGCTCGGCCAAAAAGTTGACGAGCAAGCGTACCTTTGCGGCGAGGTGCCGGTTGTGGGGATAAAGAACGTGCACGTCGTAGGGCTCCGTCTCGAAGGGCGAAAGAAGGCGCGTCACCTCGCCGGATCTCAACGCATCCGCCGCCACGAAGGCCGGGACGCAGGCGATCCCCAGTCCCAGGACCGCAGCCTGAAGACAGGCTTCCGCATTCGAGTAGCGGATACGGCCCGAGACATTCACCGCCTCCACATCACCGTCCCGCGTCCTGAAAGGCCACCGGTTCGGCTCGCGAAAGTTGGTGTCGATAATGCAGGCGTGATGCGCCAGATCGGAAGGTTCTTTCGGCGTTCCACGCTTCTCGAGATAGGACGCTGCGGCCACCACCACGATGCGGACGGCGCAAAGCTTGCGGATGATCAGGCTGGAATCGCCGGGCCGACCAACCCGAATGGCAAGGTCGAAACCTTCATCGACCACGTTGACCACCCGATCCGAAAAACTGACGTCGAGTTCGATTTCCGGATAGAGGGCGGCGAACGCATTGAGCGCGGGAGCCAGTTCGAGCGTGCCGAACGTCAGGGGCGCCGTCAGTCGCAGCCGCCCACGCGGGGACTGCGAGATGTTGCGGATGTCGAGGTCCAGGGCTTCGAGTTCATCAACGAGTGGTTTCAGCCGATCAAAGTATGCCCTGCCGGCCTCCGTCGGCGAGACGGATCGCGTCGTGCGGTTGAGCAGCCGAACGCCGAGTTCACCCTCCAGCCGCGACAGCAGTTTGGACGCCTGGCCGGAACTGGTGCCAAGCTTTGCCGCTGCCCCGGTAAAGCTGCCCGCTTCCATGACGGCGAGAAACATCCGGTCGCACTCAAGACGGTCCATTTCTCCCCCAGAGGCATCAATGATCGTTGAATCACGATAATTGCGCCCATTTCTGGAAGCAATCACCATCGACTGGTGGGCGGAATTTCATCGCGCCCCGCACGCGCGCGTCTGATCGCGCATCACTGCATAGTCGGCCATCATCTCGACAATGGCCGATCCGTCCGGCAGCATCGCCAATTCTTCGGCCGCCTGCGCCTGAAACCCGCGGCTGTATTCCACGACCGGCGGACATGCTGACAGGCCGTTCGCTTCAAAACCCGCCGTCGCGCAGCCAGTCAACAAGCTCGTCGCGATTGCGAGGACGACGAGCCGCCGCCTCCAGCATTCGGCGTTGAATGTCATTGGCTTTCTCCGTGGTTTCGAGACGTTCAGCGATCCGGCCTACGCGTTCACCGGAGCGGCGGATCGACAGCAGAAACAGAACGATCGCGATCGCAATTGCGCTGTAGCGCAGCGTGGACCTCGCCCAAGGGGTGGCTGCGATCCCGCCGAAAATGGTCGCGATCATCGCTGCCCCCGTTTCCAATCGTCGAGCCGGGCGTAGATCGTGACCGCGATGCCACCGAGCGCCACCACGATGAACACCCAACGGAGCGTGTCGAGATATGGCACGAGCGGCAGGACGGCAGTCTGGGTCTCGGCCAGGACGCTCTGCGCGACCTCGACACCTGCCGCGCCAAATGTCGCGACACCCGCTGCCCCGCCACCCTTCATTGTGCGGCTTTCGGCCAAAACCTCGCGCGCTGGCTGAGTTTCCGCAGCAAAGGCTGTCGCGCGGACCGGGAAGCGCTCACCCCATTGGCGCGCAGGGCCGAGATCGATATGGATGAACCCCGAGCGTGGATAGAAGCCAAACCCGAGGAACCCGACGGCCCGCGCCGCCGCCTCGAATGCAACCGGGTCATGGTTCGTCATGGCGATATCGAAGGCCGCGCCGTCCATATGCTTCGACCGCAGCGCGCCGCCGACAGCGCGGTTGTGCTCCGGGCTGCGATAGGCGGAGCGGACGATCAGCGGCTTGCCCAGCCGGTCGCGCAACGCCTGCAGCTTGTCCAGTGCTGGTCCGTTGATCAGCAGTTTGCCGGTGCCGCGGCACGCAATCTCGGCGGGGGAGAAGTTGGGCCAGCGCCAGGCGCTCTCAGGCACGTCGCGCCAGTGGCGGTGGAAAGTCGTGGTCATGGGAGTCCTCCGGAAATGAAAAAACCCGCCTCGAGGCGGGTCGGTTGGGCCGATTGGTTGGGATGGGGCGCAGCTAGGGACTGCCGCCGAATATCTTGAGCTTGATGGCGATACCCGCGAGCAGCGCCAGCATCACGCCGGTCGTAATCATGCGAACCGCAGTCTGCATTGCCGTGCGACGGACCAACCGAATGCAGTCCAGTAGCGAGCGCAAATCCCGAATATCGAGCGCCGCTTCGTCGCCATCGAGGCCAACATCGGCGAGTGCGCGCTTGGCACCTTTCTCAGCAGCGCGTGCCAGCATGGCCTCAAACTCGGCGTCTGGCATGCGCACGAAGCCCTGATCGGATCGGGGTGGTGTCATTAGAAATCCTCCCGCCGCTCAGCCGACCTTGCAGCCCCAGAAGGACGTGTGGTCGGCCGCAAAATACCCATCTGCGACCCGGAAATCGCCCTGCAACTCGACGGTGTCGCCTGCACTCAGCGGCACCATGGTCTGCAACCAGAGAGCCGTAGCTTCAGAGACGTGATCGCCGCTGACCTCCCCGAAGGAGCCCCGGATTTCGCTGATACCGTTCAGCACGAGCCGCCCGCGCATGCGGGCCGTTGTACTGGCATTGATCTTGTAGAGCAGCGTCGCGCCGAACAGATATGTGCCGTCCACCGGGGCGACGAAGTGGTTGTTCGTGGCGTCGAACGCGCCCTGATCGTTATAGTCGGTATTGTTGAGACCGATCTTGGTCCAGGTCCCAACGCCGATATAGTTGTCGTAGTTCGTCCAGGCCTTGAACCGCGGGAGCCGGGGCTGGTCGACGATGCCGGTGGCGTTGCCGACGCTCAGTCCGTCGAAGAAGGTGCTGCCGTCGGCCGAGACCGCAAGGCGGAAGCGGTCGGAGCCGAATAGCCCCACAAGCGCCTTGGTCACGAAGTTGGTCTGGAGTGTCAGCCCGAGATCGTCGCCCGCAGCCTCCTTGTTCATGGTGTAGAACAGATCGCCGGTCCCGCCTTCGGCCACGGTCTTGGCTGTCCAGAGCGCGGCATTCAGCTTCGCGGAGAACGGGTTGGCGGCATCGGCGGTCGTGCCCAGCCCGAGCAGCGCAAGATTCTGCAGCGCCGCCGGGGTTGTGCCGATCCACCCCGCACCGTCGTAGACCAGCAGCAGGTCTTCGTCCTCGACCCATGCGCGCCAGCCGGTGCGGGGTGGCAGGCGAAGCCATGCCCCATCGGTGAACAATGCCACGTTAAGGTCCCAGCCCGCCCAGTCACCCGTCGCGCCCGAGCCGACGATGTAGCGGTCGCCGTCCGCCGGGTCTGCCGGGGGTGCTGCCAGATCGCGATCAAGGACGGAAAGCTGCACGAGCCCGTCGAGCAGCCGCAGCGCCTCGTTGTGGGTGACATGCTTTTGGGCCTGCGCCGCGAGAATGTGGGGGAGCAGGAGATGGGTCGTGGCGTCGGACATGGGAAAGGCCTTCAGAACAAGAGCGTGGCGGTCTTGGGCGCACCCCGCCCGACGAGGGCGGAGAGCTGGTAGATGCGAATGTCGAGCGCGTCGCCGGGCCCGAGAAGCCCGCCCCAATCGGCAGCTTGTTGGGCGGCCGAATAGATCGCACTGGTCGTGGTCGCGCTCAGCACCCGTTTCACCGTGGCGCCATCGAGGATCTCGACCTCATAGGCTTCGTTCGCAGGGCTTGCCTGGCCCCACTGGGGCCAGGGTCCCTGCTCACCCTCGGCCAGCGGCACCTCAACCGCGCCCCAGCTGTCGGCCGAGAGGGCCCGGGACCGCCGTGTCCAGCGGATCGTCAGATCGCCGGGCGTACGCGGTTTTCGCCAAGGCTGCTCAACATGGGCCACCGAAAACGGCCGCAGACCCACGCCCGCAGGCGTGAAAGTCTGCGCGACATAGGTCTCGTCACTGACAGACCGGCTGGCCGGACCAATGCGCCAGTTCCACGGCAATCCGAGATCGGCTTCGGCGATTGGCAATGAGGCCAGCGCCTCGTCCAACACGACGATCCGAGCGCCTGCAGGAACCGGGTCGGCCATGGCCGCTTCCGTGCCACGCTGGCCGCGCAGGAGACGCGTCAGGCGATACCGGCCCGGGGCGATCAGATCGGCCCTGCCCGCCTGGACGATCTCCCAAGTGCCGGGCACGCTCTCCACGGCCAGCGCATTCGCGCCACCGAAGAGCGTCAGGTCCATGACGCTTTCCAGCGTGCCGGTGAGCAGATCAACCACCAGCGCATTGCCGAGATCGAAGCGCGAGATGGGGCCTGCGTAAAAGTCTGCGACCAGTGTCCCGATCCGCGCCCGGCCGCCGAATGTGGTCAGCAGTTCGAACCCATCCATCGAGGGGCTGCGAAACACCGCCATCTCGCCCGGCCACGGCACGGCATGCGCGGCTACGAGAGGCCGATGCGCAGACTGATCCTCGGTGAGTTGCGGCAGGTCCAGCAGCACCACCTCGGGCGCGCCGAACACCACGGCTGCCGACAAGGATGACGGTCGTGGCGATCCGGGCGGCAGGTCGTGGGCTTCGCGATCCTGACGCACAGCTTCGATCCCACGCGCCTCGGCATCCGCTATGGAGACCAATCGCAGCGGGATGTGCCGCCCGTCATGCGCCAGCGTCACGACGTCTGCTGGATCCAATGCCAGCCGCGAGGGCGGCAGGCGGAATGCAGCTGTTTCCCGCCCGGTCCAGGCTTCCATCAGAGCACGGCGGCAGCGGCGCTCGGCTTCCTCGGGCGGGACCGCCATCGGGAAGGACTCCGAGGCGATCCGGGTGGTGTCCACAGTGATGCGCCGGGCCTCGACCTGTGCAGCGTCGTAATCCTCATCGGCGCGCGCCACCTGCCACTTCAGCGATTGGGGCAGTTCGGTTTCCTGCGCGCGGATGAGTTCCAGAACGTCGCCGTCGCGGGCCCCGCTCCCCGCGTTCGGGGCGACCAGATCGTCGTGAGTCACGCTGGCCATGGCGGCGCGCCCGCGCATGACAAACCGCATCACCCCCTCGGTCTCGACGGCATCAAACCCGAAATGCCGCGACAGCGTGGTGATCGAGGCGCGCGGGGATTCCAGCGCACCGATCGCATAGCCCTCGACTGCACCCCAGAGGCCGGTCACGTCGACCCTCGCCTCCGGCATTCCAGCGCGCAGGCAGAGGTGACGGACAAGCGCCGCGAGTGATACCGCGCCAAGCCGCCCGGTCAGCCAGTGGCCGAGACGCCAGTTCGGTCCATCGGCCCAGACTTCGGTGAGTTCGGGAAAATACGGATAAGGCCGCGCGTCCCAAGTCCAGGCTGCGCATTCCGGAACGTGGACCATCCGGCCGCCGTAAACAGACGAGCCCGGGTTATTTGATGGATCCCCCCACCAGAGATATGTCGCCTCGAGATAGGCTCGCTGGATCGCGTCATCCCGCCAGCCCCGCGAGAAATGCGGCGTAAAGCTCTCGGACGACTTCGGATCGAAGAAGACGTTCGGTTGATTGGTGCCCCGGTCGATGGCGGGGCAGCCAAGCTCGGTGAACCAGATCGGTTTTGATTGCGGCACCCACGCGGTCGGCGTGCTGCTTTCCACCCCACCCGGGCGGTTGTGATGTGCGTTCGACCACCAGGCGCGCAGATCCTTGTTGCGGAACACCCAGGGCTTTCCTGCCGTGCCGTCGGTGATCGGCGTCCGCACCTGCGCGGTGCGGTCGGCAGCGCTGGCATAGAACCACTCGAAGCCTTCGCCGCCTGCAATGTTCCCCTGCAGGTAGTCCCGGTCATAAATCGCGGGCCAGCCGTCGGCCGCATCGGCATGCTCGAAGCCATCCCGCCAGTCGGAGAGCGGCATGTAATTGTCGATGCCGATAAAATCGATCGCCGGATCGACCCAGAGCGGATCGAGGTGGAAGAACACGTCGCCACTGCCATCGCTCGGCTGGTGCCCGAAATACTCCGACCAGTCGGCCGCATAGCCAATCTTCGTCGACGCCCCAAGGATCGCGCGTACATCGGCGAGCAGATCCCGATACGCCTGCACCGCCGGGTAGGTGGAGGCATCCGAGCGGATCGTCGTCAGCCCCGGCATCTCCGAGCCGATCAGGAAAGCATCAACCCCGCCCGCCGCCGCGCAGAGATGGGCGTAGTGCAGCACCATCCGGCGCAGGCCCCAGTCGCCGGACGCGCCGGTCCAACTGACGCTTTCGCCCGATATGGCAAAGTCCGAGGAACTGGCGCTGCCAAAGAGCGCCGCGACCTGAGTGGCAGCCGTGGCGGCCTTGTCCACCGATCCCGAATAGCCCGCCGCCGGAGAACAGGTGATCCGCCCTCGCCAGGGAAAGGCAGGCTGGCCAGTTCCGGCTGCGTTGTCGGAATACGGGTTCGGCAGCGTATTGTCTTGCGGAACATCCATCATCAGAAAGGGATAGAAGGTCAGCCGCAGCCCGCGCGCTTTCATTTCCTGGATTGCCTGCACCACCGTGAAATCCGCAGGCGTACCGCCGAAGTTCGGTCGATCCTCACCATCGCGACTGACCAGATGTGCCGATGCCCGGTTCACACCGTTGACCGACCATGTCTGTGGCGTCGTGTTTTTGGCGGCCAGTTCGACTTTCGGCCGGACCTGGCAGTGTCCGGCGCGCAGATCATCGCCAAACCAGGACACCACCAGGCTGACGCTCTCGACCTTCGGCGCCATGGCCTGCAACCGGTCCAGCGCCACCACCATGTCGGCAGTATCGGTCAATGCGTTAAGATTGTCAGCGGTCTGCGATCCCCCGCCACCCTTCCGGATGCCCTGCGTGGCATCGGCGAACTCGCCGGAGGCCGGGATCATGGTGACGGCGCGGGTCAGACCTTCGGCGGTGTCGGGATCGGCGAGCGGGCGAAAAACCTCGAAACTCAGCTGCGGGATGCGGTTGCCGTAATTCCCCAGCGGAAGGTCCTCGAAAACAACATAGGCGGTGCCGCGATAGGCAGGCGTGTTGGCCGCACTCATCTTGGCGGAAATGAACGGATCGGCCGCCTGGTTTTCATCGCCCGGATACCAGCGCCAGGTAACCCCGGTGGTGTCCAACGGCTTGCCGTCCGCCCAGATACGCCCGATGCCGGTGATACCGTGCCCTGCCGGGCCTCCTCCGCCTCCATTCTCTCCCCCGGAGAGAATGGTCCCTGTGGGACCGGCTTCGGAGCCCTCGCAAAGCGCCACGGCGAAGGACGAATAGTAGAGATATTCCGTGGTCTTGACCTTGCCGCCCCCGCCGCCGCCCTTGCCGCCGCCTTGCGTGGTGGTCTTCGTCTCTTCGCGAAAATCCGTGGCCCAGATGATATTGCCGCCGATCCGCATGCGCCCATAGAGCCGCGGGATCACCGCCCCTTCGGTGGCCGAGGTGAGGCGCAGGTTGTCCAGCCGCGCGCCTTCGATGCGTTGCGTTGGCGCGAGCGACGAGATGATCCAGCTGTCGACGACCGATCCGATGGTGGAGCCGATGAAGCCACCGATGGTGGCGGCGCTGACGCCGAGAATTGCGCCGCCGATGCTGCCGCCAATGGCGGCACCTGCGGCACCAAGAACGAGTGTGGCCATCGTGGGATCTCAGCGTTGCGGGAACAGGAAGGCGAAGGCGATGCGCCGCCGCCAGAACGGGGTGAGCGGTTCCTCGATCACGCCGAGCCGCTCGTAAGCGTGGAGAAAGCTGTCAGGGCCGGTCAGGATTCCGACATGCTTTGCGATGGCGCGGGGCGTCATTCGGAACAGGACCAGCACGCCGGGACCAGCCGAGACAGGCTCCACCTCGACCATCATGCGCCGCGCGCCGATCGCCAGTACCTCGCTTGGCCCGGTCTCGCCCCAATCCCGGCTATAGGGCGGAATGGGGAACGGCTCTGGCCCGACGATTTCGCGCCAGACCCCGCGCGCCAGCCCAAGGCAGTCGCAGCCGACGCCCCACAGGCTCGCCTGGTCGTGATACGGCGTGCCCAGCCAGGATCGCGCGATGGCGACAACGCGCTGGGGATCGGCAGTGGCTCTCGTGCATCGCGATGCGATGCACTGCCGCCCGTCGTTTCCGCTGGAAACGACGTTGGTCAAAGCACCGCCCCCTCATGTCCGCCGTCCTTGGTGGCGTAGCGCAGGACCGCGTCCTGCCCGGGGATATGCGGGAAGCCACGAAAGTTGGCGGTATTGGCGAACTTCGCGCCGCAGGTCTCGATGCGCTTGTCGCAGCCCGCACGAATGGTGAACGTGTCGTCCTCGGTGACAGAACGCACTGGCGGCTCCAGAAGCGTCAGCACTGCGACACCGTCAGTCAGGTCATGTGCGATGACCTCCGCTTGCCGCCCCACATTTGCGCCACCGGTCCATTCGACCGTGCCGAAGGCAAACCATCTCCCAGAAAATCCGCCAAGCCCCGAGGCAGTGAAGGCCCGATCCCGCAGGACATCGAGGACGGCCCCGGTGCCCTTGAACGCGGGGGCCTCCAGATCGATGCCACAGCGCGCATCGCCAAGGGCGGCGTCGCAGGTCGCCTGGAAGGTGCGCCCCACCGTCTGGCCCAAGGTATGGGCCAGCGAGCGCACCTCGGCGACAAAGGCGAGCCGCCCGCGCCGGATCTGGCCAATGGCCCCGCGCCGCATCAGCACGCGCTGCGCGGTGTCGACCCAGTTCACCCGCCAGACTTCGACCTCGGCATTATCCCAGCGGCCATCGAGAATGTCGGTCTCGGTGATCCGGTCGGAGGTCAGCACGCCCTCGGCATCCTGGGCATC
Source organism: Paracoccaceae bacterium (assembly GCA_006226775.1). GTDB lineage: Bacteria > Pseudomonadota > Alphaproteobacteria > Rhodobacterales > Rhodobacteraceae > Marinovum. The sequence continues at coordinate 6,898 of SBGD01000041.1, read as the reverse complement.
GACCGACAGGTCCGAGCCGGACCGGACCTCGGAGGCCGTCAGCCCGCTTTCCGGCTCGAAATCGGTGCCGTCAAAGCGAAGCGTCAGATCATGGTCGGTGAAACCGAAACTCACGCCATCGGCGCGGAGGATCCGCCAGCACCAGGCAAGTGTCGTGGTACCCGCATCGAGATGGGCCTGCAGGTCGGGCGAAAGAGCTTTCATTGGCGTGGCTCCGGAATGGTCATGAGGATCACGCCGGGATCAGCGTGATGGCGACATCGGCCGCATCGATCACCGGCGTGTAAGAGGCGTCATGGGTGACACTCAGCGCGCCGGAGCCTGTGCTGATCTGGCGGAACACATGTGGCGTATTGGCTTGCAGGTTGTTGATCGTGATGCTGCCGAAAATACCGCTGGTGCGGGTCGCGCGGATGCCGCGCTCGCCGCCCTGCTGGAAGCAATCGGTCATCGTCAGCCCCGCCACGTCCTCGAAATGCCAGGCATAGTGGTATTGCTGGGTGTGGATGGCTTCGAGCCGGACATTGTCGAGCACCAGATCCTCGATCCAGAACAGCCGGAAGTTCAGGATGCCGGGTGCGTTGATGGTGCCAAGGCCGGTCCCGCCCACGGTCCAACCCTCCAGCGTCAGGCGTTTGACGTGGGTGCTGTTCGACGTGTTGTCGACCTCTGCCAGCCGGTCGCGCACATCATCGGCACTGACGTTTCGGACCACAATGTCGCTGGAATAGAGGCCCGGGTGACGGCTGTTGCGACCGATCGACAGAATTCTGTCGATGTCGTCGCAAGCCAGCCCGTCGACAGTCACGTTGCGCGATCACGGCACGAAGCTGATCGCATTGCCGCGATAGCCGGTGACAGTATTGTTCAGAATCTGGATGTCTTCATCAAACCAGAACTTGTTGTTGCCGATCCGGATTGCATCGGGCCGGTCGCCAAGGTCTGGCGACAGCAGCAGCCCGTCGTTCGAGATCGTATTGTTGCGGATCACCACCCCTTGTTCCAGCTGCCATGGGTGTCGAGGCTGCTGGATGTGTCGTTGCGGACATTGTTGTGCTCGACGATACAGCCCGCCGTGGTGCTCCAGAGCTCAATGCTGTGGCGGCATTTCTCGATGTCATTGTGCGAGACGATGGTGTTGCGTTCACCGCGCCGCAGGGAGACGCCATAGCCCTCGCCTGCCGCGATGCTGCCACCCTGGGCGATGGTCAGGCGGGTGATCAGGTTGCCCGCCCCGGTGTCCGAGCGCACCGCCTGGCCGATGCGGCGCACTGCAAGGTTGCGCGCCGGATCGGTGTCGAACTGCGCATCGCTGATGCTGCAACCGACGCAATAGCGCGCCCAGATATACTGGTGCTCCCAGGCCTCGGCGGAACTGCCTTCTTCCTGGCCGAGGAATTGCCCGCCCTTGATTGTGGCATTCTCGATCGGGTCGATCTTCACGCAGGCGGCATTCCAGGCCGTCAGCTTGTTCTTGCCCAGCGGGTCTGCCAGCGTCAGCCGGTTGCCGGTGATCGCGGTGATGTGGTGGATTTCCTCATTGATCAGGATGTCACCGAACTCCTGCCCGGGATCAAGGAGCGCGCCGAGCGTACCGGCAAATTGATTGCCGGTCGGCGTCGGTAGCTCGGAGGTCGAGAGATAGACCCAATCGCCGACAGCGAGCCCGCCAGCGTCGACCAGCGTGATCTGGGTGGCACCTTCGGCCGCGTCGCCTGCCAGCAAGGAGCCAACCAGCAGGGTGACCGTCGAGGGGTCGCTGACCTCGCCGGGATAATCCAATGGGTTGGAAACCGGTACGTTGATGCTCAGCGGGCGCGACAGGGTCAGAGTGCGCGCACTGATTGACTCAATGTAGATGATTTCCCGGCTTTCGGCGGGGTGGTAATCCGGGGCGGTCGCATTGGTGCGCACCACGGCAATCGAGCCGGGACCCGCGGTGGCGAGGAAGGTTGTCGTGTCGGCATCATCCTTCAGGGTCAGCTGGGTCTCACCGATGTTTGCCGCAACACCCACCGAGGGTGGCGAGGCCGATGGCGCTTCGACCACATCGCCCCAGAGATGGAGCTGGCCCCAATAGGTGCTGTCCTTGCCACGCTCGACCACGGTGTCGGCCAGATCCAGCGTCCAGTTGCTCAGCACAGAGCGCGGCGGCGGCTGCATGCGGCCGCGCAGATGCATCGCGCCGGTCGGGCTTCTAAGCGTCAAAGTCGCCCCGTCTGGTTGCAGTTCCGGCAGTACATTGCGCAGGAAAAACTCCAGCGGCACCTCGGCCGGCTGCGCGGTGCTGGTGCCCCAGCCGGACCAGTCAGCGCCGCCTGCCATCGCCCTGTGATCGGTGAACACATCCCCCCAGGTGAAGATTGTCGGTTCAGGCTTAAGCGCGGCAATAGGCACCGGGATACGGAGTTCGATCAGCGGGATCGTGGTGATCGAGCCGAGCCGCTCGACGTCGAGAGTGACATCCAGCATATCCGTGTCAAAGCGGACCGGCACGTCGAACTCGAACCCCGCGGTGATGGCGACGCCAGAACCTGGTGCGGAATTAAAGGTGACGAGGCCAGTGGTCGTATCGACCGACCAGCCGGAGGGCTGCTCCACCCCGCCAAGCGCAACCCGCACGGTTCCCACCACTGGCTTGGCGATGGCGCGCGCCCAGGATTGCGCGCCGGAGGCGTAGCGTTTCACAAGCTGGAACGCCGCCGTCGTTCCGTCGCCGGTCCCGATCCCCTGATCAGTCGGCGATGGCGTGCCCGAGGGCAGGCAGGACTTGTGATCGCCCCAGTCCTTGAACCGAAAGCCATGCAGGCGGCCGTTCCGCGCCTCGAAAAATGCCACGACCGCCGCCAGATCATCAGCGCGGCGAATGCCATAGGCCACATCATATCTGCGACGCGAATTGGCCCAGCTGGCGTTGCGCTCCTCGCTGCCCGAGGCCAGTTCAACGATCTGCGTGCGCCGCTCCGGCCCGCCGCGTGCCCCGCGACTGATATCATCGGGAAACCTGATCTCGTGAAACGCCATCACATGCCTCTTCTGCCCAGCGAGACCGCGCGGGCGATGTCTGCGGCGACCTGCGTGCGCGATTGCCGGAAACTCTCGGCATCACGGGCCATGATGGTGACATTGACAGAGCCGCCGCCGCCATAGGACTGCGCCTCACGTCGCGACAGCACCCGCTCGCCCCGCTGGAGGATCGCGGGCACCTCGTCGTGGCGGAGCCCTGCAACGCCGCCGGAGTGCATCCGGGGCGCAGCCGCGAAGGCCATGGCGGGAACCATCCGGCTTGGCGCAGAGTCTCCGACCATGCCACCCGCATGCAGGATGTTGGCGAATATGCCACCCGCGCCGCCGAGTGCGCCCGAGAGCGCATTGGCAATGGGTCCAAGGATGAACTTTCGCGCCGCCAGTTTCGCCAGATCGGCAATCAGCGAGGTGACCAGATCGCGGAAGTTCAGCTTGCGGGTTTTGACGAACTCACCAACAGCGTTTTCCGCAGACTGGAAGGCATTGACCAGGGCCTGCCCGATGTCCTTGCCGATATCACGCGCCTTGCTGGCATAGTCTGACAGGGCTGCGGTGACCGCCTGCCAGCCGGTAATGGCCGCTTCGGTATCGGGTTTGGCGGCACCAGCAGCGGCTCTGGCTGCGATTCCGGCCCCCGTTGCCGCCTGCCCGGCATCACCGAGCGCGGCCTCAAACCGTTCCGCCGCAGCTGTGGCGTCATCCAGCGCGTCGCTGCCGGTAGCTTCACCGCCCGACATGGCATCCCGCAGGGCCTGCAAGGCCGGACCGACGCCGTCAAACGCCCCGGCGCGGGTGCTCGCGGCGCGCTGGCGATACCGATCCGCCATATGTCCGGCGTTGCTGGCCGCATGCTCGAGCATCGAGGCCTGGGACAGAGCACCAAACCAGTCGATCCGGGTCTCGGCGCCGATCTCTTCGGCGACGGCGTTGAAGGTGGGACCGATCTGACCCAGAAACTCCGCCCATTTGCGCGACAGAAAGGCCATCAATCGGGTCCATATCGCCTCCACATCTGCGCCCATTGCCCTGAAATCATCCGCGAAGGACCCGGCACTCGCCTTGATGCCATCCCAGACCGCCTTGGCCACATCGCCCATCAGCCCCATGGCGGCGCCAAAACCCCCGGCGCCGGACACCAACCTGGTGAATTGATAGACCAACTCGCCCGCGCCCACGATCAGCGCGCCGATGCCGGTGCGGATCAGCGCGCCGCGCAGAAGGACCAACGCGGTTGCGAGGCCACGGACCGAGAGCGCCGCTGCCGCCATCCCGGCGACCCAGCGCCCCGCCATGAGGCCTGCAAAGGTGGCGGCGTAGGTGGTCAGACGGCCAATGTTGTCGAACAGTCCGCGGATGGCGATCCCGAGCGGCCCGGTGCGGCTGGCCACCGCGGCCATGGCATTGGCGACGGCTTCCAGCGCTGGCGCGGCAGCGACGGCCAGTTGGTTCGACAATCCGCGCCAGATCAGCCCGAGCCGGGAGATCGCGTCATTGGTGCGTTCGATCTGCGCGGCATCGTGGTCGGAAACCACGACACCGAAGGCCAGGACATCCTCGGTGGCCTGGCGCAGCGTGGCGGTGTCGATCCGCGTAAACACCAGCGCGGCGCGGTCGCCGAAGAGTTGCGAAGCCACCGCCGCGCGTTCGGCTTCCGGCACGTAGTGTTGCAAAGCCTGCTGAATGGCCGCGATGCGCTGATCCAGCGGCAGGCGCTGCAGCTCCTCGGCCGAAAGCCGCAAACGGTCCAAAGCGTCGATGGCGGTTCCGGATCCGGAAGCGGCCTGACTGAGCCGTCGCGTCAATTGAACGGTCGCCTGTTCGACCTGACCCATGGAAACGCCAGCCAGATCGCCCGCACGCTCAAGCACCTGGATCGAGGCCACCGTGGTGCCAAGGGAAGCCGCGAGCTTGGCCTGCGCATCCACGGTTTGCAGCCCGGAGCGCACCATGGCGACACCGGCGGCGGTGGCAGCAACAACCGCGGCCGCCGCCGCAACTTTGACCCGACGCGAGAATGCTGCCATCCGGGCATTGGCGGCTTCCATCTCGCGGCTGAGCCGCCCGAAGCCGCGCGACCCGGCCTCGCCGACACCTTCCAGCTCGGCGCGCACCTGGCGCCCGCCGACCGCCGCTAGACGGACGCTAACCCGTTTTTCCGCCATGAGAATGATCCATCTGTTCGTTGAGTTTGGCGACCATCACCGCCTCGATGACAGGCAGCAGTTCCGTTGCGGCGGCGGGTGGTACGCCGAGTGCATCGGCCAGCGCCAGCGCGGCCGACATATCCCAGCCGATCACCGCGCCGGTCAGCACGCGCAGTTGCCCGCCGAGACGGCCGACGAGGTCCCAGACCTGCCAGCCCTCATGGGTGAGCGGTCGGTTCAGCCGCGCCGGGCAGTCTTCGCAGGCTTTCGCACGGGCTCCGCTGGGTTCGCAACCCTCGCAGTATCGCTCGCCCCCGCCGAAGGACCAGTCGACGAGAGCGCGGAGACGTTTTTTTCCTGTTCCAGCAGCAGGCCCTTCGAGACATAGGTCAGCTGGAAAACCTCGAAGATTGGCCAGACGTCGAGCAGCGCGTCGACAGCGTCCGGGCTTGGGTCGATGGCATGGCCGTCTGCGTCACCGATACCTTCCCAAGACAGTACCGCGCTCCGTGCCAGCGCCTTGGCGAAGGCGACGGCGCGCTCCTCGTCGCTGGCCACCTCCGGCAGGCTTTCCACCACCGGGTCACTGCGCGTTGCCACCATCAGCGCGGTGGTCAGTGGCCGCAGTTGCACGCGGACGCCAGCGGCGAGGTCATGCCAATGAGGCGCATTGGTCAGATCAAGTGTCAGCATTAGTAAACCTCAATGTCGTTGATCAGAGTTGCGGTGCACATCCGGCCGAGGCTGCTGTCGCGCGCCGCTTGCCAGTCAAAAGTCGCCTGCACGCCCTGCGGCCCGGAAATTTCGATCCGCGGGCGCGGCAGATAAACCGCGTGCACGGCAAAGGTGAAGCTCTCGCCCGAGGCCAGCACATAGGCGAACTCCAACTCGCAAGCCTCGCCATTGATCGCTTGTGTTACCAGCGTTTGATCGGCGAACCGCACCTCGATCGAGCCCGTCAGCGCGGCGATGGACGGATCCGCGCCATCGATGCGGCCGTCCGAACGAATGGTCTCGATCCGGTCAAGGTTGTTGGCATAGGTAATGTCCACCGAGACCACGTTGCCAATCGCCGCGCCGTTCCGGGTGATCGATCCGTTGAAATGGCCGAAACGCTTCAACTCCAGTTCGGCAGGCGTGCCTGCGCTGGTGGTCGTGCCTACGGTCTCGCCCTGCGCCACCAGCCGCGCTGTCGCGGTCAGCAGGCCAGAGCGCTGCATCTGCCAGGTGATCTGATCCAGCACGCAGCCCGAATACATCGCATAGCGCGGCACCTCGGGCATGCCGGTCTCGATCGACATGCTGGGCAGCGTCCAGGACCCGGATTGGAACTCGTGGGTGAACGGCGCTTCCGCACCGGTCGTTGTCGGCGCGCCGAATGCTGCCTTCAGCCAGAAGCCGAACGCCTCGGCATCGAGCGGCACGACAACATCGCCGTCCGCCGTGACCGCATCCTTGATCGGCGCCAGCGGATCACGGCCGTAGCCGAGCAGCTCCGAATTCAGCAGCGGCTGCTCCGCGCCAAGCGATGTACTGGCGAAGGGCATCTTGGTGAAACCACCGACTGGCGGCGTTCCATAGGTCGTCTCGAACGCAAGCGCCATCTGCGCCCGCGCCCCCTGGGCTCGTGCCATCGTGTTCTCCTCGGATTGTCGGGATCAGCTGAGTGGGTCAGTCGTTGAATAGTGCAGCACCACCGGAATGACGGCCGCCTTCAGGCTGGCCGC
>SBGD01000071.1 GCA_006226775.1 Paracoccaceae bacterium | reverse complement strand
CGCGCGCCCGCGCGGCCTGGCGCGTCTCGATGGCGCTTTCGGCCTCGGGGTCCGCTTCGGCGGCGGGCACCGGCACGGGCCGCTCCGCGGTCTGCGGAGGGCTGCTCTCGGGCGACGCCGGGGGGCGCCGACGGGCGATCAGGTTCTTGAAACCATGCATGGTCCGGCCTGCCTCTTGCTAGATGTTGTGGTCGATATGGCGGCGGGGCGCCCAGATCAGCCAGGACAGCAGCGCCGTCAGCCTCCGGGCGCGGCGTTTTCCGTCGGGATCGGCGCGCAGCCTGTGGTCGGGGTCGGTGGCCTCGGGGCCCGCCGGATCCTCGTTCAGGATCGCCCAGTAGGCGCGTTCATCCGGCGCCTCGCCGGGCGGCGGGGCGGGGCGCGCCTCGGGCTGGGGCGCATTGCGGGGGCGTTCGGCGATGGCCTTGTGGTTTTCTTCCACCAGTTCGGCGATCTGCCGGGTGATGTCCTTGTCGGCGCGGATCGTGGCGGCATCCGGACGCCGCACCGCTTCGCCGGTGATCTCGTCCAGCCAGGCGCGGGCATCGGGCAGCCGGTCCTTGGCGAACAGGCACATGCAGCGGTCGATCGAGGCCAGCAGCCGGTCGTCGAAGGCCGGGAAGCGGCCCGCAAGCGGCACATAGGGATCGGGCTTGTCCTCGGCCACCGCGGCCAGCCGCAGCGAGGAATTGGGCGGCGCGCTGCCGTCGATCAGGTGATAGAAGGTGGCGGCCAGGGCATAGAGATCGCTCGAGGGCGATTGCGCGCTGCCGGCGAAATAGAACTCCTGCGGCGAATAGCCGTCCTTGACCGTGTAGACCCGGCTGAGGATGCGGCTGGCCTGGGTCGCGCCCTGCCGCGCGGCGCCGAAATCGATCAGGATCGGGGTGCCGGCGGTATCCAGCAGGATATTGTCGGGCGAGATGTCGCGGTGCAGGATGCCATTGTCATGCACGTAGATCAGCGCATGCAGCAGGATCACCGACAACTCGCGGATCGCGGCGGGCGAGCGCACCTCGGGATGGGCGTCGAGCATGTCGAGCAGATCCATCCCCTCGATGAAATCGAGCGCCATGTAGGCGGTGCCATTGGCCTGGAAGATCTGGTGGACGCCGACGATATTGGGATGTTCCAGCGCCGCCAGCGCGCGCGCCTCTTTCTGGAAGAGGTCGACGGCGCGGTCGAAGTCCACCTCGTAGGTCCGGGATCTGAGCCGCACGTTCTCGCCGGCGCGGCAGCAGATGGCGTTGGGAAAACACTCCTTGATCACCACCTTGCGGCCCAGGCTGTCGCGGGCCAGGTAGGTGATGCCGAAACCGCCGCAGTTGAGGTATTTCTCGACCACGTATTGCCCGTTGCTGAGCTCGGTTCCCGGCGAAAGCTCGTCTCCGGCGACGCGATCGGTATCAGGAAGATGTATGTTCGACAGATGTGTCAAACCTTGCGCTCCCTTCATGTTGAGCTGGTTTCAGGTCGGGGGTGTCCGATGGTCTGAAAGTCCCAGCCAAGGCGGGCCGGTTCGTGTTTGAAATACGTCGGAACTGTGCCGCTTGGCTCGAATGCGCTTCAAATCCGAAGGGTTGGGGGGGCCGGAATGCAGACCGGCCCCTGTCGGGCGGACAGGGGCCGGGGTTGGTTCGGAGCGAGAGGATGGCAGGTTGAAACGGCGGGACTGGCCTTTCGCGGTCATTGCAAGAAGCACGACCTGAGCCGGGCCAGAGGCGGCCCGCGGGATGCCGCTGCAACGGTCATTCTGCGCCGTTTATCCCGGCCAGGTCCGGAAGACCTCGGAACGATGCACTGACGTCACCGGAGCGGCAGCCCGGGGGGCGGGCCGCCGCTGGCCCGGCGCCTTCGGCTTGATTCCGGGCCGGGAAAGGCTCAAACGGATGCCCGCTTCCTGCTGATTGGGCGAAAACCGCACAGACTCAGGCCTTGACGTCGACGACCACGCGGCCCTTGACCTGGCCTTTGAGGATGTCGCGGCCCAAGCCGGGCAGGTCGGACAGGGTCGCGGGCTGTACCATGGCCTCCAGCTTGTCCATCGGCAGATCGCGGGCGATGCGCTGCCAGGCGCGCAGGCGGTTGTCGTAGGGCTGCATCACGCTGTCGATACCCAGAAGGTTGACGCCGCGCAGGATGAAAGGCGTGATCAGCGCACCCTCGATGGCCGCACCCCCGGCCAGACCGATGGCGGCCACCGACGCGCCATATTGCATCTGTTTCAGCACCCGGCCCAGCATGGCACCCGCCACCGCATCGACGCAGCCGCCCCAGACCTCGGCCTCCAGCGGCTTGCGCGTCACCTCGGCCAGGTCCTCGCGGGCGACGATCCGGCTGGCGCCGAGGCCTTTCAGATAATCCGCCTGCTCGGGCCGCCCGGTGACGGCGGCGACCTCGTGGCCCAGCCTGGCCAGGATCGCGGTGGCGACCGAGCCGACGCCGCCTGCGGCGCCCGTCACCAGCACCGGGCCGTCCTTCAGCCCGTGACCCTCGAGCGCCATGATGGCCAGCATCGCGGTCAGCCCGGCAGTGCCCACCGCCATCGCCTGGCGGGTGTCCAGCCCCTCGGGCAGCGGCACCAGCATGTCGGCCTTGACGCGGGCCTTCTCGGCATAGCCGCCCCAGCGGTTTTCCCCCACGCGCCAGCCGGTCAGCACCACCTTGTCGCCCGGCTTGTAGCGGGCGTCGTCGGAACTCTCCACCGTGCCGGCGAAATCGATGCCCGGCACATGCGGATAGGTGCGCACCAGCCCGCCGCCCGGCCCGATGCAGAGCCCGTCCTTGTAGTTCACGGTGGAGTATTCCACCGCCACGGTCACATCGCCCTCGGGCAGTTGGTCTTCGCTGACCTCCGTCACGCTGGCGGATGTCTTGCCGTCTTCGTCCTTTTCGACGAGCAGTGCCTTGAACATGGGATTTCCTTCAGTTGCGGAATGTTACGTGTAAGGGCCGGCGCGGGTGCCGCGCCGTCTGCGTCTTGCAGAAAGGGCCAGCCTCACCGCGCGGTCGAAAGGCTGTCGCACCGCGCCTCAGCGCGGCCCGCGCCAGTCGATCTGGCAGATCTCGGCCGAGCGGCCATCGAAATCCCAGACCCGGCCGAAGGCGCGCACCTTGCCCTTGGTGGCGGTGCCGACCACCACGTCCGGGCCCATCCAGTAGTCGGTATTGGTGATCGTGGTCTCACGCCCCTTGGCGTCCCTGACCGGGATCACCTCGCCCTGGATCTTGCGCCCCACGGTCAGGCGGCGGGTGTCGCCGTCGTTGTCGTAGCTGACCGGCGCGCTTTCGGCGCCGAGGAACTCGCTCACCAGCACGCCGAAAAGCCCCGTCGTGCCGCGCGCCGCGCCGCTGAAGATATTGACCAGCGCCTGGTGCGCCGCTTCGCTGGCGCGGTCGTCGATGAAAACCGCCGCCTTCCAGTTGCCGCGCGACATCTGCCCGGGGATCTCGATCAGCAACCCGATATTGAGGCCCGAGAGATCTTCGTCGCCGAAGCGGCCCTCGTCGATCCGCACGCCGCCCCAGGTCTGGCAATGGCCTTCGGTCGGCGGGTGCTTGCCCAGGCTGATGACGCAGGGGCAGAAGACCGTGCAGTTGCAGTTCAGGATCAGCTCGCCCTTGAGCGACCAGTCGGGGATCTGTGTGACGTCGAGTGGCATGTGTCCTCCCTCAGAACAAAGGTAGCGCCAGGCCCGAGGCGATCAGCGCCCCGCCCAGCGGTTTGGTCAGGTAGCGCCCGATGTCGGGCAATTTCTCCAGCGTCATCAGCACCATGGCCAGCCCCATGAACATCAGGTTCATGGTGCCGCCGACGAACCCCAGCAGCATCAGCGCCCAGCAGCAGCCGACGCAGTCGAGGCCGAGGCGCAGCCCGTTGCGCAGCGGTCCTTCCTCCCAATGCTGGATGAAGAAGGTCAGCGGCGCGCGGCAGCGCGACAGGCAGGCATCTTTCCAGCGGGTGAACTGATACGCCCCGGCGCCGATCAAGAGCGCCATGGTCAGGGGCAGCGACAGGCTTTGGCCCAGTGCGCCGATGAGGCCGAGATCATGCAGCGTGACCTGCGCCGCGGCGGCCAGCACCGAAAACCCGAGCCAGGCGGCGAGGTAGCCCAGGACCAGCCGCCCGAAGCCGGTGGCGGTGACATGGCCGAGGTTGTCATAGGTGCGCAGCGCGGGCAGGGCGGTCGGCGCCATCATCGCCGCGCTCATCAGCACCCACATCGCCAGCGCCGGGGCAAAGCCCGAGGCCCCCAGGGCGCCGCCGCAGAGGATCTCGATCAGCGAGGCGCCATAGGTGGCCTCGAGGCTGCGGATCTCGGGCGGCACCGCCATGGCAAAGAGCAGCGCCCAGCCGGTCAGAACGGCGGCAAAGAAGGTCAGCCAATGGACCCGGCCGAGCGATATGTTGCGCAATGCCTGCACCCGTTTCCCCCCTCTGGCCTGCCCCCCGCGCCCGGCCTTGCCTTGGGCGGTGAGTCTTCGTATAAATGCCTGACATTTAAATGTATGACAAATGAAAAAAGCCAGAGCCCAGAAGAAAACCGACCTGCCGGCGCAGATTGCCAAGTCGCTTCGGGATGCGATCCTGAGCGGTGCGTTGACGGCGGATGACCGTTTGCCCTCGGAAACCGACCTGGCCGAGACCTTCGCGGTGTCGCGTCCCACGGTGCGCGAGGCGCTGAAACGGCTGGCGGCGCAATCGCTGATCCGTACCGAGCGCGGGGCTTTTGGCGGCGCTTTCGTGCGGCGGCTCTCCTATGACGAGGCGCAGGCGCAGCATGCCTCGACCTCGACCCTGCTCTTGTCGGTCAATGACGTGGCCTTCGCGGTGGCCTGCGAGGCGCGCTATGCGCTGGAAAAATCGGTGACGGCGCTGGCCTGTGCCCGGCGCAGCGCGGAAGACCTGGCAAGGATGCGCGCCGAGATTGCGCGGCAGGGCAGCGCCTGCCTGAGCGACGAGGAGTTCTGCGCCTCCGACGTGGCGCTGCACCGGGCGCTGGTGGATGCGGCGGGCAATCCGATCCTGTCCTATCAACTGGCCGGGGCGGTCGAGGCCATGCAGCCGCTGATGAACATGATCACCTTTTCCGCCCGCTCGCGCGAGCGGATCGTCGCCCTGCACGCCCGCCTGACCGACGCCATCGAGGCGCGCGACAGTGCCGCCGCCGATGCCGCTCTGTCGGACCTTGAGCGCTATACGCTGGAGCTGGGGCAGGGCGTCATCGCCCTGCGCGCCAGCACCCGCCGTCCCGGCGTCGCCTGAACCGGATCAGCCTTCGTCCAGCGGATGGAAACAGGCCACGCTGGAGGCATGGCCGCTGTCGAGCTTCGGCACCTGCTTGCGGCACCGATCGGTCGCCCGCGGACACCGCGCGGCAAAGGCGCAGCCCGGCGGCGGGTTCAGCGGGTCGGGCAATTCGGTGCCTTTCGCCTCGGGCGCGGTCAGCGGGCGGCCCACCACCGGCGCGCTTTGCGCCAGCAGACGGGTGTAGGGATGGCGCGGGTTGGCGAAGATCTCCTCTGCCGGGCCCAGTTCCACCACTGCGCCGAAATAGAGCACGGCGATGCGGTCACTGACGGCCTCCACCACGGCCAGATCATGGCTGATGAAGAGGTAGGTGAGGTCGAACTCGCGCTTGAGATCGGCCAGCAGGTTCAGCACCTGCGCCTGGACCGAGACATCCAGCGCCGAGACAGGCTCGTCGAGAATGAGGATCTTCGCCTTGGCGGCGAGGGCCCGGGCAATGCCGATGCGCTGGGCCTGGCCGCCGGAGAATTCATGCGGATAGCGGTCGAGGAATTCCTCGCGCAGGTTCACGCTGGCGAAGATCTCGGCGATGCGTTTGCGCCGTTCGTCGGCCCCCATGCGGTAGAGGTGTTTCAGCGGCGCCTCCATCACCTGCCGGATGGTCTTGCGCGGGTTGAGCGAGGAGATCGGGTCCTGAAAGACATACTGGATGCGCTTGCCGAAGACCGCCGGATCGGCATTGTCCAGCGCCTCGCCGTCGATCTCGATGCGGCCGGTGGTCGGTTCCAGCAGCCCCACCAGCATCCGCGCCAGCGTGGACTTGCCGCAGCCGGATTCGCCCACGATACCAAGGGTTTCGCCCTGCCGCACCGAAAGCGTCAGCGGATGCACCGCCCGGACCTGGCCCTTGGGCGCGCCGAAAAGCTTGCGGCCCACCGGGAAGGTCTTGGAGACATCGGTCAGTTTCAGCGCATCGCTCATTGCGCGACCTCGCGGGATTCGTCTTCGGGGTAGAGACAGCGGATCCTGCGGCGGCCCAGCGGCTCCAGCGGGATTTCTCCCTTACGGCAGTCGGGTCGCGCCTTGAGACAGCGCTCGGCAAAGGCGCAGCCCGGCGGCAGGCGGTCGACCACCGGCGGCAGGCCGGGGATCGCCTCGAGCCGCCGCTTGCCGCCGCCCAGTTCCGGCACGCAGGCCATCAGCCGGGCGGTATAGGGATGGCGGGGGAAGTCGAGGATCTCGGCGGTGGTGCCCTCTTCGACGATGCGCCCGGCGTACATCACCGCGACCCGGTCGCAAAGCTGCGCCACAACACCGAAATCATGGGTGATGAAGACGATGGCAAGGCCGCGTGAGCGGCGGAGGTCGTCGAGGATGGTCAGCACCTGCGCCTGCACCGTCACGTCAAGCGCGGTGGTCGGCTCGTCGGCGATGATGATGTCGGGGTCATTGGCCAGCGCCATGGCAATGCCGATGCGCTGGCGCATGCCGCCGGACATCTCGTGCGGGTAGTCGCTGACCCGTTGCTCGGGGTTGGGAATGCGCACCGCTTCCAGCAGTTCGACCGCCTTTGCGCGGCCCTCGGCGCGGGAGATCGGGCGATGCGCCCGGATCGCCTCGATCAACTGGTCGCCGACGCGGTAGAGCGGGTGCAGCGTCGCCAGCGGATCCTGGAAGATATAGGCGACGTTGCGCCCGCGCATGTCGCGCAACCGGGGGTAGGGCGCGCCGATCAGGTCCTCGCCGTCGTAGTGCGCCGCACCCGCGGTGATGACGCCGGGGGGCGAGGCGACGAGGCCCATCAGCGACAGCGCGGTGACCGATTTGCCCGAGCCGCTCTCGCCGATGATGCCGAGGCATTCGCCCTTCTCGACATGCAGATCGACGCCGCCCACCGCGCGGTAGATGCGGTCCTTGACGTGAAACTCGGTCTTCAGCCCCTGCACCTCGAGCAGGCCCTTGCCGGTCGGCTCCGGCACCGGGCCCTGGCGGTCCACCAGCGTCGCCGCCATCGGCCGGGTCAGGGCGCCGGATTTCAGCCGGGGATCCAGCGCATCGCGCACCCCGTCGCCCAGCAGGTTGATCGACATGACGATGACAAGGATCATCACGCCCGGCACGACCGAGGTATGCGGATTGGTGATCAGCGCCGAGCGCGCCTCGCCCAGCATCGAGCCGAGATCGGCCTGCGGCGGTTGCGAGCCGAGGCCGAGGAAGCTGAGCCCCGCGGTCTCGAGAATCATCCAGCCGATGGTGGTCGACATGGCGATGACGATGACCGGCACCACGTTGGGCAGGATCTCGGACAGGATGATGCGGGTGTTCGACAATCCCGCCAGCCGCGCCGCATCGACGAATTCCTTGTGCGCGATGCCGACGGTGATGCCGCGGATGTTGCGGGCAAAGAACGGCACGTTGACCGCCGAGACCGCGATCAGCGCGTTGAACAGCCCCGGGCCGAGGGCGGCGACGATGGCCAGCGCCAGCAGGATGTAGGGAAAGGCCATCAGCATGTCGACGCCGCGCATGATCACGTTGTCGGTGCGCCCGCCGTAAAAGCCCGCGATGATGCCGATGGCGGCACCGATGCTGGCGGCAAAGATCGCGGCGGCAAAGCCCACCGCCAGCGACAGCCGCGTGCCCCAGAGCAGCCGGCTCAGCAGGTCGCGGCCCAGGTGATCGGTGCCCAGAAGCGCGCCCTCGGAGAAGATCGGCCGGAAGCGGTTCGAGGTATCGGTGACGTCCGGGTTGGCCAGCGGCAAGAGCGGCGTGACTAGCGCCAGCGTCACCACCAGCGCCAGCACCACGCCACCGGCCAGCGCCAGCCGGTTGCGGGCGAGGAGGATGAAGAACGCCCTCATGTCTTGATCCGCGGATCGAGCAGGCTTTGTGCCACGTCGACCATGATGTTGAACAGCACGTAGCAGGCGGCGACGAAGACCACCCCGCCCTGCACCAGCAGGATGTCGCGCTTCAGGATTGCATCGACCAGCATCCTTCCCACCCCGGGCCACTGGAACACGATCTCGATATAGACCGCGCCGGACAGCACGAACCCGGCCTGGATGCCCAGCACCGGGATGATCGAGACCATCGCGGCCTTGAGCGCATGGCGCCAGATCACGCCGCGCTCATGCACGCCCTTGGCCCGCGCGGTGCGGATGAAATCCTGCCGCAAGACCTCGAGCATGGCCGAGCGCGACAGCCGGGCAATGACCCCGGTGGCGACGACCGCCAGCGCCAGCGCCGGCATGGTCAGATGCGAGATCAGCGCCGAGAGGTCGCGCGCGCCGTAGATCGGCCACATGCCCGAGACCGGGAACAGCCGCAGGTTCACCGCAAAGAACAGGATCATCATCATGCCGAGAAAGAACGACGGGATCGAGATCCCCAGGAGCACCACGAAGGTGATCGCCCGGTCGGCCCAGCCGTATTGGTTGGCCGCCGAGATCACCCCGGCGAGGATGCCGAGGAGCGAGCAGAGCACGAAGGCGGTCCCGGCCAGCACCAGCGTGGCATTGAACCGCTCGAGCACCTCGTCAAGCACCGGGCGGTTGAGCGCGAAGGAGGTGCCGAAATCGCCTTGGGCCATATTGCCGAGCCAGATGAAATATTGCTGCACCAGCGTCTTGTCGAGCCCGAGGTCGCGGTTGAGCTTTTCGACATTCTCCGGCGTGGCATAGCTTCCGAGGATGGCGGTGGCCGGATCGCCGGGGATCAGCGCCATGATCAGGAAGACGATCACCGTGATGCCCAGAAGCACCGGGATGGCCGAGAGCAGGCGTTTGAGGATGTAGCCGGTCATGGGGTCTCCGGACAGTCGGGGGCCGGGCGCGCCCGCGCCCCGGGCTTGACCCGGGGCCTCATGGCCGGCCCCGGGGGAGGTCCCGGATCAGGTCCGGGACGGCGTCGGTGTCAGTTCTTGACGACGTCATCCAGCAGCAGGAAGAACGACGGCTGCAGGGTGAAATTCTCCACCTTGTCGCTGGTGACCGCGTTCTGCTTCCAGTTGGCGACAAAGACCCAGGGCGCATCCTCCTGCACGATGGTCTGCATCTCCTTGTAGAGCCTTGCGCGTTCGGCCTGATCGGTGGCAACGCGGGCCGCTTCCAGCAGCTCATCGACCTTGGGGTTGGAGTAATAGCCCGAGTTGAAGCCGCCCTTGTCCGGCCAGGCCTCGGTGCGGAGTGCCAGGAAGGGCAGGGTGTCGGGGTCGTTGGTCATCCAGGCCATTTCCGCCATGTCGGCCTTGCCTTCCAGACCGGGGTTCACTTCGCCGAGGAAGGTGTTCCACTCGTAGGTCTCGATCTTGACGTCGAAGCCCACTGCTTCCAGATCGGCCTGGATCGCGGTGCCCATGGCCACCGGATCGAGCATCCCCGAGCCGCCCTCGGTGACATAGAAGGTCAGTTCCGCGCCCTCGGCCCCGGCCTCGGCGATCAGCGCGCGGGCCTTGTCGGGGTCATAGGGATAAGGTTCCAGATCCTCGTTGTAGGCCCAGGCAAAGGCCGGGGGCGTGGGGCCGGCGGCGACCTCGGCGGTGCCTTCCAGCACCTCGTCCACCAGCGCTGTCTTGTTGACCGCGTAATTGGCAGCCTGGCGCAGGCGCTTGTCGGCAAAGGGGCCTTCCTTGGCGTTGAGGATCAGGAACCAGACATGCGGGCCGGCCTGTTCATGCACCTCGTATTGGTCGCCCTGGAATTCCGAGAGCGCCACCGGCGGCACCTCGACCATCAGGTCGATACCGCCCGCCAGCATCTCGGCGGTGCGGGTATTGGCATCGGTGATCGGGCGGAAGACCACGGCCTGCAATTCCGGCGCGCCGTCCCAGTAACCGGCATTGGCCTCGACCACCACCGCCTCGTTCGAGCGCCATTCGGCGAAGGTGAAGGGGCCGGTGCCGGACGGATTGCGCCCGAAATCCGCGCCGTGCTGTTCCACCGCGGCGGGCGAGACGATCAGCCCGGTGGGATAGGCGAGGTTCGACAGGAAGGGCGCATAGGGCGCGTTCAGGGTGAAGCGCACGGTCAGGTCGTCCACCGCCTCGACGCTGTCCACCGCCGAGAAGAAGAAGGCCAGCGGGAAGGGGCCGGTGTCGTGGAACGGATGGCTCTCATCCAGCATCCGGTCGAAGTTGAACTTCACCGCCTGGGCATTGAACGGACTACCGTCGTGGAATGTCACGCCCTTGCGCAGGGTGAAGGTATAGACCGTGCCGTCCTCGCTGATCTCCCATCCGGTGGCCAGCGCCGGTTCGACCTCGAGCGTGCCGTCCTTGTACCGCACCAGCCCGTCATAGAGGTTCATCAGGATGCGGAAATCGTTGACCGCGGTGACGGCCGCCGGGTCGAGCGCCTTGGGCTCGGCGATCTGGCCGACGATCAGCACGCCGGGCGGGGTCTGGGCCAGGGCGCCGGTCGGCCCGCCAAGGGCCAGGGCCAGCGCCGTGCCGGCAGCCATCAGGCCGCGGCGGATGACGGGGAGGTGTGACATGGGGGTTTCCTCTGCTGTTGGCGGTGTCGCTAATTTATCATTATAAATTGCATCAGGGCAAATTTTCATGATAATTTCAAGCCCAAGACAGGGGGATCCGTGGCATGACGCTTTCAATTCTGGCTTTCGACGCGGAAACCGGCACTTACGGCGGCGCCGCCACCACCGGCAGTCTCTGTGTCGGCGGCTGGGTGCTGCGCGGCGATCACGAATCGGGGCTCTCGGCCTCGCAGGGCTCGCTGCCCAGCACGCTTTGGGGCACCGGGGTTCTGGAGGTGATGCGGGGCGGGGTGCCTGCGGATCAGGCGGTGGCGCAGGTCACCGATGCCGATGCCGGGCGCGGTGAGCGGCAATTGGCGGCGCTCGATCTCGCGGGCGGCACCGGGCATTTCACCGGCGCCAAAAGCGTTCCGGCGGCAGGCGCGCGCGCGGCGCGGCATGTGGTGGTGACGGGCAACCTTCTGGCGTCCGAGGCGGTGCTGGACGCCTGTCTCGACGGCTACCACGCGGCCAGGGGGCCCCTGGCCGAGCGGCTGATGGCGGCGCTTCTCACCGCCGCAAAGGCCGGGGGCGACAGCCGCGGGCTGATGTCGGCGGCGCTGCTGGTGGTGAGCCGCAGCGCGCCGCCGCTGACCCTGCGCATCGACCACGCGGAGGATCCGCTCGCCGAGCTCGGAGCGCTCCATCGCCGCGCCACCAGCGGGCTTTACGGCGCCTGGACGCGCCATGTGCCCACCGCAGACGACCCCGAGCGTGCCGCGCCCTTCGTCGAATCGCGCTACCAGCCGGTCACTCGGCAATGAAGCGTTTCATCACCTCGGCCTCCTGATCCTCCATCAGCGCGCGGGCCATTTCCATGTGGCTTTTCATCACCTCGCGCGCGGTCCCGGCCTCGCCCGCCCGCAGCGCCGCGATCAGCGCGATCTGGTGGTCGCGGCCACGTTGCCAGAGGTCGTGGTTGGGCGTCGCGTAAAGCCGCTTGTAGACCGTCAGATCGGTGAGGATGCGCGCCATGAAGCCGATGAAATAGCCCAGCAATTCGTTCTCGCCGAAATCCGCCAGCCGGGCGTGGAAGGCCAGCGAGGCGACATGCTGGCGGCGCTCTTCCTCGGCGTCGGCGGCGGGGGTGGCATAGCCTTCCATGATGCGCTCGAGATCGCCGAGCTGCGCCTCGGTCAGTTGCCCGGCCAGCCCCGCGGCCAGTTCCGGCTCGAGCAGGATGCGCAGGGCATAGATGTCGGCAATGGTCACATCGCGGAAGTAGAAGTAATTGGCCAGCAGCGCATTGGCCCGCTCGCGGCTGACCTCGCCCACGAAACTGCCGCCGCCGGGGCCGGTCTTGGTGGCGACCAGGCCCTGCGCCTGCAACAGCCGCATCGCCTCGCGCACGGTGCCCTTGGACATGCCGAAACGCGCCATCAGCTCGGCCTCGCCGGGCAGCCGGTCGCCGGGTTGCAAGCCCTGTTCGACCACCCAGTCCTTGATCGCCTCGGCAACCCGGACAGGGCGCGACCGGCGCGGCGGAGGGGGGCTGGGGGCATCGGCTGTCATGGTCTTGCGGCGGGCCTGTCGTGGTTCGGAACGATCGGGTCCATGCAATCAATTCATCATGATAAATTCAACCCCAGGCGGGTAAATCCTGCCGTCCGGCCGGTGTCGGCGGGGGTGTTCGGCCATGCGCCGGTGCTTGCATGTGCCGCGTCCGAGGGGGATGGCCGGTTGACCGGGGAAGATTTCTGTAAATAATGCAAAGAAGCGACTTATCACGCGTAAAAGAATGGCCGAGGGGCAGTGCAGATCAAAAGCTGCACGCCGAAAGAACGCGGTCGGCGGGCGAAGGGGAAGGTGCTCATGGCGGGAAAACGGGTCCGGAACATGGAGGAATTCGCTGAACTCAGCGGCATTTCCCGGCCAACCGTGTCGAAATACTTCAACAACCCCGACTCCGTGCGCAAGACGACGCGCGCCCGGATCGAGCAGGCGCTGGAGGAATACGACTACCGGCCCAATATCTACGCGATGAACCAGAACCGGCGGCTGACCAAGAATATCGGCGTCGTCGTGCCCTATCTCGCCGATCCCTTCTTTGCCGAGATCGCCCGCAATATCGAGCGGCGCTGCATCGATGCCGGCTATTTCCCGCTGCTGTTCAGCTCGCACGGCGAGACCGCGCAGGAGAACGCCATTCTCGATTCGCTGCGCTCGCTGAAACCGGCGGGGGTGCTGCTGGCGCCGCTGGGCCGAAGATCGGATATGGATCACGTGCGGCGGTTCTGCGACGAGGTGCCGACGGTGCTGTTCGACAGCTATCTTGCCGATGTGGGCGCCGCTTTTGTCGGGTCGGATCATGCCCAGGTTGTGCGGCTGATCGTGGATTACCTTTGCCGCAGCGGCGAGCCGCCGGTCTATTTCGAGATGCGAAACCTGGTCAATCCCAACGCCAACCGCCGCCGCAACGGCTATCTCGCGGCGATGGAGTCGCTTGGCCAGACGCCCGAGATCCTGAAGATCGACGGCGACGGCTGGAACTTCGAGGAGATCGGCTTTCGCGGCGGGGTTGCGGCGATCGAATCCGGCGGTTTCGCCACCAACACGGTGCTGTGCAACAACGACCGCCTGGCCATCGGCCTGATTGCCGCCGCCTGGTCCAAGGGCGTGCGGGTCGGGCGCGGCCCGGGGTGCACGCTGCGGGTGGCGGGGATGGACGATCACCCCTTTTCGCAATTCACCTGTCCGCCGATGACCACCATTGCCCAGGACTATGCCAATATTTCCGACACCAGCGTCGAGCAATTGTTTGCCGCATTGGAAAATGACGCTGGCAGCGCCGACAGGGTGGAGATCCTCTACGAGGGGCGATTGGTGATGCGCGATTCGGCATGACTTCTGCTGCGGTGCAGCAAGGATATGCTGCGTTGCGGAAAGATGAAAGATTACGCGCGTAAACTTTTTATTGACCGAGCCGCCGGAATCACTTAAACCTGCGTCATGACATCCGAAGCCAAGGGAGGAAATTGGATGAACTTGACGAACGCACTTTTTGCGGCGTCTGCGCTGGTGTCGGTTGCTGCAACCGCGGCCACCGCCGATACGATCACCATCGCGACCGTGAACAACGGCGACATGGTCCGTATGCAGGGCTATACCGACGACTTCACCGCCAAGACCGGCCACGAAGTCGAGTGGGTGACGCTGGAAGAAAACGTTCTGCGCCAGCGCGTGACCACCGACATCACCGCCAAGGGCGGCCAGTTCGACATCATGACCATCGGCATGTACGAGACGCCGATCTGGGGTGCGAACGGCTGGCTGGTGCCGCTGGACGATCTGTCCGAAGACTACGATGCCGATGACATCCTGCCTGCCATGGCCGCCGGTCTCAGCCATGACGGCACGCTCTATGCCGCGCCGTTCTATGGCGAAAGCTCGATGATCATGTACCGCACCGACCTGATGGAGAAGGCCGGCCTGGAAATGCCCAAGGCGCCGACCTGGGAATTCATCCGCGAAGCCGCGGCGGCGATGGACGACGATGCCAATGACATCAACGGCATCTGCCTGCGCGGCAAGGCCGGCTGGGGCGAAGGCGGCGCGATCATCACCGTGACCGCGAATTCCTTCGGCGCGCGCTGGTTCGACGAGGACTGGACCCCGCAGTTCGATCAGCCCGAGTGGAAAGAGGCCCTGACCTTCTTCACCAACCTGATGAACGACTACGGTCCGGCCGGTTACGCCACCAACGGCTTCAACGAGAACCTGTCGCTGTTCCAGCAGGGCAAGTGCGGCATGTGGATCGACGCCACCGTGGCGGCCTCCTTCGTGACCAACCCCGACGATTCCACCGTCGCCGACAAGGTCGGCTTCGCGCTGGCACCGAACCACGAGGGCGTCGAAAAGCGCGCCAACTGGCTCTGGGCCTGGGCGCTGGCGATCCCCGCGGGGACCCAGAACGAAGCGGCGGCCAAGCAGTTCATCGAATGGGCCACCTCGAAGGACTATATCGAGCTGGTTGCGGCGAAAGAAGGCTGGGCCAACGTTCCCCCGGGTGCGCGGACCTCGCTTTACGAGAACCCGAACTACCAGGAAGTGCCCTTCGCCCAGACCACGCTGGACTCGATCCTGGCCGCTGATCCGAACAACCCGACCGTCGAGCCGGTGCCCTATGTCGGCGTCCAGTTCGTCGCGATCCCGGAATTTGCCGGTCTGGCAAGCCAGGTGAGCCAGGAATTCTCGGCCGTCTATGCCGGTCAGCAGAGCGTGGACGAAGCGCTCGAGAAAGCCCAGGCGATCGCCATGGAAGAAATGGAAGCCGCCGGTTACCGGTAAGCCTTCCCGCGGGGGGTGGCAGGTCCGCCCCCCGCACCCTTTTCAAGATCCCCCCCTGTACCCTTCCCAGTCTCACCCCGTGTTCAACATGCCCCTTGCGTGAACAGAGAGGATTTGTGTCATGGCGACCCAGCACTCCCGATCCGCAGCGCGCATGATGATGGCCCCCGCAGTTGTCCTCCTTCTGGGATGGATGCTCGTGCCCCTTGTCATGACGCTCTACTTCTCCTTCAAGAATTACCTGCCGCTGCGCGGTGGCGACCTCGGATGGGCCGGCTTTGACAACTACGTCAGGTTCGTGTCGTCCTCGGCCTTCTGGCCCTCGATCCAGGCGACACTGATCATCGTCGGTGGCGCCCTGATCATCACCGTGGGCTTCGGCGTGCTGCTGGGCATCCTTCTCAATCAGCCGATGTGGGGCCAGGGCGTCGTCCGCATCCTCGTGATCGCGCCGTTCTTTGTCATGCCGACGGTCTCCGCGCTGGTGTGGAAGAACATGTTCATGGATCCCACCAACGGGCTTTTCGCGCATCTGTGGCGGTTTTTCGGCGCCGATCCGGTGGTCTGGCTGTCGGATGCCTCGCTGACCTCGATCATCATGATCGTCTCTTGGCAATGGCTGCCCTTTGCCACGCTGATCCTGCTGACCGCGATCCAGTCGCTCGACGGCGAACAGCTCGAAGCCTCGGAGATGGACGGCGCCCCGGCGCTCAAGCGGTTCTGGTACATCGTGCTGCCGCACCTGAGCCGGGCGATCACCATCGTCATCCTGATCGAGACCATCTTCCTGCTGTCGATCTTCGCCGAGATCCTCGTGACCACCGGCGGCGCTTTCGGCACAAGGACGCTGACCTACCTGATCTACCAGCGCGTGCTGGAAAGCCAGAACGTCGGGCTGGGATCGGCAGGCGGTGTCTATGCGATCATCCTCGCCAATATCGTGGCCATCTTCCTGATGCGCATCGTGGGGAAGAATCTCGATGCCTGAGCAACAAGACCGCCGCGTCCCGGGCCTGCCCCGGGACCTCACCCTCACCATTGCCCCCCGGCAGGAGGACTGAACCATGGCACGAGCCGTCACCAATCAACGCAAGGCGATCAATACCGCCGCAGCCTGGATCGTGGGTCTTCTGATCTTCTTCCCGATCCTCTGGACCATCCTCACCAGCTTCAAGACCGAGGCCGTGGCGATCGCCGATCCGCCGGTCTTCCTGGGCTTCGACTGGACGCTCGAGAACTACCGGACGGTGCTGGAGCGCTCGAACTACGCCCGCTTCCTGTGGAACTCGATCATCATCGCCGGAGGCTCGACCGTCCTCGGCATCATCGTCGCGGTGCCCGCCGCCTGGTCGATGGCCTTCGTGCCCTCGAACCGGACAAAGGACATCCTGCTGTGGATGCTCTCGACCAAGATGCTCCCGGCGGTCGGCGTGCTCTACCCGATCTACCTGATCTTCATCAACCTCGGCCTGCTCGACTCGCGGCTTGGCCTGGTGGTGGTGCTGATGCTGATCAACCTGCCGATCATCGTCTGGATGCTCTATACCTACTTCAAGGAAATCCCCGTCGACATCCTCGAAGCCGGTCGCATGGACGGCGCCAGCCTCAAGGACGAGATCATCTACATCCTGACCCCGATGGCCATTCCCGGCATCGCCTCGACGCTGCTGTTGAACTTCATCCTGGCCTGGAACGAAGCCTTCTGGACGCTCAACCTGACCGCGGCCAAGGCGGCACCGCTCACCGCGTTCATCGCCAGCTACTCCAGCCCCGAGGGCCTGTTCTACGCCAAGCTCAGCGCGGCATCGACCATGGCCATCGCGCCGATCCTCATCCTCGGCTGGTTCAGCCAGAAACAACTCGTTAGCGGCCTGACCTTTGGCGCTGTGAAATAAGGACCTGAGATCATGGGACAAATTCAACTCACGCAAGTCACCAAGAGCTTTGGCGACGTCAATGTCATCCCGCCGCTCGACCTGACCATCCAGGATGGCGAGTTCACGGTCTTCGTCGGCCCCTCGGGTTGCGGCAAGTCCACCCTGCTGCGGCTGATCGCCGGGCTCGAGGACATCACCTCCGGCCAGATCCAGATCGACGGCCAGGACGCCACCAACCTGCCGCCCGCCAAACGCGGGTTGGCCATGGTGTTCCAGTCCTACGCGCTCTATCCGCATATGTCGGTGAAAAAGAACATCGCCTTCCCGTTGAAGATGGCCGGCATGGAAGAGGCCGAGCAGGAGCGCCGCATCGCGGCCGCGGCCAAGGCGCTGAACCTCACCGACTATCTCGACCGGCGCCCCGGCCAGCTTTCGGGCGGTCAGCGTCAGCGGGTCGCCATCGGCCGGGCCATCGTGCGCGAACCTTCGGCCTTCCTGTTCGACGAGCCGCTGTCGAACCTCGACGCCGCGCTGCGGGTGGGCATGCGCCTGGAGATCTCCGAGATGCACAAGCGTCTCGAGACCACGATGATCTATGTCACCCATGACCAGGTCGAGGCCATGACCATGGCCGACAAGATCGTCGTGCTGCAGGCCGGGGTGATCGAACAGGTGGGCAGCCCGCTCGAGCTTTACCGCGCCCCGCGCAACAAGTTCGTCGCCGGTTTCATCGGCTCGCCCAAGATGAACCTGATCGAAGGCGAACTGGCCGCAAAGCACGGCGTGCATACCATCGGCATCCGGCCCGAGCACACCGATGTCTCGACCACCGATGGCCTGTGGAAGGGCACCGTGGGCGTGGCCGAGCACCTGGGCAGCGACACCTTCATCCACATCCACGGCATTCCGGGCTGCGATCCGCTGACCGTGCGGGCCGGCGGCGACATCGACGTGAAACACGGCGATACCGTCTATCTCACGCCGCAGGAGCAGCATATCCACAAGTTCGGGCCTGACGGGCTGAGGGTGGAATGATGCGGCTGGCTGGCAAATCCGCGCTGATCACCGGCGCGGCCCGTGGCATCGGCAAGGAATTCGCCCGTGCCTACGTGAAAGAGGGCGCGACGGTGGCGATCGGCGACATCAACCTCGACGCCGCCCGCGCCGCGGCCGCAGAGATCGGGGAGGGCGCCACTGCCGTGCACCTCGACGTGACGCGGCAGGACAGCATCGACGCGGCGATTGCCGAGGTGGTGGCCGGGGCGGGCAAGCTCGACATCCTGATCAACAATGCCGCGCTCTTCGATGCCGCCGAGACGGTGGATATCACCCGCGAAAGCTATGACCGGCTCTATGCGGTGAACGTGGCGGGCACGCTCTTTACCCTGCAGGCCGCGGCGAAGCAGATGATTGCCCAGGGCCATGGCGGCAAGATCATCAACATGGCGTCCCAGGCCGGGCGGCGCGGCGAAAGCCTGGTGCTGGTCTATTGCTCGACCAAGGCGGCGGTCATCTCGATGACCCAGTCGGCGGGGCTGAACCTGATCCGCCACGGCATCAACGTCAATGCCATCGCGCCCGGCGTGGTCGATGGCGAACACTGGGTCCATGTCGATTCCATGTTCGCCAAGCTCGAAGGCAAGAAGCCCGGCCAGAAGAAGGCCGAGGTCGAAGCCGGGGTGCCCGCGGGCCGCTTTGCGGTGCCTGCGGACCTGACCGGAATGGCGGTGTTCCTGGCGTCGGAGGAGGCCAATTACATCGTGTCGCAAACCTACAACGTCGATGGCGGCCAATGGATGAGCTGACCGAACAAGGGACGAGCCTATGAAACTGTCCAACGCCACCCTGAACGACCTGCCCGAGGCCATTGCGCGCCCGACCTATGACCGCTCCGGGCTGACCCCCGGCATCGTGCATATCGGGCTGGGCAACTTCCACCGCGCGCACCAGGCCTGGTATCTGCACCGGCTGATGCAGGAGGGCGCGGCGCTGGACTGGGCCATCGTCGGCGCCGGCGTGCGCGCCTATGACGAGACCATGCGCCTGAAGATGGCGGCGCAGGATTACCTGACCACGCTGATCGAGCTTGATCCGGCGGGAACCTCGGCCGAGGTGGTCGGCTCGATGATCGACTACGTGCCGATCGTCGAGGGAAATGGCCCGCTGATCGCCCGGATGGCCGATCCGGCGATCCGCATCGTGGCGCTGACGGTGACCGAGGGCGGCTATTTCCTCGACCCGGCGACCAAGAGTTTCGACCCCGCGCATCCCGACATCCAGCACGACATTGCCAACCCCGAGACGCCGAAGACCGCCTTCGGCGCGATGATCGCCGCCCTGCGCCAGCGGCGCGCGGCGGGCGACAGACCCTTCACCTGCCAAAGCTGCGACAACCTGCCCGGCAATGGCGACAAGCTGCGCGAGGTGGTGCTGGGGCTGGCGAAGCTGATGGATGCCGATCTCGGCGCCTGGATCGAGGAAAACTCCAGCTTTCCCAACTCGATGGTCGATTGCATCGTGCCCGCCACCGGCCCCAAGGAGCTGGACCTGGTGCGCAAGCTCGGTGTCGAGGACGACGTGCCGGTGACGCATGAGAATTTCCGCCAATGGGTGATCGAGGACGATTTCTGCAATGGTCGGCCCGATTGGGAACGCGCCGGGGCGACCTTCACCGACCAGGTGCATGACTACGAGGCGATGAAGCTGCGGATGCTCAACGGCGGGCATCAGGTGATCGCCGCGCCGGCCGAGATCCTCGGGATCGAGACCATCGCGGGCACCATGGAGCACCCGGGCATCAGGGCGCTCCTGCGCAAGGTGGCGCTGGAGGAAATCGCGCCGCATGTGCAGGACGTGCCGGGCATGACCCCGGCGCAATATGTCGACCTGATCGACCGGCGGTTCTCGAACCCCAAGATCCACGACACCGTGCGCCGCGTCGCCTTTGACGGCTCGTCGCGCCACACCGGCGCGGTCCTGCCCGGCATCCGCGATTCGCTGGTCGCGGGCACGAAGATCAACGGGCTGGCGCTGAGCCAGGCGCTGTGGTGCCGGATGTGTGCCGGCACCCGCGAGGACGGCTCGACCATCGAGCCCAACGACCCGGTCTGGGATCAGCTCAACGCCGCCGCGCTGGCCGCCAGGGACGCCCCGCAAGCCTGGCTCGAGCAGCGCCAGTTCTATGGCAAGCTGGCCGATGATGCGCGCTTTGCCGAGGCTTTCGCCCGCTGGGTCCGGCTGATCTGGGCCGAGGGGGTCGAGGCGGCGCTGGAGGCCTATCAGAAAGGCTGACGCCTTGCGGCCCGCCGGGTTTTCGCCGGGTGGGCCGTTCAGCCCTCCTCGGGCGTACGGGCGCGCAGGGCACGGATGCGCAGGCGTTGCGAGGCTTCGATATGGGCGCGCATCGCCTTTTCCGCCGCATCGCCGTCGCGGGCTTTCAGCGCCGTCAGGATGGCGTCATGTTCGGCGGTGGCGGCCTCGGCGCGGGCGCTGTCGGACAGCATCGTCGGCCCGAGGATCATCATCGCCCGGTCGAGCGCGGCCATGGAGCGCGCCAGAAAGCGGTTCTTGGCCGCGTCCAGCAGCGTGGCGTGAAAGATGCGGTTCAGCCGCGCCGCCTCGGGCCCGGTGCCGATGGCGGACAATTGGTCGTTGAGCGCGTCAAGCTCCTCGAGTTCCACATCCGAGGCCGCGCGCGCCGCCAGCCGCGCCGCCGTGCCTTCCAGCACCGCGCGCATCTCGTAAAGCTCCATCACCTCGGCATAATCCAGCCGCCGCAGGGTCGCGCCGATGCGCGGCACATGGGTGACCAGCCCGTCGGCCTCGAGCTGGCGGATCGCCTCGCGCACCGGGGTGCGGCTGACGCCCAGGCGCTCCGCCAGGTCGGCCTCGCGCAGGCGGTCGCCGGGCAGAAGCGCGCCTGCGCGGATCTCGTCCAGCAGGCGGTGATAGGCGGAACTGCCCTGCGGCCCGGTCTGCTGCGGGTCGGCCTGATCGCTCATCCGATGTCCTTGCTCTTTTGTATCCCAAGGTATACAGATGGACGCAAGTCGCGTCAATCTGCCGGAGTTTCGCCCCTTGCCCCAAGTGCCGACCCCGCGTCCCGCCTGGCAAAGGCGGCTTCTAACCCTGGTCCTGGCCGGGCTTGGCACCGGGGTCTTCTGGGGGCTGGGCCTGCCGCTGCCGTTTCTCTTCGGGCCGATGACCGCCTGCCTGATCGCGGCGCTGGCGCATGCGCCGATCAAGGGCTTCGGCCAGGTCTCGGTCGCGGCGCGGACCATCCTCGGGGTGGCCGTCGGCGCCTCGATCACCCCGGCGCTATTCGCGGAATTGCCCAAGATGGCCGGGTCGGTGGCGCTGATCCCGGTGTTCATCGGGTTGATCGGGCTGATCGGCGTGCCGTTCTTTCGCCGGGTCTGGGGCTTCGACGCGCCGACCGCCTATTACGCCGCCATGCCGGGCGGCTTGCAGGACATGGTGATCTTCGGCACCGAGGCCGGGGGCAATCCCCGCGCGCTGTCGCTGATCCATGCCACCCGGGTGCTGATGATCGTGACGCTGGCGCCGGTCTTTTTGACGCTGGTCTATGGCGCCGGGCTGACCAACCCGATCGGCGCGCCGGCGGCGGATCTGCCGCTGGGCGAGATGGCGCTGATGGCCCTCGCCGCGCTGGTCGGCTGGAAGGGCGGCGAGCGGCTGAAGCTTTTCGGGGCCTCGATCCTCGGGCCGCTGATCGTCACCGCGGTGCTGTCGCTTGCGGGTTTCATCCATGCGCGCCCCCCGCGCGAGGCGATCCTCGCGGCGCAGTTCTTCATCGGCTGCGGCATCGGCGTGCATTTCCTCGGCGTCACCTGGAGCGAGCTGAGGCGGGTGGTGGTGGCCGGCGTGGCCTATGTGCTGCTCTTGTCGGTGCTGGCGGCGGGGTTCACGCTGGTGGTCACGGGCCTCGGCCTCGGCAATCCGGTCGAGACCTTCCTGGCCTTCGCCCCCGGCGGGCAGGCCGAGATGACGGTGCTGGCCATCGTGACCGGGGCCGATCTGGGCTTTGTCATCACCCATCACCTGACACGCATCGTGCTGGTGATCATCGGCGCGCCGATTGTCGCCGGCATCCTCAGGCGGCGGGCAGCGAACCCGCGCTGATCCGGTCGCCGATCTAGCGGCTTTCGATGCCCGCGCCGGGAAACAGGCTGCGCGGCGTGGCGACGAAGACCTCGGCCTCCAGCGCGGCAAGCGCGTTGCGCACCCGGGTCCGGGTGGACAGAAGGTGGGTATATTGCGCGTCACAGCCGGCAATGGGGCCGGGATACCCCGCAAGCTCGCGGTTCAGATCCTCCAGCGCGCGGCGCAGATGCCGCACCGCCAGGTCGATCGGGGAAGTCTCGGTCATGGCCGCCTCCGATGAAGTGGATGCCGCAGCATACACCACACCGGAGGTCGGGGTCGACCGTCGGCGCATCAGCCGGGGCTGTCCAGCGCCCGCAGCGCCGAGCTGACCCGATGGTGCAGCTCGGTCAGGGTGCGCTGGTCGCCGTCGCGGTTGGCGATCCTGGTGGCCAGCGTGTTGCGCAATTCCTTCAGATTGCGGATCGACAAGCGGAGTTGATCGTATTCAAGCATCTTTCCTTACCTCAGTGAGACAACAGAACCGGTATTCGGATGTCGCGCAGCACCCGGGCGGTGACGCCGCCCAGCAGGTCTTCGCGGAACTTCGAGTGTTCATAGGCGCCCATGACCAGCAGCGAGGGGTCATTGCGCCTGCAATAGCCCAGGATGGTCTCGGCCACCGGATGGGTTTCGGGGAATTCCTCGTGCACCGCTGCGACATCGTGGCGCGCGAGATGGGTCATCAGGTCGGCGATCGGCCAGTCCGGGCGCCGGCCCACGGTCAGCACGCTGACCTTGCCCTGCGCCTCGAGCAGGCCGAGGCTGTCCGACAGTGCCCGCGCCGCCGCGCGCCCGCCATCCCAGGCCAGGGCGGCATGGCTGTGCCGCGCCCCGGCCTCGTGGCCTTCGGGCACCACGATCACCGGGCGGCCCGACATCAGCGCGATGCGGTCGGGATGGACCGAGACATGGCCATCGTCGTCGTCCATCGGGCGGCCGACGATGATCGCATCGAAATAGCGCGCCGCTTCCGACAGGGTCACGTCGACCCGGCCTGCGCGTTCGCGGAAGCTCAGCGCCTCGCCCAACTGCAACTCGTCGCGCAGCGACTCGAAGCGGGCCTTGATTTCCTCGATGATGCCGCTGTTGGCCCGGGCCAGCAGGGCGCGCGCCTCCTCGGGGATCCAGCGCGAGGAGCGGTCGATCACGTCATGCGAGGAATGCGCCAGGACGGCGGTGACATGGGCCTTGCGGTCGCGCGCCAGCGCCGCGGCATGGCGCAGCGCGGCGACCGAGGCCTCCGAGCCGTTGAAGGCCACCAGCAGGTTCATCATCGGCATGTCATTTGCCCTTCCAGATACGTGACGGAACATAGATATGGCCATCGGCCAGCTTGCGCGCGGTGCGCAGCAGCCCGGCGGAGGTCAGGTTGAAGCCGTTGTTCTTTTCAAACGTGACCAGCACCTCGATGGTGCCCGAGGGATGCTCGAGCACCACGTTGGCCGGGCTTTCGGACGGACGGTCGAGCAGGCCCTCGGCAATGGTGCCGGGGGTCAGCGCGCAGGAGGCCATGCACTGGCTGCCGGTGACCGCCATGCTGGGATGGGTGTTCCACGGCATGAAATAGCGCGCCGCGATGGTGCCGCCGTCGCGCGCCGGGGCGAAGAGGCCGAATTTCGGCGTCACCGACTTGCGCACGTCGCCCATGCCCATCTTCTTGCCCGCCTGGATGCGGATGGCTTCCATGGCGGCGAAGAAATCCTTGTTCTCATCCAGCTCGGCGGCGGTCTCGTAGCCGGTCAGGCCGAAATCGGCGGCGCGGGCGATCACCATCGGCATGGCGACATCCATGCAGGTGACCTCGATCCCGTCGAAGGTGTCGCGCAGGTTGCCGGTGGGCAGGAAGGCCCCGGTGGACGATCCCACCACCCCCATGAAGTTCAGCGCGATGGGCGCCGCCGCGCCCGGCACCCCGGCGATCTCGGCCGCCCCGTCATAGCTGAGCACGCCGCCGGGGGTCTGGACTTTCGCCACCACCCTGGCGCCGGTATTGACCGCGCGGATGCGGATCTCGGTCTCGTCGCCCCTGGGCGCGATGAGCCCCATCTCGATGGCGGCGGGGCCGACGCCGGACAGGATATTGCCGCAGGTCGGCTTGAAATCCACCAGCCGGTCGGTGACCGAGACCTGGGCGAAGAAGTAATCGACCTCGGCCCAGTCATCGTCCGAGCGCGACAGCATCGCCACCTTGGTGGTCACTGCCGCCCCGGCGCCGATGCCGTCGATATTGAGCGGATGGCCCGATCCGACCGCGGCCACCAGCACCTCGGCGAGGGTGTCGCGATCCTCGGGCAGGTCGGCGCGGTTGAAATAGGGGCCCTTGGAGGTGCCGCCGCGCATGAAGATATAGGGAATGCCGGTCTGGGTCATGGCGCGCGCTCCGCGATGAGGGTGCAAAGACGGGTGGTGAAGGCGCGCGTGCCCAGCGCGCCGCCAAGGTCGGTGGTGCGGGTCTCGGGGTTGGCCAGCGCGCGGCTCACCGCGGTCTCGATGGTCTGGGCGGCGCGGGCCTCGCCGCGGTGGCGCAAAAGCATCGCCGCCGAGAGGATCAGCGAGATCGGATTGGCCCGGTCCTGGCCGGCAATATCGGGGGCCGAGCCGTGCTGGGCCTGGGCCACCGCGTGCTGCTCTCCGAGGTTCAGCGATCCGGCCAGGCCCAGCCCGCCCGACATCTCGGAGGCCAGATCCGACAGGATGTCGCCGAACATGTTGGTGCAGAGCAGCACGTCGAACCGCTCGGGGTGGCGCACCAGGTGCGCCGCGGCGGCATCGACCAGAAGCTCGTCATAGCGCACCTCCGGGTGCGCTTCGGCCACCTCGCGGCAGACCCGCAGGAAGAGCCCGTCGGTCACCCGCATCACGTTGGCCTTGTGGATCGCGGTGACATGGCTGCGCCGCTCCGCCGCCAGCCGGAAGGCCGCCTCGGCAATGCGGCGCGAGCCGGTCTCGGTGATCTTGCGCATGGCCAAGGCCACATCCGGCGTCGGCATGAACTCGCCCCCGCCCAGGTGCATGTTGCGGTCGGCGTAGAAGCCTTCGAGGTTCTCGCGCGCCACCACCAGGTCGAAAGCGCTGCGCGCGGCGCATTCCACCCCGTCATAGGTCCGCGCCGGGCGGATATTGGCAAAAAGCTCCAGCCCCACGCGCAGCACGCCCGAGGGGTTCCTGCCGCCCTCGGCCACCGGCGGATACTCGTTGTGCGACACCGGGCCGAGGATGACGCCGTCGCTTGCCTTCGCCTGGTCGACCACGGTCTCGGGGATGGTCGTGCCCTGGGCCTTCAGCGCGGCAAAGCCGATCTCGGCCTCGCCGATCTCGAGCTTGCGCGTCAGAAGCGGCGCCACCGCGCGCAACACCTCGAGTGTTGCGGCGGTGATTTCCGGCCCGATCCCGTCGCCGGGCAGGGCAAGCAGATGCAGCGGGCTCATTTCAGCGGCCATGGCAGATCGACCGCCCCTTGCAGCAGCCCCGGCGGGAAGTCGCGGTTCAGCGCCCCGGCCATGACGCACATCAGCGTGATGCCGGCGGCGGTGAGGATCAGCGTCTTGGTCCAGGACGCCCCGGCGCGCACCCGCAGGAAGGACAGCATGAAGCCGACCAATGCCAGGATGAAGCCGACGAAGAAGGTCGCCACGATCAGCGAGCCGAACCAGCCCAGCGTCGACCAGAGCCCATAGGGCGCATCCGCATCCTCGCCCGCGGCTTCCTTGTCGGCAAAGATCACGTCGGTCTCGGGGCGCAGGATCATCTGCACCAGCATGATCAGGCAGCAGGCCAGCGCGATGCCCCCGACCACCAGCGGCACGATCTTGTCGGTCAGGTTGAAGTCGGGGATCATCTGCGCATTGATCAGCGCGGTCACCAGGTAGGCGATGATCACCAGCAAAAAGACCAGCGGCGCGCGCTTTGACCCGGACTGGACATCGCCCTCGGCCATGATCGTCTTGGCCTGGCGGATGCCCAGCACCACCGAGACCACGGTGACGATCAGCAGCACGATGACGATGGGCGAGAAGATGTACTCCATGCCCTCCTCGAAGGACTTGCGGAAGCGGAACGAGGCGATCTGGAAGGCCTGGTTGGAGAATTTCTCCACCGGGTTGGACAGCACGAAACCGATCAGGAAGGCCGGCCGCGACCAGTCGAAGCGGCGCAGGAAGATGCCGATCAGCCCGATCACGAAGAGCGCCAGCAGATCCTCGAAGTTCTGTCCCGACTGGAAGGCCGCGAAGGAGATCAGCATGAACAGGAACGGCGCGAGATAGGTGAAACGGATCGTGGTCAGCTTGGCGATGCCGCCCGAGGCCGCGATGCACAAGAGCGTGCCGACGACGTTGGCCAGCGCCAAGAGCCAGACGATGGAATAGGTGATGTCGAGGTTGTCCTGCAGCATCTTCGGGCCGACCTCGATGTCGCCCGAGCCCAGCAGCGCAATCGCGCCGATGAAGATCGCCATCGACCCCGAACCGGGAATGCCGAACAAGAGCGTCGGCACGAGGCCCCCGCCTTCCTTGGCGTTGTTCGAGCTTTCCGGCCCGATCACGCCGCGGATCTCGCCCTTGCCGAAGTTCGACTTGTCCTTGGTGGTCTGCACCGTGTGGCCATAGGCGATCCAGTCGACGACCGAGCCGCCGAGGCCGGGAATGATGCCCACCAGCACGCCGATCAGCGAACAGCGCATCGACAGCCAGATATTGGCGAACCAGTCGCGCACGCCGGCCCCCCAGCCCGCGCCCAGCTTGGCCTCGCGCGCGATCGAGCGGTCCTGGCGCAGCAGCGAGACGATCTCGGGCACCGCAAAGATGCCCAGGCCCACGATCACCAGCGCCAGCCCGTCGGTCAGATAGGGAATGTCATAGGTCGCCATGCGCAGGCTGCCGCCCGCGTCGGCCTCGCCGATGGTGCCGATCATCAGGCCGAGGCCCGCCGCCGCCAGCCCCTTGAGCGCGACGCGCCCGGCCAGCACCGCCACCATGCTCAGCCCGAGGATGGTGATCATCAGCATCTCGGGCAGGCCGAAGGCCAGCACGATGGGCCGCGCGATCAGGATGAAGATGGTCAGGAAGAGCGCGCCCACCAGCCCGCCGAAGAGCGAGGCCGAAAAGGCCGCCGAGAGCGCCCGCGCGGCCTGGCCCTTCTTGGCCAGCGGAAAACCGTCGAGAACGGTGGCCTGAGAGGCCGAGGATCCCGGTATCCCCATCAGCACGCTGGCGAAAGTGTCCGAAGTGGGCACCACCGCGACCATGCCGATCATCAGCGCCAGGCCCAGCACCGGCTCCATGCCGAACATGAAGGGCAAGAGCAGCGACAGCCCGGCAATGCCGCCGAGCCCGGGGAAGACACCGACACAAAGGCCCATGACCACGCCGAGCACGAGGTATCCCAGGACAAGGGGTTGCAGGATCAGCGCCCAGGCGTCGCCGAGGGCGGGCAGGGCTGTGGCAATAATATCCATCGCGCGGGCCTCTCATGGATGGGGGGAAGGCGAAACGGCCCGGAGCGCGCTGCGCCCGGGCCGTCCGGTAGCCGGTGACTTACTTCAGCGAGACGCCGTAGTCCTGCTGCAGCCAGTCGATGACATAGGCCTTGGCCTCTGCCGACACCGTGGTGCCTTCCTTGGTGGCCCGCGCCGCGCCGTCGCCCACGAAGACCGGGTACTTGCCGACCTGCTGGGCGGCACGCTCCTTGAACCCATCGGCGCTGCGCACCGCGTCGAAGGCCTCGACATAGGTCTGCTTCACGTCATCCGGGGTGCCGGCGGGCAGAAAGGCGATCTTCTGCACCGGGAACCCGGCGATGAAGAAGGCTTTCCAGGCGTCCCAGGCCTCGCCCGAGGTCTCGCAGCCGTCGGTGGCCTCGCAGACCTCCTTGAAGGTCGGGATCTCGGGGAAGGTCGGATCGCGGACGATATTGCCGTCCTCGTCCAGCGCGCCCCAGGACATCATCGCCACGGCCTTGCCGCTGGCCACCAGGTCGGCCGAGGCGCCGAGATAGGCCGAGGAGGTCTGGTAGTCGATGGTGGCTTCGCCGCGCTCGAACATCAGCCGGCCATCGCCGCGGCCCTTGATGCCGAACACCGGCTCGACGTTCATGCCCAGCATCTTCCAGGCCAGCAGCGGCACCAGGTCGAGGCGGGTGGCCCCCTGCGAGCCGTAGATGAAGTTGATGTCCTTCAGCGCATTGGCCGAGCCGTCGAACTTCTTGCCGTCCTCGGGGTTGAGATAGGCGACGCCGCCGGTGCCCGAGGCCATGATCGGCACCCAGTCGCTGTATTCATAGCGCACGCGGGGGTCGTCCAGCAGGTAGGGGAACTGGGTCGAGCCCGAGGTGCCGAACAGCAGCGTGCCGTCCTCGTGCTTCTGGTCCTGGAACCAGTTGGCGCCCTTGGTCGAGCCGGCGCCGGGCATGAATTTCACCACCACGGTGGGGGTGCCCGGCAGTTGCGCCGAAAGCAGCGGGGCAAAGAAGTTGGCCCATTTCGCCGAACCGCCGGTTTCCGAGAACGGGATCACCCATTCGATCGTCTTGCCCGACAGGTCGACTTCGGCCAGCGCAGGGGCCGCCATGCCTGCGGCGGCAAGTGCGGCGGCGGCAACGGTGGATGCGAGTTTGTTGATGGTCATTGGTGTCCTCCCATGGACGGTATCGATTTGCCGAAGTTTGCCCGGCAAGATCCTGATTTCGTTCGAGGGACCGAATCCCTCCTCCAACAGGCATAACATGCGCGATGAACCTTGCGTCAAACTTGCGCCGCATGACAGAGTCGCGATCATGCGTATCGCGATCATCGAAGACAACCAGGCCCTGGCCAATGGCATCGCCTCGCGGCTGCGCGACCGCGGCCATTCGGTCGATGTCCTGCACGACGGCGCCGAGGGCGACGGCTTCCTGGCCCGGGAAGGCGCCGACCTGGTGGTGCTCGACATCAACCTGCCGGGGATGTCGGGGATCGAGATCCTGCGCGCCCTGCGCCGGCGCGGCGACGGCACCCCGGTGATCCTGCTGACCGCGCGCAGCGAGACCGAAGAGCGGGTGGCGGGGCTGGATGCCGGGGCCGACGACTACCTGACCAAGCCCTTCGAGATGGACGAGCTGGAGGCGCGGCTGCGCGCGCTGGCCCGCCGCAAGAACCTGGTCTTTGCCGCGCAGGACCGGCTGGGCGCGCTGGTCTTCGACCGCACCAGCCGCCAGGTGATGGACGGCGCGCAGACGCTCGAGGTGCCGCGCCGCGAGATCGCGACGCTGGAATGCCTGCTGGAACGGCGCGGGCGGATCGTGTCCAAGGCGCAGCTGATTGCGCATGTCTACGGCACCGGGGCGGATGTCGACGACAGCGCGATCGAGCCGCATGTCTCGCGCCTGCGCCGAAGGCTGGAAGGCTACGGCGTGCGGATCAGGACCGCGCGCGGCCTGGGCTACATGCTGGAAGTCGACGCCCCATGAGTGCCGCCGCGACCGCGATGTCCCTGCGATTGCGGCTGTTCTTGATGATCCTGACGCCGCTGCTGCTGGTCTCGGTGCTGCTGGGCTTGTGGCGCTTCGCCTCGGCCCAGGCCACCGCCGAGGCACTGTTCGACCGCGGGCTGCTGGCCGCCGCGCTGGCCATTTCGCGCGACGTGGCGATCTCGGAGGGCGATGCGCTCTCGCCGCGCACGCGGGCGCTGATCTCGGATGCAGGCGGCGGCGAGGTCTTCTATCACGTCACCGGGCCGGGCGGCATCTATGTCACCGGCTATGCCTATCCGCCGATCCAGAGCGTCAGGCTGGCCGGCGAGGGCCCGCATTACATCTTCGCCACCTACCGGGGCGAGGCGGTGCGCGTGCTGCGGATGTCGGAAAAGACCACCATCGGCAACATGACCGGCGACACCGTGGTGACGGTCTGGCAGCGGCTGAGCGACCGCGGCGCCTTTGCCGCCGCCCTGGCGCGGCGCGCGGTGGCGCTGATCGCCGGGCTGATGGCGACGCTGGCGGTGGTGGTCTGGTTCGGCGTGCAACTCGGCCTGCGCCCCTTGCGCGGCCTGCAGGACGCCATCGCGGAACGCTCGCCCGACGATCTGGGCCGCATCCAGCGCCCGGTGCCGCAGGAGGTGGCGGGCATCGTCGGCACGCTCAACCGGCTGCTCGGCCAGGTCGAGCATTCGATCCGCACCCACCAGTCCTTCATCTCCGACGCCGCGCACCAGTTGCGCAACCCGGCCTCGGCCATCCTGTCGCTGGCCGAGACCCTGCCCGAGGTGCGCGACCCCGGCGAACGCGCCCGCCACGAGCGCGACCTGATCGAGGCGGCGCGCAAATCCGCGCGGCTGGCGGTGCAGCTTCTGTCGCTGGAGCGGCTGCGCCACGGCCACGAGATCGGCCGGGAGCGTTTCGACCTCAACCAATTGGCCGAGCGGGTCTGTGCCGACCTCGGCGCCGACATCCTGTCGCAGGACCTGGCCTTCGAGTTCGATCCCTGTCCCGACCCGCTGCCGCTGAACGGCGATCCGGTGCTGGTGGGCGAGGCGATCGGCAACCTGATCGACAATGCAAGGCGCCATGGCGGGCCGGGGCTGACCAGCATCCGGGTGGCGACGCGGCGCGACGGCGCGCGGGTCTGCGTCACCGTGGCCGACGATGGCTGCGGGCTGCCGCCCGCCTCGGCCGAGGCCGCCTTTGCCCGGTTCAGCCAGCTCAAACCCGGCGAGGGCAGCGGGCTGGGGCTCTCCATCGTGCGCGACGTGGCGCGGCTGCACGGTGGCGCGGCGACGGTCGAGCCTGCCGCACAAGGCGCGCGGCTCACGCTCTGCCTGCCCGGCGCGGGGTGACAGCGGCGTCAGCCCGCCAGGTATTGCAACAGGTAGAGCGTGCCCATCCCGGCGAAGATCGACCAGACCACCGAGACCCGCAGCCCGACGAGAAAGGCCGCGCCGGCCGCGACGATGCGCACCGGATCGATCTCGCCGCCGGTCGCCTCGGGCCAGATCACCAGCGGCGTGACCAGCGCCGGAAAGACCGCGACGCCGACATATTTCAGGTGCAGCAGCATCCAGTCGGGCAATTGCCGCCGGCCGAGAAAGCCCAGGAAGGAAAACCGGATCAGGAAGGTGCCAAGGCCCAAGAGCACGGTGAGGGTCCAGAAGGCGCTGTCGGAGATCATGCCGCCTGCCTCCGCCTTGCGCGGCGCCGCAGCGCCAGTTCCGCCTGCGCCCCCGCCAGCATCGCCAGCAGGGCGGCCACGAAAAGCCCCAGGCTCCAGGGCAGCCCGGCAAAGACCAGCGAGGCCAGCGCCGCCACCGCCGCCGCCAGCGCATGCGGCAGGCTGCGGATCAGCGGCGCGGTCAGCGCGATGAAACAGACCGGCACCGCGAAATCGAGGCTCAGTTCCGGCGGCACCGCCTGGCCCAGAAGCGCGCCCAGCAGGGTAAAGCCGTACCAGGCCGGGCAGATCGCCATCATGCAGCCGAAGTAATAGGCCACCTTGTCCGCCGGGGTCATCGGCGGCGGGCGTTCATAGCGGTTGACCGCCACGGCAAAGGCCTGGTCGACCATCAGGTAGGCCATCAGCGCCCGGGTGCCCAGCCGCGCATGGCCGAGATGCGGCACCAGCGCCGCGGAATACATCGCCATCCGCAGGTTGACTGCCAGTGCCGCCAGCAGCGCCACGAAGACCGGCGCCTGGTCCTTGAGCAGCGCCAGCGCGGTGAATTGCGAGGCCCCGGCGATCACCAGCACCGACATCGACATGGTCTGCAGCAGGTCGAGCCCGGCATCGCGCGCCACCACGCCGAACAGCATCGAATAGGGCACCACGATCAGGATGAAGGGCGCGCCGTCGCGGTACCCGCGCCAGAAGGCGCCGCGACTCATGGCCGGGCCTGCGCGGAGAGCACCAGCCGCGCATAGGCCAGCCCGAAGGCGGTGGCGGCGCAGCGCGCCTTCTGCAGGTCCATGGCGGTCGCCTCCTGCCCGGCCAGGCGCGCCAGATCCTCCATCCGGTCGCATTGCAGAAGGTTGCGCAGCACGTCGTATTTCACTTCGATCCCCGCAACTTCCGCGATTTTCGGCTCGGGCCGGTCCTTCATAGTCTCGAGCCGCGCGGAGATCGCCCCGGTCCAGGCCTCCTGCGCCTCGCGGTAGCACAACATGGCCGCCTGCGGCGCGGTTTCCAGCGGGAAGTCGCCGCAGGCGCGATGCTCCTGCTGGACGCAATCCGCCGCGGGCCGGTTGCCCTCGACCTGGGCGTCGATGCAGGCGTGAAACCGGTCCATGTCGACCGCGGCCAGCGCCGGGACGGGGGCACCCAAGGCCAGCCAGATCGGCACCGCAAAGCGAAAATACCCCATGTTCTCTCCCGTCTGCCGCGCCCGAGCGTGCGGGCGAAATTGCGCTTGCATTTGGTATACCAAATGCGGAAGCTGTCACAAGACCGGAGTCGCCACGGCGAAAGCCGGGTCGGAGCGGAAGGAAACCCAATGAGTGACACACGCGCCAACAAGCGATTTCGGTCGCAGGAATGGTTCGACAATCCCAACAACCCGGGCATGACCGCGCTCTATCTCGAGCGCTATCAGAACCAGGAATTCACCCGCGAAGAGCTTCAGGGCGGCAAGCCGGTGATCGGCATTGCCAATACCGGCAGCGACATCGCGCCCTGCAACAAGATCCACGTCTTTTTGATGGACCGGATCAAGGCGGGCATCCGCACCGCGGGCGGCATTCCGATGGAATTTCCCGTCCATCCGATCCAGGAGACCGGCAAGCGGCCCACCGCGGCGCTCGACCGCAACCTCGCCTACCTCAGCCTGGTCGAGGTGCTGCACGGCTATCCGATCGACGGCGTGGTGCTGACCACCGGCTGCGACAAGACCACCCCGGCGCAACTGATGGGCGCGGCGACGGTCGACCTGCCGGCCATCGCGCTCAATGGCGGGCCGATGCTGGACGGCTGGTGGCAGGGCAAGCGCGCCGGGTCGGGCACCATCGTCTGGGAATCGCGCCGCCTTCTGGCCGAGGGCAAGATCGACTACGAGGAATTCCTCAGCCGGGTCTGTTCCTCCGCGCCCTCGCTGGGCCATTGCAACACCATGGGCACCGCCAGCACGATGAACGCCATGGCCGAGGCGCTGGGCATGTCGCTGACCGGCAATTCGGCGATCCCGGCACCCTTCCGCGAACGCATGGCCATGGCCTTCGAGACCGGCAAGCGGATCGTGGAAATGGTCTACGAGGATCTCAAACCCTCCGACATCCTGACCCGCGAGGCCTTCGAGAACGCCATCATCGTCAATGGTGCCATCGGCGGCAGCACCAATGCGCCGCCGCATCTTCAGGCCGTGGCGCGCCATGCCGGGGTCGAGCTGAACGTCAAGGACTGGGAGACGGTGGGTTTCGACGTGCCGCTGCTGGTCAACATGCAGCCCGCGGGCGAATACTTGGGCGAGAGCTTCTTCCGCGCCGGCGGCGTGCCGGCGGTGATGGGCGAATTGATGAAGGCCGGGCGCATCCACGAAGGCGCGATGACCGCCACCGGCAAGACCATGGGCGAGAACCTCGCCGGGGTCGCAAGTGTCGATACCGACGTGATCAAGACCTATGACGCGCCGATGCGGACCAATGCCGGGTTCAAGGTGCTCTCGGGCAACCTCTTCGACTCGGCGCTGATGAAGACCAGCGTGATTTCCGAGGATTTCCGCAAGCGGTTCCTCAGCGAGCCGGGCCAGGAGGGCATCTTCGAGGCCCGTGCGGTGGTGTTCGAGGGGCCGGAGGACTACCACGACCGGATCAACGATGCCGCGCTGGGGATCGACGAGCACACCATCCTGTTCATCCGCAACGTCGGCTGCGTCGGCTATCCCGGCTCGGCCGAGGTGGTGAACATGCAGCCGCCCGATGCGCTGATCAGACAGGGGATCGCCCATCTGCCGACGGTGGGCGACGGG
This sequence comes from Paracoccaceae bacterium, assembly GCA_006226775.1. GTDB lineage: Bacteria > Pseudomonadota > Alphaproteobacteria > Rhodobacterales > Rhodobacteraceae > Marinovum. The sequence continues at coordinate 4,704 of SBGD01000071.1, read as the reverse complement.
CGGCAGTCGGGGACATCGGAAAGCCCCTCGATCCTCAATGCCTCGCCCGAGTCGGTGGTGGGCGGCGGGCTGGCCTATTTGCAGACCGGCGATACGGTGCGGCTCGATCTCAATGCCTCGCGCATGGATGCGCTGGTGGACGAGGCGGATTGGGCCGCGCGCAAGGCGGCCTGGACCCCGCCCGAGATCATCAGCCAGACGCCCTGGCAGGAGATCTACCGCAAGCACGTCGGGCAACTGGCCGAGGGCGGCTGCCTGGAACTGGCGACGGCCTACCAGCGGATCCGCAAGGACCTGCCGCGCGACAACCACTGAAAACAGCCGCCGCGGGGCGAAATTTCTTGCAAGAAATTTGCAAGAGTTTTCGGAAAACTCTTGCCCGTGCCCGGTGGCAGAGGGAAGGACAGACATGAAGAGCATCATCATCACCGGCGGCGGCGGCGGCATCGGCAAGAGCTGCGCCGAGGCCTTTCTCGAGGCCGGCTGGCGGGTCGGCGTGGTCGGCCGCAACCCCGAGCCGCTGGAAGCTTTCGCCGCGGCGCATGACACCGCGCTGGCGCTGCCCTGCGATGTCACCGACGAGGGGCAGGTGGACGCGGCCTTTGACAAGGCGCTGGCCGCCTGGGGCCGGATCGACGCGGTGTTCAACAATGCCGGGGTTTCGGTCATGGGCTCGACCATCGACGAGGTGCCGGTGGCCGATTTCCGCCGCTGCGTCGAGATCAACCTGGTGGGGTCCTTCATCGTCGCCCGCGCCGCCTTTGCCCGGATGCGGGCCCAGGATCCGCAGGGCGGGCGGATCATCAACAACGGCTCGGTCTCGGCCTATGTGCCGCGCTGGGGCTCGACGCCCTATACCGCGTCGAAACATGCGATCACCGGGCTGACCAAGGCGATCTCGCTGGACGGGCGGCCCTACAATATCGCCTGCGGCCAGATCGACATCGGCAATGCGCTGACGTCGATGGCGGCGAAGATGACCAAGGGGGTGCCGCAGGCCGATGGCACGATCGCGGTCGAGCCGGTGATGGATGTCGCCAACGTGGCGTCATCGGTGCTGCACATGGCCTCGCTGCCGGACGAGGCCAATGTGCCCTTCATGACGGTGATGGCGACCAACATGCCCTATCTCGGGCGCGGTTGACCCGGCGCGGGGCGCGGGTTCCCGGCCGGGTTTGGGGGCTCTGCCCCCTTGCCCCCCGGAGTTTGCCTGGCAAGATGAAGGGGCGGGTTGCGCGCCGGGGGTGGGTCAGTCGACGCGGCGGACCATCAGCTGGTTGCCCGGGCCGCGGCGCGTCTCGAAGACCTTGAGCTTGCCCACGAGGTCGCTCAGCTTGCGCTGGCCGTAGCTGCGGGTGTCGAAGTCGGGGTTGGCGGCGACGATGAACTGGCCGATCTGGCCCAGGGTGTACCATTCGTCGTCCTGCTCGATCCCGTCCATCGCCTTGAAGATCAGGTTGCGCGCCTCGTCGAGCGAGGGCTTGCTGGGCGAGGGCACCTCTGCCGCCTCGCCGCCGAGGTTTTCCAGGAAGATGAACCGGCGGCAGGCTTTGCGGAAGGCCTCGGGTGTCTTGCGCTGGCCCATGCCGTAGACCGCCAGCCCCTGTTCGCGGATGCGGCTGGCCAGGCGGGTGAAATCGCTGTCGGAGGAAACCAGCACGAAACCGTCGAACCGACCGGTGTGCAAGAGGTCCATGGCGTCGATCACCAGCGCGATGTCGGAGGCGTTCTTGCCCACGGTATTGGCCGGCTGGTGATGCGGCACCAGGCCGAACTCGGCCTGCACGCGGCTCCATCCGGCCATCTGTTGCGAGGAGAAATCACCATAGCAGCGACGCACCGAGGCCTCGCCCAGGGTGGCGATCTCGTCGAATATCGCCTTGGTGTATTTCGGTGAGGTATTGTCGGCGTCGATCAGGACGGCGAGAAGGGGAGTATCATCAGGCATGGCGGCACCCATACCTCACCGGGCGGCGAGGTCAAACCAGAGATTTGTACATGACCAGCGCATCGACATAGCCGGCGCGCGGGTGGCGAAAGGCGGCGGGCAGGCGGCCCACGATGGCAAAGCCCGCGCGCTGCCAGGTAGCGATGGCGCGGGTATTGGTTTCGACGACGAAATTGTACTGCATGGCGCGATAGCCCTGGCGGCGGGCCTCGTCGAGCGAAAACGCCAGCATCGCGCGCGCCACCCCCCGGCCCAGCGCGGCGGGGGCGGTGCAATAGCCGGCGTTGCAGACATGGGCGCCGCCGCCGGTCTGGTTCGGCCGCAGGTAGCAGCAGCCCAGCGGCACGCCGCCTTCCTCGGCGATCCAGACCTGCGACGTCTCGGGCCAGAAATAAGCCAGCCCGCCGGCCTGGCCGCCGGCGGGATCGGCGCAGAAGGTCTCGCCGCTTTCCACTGCCGGTCGGAGGATCTCCCAGACCGCCGCGTCATCCGCGCCGCGCTGTGCCCGACGCATCTGCAAACCCATGCTTCGTCTCTTTCCAGATAGGCAATATCCCGGAACGCGCCAGGATGCGCCGCGGCCAAGGCCGGACCGGAGAAGGGTGCCGAAGCCCCCCCTTCGAGCCGGCGATGGCCGAAAGCTGTCAGTATTCCACCACCGCGCGGATCGATTCGCCGGCATGCATCAGGTCGAACCCCTTGTTGATGTCCTCCAGCTTGAGTTTATGCGTGATCATCGGGTCGATCTCGATCTTGCCGTCCATGTACCAGTCGACGATCTTGGGCACATCCGTCCGCCCCCGCGCGCCGCCAAAGGCCGTGCCGCGCCAGGACCGGCCGGTGACCAACTGGAACGGGCGGGTGGCAATCTCGGCCCCCGCGGGGGCCACGCCGATGATGATCGATTCGCCCCAGCCCTTGTGCGCGCATTCCAGCGCCGTGCGCATGACGCCCACGTTGCCGGTCGCGTCAAAGGTGTAATCCGCGCCGCCGCCGGTCAGTTCCACCAGATGCGCCACCAGGTCGCCCTCGACCTCCGCGGGGTTGACGAAATGGGTCATGCCGAAGCGTTCGGCCATTTCCTTCTTGTCGTTGTTCAGGTCGACGCCGACGATCTGGTCGGCACCCGCCAGCCGCAGGCCCTGCAGCACGTTGAGCCCGATGCCGCCGAGGCCGAAGACCACCCCGCGACAGCCGATCTCGGCCTTGGCGGTATAGATCACCGCGCCGATGCCGGTGGTCACGCCGCAGCCGATGTAGCAGACCTTGTCGAAAGGCGCGTCCTTGCGGATCTTGGCAAGGCTGATCTCGGGCAGGACGGTGTAGTTCGAGAAGGTCGAACAGCCCATGTAGTGCAGGATCGGCGTGCCATCGAGCATCGAGAACCGCGAGGTGCCGTCGGGCATGACGCCCTTGCCCTGGGTGGCGCGCACCTTCTGGCAGAGGTTGGTCTTGGGATGCAGGCAGTATTCGCATTCCCGGCACTCGGCGGTGTAGAGCGGGATGACGTGATCGCCGACCTCGAGGCTCTTGACGCCGGGGCCGACCTCGACCACCACGCCCGCGCCCTCATGGCCGAGGATGGCGGGAAACAGCCCCTCGGGGTCGTCGCCCGAGCGGGTGAACTCGTCGGTGTGACAGATCCCCGTGGCCTTGATCTCGACCAGCACCTCGCCCTCTTTCGGGCCTTCGAGGTTCACCTCCATGACTTCCAGCGGTTTTCCGGCCTCGAGGGCCACGGCGGCTTTGGTGCGCATGATCGGTCTCCTTGCGTGGGGTTTGGTCGAGCCTGTGCCAAAGCCGCCGCGGGATCAAGCCTTCGGGCGCGGGTTTGTCCCCGGGGGCGGGGTTTTTCCCTTGGCACCGGGCGCGATCGGCATAGACTTGGGGGGATGGAGAAAAGCGGGTGGCGTGATGGTGAGTGCAATGCGAGCGGCCTGTCTGGGCGTGGTGATCGCCGGGCTGGCCGGGTGTCTGCCGGGCGAGGAGGGTGGTGTGACCAAGGGTGAAGGCGACCGGACGCCGTCCGGCTGTGTCGAGGGCATGTTTGCCGATCTGGTGGGCCAACCGGCGGCGGCGGCCGCGGTGGTGCCCGAGCCCAAGCGGATCATCCGCCCGGGCCAGCCGGTGACGCGCGATTACATCCCGTCGCGGACCAACGTGATGCTGGATGAAAACGGCGTGATCACCCGGGTCTATTGCGGCTGAGCGCGACTCGACTCCCGCCCCGGGCGGTGGTAGGCATTGGAACAAATAGCGAACAAGCTGCCTGTTCCCATGTCCCGCCGCCTGCTGTCTCTCTGGTTTCCCCGGCTTGGTGCCGAACGTCTGTTGCGGCAGGCGCGCAGCGAGGCTGCCTTGCAGGAGGCGCCCTTTGCCGTGGTCGAACACCTGGGCAATTCCGAGGTGCTGTCCTCGGTTTCGGCGGCGGGCTCGGCCGCCGGGCTTTACCGCGGCCAGCCGCTGCGTGATGCCCATGCGGTGACCGCCGCGCTGCGCACCGCGCGGCGCAACCCCCAGGCCGAGGCCGCCTTCCTGGCGGCGCTGCAGCGCTGGGCGGGCAAGTTCAGCCCCTGGATCGCGGCGGATGGCGAGGATGGGTTGATGCTGGACATCACCGGCTGCGCGCATCTGTTCGGCGGCGAAGAGGGGCTGTGCCGGCAAATCCTGGAAGAGATGGCCGACATGGCGCTCACCGCCCGGACCGGGCTGGCCGACAGCCGCGGCGGCGCCTGGGCGCTGGCGCGCTATGCCGG
>SBGD01000090.1 GCA_006226775.1 Paracoccaceae bacterium | reverse complement strand
CGCTGGCCGGTCTGCGCATAGTCCACCAGCAAGCGGCTCACATGGTCCTGCCGGGGCGAGGGTCGCCCGGCGCGCTTGCCCACGCCCACGAGGTCGGCATCCTTGCGCGCATGGCCCAGGATCGGCCCCGAGGACAGGTCGTCAAAGAGCACCGCATCGGCGCGCTTGAGCCGGTCGACCGCCTTCAGCGTCAGAAGTTCCGGATCGCCCGGCCCCGAGCCCACGAAGCTGACAAACCCGCTCACGGCGCATCCTCGGCGGTGATCAGGTGAAAGAACGTCCCCGTGACATGGCCGCGGTGCGAGCCGGTCTCGGGCACCGGGTTGCCATCGGCATCGGCGACCTGGGCCAGCGGTGCATCGGGCTGGTCGAGGATGGTGGAATAGTGGAACTCGTGGCCGCGCAGCGCCGTGCCGGGGGCGTGACCGGGCAGCGCGGATTTCAGCACCGCGCGGCGGTAGCCGAGATGGAACTTGCGCTTCTCGTAGGAGGTCACGAGACCCAGCAGCCCGGCCATCTGGTGCCGCGTGCCCTCCTTGTCGATCAGCGCCTCCCCAAGAGCCATGTAGCCGCCGCATTCGCCATGCACCGGGCGGGTTTCCGCGTGGGTTATCAGTGCCTTGCGGAAGGTTCCTGCAGCGGCGATCCGACCTGCGTGCAGCTCGGGATATCCCCCCGGCAGCCAGACCAGATCAGCGTCCGGAGCGGGTGCTTCGTCGGCCAGGGGCGAGAACGGCAGGATCTCGGCTCCGGCCGCGCGCCAGCCTTCCAGCAGATGCGGATAGGTGAAGGAAAACGCCGCGTCCTGCGCCAGGGCAATGCGTTGCGCGGGTGGCTTCGGCAGCGCGCCTACGGGCGGCAAGGCATGGCCGCGGGCGGCGGATTTGATCGCCTCAAGGTCGACATGTTCGCGCAGGAAATCGGCGTAACCGGCGATGGCGGCGTCCAGATCGGGATGCTCCACCGCCTGGATCAGCCCCAGGTGCCGCTCGGGCAGGGTCAGGTCGCCGCGCCGCGGCAACACGCCCAGAACCGGCAGCCCGGCGCGCTCCATCCCCAGCCGCGTCAGCCGCTCGTGCCGGGGCGAGGCGACGCGGTTCAGGATCACGCCTGCAAAGGGCAGATCCGGCATGTATTCCCGAAACCCCAGCGCCGTGGCCGCCGCCGACTGTGCCTGCCCGCCGACGTCGAGCACCAGCACCACCGGCCAGCCCATGCGCCGCGCGGTCTCGGCACTCGACCCGAAACCCGACTGCCCGCGCGTGGCGACCCCGTCGTAGAGCCCCATGGAGCCTTCCGCGATGCAGATATCCGCGCCCTCGGCCTGCGCCGCGATGGCGTTCAACAGCCCGGCGCCCATCGCCCAGGTGTCGAGGTTGAACGAGGCCCGCCCGGTCGCCGCGCGGTGAAAGGCCGGGTCGATGTAGTCGGGGCCGGACTTGAAGGGCTGGACCCGCAAGCCTTCGTCGCTGAGCGCGCGCAAGAGCCCCAGCATGACCGTCGTCTTGCCGGTGCCGGAGGAGGGCGCCGAGACCAGAAGTCCTTTGCTATCAACCATGTGCCGTCTCATCCTCAGGTGTCCACCCGGCCCAGGGGCTGTCGGCGCTCTGCGGGCGGTAGCGGCGGTCGTAGTCCACCGAATAGAGGCAGGATTCGGTGAAACCTTCGCCCGCCAAAGCGGGACCGACGAGGATCAGCGCGGTGCGCGTGACCTCTTTGCCCAGCCTGGCTTCGATGTCGGCCAAGGTGCCGCGGATGATCTGCTCGTCGGGCCAGGAGGCGCGGTAGACCACGGCGACGGGGCAGTCGGCGCCATAGGCAGGCGTCAGGTCGGAGACCACCGAGGTGAGGTTCTGCACCGAGAGGTGGATCGCCAGCGTGGCCCCTGTGGCGGCGAAGTTGGTCAGCGTCTCGCCTTCGGGCATCGTGGATGCGCGCCCCGGCGTGCGGGTCAGGACCACCGATTGCGCCAGCCCCGGCAGGGTCAGTTCCGCGCCCAGCGCGGCGGCGGCGGCGGCAAAGGACGGCACGCCGGGGGTGACGGAGACGGGGATCTCCAGGGCGCGCAGGCGGCGCATCTGTTCGCCCATGGCGGACCAGACCGAGAGATCGCCGGAATGCAGCCGCGCGACATCCTGGCCCGCGTCATGGGCGGCTTTGATCTCGTCGATGATCTGGTCGAGGTTCATCGGCGCGGTGTTGACGATCCTTGCGCCCTCGGGGCAGTGGCTCAGGATCGCTTCGGGCACCAGCGAGCCCGCATAGAGGCACACCGGGCAGGACGCGATGATGTCGCGGCCGCGCAGGGTGAGCAGGTCGGGCGCGCCGGGGCCTGCGCCGATGAAGTGAACGGTCATGTGTCGTCTCCTTGGGCAAGGGCGCAGGTTGCGAGCCGGTCGTCGGATATGGAGCGGGCCGCCAGAAGCCGGGCTTGTGTGCCTGCCATGGCCAGGGCTGTCGCTTCGGATAGCGATCCGGTGTCGCGGTGAGTTTTCGAGTATTCAGAATGTGTTACGGGATGAACGCCATGTATCGCGTCAGGATTAACCCTTCGGATCGGCAGGCCCATTTGCGCGGCGAGGGCCTGAAAAGCGGCGTGATCAGCCTTGTCCGCCGCGGTGGCGAGGCAGTCGATGGTCCGCCCGCCGCGGGCCTTGGCCAGGGCGCTTTCGAGGCTCTCGACCGTGGCGCTTTTGCGAAATCCGAAGCCTGCGACGATCATAGGGTCACGCTCCATTGCACGATGGGATAGGAGGCCTTCCAGCCGCGCCGCGGCCCCAGCGCCCCGGCCTGCGACAACTCGCATCGCAGAAGGTCGCCGCCCTGTGCCGCCTGCGCCGCGATGAGCAGCGCCTCGGTCTCCAGCGTCACGCCATTGGCCACAAGGCGGGTGCCGCGCGCGAGGCTCTGCACCAGCCAGTCGAGCAGCTCCGTCCCCAGACCTCCGCCGACGAAGACCGCGTCGGGGGCTTGCAAGCCGTCGAGCGCATCGGGCGCGGCGCCGGTGATGACCTCCAGCCGGTCCATGCCCAGCCGGTCGGCATTGGCGCGGATGCGCGCGGCGCGGTCGGGATTGGGCTCGATTGTGGTGGCGCTCAGGGTGGGATGGGCCAGCAGCCACTCGATGCCGATGGAGCCGGAGCCGCCGCCGATGTCCCAGAGGTGCTCATGGGGCCGCGGGGCCAGCGCCGAGAGGGTCAGGGCGCGCACCGGGCGCTTGGTGATCTGGCCGTCGTGGTCGAACCAGGCGTCGGGGCGGCCCGAGGCCAGCGGCAAGGCCCGTCCCTGCCCCGCAACCTCGACCGCGGCGCAGACCGGGTGGGTGAAGGTGGAGGCGACAAGGTCCGAGGCCTTCGCCCGGGTGAGGCTCTCACGCGGGCCGCCGAGGGCTTCGAGCACGGTGACGGCGGAGGCCCCGAAGGAGGTGTCGGTCAGGTAGCGGCTGAGTTCCGCCACCGCCGCGCCGTCTCGCAGCAGCACGATCAGACGTGCGCCGGGGGAAAGCTGCGGGCGCAGGCGGGTCAGAGGGGCGGCGTGGAGGCCGAGGCAGGCGGTTGTCTCCAGCGGCCAGCCCATGCGCGCGGCGGCCAGAGAGAAGGTTGAAGGCCCCGGCAAGGCGCGCCATTCGCCGGGCGAAAGGTGGCGGGCGATCGTGGTGCCCGCACCGAACCAGAAGGGGTCGCCGGAGGCCAGCGCCACGGTGCGGCGGGGTTTCAGGCTGAGCAGCCTTGGGAGGCCATCGGCGAAGGGCACTGGCCATTCGACGCGCTCTGCCGTGACCTCGGGCAAAAGCGCCAGGTGCCGCGGCGGACCGATTATGATCTCGGCGTCCTCAAGCGCGGCAAGGCTTGCAGGGGCGAGGCCATCCGGTCCATCTTCGCCCAGACCGACGATGGTGAGCCAGGGAGGTTCAGACATGACAGCCAACCTTCTGGTGCTGGGCGGCACGACCGAGGCCACGGCGCTCTGCCGCCGTATGGCCGAGGCGGGGATCGCCGGTACGATCTCCTTCGCCGGCCGCGTCGCGCGTCCGGTCCGCCAGCCCTTGCCGCAGAGGATTGGCGGGTTTGGCGGCGTCGGGGGACTGGTGGCGTATCTCAGGGCCGAAGGGATCACCCATGTGGTCGATGCCACCCATCCCTTCGCGGCGCAGATGAGCGCCAATGCGGTGGCCGCCTGTGGTGAGGCAGGCGTGCAGCTGATCGCGCTGACCCGTGCGCCTTGGGTGGCCGGGTCCGGCGACGACTGGAGCCATGTGCCCGATATCGCCGGGGCGGTGGCGGCGCTCGACCGGCCAGCGATGCGCGTCATGCTGGCCGTGGGGCGGATGCACCTGGTCGAATTCGCACCCAATCCGCAGCATGTCTACCTGCTGCGGCTGGTCGATCCGCCGACAGATGCGCTGCCGTTCCCGGACTGTCATGTGGTGGTCGACCGCGGGCCGTTCACCGAAGCGGGCGACCTTGCGCTGATGCGCGCGCACGGGACCCAGTTGGTGGTGTCGAAGAATTCCGGCGGCACGGGGGCCTCGGCCAAGCTGGCGGCGGCGCGGAGCCTGGGCCTGCCGGTGATCATGATCGACCGTCCTGCCCTGCCCGCGCGGCGCGAGGCGCATGACGTGGAAGAGGTTCTGGAGTGGATCGCTCATGCCGGGACCGACCTCGGGGTATAGACGATGGGCGCGCCGTCGCGGGCGATGATCCGCGTGGTGGACGAGCCGACCAGCACCATGGTGCGCATGTCGGCCATCTCGGGGGTGCATTGGCTCAGCGGCACGATGCGGATCGATTCCTCGGGGGTCGAGACGGCGCGGGCGAAGATCACCGGGCGGTCGTCGCCGCAGGCGTCTTGCAGGATAGTCAGGGTCCGGGCGAAGCCCTCGGGGCGGGACTTCGAGCGGGGGTTGTAGAAGGCCATTGCGAAATCGGCCTCGGCGGCGAGGCGCAGGCGTTTCTCGATCAAGGCCCAAGGCTTGAGATTGTCGCTGAGGTTGATGGCGCAGAAATCATGGCCCAGGGGCGCACCGACCTTCGCCGCCGCCGCCAGCATCGCCGTAACACCAGGCAGCACGCGGATGTCGAGCGCGCGCCACACCGAAGGCCCCGCCTCCAGCGCCTCGAAGACCGCCGCGGCCATGGCAAAGACGCCGGGATCACCCGACGAGACCACGACCACCTTGCGCCCCGACGCGGCCAGGTCCAAAGCATGGCGCGAGCGGTCGATCTCGACCCGGTTGTCGGAGGCGTGCAGGGTCAGCCCGGGCCGCTCGGCCACCCGCGCGACGTAAGGAATATAGCCCACCACGTCGGTCGCCTCGGCCAAGGCGGCGCGCACCTCGGGCGTCACCAAGGCCTCGTCGCCCGGCCCCAGCCCGGCAATGGCGAGCCAGCCGCTCATGGCCGGCGCCCCCGGCCATGCACCACGATGATCGAGAAATAGGGCGCCACGCCGTTGTCCACTTCGTCCAGCCGCCGCACCCGCTGGTCGGGCATGGCGGCGTATTCCACCAGCCAGGCGTCGTCATGGCGGCCTGCCGCATGCAAGGCGCGGCGGACCTTGTCCATGTTGCGCCCGATCTTCATCACCACCAGCGCGTCGGTGTCCCCCATGCGGCGCACGAGGTCCGCTTCCGGCAAGGTCCCCATCAGCACGGTCAGCACGTCGTCGCCCCAGGTGATGGGCTGGCCGGTGGCGGTCCAGGCGGCGGACATGCCGGTGATGGCGGGCACGACCTCGACGGGTGTGGTGCCGTTCAGCCGGGTGAAGAGGTGCATGAAGGAGCCGTAGAAGAACGGGTCGCCCTCGCAGAGCACCACCACGTCTTCGCCCGCGGTCGCGAGGGAAGACAATCGCTCGGTGCACGCGGCGTAGAAGGCCGAAAGCAAGGTGTTGTAGCGCGGATCGGTGACCGGGATCTCGGTCGTCACCGGGTATTCCATGGCGATCTCGCTGGCGCCTTCGGGGATCATCCCCTCGACGATCCGCCGCGCCTGTCCGGTGCGCCCGGCCTTGCGGAAGAACGCCACGTGTTTCGCCTGTCGCAGCAGCCGGTCGGCGCGCACCGTCATCAGGTCGGGATCGCCGGGGCCGAGGCCCAGGCCATAGATCGTGCCACTCATTCCGCGCGGCTCGCGATGGCGTTGATGGCGGCGACGGTGATGGCCGAGCCGCCCAGCCGCCCCTTGACGATGCAGCAGGGCACCGGCGGATCGGCCCAGAGCGCGTCCTTCGACTCCGCCGCGCCGACAAAGCCCACCGGGCAGCCGATGATCGCCGCAGGGCGCGGGCAGTCGGGATCCTCCAGCATGTTGAGCAGGTGAAACAGCGCCGTGGGCGCATTGCCGATCGCCACCAGCGCGCCCTCCAGATGCGGCCGCCACAACTCCAGCGCGGCGGCGGAGCGGGTGTTGGCCATCGCCTTGGCCATCTCGGGCACTTGCGGATCGCGCAGGGTGCAGATCACCGGGTTGTCGGCCGGAAGCCGGGGCCGCGTGACGCCTTCCGAGACCATATGCGCATCGCAGAGGATCGGCGCGCCCCGGGCCAGCGCGGCGCGCGCGGCCTTGGCAAACCCGGGCGAGAAATGCACGAACGCCTCCAGCCCCACCATGCCCGCCGCGTGGATCATGCGCACCGCGATGGGTTCCTCGTCGGCATCGAAACGCGCGAGGTCGGCCTCGGCGCGGATGGTGGCAAAGCTCTCGGCATAGATCGCGGCGCCGTTGGTTTCATAGGTGTAACGCATCGGGGTTCAGAAAGCTCCGGTCGTGAGGTCGTGCGGGGTCAGCCCGGTCTGGCGAGGCTCATCCCATGCGTGCCCCTGGTGAACAAGGTCAAAACGCCCCTCGCGCCCGACCAGCGTGAGGTCTGCGGCGGCACTGCGGGCACAGCCCTTGGCACAGCCCGAGACGTGCAGGCGGCCTTGGGTCCGGCCCGCCAGCGCGCGCGCCAGATCGCGGGTCTCGACGGTGGCCTTCGGGCAGAAGGGCGCGCCGGGACAGGCGTCGGTGTGCAGCAGCGGATCGGCGGGGTCGGTGACAAAGCTCGTGTTTTCTGGCATGTCGGCGCCCTCCAGCAGGAGCATGCGCCAGGGGGTCACCCGCAGCCCGGTGCCCTGCGCCATGACCTCGCGCAGCGCCTGCGCCTCGATCTGACCGAAGGCCACGCCCACCAGCGCGCCCATGTCACGCCGCCCGGGCGCAGGACGCATGGCGCGCGGTTTCGGCGGGGTCGTGGCCCAGGCCGCGGGAAGCGGCGCGGCACAGAGCACCTGCGCCATGCGGCGGCGGCTCTCGGTCCGGTGCGCGGCAAACCAGTCGGCCATCTCGATCAGCGCCTCGGCGGCAGTCGCCTCCGTCACCTCACGGCCCCGCGCGCAACCATCGGCGCGCAGGATCAGCCCCTTGGCGGAGCGCTCGAACCGGAAATCGGCCGGATCGTCGACCAGCAGCGGCGCAGGCCCGGTGTCGACGGCAAAGCCCACCTTGGCAGGCATCTCGGGCAGGCGCGGCAAGACCTCGGTCAGCGCCCGCGCCAGCCGCGCCGTGCGGTCGCCGCGTTGCCAGAAGGGCGTGATCAGGATGTT
>SBGD01000031.1 GCA_006226775.1 Paracoccaceae bacterium | reverse complement strand
ATCTCGTCCACCCCGGCCAGCCGCGCGGCATAGAGTACCAGCGGGTTGACCACCCCGTCGGGCGTCGGCACGCAGATCGCCAGCCGCGCGACCCCGGCCACCTTGGCGGGAATGGCGTTCATCAGCACCGAGGAGGGATAGGAGGCCAGCCCCCCCGGCACGTAGAGCCCGGCGGCAGAGACCGGCGTCCAGCGCCAGCCGAGGGTGGCGCCCTCGGGATCGGTCCAGCGCTGGTCCTCGGGCAATTGCCGGACGTGGTAGGCGCGGATGCGCTCGGCGGCGGTCTCCAGCGCGCTGCGCTCGTCCGCCGGCACGCGGGCGCACTCAGCCGCGATCTCATCGGCGGAAAAGGCCAGGCTTTCGGGCGTCAATTTCAGCCGGTCGAAACGCTCGGTCAACTCCAGCACCGCCGCATCGCCGCGCTTGCGCACATCGGCGATGATCGCGGCGACCGTGTCGTCGACATCCGGGCTGTCCTCGCGCTTGGCCGTCAGCAACGCCTGGAAGCGCGCCTCGAAATCGGCTTGCGTGGTGGAAAGGAAGACGGGCATGGCGCAGCTCCTGACAGGTCGGACCGAGACATAGACCGCCGGGCGCAGAGGCTCAAGCACCCGCAAGGCCGCCGCACTGCGCCACGGTTATTCAACTTGATTGAGTTATTTGCCGCATTGTAGACAGGGGAAAGGCCGGATTCCTTTTTCCGCCGCACCGATGGGGGGGTTTCCCGTGCCGTTTTGCCATGCCCGCACCGGGGCGGGACCGGACCGCGCGCGGCATCGACGCCGCCGGGTCCGGAGGCGACAGGGCGCGCCCGAGATCCGACGCTCAACTCTGGGAGGAGACAGATGAAATCAGTTCTTATCGCAACCGCGGTCTGCCTGGCCGCGCTGCCGGCGCTGGCGGAACGCTATGTCGTCATCACCCATACCCAGGGCAAGGATCCCTTCTGGCCGGTGGTCGAGAAAGGCGCAAGGGATGCCGGGGCCGCGGTCGGCGCCGAGATCGAGTACCGCTTCGACCCTGACGGCGACCTGGCCGGCATGTCCCGGCTGATCGACGAGGCCGCCGCCAGCCAGCCCGACGGCATCATCACCTCGCTGCCCGATGCCGACGCGCTAGGCGGGGCGATCCGGGCGGCGGTGGCCGCGGGCATTCCGGTGGTCACCATGAACTCGGGCCTGGTCTCGTCCAGGGCGGTGGGCGCGCTGATGCACATCGGCCAGCACGAGAGGAACGCCGGCCATGCCGCGGGCCAGCGCGCCAAGGCGGAAGGCGTGACCCGCGGGCTCTGCCTCAACCAGGAGATTTACAACACCGCGCTGATCGACCGCTGCACCGGCTATTCCGACGCCATGGGCGCCGAGTTGAACCAGATCGAGGTCACCAACGATCCCGAAGAGATCAAGAGCCGGACGGTGGCCGCGCTTGAGGCCGACCCGGAGATCGACGGGCTGCTGGCGGTCGCGCCGCATGTCTGCGAGGCCGCCCAAGACGCCATCGAGGCGGTCGGCAGCGATATCCACCTCGCCTGTTTCGACCTGTCGCCGCGGGTGGTCGACCTGATCAAGCAGGGCAAGGTCGCCTTCACCATCGACCAGCAGCAATACCTGCAAGGCTACATGCCGGTGATCGTCCTGCACCTTTACAACAGCTACGCGGGCATGTTGCCGGCCACCGACATCCCCTCCGGCCCGGGCTTCGTCGATGCCTCCAACGCCGAAAGCGTCGAGGCCGAGGCCGGGGTGAACCGCTGATACCGGCCCCTGCCCTGTCGCCCGTCATCATCGTCGCACCCGGTGGCGCGCCCGTGACAAGGCGCGACGCGGCGCCTATAAGGCGCGGGACTTCGACCCCTCCCAAGGATGACACAGATGACAGTACAGGTTTTCGGCCACAAATCCCCCGACACCGATTCCACCGGCGCGCCCATCGCCTGGGCCTGGTATCTCTCCGAGATCAGGGGCACCCCGGCCGCGCCGAAGCTGTTGGGTGAGCCCAATACCGAAGCCGCCTTCGTGCTGAAACGCTGGAACCTCGACAAGCCCGAGATCATCTCGGGCGTCGAGGCCGGCGCGCCTGTCGTCATCGTCGACACCAACAACCCCGCCGAACTGCCCGAGGCGATCAACGACGCCGACATCCAGGCGATCATCGACCACCACAAGCTGGTCGGCGGGCTGGAAACCAAGGGCCCGATCGAGATCCGCATCGAGCCGCTCGCCTGCACCGCGACGCTGATGTACAAGATGATGGGCGACGACATCGCCCGCGCGCCCGAAGGCATCAAGGGCGCGATGCTGTCCTGCATCATCTCCGACACGCTGGCATTCCGCTCGCCCACCACCACCGACGAGGACCGCGCCATCGCGCACGCGCTCGCCGACGACCTCGGCGTCGACATCGCCGCGCTGGCCGAAGAGATGTTTGCCGCGAAATCCGATGTCTCGGCGTTTTCGGATGCCGAGCTGCTGCGGATGGACAGCAAGGAATACGCGGTCGAGGGCACCAGGTTCCGGGTTTCGGTGCTGGAGACCACCGCGCCGAAGATCGTGCTCGACCGCAAGGACAGCCTGATGACCTCGATGGCGGATGTGGCGAAGGAGGACGGCGTCGACCAGGTGCTGCTTTTCGTCGTCGACATCCTGAACGAAGAGGCGACGCTGCTGGTGCCCAACGATCTGGTGAAAACCCTGGCCATCAGGAGCTTCGGCGCCGAGGTCTCCGGCGACACCGTCGTGCTGCCCGGCGTGGTCAGCCGCAAGAAGCAGATCATCCCCAACCTCAAGCTCTGATCCGGCCTTGTCCGCCTGTTTCCCCCGGCGCGCGATCGCCCGGGGGGACAGCGCGCCACGCCGCCCCCCTCCAACCAACGCAGTCCCGGACTTGATCCGGGACCTCCTGGGTCGACGTTGAGGTCCCGGATCAAGTCCGGGACTGCGACGGAAAAAATGGCAAACGCCATCACCCCCGCGGCAACAGCCGGTCCAGCACCCAGGGCTCGGGCAGGGTCTTCAGCGCCAGCTTCTGCATGCGCGATCCGGCGACGATGCTCTCGACCAGGTCCGGGGTCAGCCGCGCGTACTGCCGCTTCCAGTGCCGCAGCATCAGGTCCTTGTAGGAGGTCTCTTTCGGCATCCGCGCCCAGCCCGCGGCCAGATCGGGCGCGCGCTCCAGCATCAGGTCGAAGAGGTAATGGTGCCCGAAATAGGGATGCACCCCGAAGCGCCCGCCCCGCGCGGGATCGACCGAGGCCAGCCGGTCGCGCGGCTCCACCACCTGTTTGACCGTCCCGCCATGCCGCTGCCCGCGCCAGCGCGCCAGCGCGCCGCGCCAGCCCGGCTCGGCCTCGCGGCGCTCACTCATCGCGCGGCGGGGACGCTCCCAGTGGTGCAGCACCGCGTCGAGCCAGCCCTGCGCCAGGGCATTGCCCGGATCGGCATAGAGAAACCAGTTCTCGGCCCTCCGGCGGCGATAGGGGTCGTGGAAGGCGAAGAACCCCGCCCCCGCAACCGCGGGCAGCCAGTCGTCCAGCGGCAGGACCGGCACCGTCGCGGCATCGACATAGACCCCGCCCTCGGTCGCGATCTGGTGCAGCCGGACGATGTCGGATTGCGATTGCACCCCCTCGGGGCGCGCCTTCAGCCCGATCTGGTCGAAGATCCGGTCGGCATCGTCCTGCGCCAGCACCTGCATCGTCCAGCCGGGGTTCTGCCGTTCCCAGGCCTCCCAGCAGCGCTCGACCACTTCCGGCCCCTGGCCGCGGCCCTGCGCCCAATAGCCGTGCAGGACCCGCGTCACCGTCATCGGCAGTAGGCCCTCGACCGCCGGTGCGCGGTGTCGAAATGGAAGTGATCGCGGTGAAACCCGTCCGAGCCCGGCCCCAGCACCGTGCCGAAGGGCCCGCAGCCGCTGTCGCGCACCTTGCGCAGCACCTGCCCCTTCGCGCCGCCGCCCCAGTCGCGCAGCACGTTCAGCGTGTCACCGTTCTGCAACCGCAGTTCCGAGATGTCGATGGCATTGCCCTTGCCGTGTTCGCTGACCGGCGCGCCGCGCTGGTGGTTGCGGGTGCGGCAGGAATAATGCGCCGCCACCTTGAGCCCGACGACACCGCCGCCCATCTTGCCCACCGCCTTGCGCAGCCCGCCGCGGACCCAGCCGCTGAGCACCCGCGCGCTGGCGCAATTCATCATCGCCGGCTGGCTGAGCCCCACGCCGCCCAGCGCATGGACCTTGACCGCATCGGTGATGCCGCAACCGGCGATCCGCCCGGGCACATCCGGGATCATCTCGCCCTGGATATCCGGGTCGCCACACAGCCCGCCGCCGCCGCGGCGCCGGTCGCGCTGGGCCATGGCCTTGTGGACAAGGCCCGCGGGCCGGCTGAGCGGCCGGGCCGAGCGCTGCGGCGACATGGTCGAGAGCGACAGCACCAGGTCCTGAGCTTCCATCAGTGCCGCCGGGCGCACCGGCGGCACCAGGCTGGTCTCGGGCGCTTCGGCCCAAGCGGGCCATCCGAAAACCACAACCAGCAAACTCACCAGGATCCGCATCACTCGTGCCTCTTTCCCCGTCCGAAATCGGGCGCATCGGTATCCTGCCCGGCCTGGATGATACCGCGCCTGATCGCCCGTGTCCTGGTGAAATAATCGAACAATTCCTCGCCATCGCCGGTGCGGATCGCCCGTTGCAGGGCGAAAAGCTCTTCGGTGAAGCGGCCCAGCATCTCGAGCGTGGCGGCCTTGTTGGTCAGGAAGACATCGCGCCACATGGTCGGATCCGAGGCCGCGATGCGGGTGAAATCGCGAAACCCGGCGGCCGAGAACTTGATGACCTCCTGGTCGGAGACGCGCGAGAGGTCATCGGCCACGCCCACCATGGTATAGGCGATCAGGTGCGGGATATGACTGACCACGGCGCAGACAAGGTCGTGATGCTCGACCTCCATCCGCTCGCAATTGGCGCCCAGCGCCTGCCAATAGGCCTCGACGCGCTCGACCGCCGCCGGGTCCGCGCCCTCGGGCGGGACGATCAGCGTCCAGCGGTTGTCGAACAGCGTGGCAAAGCCCGATTCCGGCCCGGAATGCTCGGTCCCGGCCATCGGGTGGGTCGGCACGAAATGCACGGTCTCGGGGATATGCGGGCCGACCTCGGCCACCACCGCGCCCTTGACCGAGCCGACGTCGATCACCGTCGCCCCGGGTTTCAGGTAGGGCGCAATCGCCGCGGCCACCGTGCCCATCGCCCCCACCGGCACCGCCAGCACCACGAGGTCGGCGCCCGTGACCGCCGCCTCCGCGCTGTCGCAGACGGTATCGCAGAGCCCGATCCGCCGCGCGGTGTCGCGCGTCGCCTCCGAGCGCGCATAACCCGAAACCTCGCCCGCCACGCCGCCGCGCTTCATCGCCCAGAACATCGACGAGGCAATCAGCCCCAGCCCGATCAGCGCCACCTTGCCATAGACCTGGCTCATTGGCCGGCCTCCCGCCAGCGGGTCAGCGCGGCGATCACCCGGCCGGTCTGATCCTTGTCACCCACCGTGATGCGCAGCCCTTCGGGAAAGCCGTAGCCCGTGGCCCGCCGCACGAGGATGCCGTCGTCCTGCAAGGCTTGGTCGGCTTGCGCAGCACTCTCGCCATCCGCAAACCGCGCCAGCACGAAATTGGTCTGGCTGTCGTCGCAGTCCAGCCCCAGTTGCCGCAGAGCGCCGGTCAGCCGCGCCCGCTGGTCGCGGTTGAGCGCGGCGCAGTCGCGCACCCAGTCCTGATCGCGCACCGCCGCTTCCGCCGCGGCCATCTGCAGGTCCGACAGGTTGAAGGGCTGGCGCAGCCGCCGCAGCACGTCGATGATCTCCTGCGGGCCATAGCCCCAGCCGATGCGCAACCCGCCGAGCCCGTAGATCTTGGAAAAGGTCCGCGTCATCAAGACGTTGCGCCGCTCTCCGGCCAGCGCGGCACCGCCGTCGTAGCCCTCGGCATATTCCGCATAGGCCGCATCGATCACCAGGATCACCCGCTCGGGCAGGCCATCCGCCAGCCGCAGCAGTTCCGCGTCGGCCAGCATCGTCCCGGTCGGATTGCCGGGGTTGGTCAAGAGCACGATCCGGGTCTTTTCGGTCACCGCCTCAAGGATCGCATCCACGTCAACGACACGCTCGGCCTCGGGCACCGAGACCGGCGTGGCCCCGGCCATATGCGCCAGGATCGGGTACATCGAAAAGCCATGCTCGGTATGCAGGATCTCGTCGCCCGGCCCGGCATAGGCCTGCGTGACGAATTGCAGCACCTCGTCCGAGCCGACACCGCAGAGGATGCGCGCCGGATCAAGCCCGTGCACCGCGCCGATCGCTTCGCGCAGGCTGGCGTGATCGGTGGAGGGATAGACATGCACCCGCCCCGCCGCCTTGACGATGGCCTCCCGCGCGGCGGGCGGCACGCCCAGGGGGTTCTCGTTCGACGACAGTTTCACCACGTCGTCACGCCCCGCGATGCTGGATTTGCCACCCTCGTAGAGGGCGATCTCCAGGATCCCGGGCTGCGGGGTATGTAGCGTCATGCGAAGCTCCTTTCCGGGGACGTCATAAAGCGCTCCGCCGGGCAAGGAAAGATGCGCCGCGCCTGCCCGGGCCTTCGCCCGGCGTCGGCACGAAAAAAGGCCGCGCACCCGGCGCGGCCTTTCGCAACATCCCGGCGCGACGGGATCAGTTCTGCGCGTAATATTCGATGACGAGGTTCGGTTCCATGATGACCGCATAGGGCACATCGCTCAGACCCGGGGTGCGCACGAAGGTCGCCGTCAGCTTGGAATGGTCGGCGTCGATGTAATCGGGCACGTCACGCTCGGCCAGCTGGGTGGCTTCCAGGATGGCGGCCATCTGCTTGGACTTGTCGCGGACCTCGATCACGTCGCCCTCTTTCACCCGGTAGGAGGGGATGTTGACGCGCTGGCCGTTCACGGTGACATGGCCGTGGTTGACGAACTGGCGCGCGGCAAAGACGGTGGCGACGAACTTGGCGCGGTAGACCACGGCGTCCAGGCGGCGCTCGAGCAGGCCGATCAGGTTCTCACCGGTGTCGCCCTTGACCCGCTCGGCCTCGCGGTAGATGCGGCGGAACTGCTTTTCGGTCAGGTCGCCGTAGTAGCCCTTGAGCTTCTGCTTGGCGCGCAGCTGAAGACCGAAGTCCGACAGCTTGCCCTTGCGGCGCTGGCCATGCTGGCCGGGGCCGTATTCGCGGCGGTTGACCGGGGATTTCGGACGGCCCCAGATGTTTTCGCCCATGCGGCGGTCGATCTTGTACTTGGCAGACGTGCGTTTGGTCACGGCTGATCTCCTTTATATTGGCATTTCGGCTTCATTCCGAAAACCGGTTCCCACTTTTCGGGCCGAAATCGCGTCGCCGCGGGGCCCGCCGTGCTCACCGGCCCGGTCGGGGCCTCGTGCCATCTGCAAAGGGCGTTGTCCTTTTTCCCGAACCTTGTCCGGGATCGACAGGCATCCCCTTGCGGGGGCCACCAACACCAATGAAGCCGCGCGTATACACCAGCCCCTTGCGGAGTCAACAGCCCGCCGCGAGATTCGCCCCTTGGTTTGCCCGGCACCCCCCACCCCGGCCTGCCCCGGGGGGCCTGATCCATCGATGGATCAGCCCCGATCCGTCGACGGATCGGCCCCCTCCGCGGCAAGCGCAGCACAGGCGGCATGGCGCGGACAGCCGGTCAGATGGTCGTTCACCAACCCGCAGGCCTGCAGGAAGGCATAGGTGATCGTCGGGCCGCAGAACCGGAACCCGGCCTTCTTGAGATCCTTCGAGATCTGCACCGACAAGGGCGTGAAGGCCGGCACCTCGGCATCGCGGTCCCAGGCGTTCTGCAAGGGTACCCCGTCGACGTAACGCCAGAGAAAACTGTCGAAGCCCTCGCCCAATTCGCAATAGGCGCGGGCATTGGTGATGGTGGCCTCGATCTTGCCGCGATGCCGGACGATGCCGGGATTGGCCAGCAGGCGCGCCACATCAGCCTCGCCCCAGCCCGCGATCACCTCAGGATCGAACCCGTCAAAGGCCTCGCGGAAGGCGTCGCGCTTTTTCAGGATGGTGATCCAGCTCAACCCGGCCTGGAACCCGTCGAGGATCAGCTTTTCCCACAGCGCCCTGCCGTCGCGCTCGGGCACGCCCCATTCGGTGTCGTGATAGGCCAGATAGATCGGCTCGGGCCCCGCCCAGCCGCAACGCCCCCCGGTATTTTCGCTCAAACCGCCTTCTCCCGGCATTTTCCTCGGGCAAATAAACCCAAGTTTAAGCCTTGTTGCCCAGATTGACCCCGGTCCGCAATGGAGGGTTCGCGACATGGGGCAGGCATATCCGCAAGAGGAAGACCGACGCGGCGGCAAGAATGCGCTGGCGGAGGCGCTGCTGCTGCGCGACCGGAACACGCTGCAGATGGTCGAGGCGGCGGTCAGGCACAAGCAGGTCATGCTGGCCTTCCAGCCGGTGGTGCAGTCGCGCCGGCCCGACCGCATGGCGTTCTACGAAGGTCTGATCCGCGTGCTGGACGAGACCGGCCGGGTGATCCCCGCGCGCGAATTCATCAGCGCGATCGAGGATACGCTGGTCGGGCGGATGATCGACTGCCTGGCGCTGGAAAAGGGGCTTTTGGCGCTGGCCCGCACGCCCTCGCTGCGGCTGGCGATCAACATGTCGGCGCGCTCCATCGGCTACCGGCCCTGGATGCGCACCCTCGAGCGCGGGCTCAAGGCCGATCCGACCGTGGGCGAACGGCTGATCCTGGAAATCACCGAAAGCTCGGCCATGATGGTGCCCGAGATCGTGACCGGCTTCATGTCGGAACTGCAGCGCCAGGGCATCGCCTTCGCGCTCGACGATTTCGGCGCGGGGTTCACCGCCCTGCGCCATTTCAAGCAGTTCCAGTTCGACATCCTCAAGATCGATGGCCAGTTCATCCGCGGCATCCATGCCGATCCCGACAACCAGGTGTTGACCGAGGCCATTCTCTCGATCGCGCGGCAGTTCGACATGTTCACCGTCGCCGAGAACGTCGAAAAGGCCGAGGACGTGGCGATTCTCACCGCCATGGGCGTCGACTGCCTGCAGGGGTATTTCTTCGGCGCGCCCACCGTCACCCCGCCCTGGGTCGCGGACAAGCGCACGCGCGCCAGCGCCTGACCCGGGCCTTGCGCCCGGCGCATGGCGGATTCGGCAGGCGCGACAATTTCTGCCTGTTGCCGCATACCCCGGCATAGGCTATGGAATTCCCCCGAGCGGCGGGGGGATATCAGGGCCGCAAGGTCTTGTCCTGATGTCGTCCTGCGCCAAATCAGGTGAAGGAATAAACCATGACCAATGTCGTAATCGCCTCGGCCGCCCGAACCCCCGTGGGCTCGTTCCTCGGATCGTTCGCCAATACCCCCGCCCATGACCTGGGCGCAACCGTGCTGCAAGCCCTGGTTGAACGCGCCGGGATCGACAAATCCGAAGTCAGCGAAACCATCCTCGGCCAGGTGCTGACCGCCGGCCAGGGCCAGAACCCGGCCCGCCAGGCGCATATCAACGCCGGCTTCCCCGAGGAATCCGCCGCCTGGGGCATCAACCAGGTCTGTGGCTCGGGCCTGCGCGCCGTGGCGCTGGCCGCCCAGCACATCCAGCTTGGCGATGCCTCGATCGTGGCCGCCGGTGGCCAGGAAAACATGTCGATGTCCGCCCATTGCGCCAACCTGCGCCAGGGCCAGAAGATGGGCGACATGAAGTACATCGACACGATGATCAAGGACGGTCTCTGGGATGCCTTCAACGGCTATCACATGGGTCAGACCGCCGAGAACGTCGCCGAGAAATGGCAGATTTCGCGCGAGCAGCAGGACGAATTCGCCGTCGCCTCGCAGAACAAGGCCGAAGCCGCCCAGAAGGCCGGCAAGTTCGATGACGAGATCGTGGGCTACACGGTCAAGACCCGCAAGGGCGACATCGTCGTCGACAAGGACGAATACATCCGCTACGGCGCCACCATCGAAGCCATGCAGAAGCTGCGCCCGGCCTTCACCAAGGATGGCTCCGTCACCGCCGCCAATGCCTCGGGCC
The DNA here is from genome assembly GCA_006226775.1 of Paracoccaceae bacterium. Classification (GTDB taxonomy): domain Bacteria; phylum Pseudomonadota; class Alphaproteobacteria; order Rhodobacterales; family Rhodobacteraceae; genus Marinovum. The sequence continues at coordinate 102,831 of SBGD01000031.1, read as the reverse complement.
TGAACGACGGTGCCGCCGGCGCCCTGCTGATGTCGGCGGACGAGGCCGAAAAGCGCGGCATCGAGCCGCTGGCACGCATCGCCTCCTACGCCACCGCGGGTCTGGACCCCAAGGTCATGGGCGTCGGCCCGATCTATGCCTCGCGCAAGGCGCTGGAAAAGGCCGGCTGGTCGGTCAGCGACCTCGACCTGGTGGAAGCCAACGAAGCCTTTGCCGCCCAGGCCTGTGCCGTGAACAAGGACATGGGCTGGGATCCGGCGATCGTGAACGTCAACGGCGGCGCCATTGCCATCGGCCACCCGATCGGCGCCTCCGGCGCGCGCGTCCTCAACACCCTGCTGTTCGAGATGAAGCGCCGCGACGCCAAGCGGGGCCTCGCCACGCTCTGCATCGGCGGCGGCATGGGCGTCGCGCTCTGCGTCGAGCGTCCGTAAGCCATCCACCGGAAAAGGGGCGCCCGGCGCCCCTTTTTCTTGACCCGACATTCCTGACCTCACCGGGGCGCGCCCGGATCTCCGATCCGCGCGACGCAGTCCAAGCGCAATAAAGTTGCGCCCGAAGTCCCGGAGCGGTAACAGGATTACCAGACCATATCGCTAACTGGAGGAACACCATGGCAAGAGTTGCACTCGTCACCGGCGGATCGCGCGGCATCGGCGCGGCCATTTCGAAAGCCCTGAAGGATCAGGGCTGCACGGTCGCCGCCACCTATGCCGGCAATGATGAGGCCGCCTCGAAATTCACCGAGGAAACCGGCATCAAGACCTACAAGTGGAACGTCGCCGACTACGCGGAATCCAAGGCCGGCATCGCCAAGGTCGAGGAAGAGCTTGGCCCGATCGACATCGTCGTCGCCAATGCCGGCATCACCCGCGACGCGCCGTTCCACAAGATGACCCCGGAACAGTGGCAGCAGGTGGTCGACACCAACCTGACCGGCGTGTTCAACACCGTTCACCCGGTCTGGCCCGGCATGCGCGAGCGCAAGTTCGGCCGGGTGATCGTGATCTCCTCGGTCAATGGCCAGAAGGGCCAGTTCGCCCAGGTCAACTATGCCGCCACCAAGGCCGGCGACATCGGCATCGTCCGCTCGCTGGCCCAGGAAGGCGCGCGCGCCGGGATCACCGCCAATGCGGTCTGCCCGGGCTATATCGCCACCGACATGGTGATGGCGGTGCCGGAAAAGGTACGCGAGGCGATCATTGCGCAGATCCCCGCCGGGCGCCTGGGCGAGCCGGAAGAAATCGCGCGCTGCGTGGCCTTCCTGGCCGCCGACGATGCGGGCTTCATCAACGGCTCGACCATCTCGGCCAATGGCGCGCAGTTCTTCGGCTGAGCCGTCGCACGATCGAAAACCCAAGGGGCCGGCCGCCATGGCCGGCCCTTTTTCATGACCTCCGGTCGAAAGCGGCGTCTTGTCCCCGGCAAAGGCGCCTGAGCAGCGGCCAAACAAAAGGGGCGGATGTCCGCCCCGATTTCGTACTTGCTATGCGTGACGCCGCAGAGGCGCGACCCTGAGGTCTCAGGCCATTTCCTCGGAAATGCGCGTGATCTCTTCCTTCAGTCGCAGCTTCTGCTTTTTCAGGTCCGCGATATGCAGGTCGTCGATGCCCGGCGCGCGTTGCGCCTCTTCCACTTTCTCCGAAAGAACTCGATGCTTCTTCTTCAGTTCCTGCAGGTGCGAACTCAGGCTCATGGAAGTCCTCCTATGGTTCATGTGCAGCCTTCAGTGCAGCATACTTTTGTCGTCCTGTCACGCCGCAGATGCGAAACTTGGTGAGTCTTTGCCTAATCGGCGGGTCATTGCCCGCCGAAAGGCAGCGCTGCCGCGTTGCGCAGCACGTCGGAAATCATCGGGGTATAGTCGTCGCCGTCGCGCGCATGGCGCTCGCCGCGGTGCAGCACGACCGGCGCATGGAGACAGAATGCCGCACCCCCGCCCTTGCGCCCGCGCAAGAGCACCAGCCGCGCCGCGCGGCCCTGGCGCGGGGAGAGCGGCAGAATCTCCAGCGACCCCAGCCGCCCGGCACAGGCGGCCAGCAGGTCGGGCAGGCGCTCGGCCCGCTGGATCACGGTGACATGGCCGCCGGGGCGCAGCCGTTTCGCCGCCACCTCGAGCCAGCGCGCCAGCGGCAGGGATTCGCCGCGCCCGCCCTCGCGCCCGGCATCGGCGCTGGCAGAACTGGCCGCACGCGAAAAGAACGGCGGGTTGGCGATCACGTGGTCGAAGCCCTGCGCGCGAAGCGCGGGCGGCAGATCGTCGAGATCCGCCTCGATCACCGCGATCTTGATGCCATTGCGCCGCGCGTTCTCCCGCGCGAGGCCGGCATAGGCGCCCTGGCGCTCGACCCCGGTCAGGTGCAGGCCCGCCACCCGCGCGCCCAGACACAGCAGCGCCGTGCCGCCGCCGCAGCCCAGCTCGAGCACGCTCTGCCCCGCCCTGGCGGGCACCGAGGCCGCCAGCAGCACCGGGTCGACCCCGGCCCGGTAGCCCCGCCGCGGCTGCAGGATCTGCAACCGCCCGCCGAGAAAGGCATTGTCGGTGGTCTCAGCCGTCGAGAGCGATGTCATGGGAATGCATCAGAACCCGCGCCCGCGCCAATTGCGACCGGAGCACCATCAGCCTCCGGGGCAGAATGCCGATTGACCCTTCGAGCACGCTCATATTTACGTCGAATTCAAAGCATTCTATACCCTCGTCCTGCAACAGGGCGCGGGCATAGGCGATGACGGTGATGTCGTTGGTGCGCAGCAGCTCTTCCATGGCTGCGATGTAAGGGCAGGAAGCGGAGGATGTCGAGCCTTCGTGACGGGAGTGTGATGAGCTTGGACCAAAGCACGAGCAAACCGCATGAGCGGCTGGCCGATTGGCTGGCCGGGGACCTTGCCGCCGTGGGCGATCTGATCCGGGCGCGGATGGCGTCGCGCCATGCGCCGCGCATCCCCGAGGTGACCGCGCACCTGGTCGATGCCGGGGGCAAGCGGCTGCGGCCGATGCTGACGCTGGCCTGCGCGCGGATGTGCGGCTACGCCGGCGGTGACCACATCAAGCTGGCCGCGACGGTGGAGTTCATCCATACCGCGACGCTGCTGCATGACGACGTGGTCGACGAAAGCGCCCAGCGGCGCGGCCGGCCCACCGCCAACCTGCTGTGGGACAACAAGTCGAGCGTGCTGGTCGGCGATTACCTCTTTGCCCGGGCGTTCCAGTTGATGGTCGAGCCGGGCGATCTGCGCGTGCTCGACATCCTGTCGAATGCCGCCGCGACGATTGCCGAGGGCGAGGTCCTGCAGCTTTCCGCCGCGCAGAACCTGGCCACCGACGAGGGCATCTATCTGCAGGTGATCCGCGGCAAGACCGCGGCGCTGTTTTCCGCCGCGACCCAGGTCGGCGGGGTGATCGCCAAGCGCGACGAGGCGCAGGTGCAGGCGCTCTGGGATTATGGCGATGCGCTGGGGGTGGCTTTCCAGATGGTCGACGACCTGCTGGATTACTGGGGCTCCGACGCCACCGGCAAGAACCGGGGCGATGATTTCCGCGAGTGCAAGCTGACCCTGCCGCTGATCAAGGCGGTGGCGCAGGCCGACGACCAGGAGCGCGCCTTCTGGCGCCGCACCATCGAGAAGGGGCGGCAGGAAGAGGGCGACCTGGAGCACGCGCTGGAGCTTCTGGCCCGGCATGGCGCGCTCGAGGCGGCGCGCGAAGATGCCCTGGCCTGGGCCGGGAAAGCGCAGGAGGCTCTGACCCGCCTGCCGGCGCATGAGATCCGCGACATGCTGGACGAGCTGGCCGGTTACGTGGTGGCGCGCGTCTCCTGAGCGGGTAAATTCCTGTCAAAGGAATTTGCAAATTTCCGACCGGAAATTTCCCCGCCCTACCCCAGATCGCTTGCCACGACCCACCAGTCGGGACAGGCCTGCTGCAACGCGCGCGCCGCCAGGTCCGCCGCCTCGCGCGAGAGGTAAAGCCCGAAACAGGTGGCGCCCGATCCCGACATCCGCACCAGTTCCGCGCCCGACTGCTCGAGCGCGGTCAGCACCCTCGCGATCACCGGCTGCAGGCTGATCGCCGGGGCTTGAAGGTCGTTGCGCCTCCCGCCCAGCCAGTGCAGCAGCGCCGCCGCCCCGCCCTCGGGCAGCGCGCCCATCGGCGGATTGTCCTTGCGCGTCAGGGCCTTGAAGGACAGCGGCGTCGGCACCGCGACCCGCGGATTGACCAGCACCGCGTGCAGACGCGGCAAGGCGACGGGCTGCACCACCTCGCCGATGCCCGACATGCGCGCCGCTTGGGCCAGAAGGCACACCGGCAGATCGGCGCCCAGCGCCAGCGGATCGCCCGCGAAATCCCGCCCGCAGACCTGTGCCATGCCGCGCAGGACCGCCGCCGCATCCGAGGATCCGCCGCCGATGCCGGCCGCGGCGGGCAGGTGCTTTTCCAGCTCGATCGCCATCGGCGCGCCAAAGGCCAGGGCGGCGCGCCAGCACAGGTTGTCGCCATTCGCCGGCACGCCCGCGGCCATCGGCCCGGTCACCCGCAGCGCCATCTCGGGTGCCGGTTCCAGCCGCAGCACGTCGCCCACATCGGCAAAGGCCACCAGCGAATCCAGCAGGTGATAGCCGTCTGCGCGACAGCCGGTGACATGCAGGGTCAGGTTGATCTTGGCCGGGGCGAAAACCTCAATCGGCGCCATTCTCCACCACTTTCAACGGCGGCGCGCCCTCCTCGGCCAGCACCTTGTCCAGCCCGATCTCGAGCTTGCGGCGGATGCGGGCGGGATCGGCCTCGTTGTCGGGATCGTCGGGATTGACGAAGCTCAGCGCCCGGTGCCACTGGAAGCGCGCCTCCAGCGACCGGCCCACCGCCCAGTAGACATCGCCGAGATGGTCGTTGACCACCGGGTCCACCGGCATCAGCTCTGCCGCGCGCTCCATGTGCTCCACCGCTTCGTCGTAGCGGCCGAGGCGATAGAGCACCCAGCCCAGGCTGTCGACGATATGGCCGGAATTCGGCCGCGCCTCGACCGCGCGTTCGATCATGGCCAGCGCCTCGTCCAGCTTCTGCTGCTTTTCGACCAGCGAATAGCCGAGGTAGTTCAGCACCTGCGGCTGGTCGGGGCTGAGGTCGAGCGCCTTGCGGAAATCCGCCTCGGCCAGGGCCCATTCGTCGCGCCGCTCATGCGCGATTCCGCGGGCGAAGAAGACGAACCACTGCGCCTCGTCCGGGGTGCCGTAAAGCTCGACCGCGCGGTCATAGGCGGCCACCGCGGCGTCGTAATCGGCCTCGCCGCGGTAGAGATCGCCCAGCGACACATGCACGATCGGCAGGTAGCCATGGGTTTCGGCCAGCGCCTCGAGCGCGGCAATCGCCTCGCCGGTCCTGCCATCGGCGCGCAGCGCATCGACCTGGCCCAGAACCGCGGCGTGATAGGCGGTGTGGTCGGGCGGCACCAGCCCGTAAGTCTCGACCGCGAGGTCATGGCGCTGCATGTCCTCGAGCAGCTGCGCCGAGAGCAGGATGGCATCGACGTGATCGGGGCGCAGGTATTGCGCGACCCGGGAATAGAGCAGCGTGTAGTCATCCCCCGCCTCGCCCTCGAGCGCGCCGGCGATGGTATAGAAGACCTCGGCCATGCCGTCGCGGGGCGAGCCGACCATGGTGAACGGCAGCGGCGCATCCTCGTCCAGTGCCGCGCGCACCGCGGCCAGGCCGGGGTCGAGGTTGGAGGTGAAACTCTTGTCCATCAGCTCGATGGCGTCCTTCTCGCGGCCCAGCTGGCTGAGGATCTCGACCTGGGCGAGGATGCCGCGGCGGGTCATCAACCGGCCGGCGGCGCCATCGGCCGACATCAGCGCATCGGCGCCCTCGAAATCGCCGACCGAGGCCAGCGCCAGCGCCTTGTGATAGAGCGCAAAGCCCTTCAGCCCCTTCTCGGCGGCGACCTTGTCGAACTGCACCAGCGCCGAGGTCATGTCGCCGTCGCCCAGCTTGGCCCAGCCGACCAGCAGACCGTCGATCAGCGGGCCGATGCCGCGATCCTTCTCGATCATCGCGACGATATCGCCATAGCGGCCTTCGCGGGCATGCCCGGCGATCAACGCCATATGCGCGATCTGCGATTTCTGCGACATGTCCTCGAGGTGCAGCGCATGGTCGCGGGCGCGGTCGATCTCGCCCAGCGAAAGGCGCGAAGCCAGTGCCGCCTCGATCAGGACCGGGTTTTCCCGGTCGTGAAACAGCGCCTGTTCGTAGTATTTCGCCGCGGCGCGGAAATCGGTGGAATACCCGGCCTGACGCGCCGCGAGGTAGGCGCCCGACAGGTTCGTCGCGGACACCGGGGCCGCGGTTGCAAGGCCCAGCGCCACTGCCGCGATCCAGGCCAATCTTCTGGTGGTCAAGACGCCACTCCTTTGCTGCTCACCTCGGAAACCTAATCCTGACAGCGTTAACAGGCAATGGAGCGCGGCGGAAATCCCGCCCATCGGCGGTTTCACGACAGCGTGAAGCCCGGTGCGGCGGCCGAATTGTCAACAATTCGGTCCCGATCCATCGATGGATCGGCCCCCCGCACCGGGCGGTGTCACATATTGGGATAATTCGGCCCGTCGCCGCCTTGCGGCGTGACCCAGTTGATGTTCTGGCTGGGGTCCTTGATGTCGCAGGTCTTGCAGTGCACGCAGTTCTGGAAGTTGATGACGAATTCCGGCGTGCCGTCCTTTTCCACCACCTCGTAGACCCCCGCCGGGCAATAGCGCTGTGCCGGTTCGTCGTATTTCGGCAGGTTGACCGCGATCGGCACCGCGGGATCCTTGAGCTGCAGGTGACAGGGCTGCGCCTCCTCGTGGTTGGTGAAGGAGAACGCCACGTTGGTCAGCCGGTCGAAGCTCAGCTTGCCGTCGGGCTTGGGGTAGTCGATCGGCTTGTGCCGCTCGGCCGGCTCGGTCGCCGCGGCATCGGTCTTGCCGTGCCCCATCGTGCCGAAGATCGAGCCGCCGAAGAGCGTGTTGGTCCACATGTCGAACCCGCCCAGCGCCAGCGACGCGGTCAGCCCCCATTTCGACCACATCGGCTTGACGTTGCGCACCCGGCGCAGGTCCTTGCCGATGGCGCCATCGCGCACCTCGGCCTCGTAGGCGGTCAGCTCGTCGCCCGCCCGCTCGGCCTTGAGGGCGTCGAAGGCGGCCTCGGCAGCGGCCTTGCCCGAGAGCATGGCGTTGTGGTTGCCCTTGATTCGCGGCAGGTTGACCATGCCCACCGAACAGCCCAGCAGCGCCATCCCGGGCGCCACCATCCCGGGCATCGACTGGAACCCGCCCTCCGAGATGGCGCGGGCGCCGTAGGCCACGCGCTTGCCGCCCTTGAGCAGCTCGGCCACCAGCGGGTGATGCTTGAAGCGCTGGAATTCCATGTAGGGATAGAGATGCGGGTTGCGATAGTTCAGGTGGACCACGAAGCCCACGTAGACCTGGTTGTTGTCGAGGTGATAGATGAACGACCCGCCGCCGGCATTGCCGCCCAGCGGCCAGCCCATGGTATGGGTGACGCTGCCGGGGCGGTGCTTGTCGGGGTCGATCTCCCAGATCTCCTTCATGCCGAGGCCGAATTTCTGCGGCTCCTTGCCGGCGGAGAGGTCGTATTTCGCGATCACCTCCTTCGACAGGCTGCCGCGCACGCCCTCGCCGAGGAAGACATACTTGCCGTGCAGCTCCATCCCCGGCTCATACGAGGGGCCGGGGGTGCCATCGGGATTCCGGCCGAATTCGCCGGCGACCACGCCCTTGACCTCGCCCGCCGCGCCATAGACCAGCTCGGAGCAGGCCATGCCGGGGAAGATCTCGACGCCCAGCGCCTCGGCCTGTTCGGCCATCCAGCGGCAGACATTGCCCATCGAGACGATGTAATTGCCGTGGTTGCTCATCAGGGGCGGCATCGGGAAATTCGGCACCCGCACCTTGCCGGCCTCGCCCAGCATGTAGAAGCGGTCCTCGGTGACCGGCACGGTCAGCGGCGCGCCCTTGTCCTTCCAGTCCGGCATCAGCGCGTCGAGCCCGCAAGGGTCGAGCACCGCGCCCGACAGGATATGCGCGCCCACCTCCGAGCCCTTTTCCAGCACCACCACGTCGAGATCGGCGTCAAGCTGTTTCAGCCGGATCGCGGCCGACAGCCCGGCCGGCCCCGCCCCCACGATCACAACATCGTATTCCATCGCTTCGCGCGTCACGTCGGTCATCTGCGGTCCCTTCGGCAAGTGCTGCGGCTGCATCATTGATCGCCCCGTCCTGCCCGGAAAGTGCCGCATGGTCAACGCGGGCGCAACGTCACACCACCCCATTTCGACGCAAATCGCGGCACGATCCGCATGTTAGCGCCCAACCTGCCCGCCCGCCCCGATTCGCGCGGCGCTTTGCCACCCGGCCAGTTCGCCCTTGCATCCCGCGCGAACCTTCGGGCAATGTCGCCGAAACGAGCTGACATGAAATCGCCGCCACCCCGGACGGGATGGCGGCCCTTTCCGGTAAGGCCAATGGAAAAGATACCGATGACCCGCGCGGGCCATGCCGCGCTGCAGACCGAATTGAAGGTGCTCAAGTCCGAAGAGCGTCCCGCCGTGATCCGGGCGATTGCCGAGGCACGCGAGCTGGGCGACCTGAAGGAAAACGCCGAATACCATTCCGCGCGGGAAAAACAGGGCTTCATCGAAGGCCGCATCAAGGAGCTTGAAGGCATTCTCGGGCTGGCCGAGGTGATCGACCCGACGAAACTCTCGGGCAGCGTCAAATTCGGCGCCACGGTCACCGTCGTCGACGAGGAAACCGACGAGGAAAAGACCTGGCAGATCGTGGGCGAGCACGAGGCCAATGTCGAAAAGGGCCTGCTGAACATGAAATCGCCCATTGCGCGCGCCCTGATCGGCAAGGAAGAAGGCGACAGCGTCGAAGTGCGCACCCCCGGCGGGACCAAGGATTACGAGATCCTGAAGATCGCCTTTACCTGACCCTTCGCTGAGACGAGCCCGGCCATGCCCGACGCCAGACCAGACCCGGAAACACAGGAGCGCCCGGCCCGGGTCGCGCCTTCGGCGCCGACGCCGCTGGGGATCTATGAACGCGGCCGCGCGCCCCAGGTCTCGGGGGTCGAGATTGTTGCCATGGCGCTGTCGGTGGTCTGGCTGGTGGGGGCGGGGCTGTTCTTTCTGCTGCTCGCCCCGGCGGACGGCACCGACACCAGCCTGCGCTTTCTGATGACGATCCTGGCGATCTTCATGCCGGTCGGCATGATCTGGGTCGCCGCCACCGCCGCGCGCGCCTCCAAGGTGATGCGCGACGAAAGCACCCGGCTGCAGACCGCCATCGACGCCCTGCGCCATGCCTATGTCAGCCAGAGCCAGGGCGGCACCTCGGCGACCTCGGTCACCCGCAAGCTCGACGAGATCGCCGCCGCCCAGCGCAAGGCCGAGGCCACCATGGCGATGTTCTCCTCGACCCGCGAGATCGGCGCGCATCGCGGCACCGCCCCGCCGGCCAGCACCGGCACCGGCGCGCCGGCCCCCGCCGCCGACGACCAGCCCGCGCTGGCGCTGGGTACCCCGGCGGAAGCGCTGACCCCGGCGCTGAGCACCGAGGATTTCATCCGCGCGCTGAATTTCCCGGAAACGCCGGAGGACCGCGACGGTTTCGCCGCCCTGCGCCGCGCGCTCAAGCATCGCCCGACGGCGCAGCTGGTGCAGGCGGCCCAGGACGTGCTGACATTGCTGAGCCAGGACGGCATCTACATGGACGACCTGCGCCCGGACATGGCCAAGCCCGACGTCTGGCGGCGCTTTGCCGAGGGCGCGCGGGGCCGCGCGATTGCCGGGCTGGGCGGGGTGCGCGACCGGTCGTCGCTGGCGCTGACCGCCGGGCGGATGAAGCAGGATCCGATCTTCCGCGATGCCGCGCATCACTTCCTGCGGGTCTTCGACCGCACCTTCCAGAGCTTTTCCGAACGCGCCAGCGATGCCGAGGTCTCGGCTTTTTCCAATACCCGCACCTCGCGCGCCTTCATGCTGCTGGGCCGGGTGGCGGGCACCTTCGACTGAACCGCGCCGCTGAGGGCGCCGATCCATCAATGGATCGGTCCCGATCTGTTGACAGATCGGCGCCCCTCACATCCCGAAGCTCGCAAAGGGCAGGAAGCGGACCGGATCGCCCCGGCGCACCTCGGCCGCGCCATCGCCCAGTTCCACCAACCCCTCGGCCCAGCTCAGCCCGCTGATCCGCCCCGAGCCTTCCGAGCGGAAGACCTCGGCCTGCCCGTCGCGCAGCCGGGCGCGCAGGTATTCCCGCCGCCCCGGCTTCTTGGATTTCTCGAAGGCGGCGGGCACCAGGAAGCCCTCCGGCGCGCACCAATGCCCGCCCGCCAGCCGCTCCAGCGCCGGGCGGGCAAAGATCAGCGTGCAGACCATTGCCGCCACCGGGTTGCCCGGCAGGCCGAAGACCGGCACCCCCTGCCACAGCCCCAGCGCCAGCGGCCGCCCCGGTTTCACCGCGATCCGCCAGAGCTGCAAGCCGCCCTCGGCGCGCAGCAGCGCCGACATGTGATCCTCGTCCCCCGCCGAGGCGCCGCCGGAGGTCAGCAGCACATCCGCCTCCCGCGCGCCGCGGTCGAGGTGGCGACGCAGAGCGCCGCGTTCGTCCGGCGCAATCCCGAGGTCCACCGCCTCGAACCCCCAGCGCCGGATCAGCGCCAGGAGCATCGGGCGGTTGGCATCGTAGATCAGCCCCGGGCGCGCGGCGGCGCCCGGATCGCTCACCTCGTCGCCGGTCGACAACACGCCGACGCGCAGGCGGCGCCTGACCGGCAGATCGCCCTGCCCGGTCGCCGCCAGCAGCGCGAGATCCGCCGGGGTCAGCCGCCGCCCGGCCTCCAGCAGCACATCGCCCGCCGTGACATCCTCGCCCGCCTTGCGGGTATTGGCGCCGTGTTTCAGCGGCCCGCGCAGGGCGATCCGGTGGCCATCGGTGGCGACATCCTCCTGCAGCGCGATGGTGTCCACCCCGGCGGGCAGGCTGGCGCCGGTCAGGATGCGCAGGGCGTACCCCGGCGGCACCGCGCCGTCGAAAGGCACGCCCGCCGCCGCCCGCCCCTCGGCCAGCGGCAGATCGAGAGTGTCGCCCGCGGCGATCCCGCCCGCGAAACCATAGCCGTCGACCGCCGCATTCGGCTGCGGCGGGTTCGACCGCAGCGCCTGCACCTGGGCCGCCAGAATCCGCCCGCAGGCCTCGGCCAGCGGCAGGCGTGTCTCGCCCACCACCGGGGCGAGGTTGTCGCGCAGATGCGCCAGCGCCGCGTCGACCGGCGTCCAGGTCACGCCCGGCGGCAGGGCAAAGCAATCGTTGCGCAGCGGCGGCGGCTGCAACCCGCCCGCGGCAGCGCGCAGCCTGGCCTCCTGCCCCAGCCCGAAGATCCAGCCTTCCTCGGGTGCCTCGACATCCAGCATCGCGCCCAGGTCCTCCGGCGCCAGCCGCGAGAGCGCGCGTGCGAGGAGGCGCACCTGCGCCCGGTCGGAAATCTCGCCCGGCCCGGCCAGCGCCTTGACCCGGTCGGCAATCAGCGAGGGCCAGACCTCGACCAGCGCCACGTCGCCGGTGAGCGGCTCGAAGGGCCAGGCGCGGGCGCCAAAGCGCTGGCGCAACCGTTGCAGCACCGGCAGCCCCATCAGCACCTGCGAGCCGACCGCCCCCGCGCCCGCCAGTTGCCAGCAGGTGAAGGTGCCCTTCGCCCGCTCCTCGCAGGCGCGGCGCGCGGCAAAGGGGCTCTCGAGATCTGCGGTTCTGCGCGCGAGGCCCGGAATCTCGCGCTTCAGCCCGTTGCCCCAGAACGGCCCCTTGCCGCCGAACCGCAGGTTGATCTCGCCGGCCAGATCGAAGCGGTTGTTGCCCTTGGGCGCATCCTCGATCCGCGCCTCCAGCCAGGCCCAGAGCGCCAGCGGATCGGGCGTGCCCACCAGGGCCTCGGCAAACCCCGCCGGGTAACCGAAGGGAAAATCGAAGCCCAGAAACAGCCGCCGCCCCGCCGCGCGCTCCTCCTCGATCAGCGCCACCAGCGCGGCCTCGGCCGTCTGCCGGTTGCGCAGGTAGACCGGCGCCTCCTCGCGCCCGCCGCGCACCAGGCCCAGCCAGATCGCGTCCTTGACGGGGCGCGGCCCGCGGTCAGTGCCGCCGGACCAGTCGACGATGGCGAAGCTGTCGAACCTCACAGCCCCACCTCGCGCAGCACGAAATCGGCCAGCCCGCGCGTGTCGTCGAGGTGAAACACCGGCCGGTCAAGCAGGGGCGCGGAATCCGAGGCGACCGCGCGGATCGTCGCGTCCCCCGGCGCGATCAGCGGCTGGCCGGTGGCGGCGCGATGGGCCTCGATCTTGGGATGGCGGTCGCGCTTGTAGCCTTCGATCAGCACCAGGTCGCATGGCGCCAGCTGTGCCAGCAGCGCCTCCAGCGGCGGCTCGTCCGCGCCGCGCAATTCGGTCATCAGCGCCACCCGGTTGCGCGACGACAAGAGCACCTGCGCCGCCCCCGCCTGCCGGTGACGGTGCGAATCCTTGCCCGGCTGGTCCACGTCGAACGTATGATGGGCATGTTTCACCGTCGACACGGTGAACCCCCGCCCGGTGATCTCGGCCACCAGCCGCTCCATCAGCCCGGTCTTGCCCGAGTTCTTCCAGCCGGTCACCCCGTAAAGCCTCATGCCAGCATCGCCTCCGCGCGTTTCAGATCCTGAGGCGTATTGACGTTGAAGAACGCCGCTTCCTCGGGGAAAAGCGCCTCGCGCCCGCCATGGGGATCGGTCCAGAGCACCACCTTCTTGACCCCGCCCTGCAGCGCCGCACGCAGATCCTCGCGCAGCGCCACCGGCCAGAGCCCGAAGGTCGGGTGCCGCACATAGCCGCCTTTCGACATCGAACGGGTCTGCTCGCCCGCGCGCTTTGTCGCGGCCAGCACCAGCGGATGGCGCTGCCCCGCCGCCTCGGTCTGCAGGCGCGCCACCAGGTCGTTGGGGAAGAACGGCGTATCCGCCGCCGCGGTCACGATCGCCTCGCCGCCCTGCGCCGCGGCCCAGTCCAGCCCCGCCAGCACCCCGGCCAAAGGCCCGGCAAAGCCCACGACCGAATCCGCCACCACCGGCAGGCCACAGCCGGCAAAACGCCCGGGATCGCCATTGGCATTGAGCGCCAGCCCGTCAACCTGCGGGCGCAGCCGCGCGATCACCCGGTCGAGGATCGTCCGCCCGCCCAGCGGCAAGAGGCACTTGTCGCCCCCGCCCATCCGCGTCGCCCGTCCCCCGGCCAGGATCACCCCCAAAGGCCGGGTCATGGCCGCAGCGCCCGATGCCGGGCGCACCCAAATTCCTTCAAAGGAATTTGCAAAAATCTTTGAAGATTTTTCCCCGCCCGGCTCATCCCTCGGCCCCCTTGCGGCGATGTCTGTGCTCTTCGTCGGGCACATCCGCCGGGTCGACATCCCAGGTGATCCGCTCCGCCCCCGAAAGGCACAGGAACCGCTTGCCCCGCATCCGCCCGATCAGCGTCAGCCCCACCTGCCGCGCGATCTCGACCCCCCAGGCGGTAAAGCCCGAGCGTGAGGCCAGCAACGGGATGCCCATCAGCGCGGTCTTGATCACCATCTCCGAGGTCAGCCGCCCGGTGGTATAGAGCATCTTGTCCGCCGCGCCCACGCCTTCGGAGAACATCCAGCCGGCGATCTTGTCCACCGCGTTGTGGCGCCCGACATCCTCCATGTAGACCAAGGGCTGATCGCGCCGGCACAGCACCGTGCCATGGATCGCCCCGGCCTCGAGATAGAGCGAGGGCGTCCGGTTGATCCGCGCCGACAGCGCATATAGCCAGCTCGACCGCAACTCCGCCTGCGGCAGGGTCAGCCCCTCCAGCCCCTCCATCATGTCGCCAAAGACCGTGCCCACCGCACAACCGCTGGTGCGGGTCTTCTTCTTCAGCTTTTCCTCGTGGCTGGTCTCGACCGCCGTGCGCACCACCACCACCTCGAGATCGGCGTCGTAATCGACGCCGGTCACCGCGTCCTCGCGCCGCAGCATCCCCTGGTTCAGCAGGAACCCCAGCGCGAGGTATTCGGGGTAATCGCCGATGGTCATCGCCGTCACGATCTCGCGCGAATTGAGGAAGATGGTCAGCGGCCGCTCCTCGACCACCGCGACCTCCTGGCTGCGGCCCTCGTGATCGGTGCCGCTCAGCCTGCGGGTCAGGCGCGGCGCCGCCGGGTCGGGGGCGATGAGATAGGGGGCTGGATCGGTCGAACCGGGCACTTGCGCCTCCGGGCATCTGTGAATGGACAGCCCCCGGAACCTAGGATGAACCTCCGCGACCCTCCAGCCCTAAAGCGCGGGCGGGCGGGGCGACCCCGTGCCCCGCCCGCCCGCGCCGCGCCTCAGCCCAGAACCTGCGCCACGGCGGTCGCGGTCTTCTCGGCCACCTCGTCGGCCTCCGCCGGGGTCAGGCAGAAGGGCGGCGCAAAGCCCAGGATATCGCCCTGCGGCATGGCCCGCCCGATCACCCCCTGCTCGAGCAGCGCCGCGGCCACCCGCGGCCCCACCTTGTCACCGGCGTCAAAGAAGCTCCGGCGCTCGCGGTCCTGGACGAATTCCACCGCGCAGAGCATGCCCGCGCCGCGGATATCGCCGACATGGGCATGATCGCCCAGCGCCTCGCCCATGACCTTGTTGAAATAGGCCCCGGTCTCTCCGGCATTCATCACCAGCCCCATGGTGTCCAGCAGCTTGAGGTTCGCCACCCCCGCCGCCGCCCCGATCGGATGGGCGGAATAGGTCCAGCCATGACCGATCGGCCCGTTCTCGTCGGTGCCCTGCTCCAGCACCTGCCACATCCGGTCGCTGACGATCGAGCCCGAAAGCGGCGCATAGGCGCTGGTCAGCCCCTTGGCGATGGTGATCAGATCCGGCTTCATCCCGTAGTGGTCGGACCCGAACATCGTGCCCAGCCGCCCGAAGCCGGTCACCACCTCGTCGGCCACCAGCAGGATGTCATGCTTGTCCAGCACCTGCTGGATCGCCGCCCAATAGCCCTCCGGCGGCGGCACGATCCCCCCGGTGCCCAGCACCGGCTCGCCGATGAAGGCGGCAATGGTCTCCGCCCCTTCCCGCTCGATCAGCGCCTCCAGTTCGGCCACGCAATGCGCCACGAAATCGGCCTCGCTCTGGCCGAGGTCGTCGCGACGGAAATAATACGGCGCCTCGGTATGGACGACCTGCGCCAGCGGCAGGTCGAATTTCTTGTGAAACAGCTCCAGCCCGGTCAGCGACCCGGTCACCAGCCCCGAGCCATGATAGCCCCGCCAGCGCGAGATGATCTTCTTCTTCTCGGGCCGCCCGAGAATATTGTTGTAATACCAGATCAGCTTGACATTGGTCTCGTTGGCATCCGACCCCGAAAGCCCGAAATAGACCTTCGACATATGCTCGGGCGCCCGGTCGAGGATCATCTTGGCCAGGGTGATCGACACCTCGGTGCCATGGCCCACGTAGGAATGGTAATAGGCCAGCTCATGCGCCTGTTCGGCAATCGCCTCGGCAATCTCCTTGCGGCCATAGCCCACGTTCACGCAGTAAAGCCCGGCAAAGGCATCCAGCAGCCGGTTGCCCTCGCGATCCTCGATATGGCAGCCGTCGCCGGTCTTGATCACCCGCTGGGGCAGGGTGCCGCGGGCAAATTCCGCCAGGTGAGTCGAGGGATGAAAGAAATTCTCCCGGTCCCATTGCTCCAGCATGTCGTTCTTCAGCATCGTCGTCCTTTCTGCCTTCGGGCCTTCAAGCGCCGTCCAGCCCCTTCATCTTGCCAGGTAAACTCCCGCCGGAGGCTCCCGCAGGGGCCACCGGCGCGCCGCTCGGGAGGGTGCGCAAGGGCGCTCACCCCCAATCGCGGCAAACGTATTTGATCTCGGTAAAGGCCTCCATCCCCTGTCTCGCCCCTTCGCGGCCAAGCCCGGACTGCTTCATCCCGCCAAAGGGGATCGGCGCGCCGGTGACCTTGGTGCGATTGACCGCCACCATGCCGAACTGCAAGGCCCGGCTGACCCGGTAGATGCGCCGCGGATCCTGCGAGTGGACATAGGCCACCAGCCCGTATTCGCTGTCATTGGCCCGCGCCACCACCTCGTCCTCGCTGTCGAAGGGCAGGATCGCCGCCACCGGCCCGAAGGTCTCCTCGTGCAGGATATCCGCCTCCGCCGGCACATCCGCCAGCACCGTCGGCTGATAGAACAGCGGCCCCAGCGCATGGCGCGCCCCGCCGCACAGCAGCCGCGCGCCCCTGGCCAGCGCATCGGCCACATGCGCCTCCTGCTTTTGCACCGCCTTTTCGTTCATCAGCGGGCCGATGTCGGGGTCGTCCATTCCCCTGCCGATGCTGAGCGCTTCCGTCGCCGCCACGAACTTCGCGCAGAAGGCATCGTAAATGCCCCGTTCCACGAAAATCCGGTTGGCGCCGAGGCAATCCTGCCCCGAGGTGGCGAACTTGGCCTTGATCGTCTCGTCCACCGCCTGCCCCAGATCGCAACCGGCAAAGACGATCACCGGCGCATGGCCGCCCAGTTCCAGCACCAGTTTCTTCACCGTCGCCGCCGATTGCCGGTAAAGCAGCCGCCCCACCTCGGTCGAGCCGGTGAAGGACAGCACCCGCACCCGCGGATCGGCGCACCAGGGCGTCACGACGGTCGCGGCATCGCCGGTGATGACGTTGAACACCCCCGGAGGCACGCCCGCCCGCTCGGCCAGTTCCGCCAGCGCCAGCGCCGAGAACGGCGTCTCGGCCGAAGGATGCGCCACCACGGTACAGCCCGCCGCCAGGGCCGCGGCGGCCTTGCGCGTCAGCATGGCCGAGGGGAAATTCCACGGCGTGATCAGCGCCGCCACCCCCACCGGCTCGCGCCAGAGCTCGACCTCGGCATCGGGCAGATGGCTGGTCACACCCTCGATATTGGGCCGGCGGGTTTCCTCGGCATAGAACTCGACGAAAGAGGCCGCATAGTCGATCTCGCCCCGCGCCTCGGACAGGGGTTTGCCCTGTTCCATCACCATCAGCCGCGCCAGGTCCTCGCGGTGCTCCAGCATCAGGTCATGCCAGCGCCGCAGGAGCCGCGCCTTGTCCTGCGGCAGGGTCAGCGACCAGGTGGCAAAGGCCGCCTGTGCCGCATCCACCGCGGCGCGGGACTGGTCGGGGGTCAGCCGCGCGACCTCGCCCACCTGCTCGCCGCTGGCGGGATCGGTGACGGCGATCATCTCGCCGCTCTCGCCCGAGACCCACTTGCCGTTGACATAAGCAAAGCTGCGGATCAGCCGCGCGTCATCGAGATCGGCGGTGATGCGAACCGGGTGGTGGGACATGGCGCAAACTCCCTCGACTTGCGTTTCCGGGGCAGGATGCCACGCGAAGCCAGGCCGATGGGGCCGAAATCCGCGCCATGCGAGAGGATGTCTCTTTTCTCAAGGCGGCCCGGAGAGGAACTGTCCTTTCGGCCCGACCCCGAACAACCGCCACGCTCCCGCCGCAGTCCCGGACCTGATCCGGCCTGCCCCGGACTTGATCCGGGGGACCTCATCTCCACCCTGGCCCGGAGGCCCCGGATCAGGTCCGGGGCGCGGGCCGCGCAAGGGCCGCGTCAGGTCAGGATCCCTCCCGAGACCTCGCGTCCAGCAGGATATCCAGCGGCGGCGGTCCGTCGCCCTTCACATTCTTGGTCACGATGTAGGAATAGTAGCGCTTCAGCCCGATATCGCGCTCCAGCAGCCCGTCCATCAGCCGCTGAAACCCGTCCACGTCGCGGCACAGCACCTGCAACAGGTAGTCATAGCCGCCGCCCAGCGCCCAGCATCCCGTCACCTCGTCGACCTCGCGGATCGCCTGTTCGAAGAGCGCGAAGCTCGGGGCGAGGTGATCAGTCAGTTCCGCCACCACGAAGACCGCCGTATGCGGCGCGATGCGGCGCAGGTCGAGGCGGGCGGAATAGCCCTCGATCACCCGCGAGTCCTCCAGCTTGCGTAGCCGGTTCCAGCAGGGGGTCGGCGAGAGGTTCACCCGGTCGGCCAGTTGCGTCTTGGAAATCCGGCCCTCGCGCAGGAGCACCTTGAGGATGTCGAAGTCGCGGGGATCAAGCGCCATGGCTCAGGTCCGGATCCGGGTGCCGGTCGTGCCCAGCCGGGCAAAGACATGGGCCGCGATGGCGGTGTCCTGCGCGCCGGTGCCGGTCAGGTCGCAGATCGTGCAGCCCGGGCGGGGGCCCAGCCCATCGGCCACGATCTCGCCCAGCTCCCGCGGCACCCCGCCGGTCCAGAGCCCCGCCGCCCGCGCGCCGCGCAACTCGCCCGAGGTCTCGCACTGGCTGACCCGGTCGCAGACGTAAAGCCCGGCGGCGGCCAGCGCTGCGGGCGCGATCTCGGTCTTGCCCGGCTGGTCGGCGCCCATGGCGGTGATGTGCAGGTCATCATGCAGCCAATCCGCCTCGACCATCGGCGCGCGCGCCGGGGTCGTCGTCACCACCAGCTGGCTGTCGCGCACCAGGGCCTCGGGCGTGACGGCGACCTCGGCCTCCACCTCCAGGCTGGCGCGCAGATCGGCGGCGCAGGCCTCGGCCCTGGTTGCGTCGCGCCCCCAGACCAGCACCCGGCGGAAGGGTCGCACCAGGTGCGCCGCCTGCATCTGCAGGCGCGCCTGCACGCCGGTGCCGATCACGCCCGCGGTCTCGACCTCTGCCGGGGCCATATGGCGCGCCGCCACGGCGCCGGCGGCGGCGGTGCGGATGTCGGTCAGGTAGCCATTGTCGAGAAACACCGCCTCGACCAGCCCGGTGCGGGCGGAAAACAGGATCATCAACCCGTTGAGCGAGGGCAGCCCCAGCTTGGGATTGTCGAAGAACCCGGGGCTGACCTTGATCGCGAAACTGTCGAAGCCGGGGATATAGGCGGTCTTCACATCGACCTCGCCATGCGCCTCCTTCAGCGCCATCGACAGGATCGGCGGCATCACCACATCGCCGCGCGCCAGCGCCGCGAAGGCCGCCTCGATCACGTCGACCGTCGCCAGGTCAAGCTGCACCACAACGCGCAACTCGGCCTCGGTCACGATGCGGATGTCATGCGCCATAGGCCCGTCCTTTCACCACTGTCTCGCCCAGCGTCACGTCCTGGCCGGTCACCACCGCCAGGAATTGCCCCATGTCGAGGTTGCGCCCGGTGATCACCGTCGCCGCGGGCCCCTCCAGCCGCACCTTGCCCGAAAGACAGGCCGCCAGCCCCACCACCGAGGCGCCCTCGGCCACCAGCCGGTCCTCGTAGAACAGCACCTGCACGGCGTGGTAGATCTCGGCTTCGCTGACCAGCACCACCTCGTCCAGCAGATCGCGGCAGAGCGGAAAGGACAGCCGGTTGTCCAGCCCGATCCCGCCGCCGAGACTGTCGGCAAGGCTGGCCACCTCGGCGACCTCGACCGGGTGGCCGGCGGCAAGCGCGGCCTGCATCGCCGCGCCGCGCTCCATGGTCACACCGATCAGCCGGATGCCCGGCTTGATCGCCCGCGCCGCCACCGCGATGCCCGCCGCGAGACCCCCGCCCGACAGCGGGATCAGCAGGGTGTCGAGGTCGGGCCGCGCCGTGAGCAGTTCCAGCCCGATGGTCCCCTGCCCGGCAATCACCGCCGCATCGTCGAAGGGCGGGATCTCGGCCAGCCCCTCGGCCGCCACCAGCCGCCGGACCTCGGCTTGTGCGGCGTCCTGCGAGCGCCCGATGATGCGGACCTCGGCGCCCAGCGCGCGGATGCCCGCCACCTTGGCCTGCGGCACCAGGTCCGACATGCAGACCACCGCCCGCAGCCCCCTGGCCCTTGCGGCCCAGGCGACGCCCCGGCCATGGTTGCCGGTGGAACAGCAGGTCACGCCCTGTGCGCCCTCGGGCAGCAGGGCCAGGGCGTTCAAGGCGCCGCGCAGCTTGAAGGCGCCGATCGGCTGGGCGATCTCCAGCTTCAGCAGCACGTCCTGCCCGGTGGCGTGGCGCAGGAAGGGCGAGGGCACCAGCGGTGTCGCATCGGCCCGGCCGCGGATATTGGCGGCGGCGGCAAGGATATGCGCAAGCGTGACCGTCATGAACCGAGCGTTTCACGCGGCCCGGGCGATTGCAAGCGGCGGCACCCGGCCTCAGCCCTCGAGATCGAGCCGCCGCAGGGGATCGATCAGCCCGGCCTTGCGCAGGGTCAGGTTGGGGTAGTCGGGATCGTTGAGATAGCGGTCCAGCGAAAAGCCCGGCTCGAGCCCCTTGAGCTGGTCGAGATACATCCGCGCGCCCTTCATGTCGCCGGCATTGGCGCAGAGCGCCACCAGCTGCCGCCGCGGCGCGACAAAGCCGGGCGCGGCGGCGCAGGCGCGGGCGGCGGCCAACCGCGCCTCGGGCAGCCGCCCGGCGGAGATGCAGACCAGCGCATGGTAGAGATCCCAAAGGTGGCTCAACTCGTCGTCGTCGGGCGCGGCGCGGCGGCAGGCGCTGGACAGCTCATAAGCCTTCTTCGTGTCGCCCACGGCGCTATGGGCCACGGCCAGGGTCTGGCGGGCAAAGAGGTTGTTGTCGTTCCACAGCATCGCCTGCTGCGCCAGTTCCGCCGGTTGCTGCAGATCGTCCTCGAGCATGATCCGGGTCAGCGCTACCAGCGCCATGGCCAGCCCGTTGTCCTGCGCCGACTCGAGCGACCGGCGGGTCAGCGCCTGCGTCTCTTCCAGCAGCGCCTTGTGCGCGCCGCCCGCGCCTTCCACCAGTTGCGCCATGCGCACGAAGGCCCGCCAGGCCAGGTAGACGCCGTTGGAATCCGCCTCGTAGGCCCGGTGGAAATAGCCCTGGGCGGCGTCGATCGCCTGGGGATCGAACCTCGCCAGCTTGCGCAGCCCGAGGCTGGAATAGCCCAGCGCCGCCACCTCGGGCCGGTGCAGGTCGCTTATCGTCGGCAGGCGGTGCACGATCTTCGAGGCCGCCGAATGCACCAGCCCGGCAATCACCTCGGCGCAAAGGATGTCCGAGCCGACGCCCGGCACGCTGCGGTGGTCGGAAAACAGCAACTGCCCGTCGTGGCCGCTTTCGACCCGCAGGAAGACGACGCCGCGCTGGCCATCCTCGGCCACGTCGCAGCGGATCTCGATATCGGGCGCGGCCTGGCTCGGCCGGCGCTGGTAATCGGCGAAACGCACCGACGACAGGCGGTCCTCGAGGGTCTTGGCGACCTGGTCGGCGACGATCTGGCTGGTGATCCGCTCGATGGCGCTGCCGGCCTGGGAAAGCGCGGCGCGAATGGTCAGCTTGTGCGGCGCGCCGGTCTCTGGCGGGGCGGCGGGCAGGGCGGCGCCGGTCTCGGCCAGCCGGGTCTCGAGCGCCTGTTTCCAGCCGTCGAAGGCCGGGTCGCGCACGTCGAGCCCTTCCAGCAAGGCCCGGTCGGGCGCGCGCAAGCCGGAGCGGGGGTCGAGGTCGGTGTCCACAAGCGCGGGGTCCAGCCAGACTTCGAGCCGGTTGGTCGACAGCACCGAGCGGGCCGAGCCCAGCGCCTGGCGCAATTCGGTCAGGGTCTGGCGCAGGCTGCCGCGGGCCTGGGCGGGCGAGCGGTCGCTCCAGAGCATGGATTCCAGCCAGCGCCGCCCGCGCCGCATGTTGCCGGCCTCGCAGACCAGCGCCAGCAGGCCGCGGGCCTTCGAGCCGCGCGGCGTCACGTCCCGGCCATCCGGCGCCACCATGGTAAAGGTGCCGAAATACTGCACTTTGAAGCGCTCGGTCAAATCTGGTCGTCCTTCCCCCGAAGTGTCAGTCGACACTACCCTTCCGTCAGAAAAACGCAATCCAATCGTCAAGACACCATTCGTCACGCCATTGTATCAAATGCCGCCGTGAGGCTGTCGTGATTATAACGTGAATAATTCCGACATCTGAATGAATTCGGAATACCTTTGGTTGCTCGATCCCCCTTCAGTTTCAATCTTCGGTTTTGCGGATGACCTCATCCGCCCGGCGCTGTGCGGAAATCGGGTGATGCCTCGATCTTCGCCGGGTCCGGCCAAGGGCGAGAGCGCGCCGTTTCCATCGCGCGCATCGCCGCTTTCAGACCAGAGGAGAAACAGATGTCCCTTCCCAAACCCAAGCTCATTGCCCAGACCCCGCGTCCCTCGATCGGCGCCGGGCGGCTTCCGGTCAAGCTAACCAAGGGTTGAACGGATAGTTTCGTCACAAGTATGACGTGTTAACCTGTCGCGGCATTCCGTGCCTTCGCGGAATTGCCGCGACGGGATAAATCCGAATGCCGCGATGTCGTCGGCGTTTCTTTTGTGCCGCTGCCTTTTCCGGGCTTGGGCCTGCGCAATTGCGGCGCAAATTGCCGCGGCCCGGTGATTTCCTGACAATTCCCGAGGGGACCTGGGTCGAAACTCCCGCCCCTTCGCAAATCTCCCGAAACGCCCCGCGGCGCCGCTTCTTGCCGTTCGGACACCGGTGCGAATGGCGCAAGGAGCGCCGCAACCCATTGCCGGGCCCTGTGAATTGAAACCTTGCAAATGAAACATTCCGGCGGAAGGCGCGGTTTCGTCAAACCGACCGACGCAGGCCCCATCCGGCCAGGGATCCCCGCCTCAGGTCTCGCGTTTGCGGGCGCGGCGGATATGGGCCCCGTATTGCCCC
Organism: Paracoccaceae bacterium; assembly: GCA_006226775.1. GTDB lineage: Bacteria > Pseudomonadota > Alphaproteobacteria > Rhodobacterales > Rhodobacteraceae > Marinovum. Next base: position 80,111 of record SBGD01000031.1, on the reverse strand, counting down.
GGCGCCTTGCGCGGCGCCCCGGCCCGGCGCAGCGTGGTCTGCAAGCCCTCTGCCGGAAAGCCCGGGTCGCTCAGCGCAAGGGTCTCGGCGGCGCCGTTGCAGGCCAGGCTGCTGGCCTGCACCACCGAGACCTGGAACAGCGGGAAATCGCGGGGAAAGAAGATCTCGGCATTGGTGCGCACCAACTGAAGGTTCACGAACAGCGGAAACGGCGCGAAGTGATCGGTCTCGACGTTGCCCTCGTAACACCAATGCGAGCTTTTGGTATGCACGTTGACCAGCGGCCGGACGTGCAGGAACTCGCCGGGATCGGTGGTCACGAAATAGCCGCTCCAGACCTGCAGGATGCCGGTGTCCGACAGGTCTTCGAGGAAATTCGGCACCGGCCCGAACCGCGGCGCAAGGCGCGCGTCCCACTCTGCCTCGACCTCCGGCCCCAGGGGCTCGGAGCGCAGGGCGCGCCAGTCGCCCTCCTCGGCCAGAAACACCTCCTGGCCGTCGAACAGAACGCTGAAATCGCGCGGCGGAAAGACATACCAGCCGAGGGCCGAGGCGGTGCGCACCGCCTCGCAATATTGAAATGCCGAGAGCGGCAAGCGGCCCAGCGCCGCCGGGTCGGCCTTCATCGGCGGCTTGAGGCTGTCGTGCAGGGCGTAGAATTTCAGCATGAAGGCCTTCGCGGGCGCAGGGGGGGGCGCCGCCAGCTTGCAAGCCGCAGCCCCCCGGCGTCAATTCGCCGGGGCGCGCGGCCCGGGCTTTTGACGCTCAGCTCACAGCGCCGGCCTCAGGCCCGGACCCGCGCGCCGCGCGGATCATGGAGGGGCTTCAGCGCGGCCTCTGCCGCGACCCGGGTACCGGCCACGTCGATCTCGTAGCGCGAGGCCAGCACCTCTGCCGCGCTTTCGCCCGGGCAGGGCACATAGCCCAGCCCGATCGCCCCGCCCAGGTGATGGCCATAGGCGCCCGAGGTCAGATGGCCGACGATCTGCCCATCGCGCAGGATCGGCTCGTTGTGGTAAAGCAGCGGCTCGGGGTCCTTGAGCAGGAATTGCACCATCCGGCGCGACAGCCCCGCCTCGCGTTTCGCCAGCACCGCGTCGCGGCCGATGAAATCGCCCTTGTCGGTCTTGACCGCAAAGCCCAAGCCCGCCTCGAGCACGTGATCCTCGCAGGTGATGTCATGGCCGAAGTGGCGAAACGCCTTCTCGGCGCGCGCGCAATCCATCATGTGCATCCCGCAGAGCTTCAGCCCGTGGTCCATCCCTGCCTCGGCCAGCACCTCGAAGACATGCGCGGCCATGTCGCTGCTGACGTAGATCTCCCAGCCCAGCTCGCCGACATAGGACACCCGATGCGCCCGGGCCAGCCCCATGCCGATCTCGATCTCCTGCGCGGTGCCAAAGGGGTTGGTGGCGTTGGAGAAATCATTGGGCGAGACCGCTTGCAGCAGGTCGCGGGACTTCGGCCCCATCACCGCCAGCACGCCCTCGGCGGCGGTCATGTCGGTGATCGTGACGGCGAACTCGCCCAGATGACGGCGCAGCCAGGTCTCGTCGGCCAGCCGAGTGGCGGCGGGGGTGACGACGAGAAAGGCGGTTTCCGACAGGCGGGTCACCGTCACATCCGCCTCGATCCCGCCCCGCGCGTTGAGGAATTGCGTATAGACGATGCGCCCCGGTGCCACCTCCATGTCATTGCCGCAGACATGGTTCAGGAAGGCCTGCGCCTCCCGCCCCTCGACCCGCAGCTTGCCGAAAGACGTCATGTCGTACATGCCCACGCCCCCCCGCACCGCAGCCAGTTCCGCGCCCACGTTGTCGAAGAAGTTCTGCCGCTTCCAGGAATAGCGATACGCCGCCGCCTGCCCTTCCCGCGCGAACCAGTTGGCGCGCTCCCAGCCCGCCAACTCGCCGAAGACCGCGCCGCGCGCCTCCAGCTGCGCATGGAAGGGCGAGCGGCGGATGCCGCGGGCGGAGGCCTTCTGGCGATAGGGGAAATGGTCGGCATAGAGCAGCCCGAGAGTCTCGGTCGCGCGCGCCACGAGGTAGTGCCGATTGCCCTGGAACGGCATCATCCGCGCGATGTCCACGTCGCCCAGATCGAAGGGTTTTTCGCCGGTGTCCATCCACTCGGCCAGCGCCATCCCCGCGCCGCCCGCGGACTGGATGCCGATGGAGTTGAACCCGGCGGCCACCCAGACGTTCTCCATCCCCGGGCAGAGGCCGAGGTGATAGGCGTCGTCGGGGGTGAAGCTTTCGGGGCCGTTGAAGAAGGTGTGGATGCCCGCCTCGGCCAGCATCGGCATCCGGTTGACCGCCTGTTCGAGGATCGGCTCGAAGTGGTCGAAGTCCTCGGGCAGCTGGTCGAACTCGAAGCTCTCGGGGATGCCCGCCATGCCCCAGGGCTTGGACACCGGCTCGAAAGCGCCCAGCATGATTTTCCCCGCGTCCTCCTTGTAATAGGCGCACTCATCCGGCACCCGCAGCACCGGCAATGACGTCAGCCCGGCGATGGGTTCCGAGACGATGTAGAAGTGTTCGCAGGCCTGCAGCGGCACGGTGGTGCCCAGCATCGCGCCCACTTCGCGGCCCCACATGCCCGCGCAGTTGATGACCTGGTCACAGGCGATATGGCCGCTGCTGCCATCCTCGCCCTGCCAGTCGACACCGGTGATCCTTTGACCAGCGCGCGTGACGCCGGTGGCTTTCGTCCGCTCCGCCACCCTCGCGCCGCGCTGCCGCGCGCCCTTGGCCAGCGCCAGCGCGATATTCGCCGGGTCGCCCTGTCCGTCCTTGGGCAGGTAGACGCCGCCCACCACGCCATCGAGGTTGAGATTTTCGTAGCGGCGGGCAATCTCCTCCGGCCCGATCTCCTCGATCTCGACCCCGAAGGCGCGCGCCATCCCGGCGGAACGGGCCAGTTCCTCCATCCGTTCACCTGTCAGCGCCACGGTGATCGAGCCCACGCGTTTGAAGCCGGTGGCGATGCCGGTTTCGGCCTCCAGCGTGCCGTAGAGCTCCTGGCTGTATTTCGCCAGCCGCGTCATGTTGGCGGTGGCGCGCAGTTGCGCGATCAACCCCGCGGCGTGCCAGGTGGTGCCGGAGGTCAACTGCTTGCGCTCCAGCAGGACGACATCACGCCAGCCGCGCCGGGTCAGGTGATAGGCGACGGAGCAGCCGATGATGCCACCGCCGATGATGACAGCGCGGGCCTTGTCGGGGAGTTCTGGCATGGTGAGGCTCTCTTTGGCTGGCCGGGCCGTTCGGGGGCGCTGCCCCCGGACCCCCGGGATATTTGCAGAACCGGAGAATGATCAGGTGATCTCGTGGCCTGCGGCTTTCAGGCGGCGGGCGATTTCGGCGATATGGGCGGGGCCGGTTTCGCAGCAGCCGCCGACGATGGTGGCACCTTGCGCGATCCAGGACAGGGCGTGATTGGCATAGGTGTCGGGGCCCATGTCGCGGCGGGGCGAGAGGGCGTCGACGGTGGGTTTGTCCTTCAGGAAGTCCTTGGTGATCCGGGTGAAGGCATTGGCATAGGCGCCATAGGGCAGGCCCGCGGGCGCCATGGCGTCGAGTGCGGCGGGCATCGCCTCGGGCGCCGAGCAATTGGCCAGCACCGCGGCGGCACCTCTCTCGGCGGCCAGCTCTGCGGCCTCGGCCATCGCTTCGCCGGAGCGCAAGAGCCGCCCGTCCTCGTCATCCACGGTGCAGGCCAGCCAGACCGGTTTGCCGGACGGCAAAGCAGCCTCGAGCACCGCGCGAGCATGGGCGAGGGAGGCGACGGTTTCGCAAATTATCAGGTCGACGCGATCCGCCCAGAGCGCGATGACCTCGGCGTAAAGCTTCACCGCCTCGTCATGCGGCGGGTGCAGGTCGGGCCGGTAGCTGGCCCTCAGCGGCCCAAGCGCCCCGGCGATGCGCCCGGAGCCATGGGTGTCGCGGGCGGTCTCGGCCTCGTCCAGCGCAGCGGCATGCAGCGCGGCGAAGCGGTCTTCCTGGGCGGTGCCCGCCAGCCGGTCACGGTGGATGGCATAGGTATTGGCGGTGGCGATCGTGGCCCCCGCGGCGAAATAGGCGCCGTGGATCTCGGCCACCAGCCCGGGATGGTCCGCCATCACTTGCGTCGACCAGAGCGGCGTCGGCGCATCGCCCGAGCGGGTGATCAGCTCCTGCCCCATGCCACCGTCGAGCAGCGTGATTTCGCTCATGTCCGCAGCCTTTCGTTCGCCGGATCCCAGAGCGGCGCGTCGGATTGCACCCGGGCCGGAAAGCGCTGGCCGAAGATCTCGACCTCCAGCGCGGTGCCCGGCGTGGCCAGGTCGCTGCGCACCATGCCCAGCGCCACATGCGCGCCCACCCGGTAGCCCCAGGCGGCGGAGGTCACCTCGCCCACCGCGGTGTCTCCGGACCAGATGGTCGACATGTAAGGCGCATCGCAAGTGCCGCCCTCGATGATCAGGGTGACGAAACGCTTGGTGGGGCCTTGCTGTTTCTCGGCCTCCAGCGCCGCTTTGCCGGTGAAGTCCTTGGACCAATCGATGAAGCGGTCGAGCCCGCCCTCGAGCAGCGTGTAATCGGTCGAAAGATCGCCCTTCCACGCGCGATAGCCCTTTTCGATCCGCAGGCCATTCAGCGCGAACATGCCGAAGGGCCGTGCCCCCGCCTCGGTCAGCGCATCCCAGATCGCGGGCGCATCGTCCGGCGCGCAGTGAACCTCCCAGCCCAACTCCCCGGCAAAGGACACCCGGATCAGCGCGCAGTCCTTGCCCGCCACCTGGCCGTTGAGGCTCACCGACAGCCACGGCAAGGACAGGTCGTGATCGGTCAACGGCGCGAGGATCTCGCGCGCCTTTGGCCCGGTGACCAGCAGGCACTCGACCTCCGCCGAATGATCGCTGACGGTGATTCCCTCCGGCGCTTGGCGCGAGAAATGCTCGGCATCATGCCACTGCGCGGCGGCGGCGGTAATCAGGCCCACGTCATCCTCTCCATGCACCATGACCGAGCATTCGGTGACGATCCGCCCCCGCGCGTCGGGGAAATAAGCCAGCCCGATCCGCCCCGGCCTGGGCAGCCGCGAGGCGGTCAGCCCGTCGACAAAGTCCCGCGCCCCCGGCCCTTCGACCTTGAGCCGGGTGAAGCCCGAAATCGGCAGGATGCCGCAATGATCGCGCACCGCGGCGCATTCCTCGGCCACGCGCGCCTCCCACGGCCCGTCCCGCTCCCAGGTCTGGGTCGCCGCTTCGCTGGTGTCGTCGCCCGGTTTGGCAAACCAGTTGGCCCGCTCCCAGCCGCCGTAGACACCGAACTGCGCGCCCGCCTCCTGCAGCCGCCCATGCAAGGGCGAGGTCTTGCGGTCCGGTGCGGCCGGCCAACGGTGATGCGGGAAGTGCATGGCGTATTCGTGGCCGTAAACCTCCACCGCCTTGGCCACGCAATACTCCGGATCGGTGTAATCGGTGTAGCGCCGCGGATCGACGGCCCACATGTCCCACTCCGTGGCGCCCTCGGTCACCCATTCCGCCAGCACCTTGCCCGCGCCGCCCGCCTGCGTGATGCCGAAGGTGAAAACGCAGGCCTCATAGGCATCCGGTACCCCCGGCATCGGCCCGATCAGCGGCAGACCGTCGGGGGCATAGGGAATCGGCCCGTTGATCACCCGCCCCACCCCGGAGGTGCCCAGGATCGGCACCCGCGCCATGGCGTCGCCGATATACCACTCCAGCCGGTCGAGATCGTCGGGATAAAGCTGAAACGAGAAATCCTCGGGCATCGGGTCGTCCGGCGTGATCCAATGCGCCTTGCAGTTGCGCTCGTAGGGGCCGAGGTTCAGCCCGTATTTCTCCTGGCGCAGGTAGTAGGAACTGTCGACATCGCGCAGAAGCGGCAGCTTGCCGTGGTCCTTGGACCAGGCCTCAAGCTCCGGGATCGGTTCGGTCAGGAAATACTGATGGGACATCACCGCCATCGGCACCGTGCGCCCGCCATAAGGCTTGAACCATTCGCCGACGCGCTGCGCGTAGTAGCCTGCGGCATTCACCACCTTTTCGCAGGCGATATCGCCCTTGTCGGTATGCACGATCCAGCGGTCGCCCTTTCGGCTCACCCCGGTCGCGGGACAGAACCGCTCGATCCGCGCCCCCGCCATCCGCGCGCCCCGCGCCAGCGCCTGGGTCAGCTGCGCCGGGTCGATATCGCCATCGTCGGGATCATAGAGCGCCCCGGCAAGGTCATGGGTCTCGAGGAACGGATAGCGCTCCTTCAGATCGCTCACCTGCATCATCTCGAGCGCCAGCCCCTGCTTGCGCCCCATGCCCATGGCGCGTTCGAACTCCATCATCCGCTCGCGCGAATGGCCCAGCCGGATCGAGCCGGTGACATGGTAGTTCATCGGGTAATCCACCTCCTCGGCCAGCCGCCGATAGAGATCCAGCGAATAGCGCTGCATGTTCATCACCGCCCAGGAGGTGCTGAACGACGGGCAATTGCCCGCCGCATGCCATGTACTGCCCGCCGTCAACTCGTTCTTCTCAAGCAGCACCACGTCCCACCCCGCGCGGGCAATGTGATAGGCGCAAGAGGCCCCCACGGCGCCGCCGCCGATGATGACGACGCGGGTCTGGCTGGGAAAATCGCTCATGTCTTGCCTCCTGGTCGGGTCAATAGATCGGCGGGGCGATGACCCAGATCGCCTCGGCCTTCACGTCGTAAGGGTTGCTCCAGCGAAACGGTGCGCCGCGGATGCGGAAACTGTCGCCGGGATGGAGCTTGTGGCCTGTGCCCGAGATCTCGAGGTCCAGCTTGCCGGAAATCAGGTAGCCCACCTCCTGCGTCCGGCGCGTCACGACATTGCGGATGCGACTGTGCGGCAGGAAGGTGGAATGCACCATCTCGAAATCGTCGGTCAGATCGGGCGAGAGCAATTCCTCCACCAGCCCCGCCGCGCCCGAGCCCAGCGGCCTGCGCGCCGCGCGCCGCACGATATGGCCCGCCTCGCCCGCCGGGGCCGGGGCCTGCCCGAAGAGCAGCGACATGGGCACATCCAGCACCGCCCCGATATGGCGCAGATCGGTGATCGAGGGCTCCGAGAGGTCGCGCTCCACCTGGCTCAGCCAGCCGACCGAGCGCCCCAGCCGCTCCGCCAGGTCGGCCAGCGTCAGCCCGCGGGCACGCCGCAGGGCGCGCAGATCGGCGCCAAGGCCCTGGCTGTCGACGGCTCGGTGCTGCACCGGATCACCCGTGAAAATTTCGCGTCGTTTTTCACGGTGAGGCGAGTCGTGAAATTCCGCAAGGAAATTTCACGCCGCGGCGCAGCGCTCAGAGCCTGCCGAAGGTCTGTTCCAGCAACAGGCCCAAACCCTTGGCATCCGCTTCGTCAAAGGCTCCCGGCTGATCGCTGTCGATATCGAGCACGCCAATCAGCGTGCCATCGCCCCGCCGCACCGGCAGGACAATCTCGGATCGGGTGGAGGATGCACAGGCGATATGGCCGGGAAAGGCATCGACATCCGCCACAAGCTGCACCTCCCCGGTCCGCGCCGCCGCGCCACAGACGCCACGCGAAAACGGGATCGTCAGGCAGCCATGCCCGCCCTGGTAAGGCCCGATCTTCAGCATCTCCGGCGCCACCACCCGGTAAAACCCGGTCCAGTCAAACCGGTCGTCCGCATGATGCACTTCGCAGACCATGGTGGCCATCAGCGCAACCTCATCGCTCTCGCCCTCGGTCAGCGCCCCAAGGGTCTTGGAGAGCTCCACATACGATATGCGCTTCACAGGTCTCTTCTCTGGTTCAAAAATATCCTGGGGGGTCCGGGGGGCAAAGCCCCCCGTCTTGTCGACGTGGCAAAGCCGCGGCGAAACTAGACTTCCTTCTTCAGCGCCTCGACCAGGTCGGTCTTTTCCCAGCTGAAGCCACCATCCGCCTCCGGTTCACGCCCGAAATGCCCATAGGCCGCCGTCCGCTCGTAGATCGGCTTGTTCAGGTCCAGGTGCGTGCGGATGCCGCGCGGGGTCAGGTCCATCACCCTGGGAATGGCGCGCTCGATGGCCTCGACGTCTGCCGTCTCGGTGCCATAGGTGTCGAGGTAGATCGACAGCGGCTTGGCCACGCCGATGGCATAGGACAGTTGCACCGTGCAGCGCTCGGCCAGGCCCGCGGCGACCACGTTCTTGGCGACGTAGCGCGCGGCATAGGCGGCCGAACGGTCCACCTTGGTGGGGTCCTTGCCGGAGAACGCGCCACCGCCGTGGGGGGCCGCCCCGCCATAGGTGTCGACGATGATCTTGCGCCCGGTCAGGCCCGCGTCGCCATCGGGACCGCCGATCACGAAGGTGCCGGTGGGGTTGACCCACCACTCGGTCTCCTCGGTGATCCAGTCGGAGGGCAGCACCTCGCGGATGTAGGGCTCGACAATGGCGCGGATATCGTCGGACTTCTGGAACTCACTCTCGTGCTGGGTCGACAGCACGATCGAGGTCACACCCACCGGCTTGCCATTCTCGTAGCGCACCGAGATCTGCGATTTCGCATCGGGGCGCAGCGTCGGCTCGGTGCCGTCCTTGCGCACCTGGGCCAGCCGCCGCAGGATGGCGTGGGAATACTGGATCGGCGCCGGCATCAGCTCGGGCGTCTCGTTGGTGGCATGGCCGAACATGATGCCCTGGTCGCCGGCGCCGTCCTTGTCGACGCCCTGGGCGATATGGGCCGATTGCTCGTGCAGGAAGTTCAGCACGTGGCAGGTGTTCCAGTGGAACTTCTCCTGCTCGTAGCCGATGTCGCGGATGCAGTCCCGCGCGATCTGGCCGATGCGGCCCATGTAGTTTTTCAAAAGCTCCTGGTCGGACAGACCGACCTCGCCGCCGATCACCACGAGGCCCGAGGTGGCAAAGGTCTCACAGGCGACGCGGGCATTGGGTTCGGCCATCAGAAGCTGGTCGAGGATGGCATCCGAGATGCGGTCGCACAGCTTGTCGGGATGGCCCTCCGAAACGGATTCGGAGGTGAAGATATAGGTATCGCGGGACATGAATAGTGCTCCATTGGTGTGTCGGCGCCGCGCCAGGAAGCCGTTGCGACGCCCGAATGGCGGTTGCGCTACGACGGACGCGGGCTGGCGTCAATCGCCTTTGCGCCGATCGCCCGCGATTGCGGCCAAGGCGGATAGGATGAGCAACACCCAAAGCGGCAGGTCCCCGGTCCGGCTGTAGAGCGTGGGCGCCAGCGCCGCCGGTAGCGCGGCATCGAGATAGCCCGCCTGGTTGAGCGGCAGCGCGGCAGTGACCCGCCCCCGCGCGTCGATCACCGCCGAGACCCCGGTATTGGCCACCCGCACCATCGGCAGACCGCTCTCGATGGCGCGCATCCTGGCCTGGGCGAGGTGCTGGTAGGGGCCGGTATTGGCGCCGAACCAGGCGTCATTGGTCAGTTGCACCAGCAGGTCGGGCCGGTCGTCCTGGCGGACATATTGCGGAAAGACCGCCTCGTAGCAGATCAGCGGCAGGGCGCGGGCAAAGCCGAGGTCCATGACCTGCGGGCCGGGCCCGGCGCTGTAGCCGGTGTCGACCCGCGATGCGAGGCCATGAATGCCCAGGCCCTGCCAGAGCGCGGGAAAGGGCATGTATTCGCCGAAAGGCACGAGGTGGAACTTGTCGTAGACCTGGCCCACCTGCCCGGTGTCATCCACGAAGGCCGCCGAATTGTAGAAATCCCGCCCCTCGGAGCGCTGGATGCCCAGCAGCATCGGCACGCCGCGCGCCTGGTCCGAGATATAGGCCAGCGTTTCGGCGGCATCCTCGAGCAAAACCGGCACCGCGCTTTCCGGCCAGAGGATCAGGTCGGGCGCGGGGCCTTGGGCGGAATAGGTCACCATGCGGTTGAAGAACACCGGGATCATCTCGGGATCCCATTTCTGGTGCTGCGGCGCATTGGGCTGGATCAGGCGCAGCACCGGGGCCTCGGCGACCTCGGGCAGAGGCTGGGCCGCGCGGGTGACGGCGGTATACCACAGCACGGCGCCGATCCCGACGGTGACGCCCAAGGCCTGCCCGGCCCGGCGCATGGGCGGGGCAAGGCCCCCCCTGCGCCACAGCCAGACCGGCAGCGCCGCCATCCCCAGCGTCAGCGCGGTCAGCCCGTAAGGCCCGATCCAGGCCGCCAGTTGCGCAAGCACGGTCTCGGTCCAGATATAGCCCAGCAGCGCCCAGGGAAAGCCGGTCAGCAGATAGCCGCGCGCCAGTTCCGCAAGGCTCAGGGCCAGCGCCAGCCGCAGCGCGCCACCGCCCAGGCGCCGCGCGGCCCAGAAGGCCAGCGCCCAGAACAGCGCCAACCCGCCGGCCAGGCCGATCAGTCCGAAGGGGGCGAGCCAGCCGTAGAGCTCGGGCTCGATCAGGAAGGGCTCGACGATCCAGTTGAGCGCGGCGGCGAAATAGCCGGTGCCCGCCAGCCATCCCAGCCAGGCCGCGTGCCGCGTGCCGCGCGCGGTGGCCCCCAGCGCCATCAGGCCGATCAGCGCCGGAAAGGCCAGCCAGGCCCAGCCCAGCGGCGCCTGGCCGCTGGCCAAAAGCGCGCCCAAAAGCGCGGCGGCGGCCATGGGGTGCCAGGCCCGGGCCCCGAGCCACATGGCCACGGAAGGGATCATGCCTAGCCGACCTTGACGTCCGCCGCGGGGGCGGCAGGCGCGGCGGCAGCGGCGGGCGCAGGCCGCGGGCCGGCCTGCAGGCGGACGCGGAGGCGCTTGATTCGCCGCGGATCGGCATCGACGACCTCGAACTCCGGGCCTTCGGGATGCGGCACCATCTCGCCGCGCGCGGGCACATGCCCGGCCAGCATGAAGACCAGCCCGCCCAGGGTGTCGACCTCCTCGCCGTCGACATCGTCGGTGGCGGTCAGGTCCATGCCGATCTCGGCCTGGAATTCATCCAGCGGCGTCTTGGCCAAGGCCAGGTAGCTGCCGGATTTCTCCAGGGTCCAGTATTTGTCGTCCTCGGTGTCGTGCTCGTCCTCGATCTCGCCGATGACCTGTTCGATCAGGTCCTCGATCGTGGCCAGCCCGTCCACGCCGCCGTATTCGTCGATCACCAGCGCCATGTGGCGGCGTTCGGCCTGCATCTTGGTGAGCAGCACGCCGATGGTCATCGAGGGCGGCACGAAGAGCAGCGGGCGCAACAGCGCCTTGAGCGAGAACCGCCCGCCCTTGCCGTTGAAGCCGTGCTTGAGCGCGAAATCCTTGAGGTGGACCATGCCGACCGGCGTGTCGAGCGTACCGTTGTAGACCGGCAGGCGGCTCATGCCGCTTTCGCGGAAGACATCGACCAGGTCGTCGCGGGTGATGGTGATCGGCACGGCGACGATATCGGCTTTGGGCACGGCCACATCCTCGACCGTGAGCCGGCGCAGGTTGATCATGCCATGGGTTGGCGGGGTCGGCGCCGGCAGGCTGGTGCCGTTCATCCCCGACGAGGAATTTTCCGAGCGGTTGAACGCCGAGAGTATTCGGCGGAAGAATCCGGTTGTCCGTGAATCGAAAGCTCCGCTTTGCGCGCGATGCGCTGCCTTAGAGCCGGGGTCTGTATCGTCCATTGTCCTGTCCGTTTGGGCGGGAATTGCCCGGGTGATCATGAATATGGGTCCGCAAGACCCAATTTGCCAAGTATGGCACGCTCATGACCTTCCATCAAAGTGGCATCCATGTCGCGTATATGGTCGTATCCCAGAAGATGTAATACCCCGTGAACGACAAGATGCGTGACATGAGCGTGAAATGGCTTGTCCTGCTGCACCGCCTCGCGGGCGCAGGTGTCATAGGCCAGGGCGATGTCGCCGAGGCTCTGCGGCCCCTCATCGCCCCCTTGCGGCGGCTCTTCGGGGTTTGCGCCGTCGGTCTCTGACGACAGGTCCTCCTCGGGCCAGGACAGCACGTTGGTGGGCGTGGGCTTGCCGCGGAAATCGGCGTTGAGCGCGGCGATGCGCGTATCGTCGCAGGCGAGGATGGCGATCTCGTAGCTGTCCGGCGCCAGGCCCAGGTGGCCCAGCGTGGCACGGGCGGCGGTTTCCGCGAGATCGGCAAGGCCGGCCATTTGCCAGCGGGCGTCTTCGATGATCGTGTCGGTGAGCACTTGGCTGTTCCCCGGGGGCGCTGCCCCCGGACCCCCGGGATATTTCCGAACCAGAGAAGACCGGACCCGGCAGGGTCAGGCGCTCTCGGCATCCTTGTCGTAGGCCTCGATGATGGCGGCGACCAGCGGGTGGCGGACCACGTCACGGGCGGTGAAATAGTTGAAGGCGATATTGGGAATGCGGTTGAGCAGCCGCTCGGCATCCTTCAGCCCCGACTGCACGCCGCGTGGCAGGTCGACCTGGGTGCGGTCGCCGGTGATCACCATGCGCGAGCCTTCGCCCAGCCGGGTCAGGAACATCTTCATCTGCATCGAGGTGGCATTCTGCGCCTCGTCCAGCACCACGAAGGCGCGCGCCAGGGTGCGGCCGCGCATGAAGGCCAGGGGCGCGATCTCGATCTTCTTGTCCTCGATCAGCTTGGCCAGTTGCTTGCCGGGCAGGAAATCGTTCAGCGCGTCGTAGAGCGGTTGCATGTAGGGATCGACCTTGTCCTTCATGTCGCCGGGCAGGTAGCCCAGTTTCTCGCCGGCCTCGACGGCCGGGCGCGACAGGATGATCTTGTCGACATGGCCGTTGATGAACATGTTCACCCCCACCGCCACCGCCAGATAGGTCTTGCCGGTGCCGGCCGGGCCGATGCCGAAGGCCATCTCGTTCTCGAACAGGGCGCGGACATAGGCCTTTTGCGCCTCGGTGCGCGGTTCGACCAGTTTCTTGCGGGTCTTGATCTCGACCTGGCCGGTGGGGAACATGTCGAGCTGGTCGCCGTCGCGGGCGCCGTCGTCCTCGGGCCCGCCCATGCGCAGCTCGCGGTCGATGTCGCCGGTCTCGACCGGCCGGCCGGCCTCGAGCCGCTGGTAGAGGGCGGTCAGCACATCGGCGGCCTCGGCGCGCGCGGCGGGTTCTCCGATCACTGCAAGCTGGTTGCCGCGGCGCAGGATCTGCACCGCGACGCGGGATTCGATATCGGCGAGGTTGCGGTCGAATTCGCCGCACAGGTCGATCAGCAGCCGGTTGTCGGGGAATTCAAGCACCGTCTCCTGCAGCCTGTCAGGGGCGATCGGGTCGTCAAGATGCGGTGCGGCCAAGGACGTCTCCTCGTATATCTTGGTGCTCAGCGTGGCCGAGACGGCGCCCCTTGGCAAGGGGGCGGCGCCGGATTCCCGGCGTGGGTCGACGAAAATCAGCCGCGGGGCGTGGCCCCGCGGCTGTGACTGGCACCGTTGGCGACCGGCGGATCAGTTCGGATCGGCGATCGGCGAGCCGCCCTTGAAATCGCCGGCGGTATAGGTCGGCGGGGCGACGCCCGAGCAGACCGGCTTGCCGTACTTGTCGAGGCGGCTGACCATGTAGCCTTCGACGCCATCGTCCGAGATCCAGTGATCGCAGCCGTCGGGATCGACCCAGACGCCCCATTTCAGGGTCTTCAGCGAATGCGCATTGATGCCGCGGTCGATCGTCTTGTCGGCCGGATAGCCGCGCAGGCCCTCGTCACAGGCCGAGACCACGAAGCCCAGCGACAGGGCGGCACAGAGTTTGACGATATTCATGTCTGTCTACCCCTTTACTGGAAGCACAGGATTTCGACGCGGCGATTGCGGGCCATGCCCTCGCGCGTGCGGTTCGAGGCGACCGGGGCGGTTTCGCCCATGCCGCGCACATCGACGATCTTGGCCCCCACCGAGACCGCCACCCGGGCCACCGCATTGGCGCGGTTGTGGCTGAGCCTGAGGTTGTATTCATGGCTGGCGCGGCTGTCGGTATGGCCGACGATGGTATAGGCAAAGGCGGTCGAGTTGCGAAAGAACTCGCGCAGGCGCTCCTTGCCCTTGGCATGGATGCGGTAGCTGTCGGTGGCAAAGAACTGGTCGGAGTTGAGCAGACCGCAGGTATTGACCTCGTGACAGATCGGCGTGCCCTTGCGGGTCAGGCGGTTCGAGGCATAGCCCTCGGCGCCGTCATCGGCGGCCCAGACCTCGCAGCCATCGGGCGTCAGCACGATGTTCGGAATGTATTGGCCCTGGTCGCGCCCGCGCTGCGACGGCGTATCGCGCGAGAAGGCCTGCGCCTCGGCAAGATTGGCCGAAAGCAGCGCGAACACGACAGCGGTGGCGCATCCGGTGGCAGCGGTGCGCAAGGCTTTGGTGATGAAGGTCCCCACAGCATCTGTCCCTTGTTTCAAGTGTTTCCCCCCACGGCCCGAAGCCGATAGAATCGGTCGGGCCGGGATAACTCATTATGTAATCAGCACTTTAGCAAACAATTTTAGGGTGTGAAGGCGAAAATCCAAATATAGCGGGTACTTGGCAGGTGTTCCGCTATATCGGCCATGGGGCCTTGGTGCCATCTGCCGCAGAGTGCGATGGATTTCAGGGGCTTATGTCCTTGGCGCCGCGCCGGGGGGCTGCGGATGCGCGGCGGGGCGGGCGTTCGATTGATGCCGCAGGCCGAACAATCCCCTGATTCTACAGGGATTGGGGCGGGGACGCGGACAATACGGGAAATTCCTTTAGAAAATCTTAACGCCAGACTATCCTTTAGGCCAGATTCGCCGGAACCGTGCCGAGGCCTCCGCCTCCGGGGGCACGCTCTGGTGCACTTGCTCGGCCGCAGAAATTGGCCATGGTTCTGGTTAAGGGGAAATGAAATGAAAAAAGCACTTGTACTTGCCGCCCTCTGCGCGGCCTTCGCGGCCCCGGCAATGGCCGGCGGCAAATACGGGCACAAGCACCGCAGCCACGGCGCGGCTGCGCCCACCGGCACCCAGATCGTCGTGAGCTGCTTTCGCGGGCCGTGGAACGACGTGATCTGGGACCGGCCCAATGCGGTCTTCATCGACAGTCTGGTGGCGATCGGCTACGACTTCTCGACCGCCCATGCGATCGGCGAACGGGTCTGCCGCGACGAAGCGCTGGTGGGCAATCCGGAAGGGATGCGCCAGACCATGCAGCGCATCTACCGCGACCGCGCCTCGCATCGCCGCCACAACTACTGAGACCGCAGATGCGGCAGAGATGAGAGAGGGCGGGCTTCGGTCCGCCCTTTTGTCATTGCCGGGTCAGTTCGGGGTCAGACCAGCACGCCGGCCAGCGAATTGGGCCCGCTCTCGACGATCCGCACCCTTGCGATCTCGCCCGCGGCGGTGCCGGCATCGGCCACATGGACCGCGTGCAGGTAGTCCGACTTGCCGACCATCTGGCCGGGCAGTCGCCCCTCTTTCTCGAACAGCACCGAGACCTCGCGCCCGACCATGGCGTCCTGGGTCGCGCGCTGCTGCTCGGTGATCAACGCCTGCAGCCGTTGCAACCGGTCGCTCTTGACGTCCTCGGGCACCTGGTCGCGCTCGGCGGCGGGGGTGCCGGGGCGGGTGGAATACTTGAAGCTGAAGGCGGTGCCGTAGCCCACCGCGCGGATCAGGTCGAGCGTGGCCTGGAAATCCGCCTCGGTCTCTTCCGGGAAGCCGACGATGAAATCGCCCGACAGGTGCAGGTCGGGGCGGGCGGCACGCAGACGCTCGATCAGCTTGAGGTAGGACTCGGCGGTATGCGCGCGGTTCATCCGCTTGAGGATCCTGTCCGATCCGGCCTGCACCGGCAGATGCAGGTAGGGCATCAGCTTGGCGCACTCCGCATGGGCCGCGATCAGGTCGTCGCCCATGTCGTTGGGATGGCTGGTGGTGTAGCGGATGCGCTCAAGCCCGTCGACTTCGGCCAGCCCCTCGATCAGCCGCGCCAGCGACCAGTCGCCACCCTGCCCGTCGGCCCCGTGATAGGCATTCACGTTCTGGCCCAGCAGGGTGATCTCGCGCACGCCGCGCTCGACCAGGTCGCGCGCCTCGTCCAGCACCTGGGACGCCGGGCGCGAGACCTCGGCGCCGCGGGTATAGGGCACGACGCAGAAGGCGCAGAACTTGTCGCAGCCCTCCTGCACGGTGAGGAACGCGGTCGGGCCGCGGGCGGCCTTGGGGCGCGCCTTGAGGCGTTCGAACTTGTCTTCCTCGGGGAAATCGGTGTCGAGCGCCTTGACGCCGGTCCTTGTCTTCGCCTCCATCTCGGGCAGGCGGTGATAGCTTTGCGGGCCGACCACCAGGTCGACCAGCGGCTGACGGCGCATGATCTCCTGGCCCTCGGCCTGGGCGACGCAGCCGGCGACGCCGATCTTGAGATCGGGCTTTGCCGCCTTCAGCCCCTTGTAGCGGCCAAGCTCGGAATAGACCTTCTCGGCGGCCTTTTCGCGGATGTGGCAGGTGTTGAGCAGGATCATGTCGGCATCGTTGGGCGAGGCGGTCTCGACATAACCCGAGCCGCCCAGCGCTTCGGCCATGCGCTCGCTGTCATAGACGTTCATCTGGCACCCGTAGGTCTTGATGAAGAGTTTCTTGGGCTCGGTCATACCGTGGAATCCTTGCGCGTCCTTGAGGGGCGTGGGTACATCAAAACCCGGGCCGCTTGCAATGCACAGAAAATTCACCGATTCTGCGCCAAAACCGAGGGCAAGATGCAGTATTCGTCGCTTTCCGATTTCCTCGACCGGGGCAAACCGGCACTGGCCAAGGGGCCGGTGGCGCTGATCCTGTGCGAGGACGAGGCTGAGGTCGCCTCGACCCTGCGCCACCACCAGTACCAGGGGTTCCGGGCGGTGGTGGCCTTCATCCCGCCGCGGATCGCCCTGCCCGAGGACCTGGTCGATACCATCCACCGGGTCGACCACAGCCATGTGCGCGACGGCGGCATCGAGGTGATCGTCAACGCGGTGATCCCGCAGGCCGGCGATATCTGGCTCTATTACTGCTACAACGCCGAATACCTGTTCTATCCGTTCTGCGAGACGCGCACAATCGGCGAGATGCTGACCTTCCATACCGAGGAACGGCGCGATGCCATGCTGAGCTTCGTGATCGACCTCTATGCCCGCGACCTGCACCGGTTCGGCAATGCGGTCTCGCTGGACCAGGCGCATATCGACAAGACCGGCTATTACGCCCTCGCCCGCCCCGATCCGGAGAACCACGATCACCCCAAGGAGCGGCAGCTGGATTTCCACGGCGGGCTGCGCTGGCGCTACGAGGAACATGTGCCCGCGGCACGGCGCAAGATCGACCGGATATCGCTGTTCCGGGCCCGGCCGAAGCTGCGGATGCGGGCCGACTACACCTTCACCGACGAGGAATACAACACCTATGCCTGCCCCTGGCATCACAACCTGACGGCGGCGGTGGCCTCGTTCCGCACCGCCAAGGCGCTGAAGCTGAACGCCGGGTCGACCTATGATATCGAGAGCTTTGCCTGGCACAATTCGGTGCCCTTCGAGTGGCACTCGCGGCAATTGCTCGACCTGGGGCTGATGGAGCCGGGGCAGTGGTTCTGAGCCGCCTGATCTGTCGACAGATCAGTCCCGATCCATCGATGGATCGGCCCGCTCACCCCGCATCGCAAAGCCGATCGGCCTGCATCGCGGTCGCCAGGTCGAGCCCGCCCTGCATATGGCACCGGGCCTTGACCGCGACCTTGCCGACCTGGCCGGTCACGCTGCAGCGCAGGGTCTGACCGCGGGTCAGCTGTTCCAGCGCGGCCCTGGCGCTTTCGCCCCTGTCGGTGGCGGGATCGGGGCAGACCAGCGGCTCGATCACCACCGGAACCCCTTCGACCAGCAGCACGTTGCCGGCCAGCACCGCATCCGCCGGTCCGCTCAGCACCCGCGCGCCGGGCTCGGCGCCGACGCGGCGCACCGCGACCCGGCTTTCGGGCATCTGCGTTCCGGCGGCTGCGGACTTGTCCCCGGGGTCGGTCCCCTGTTCGGCGGCCGCCGCCATGGCGCGCGCCGCGCGTTCCTGCTTGACGAAGTCGATCACCGCGACCCGCACATCGGCGAACATCGCCTGTACCTCCGGCGCGCGCATCAGACCGCGCGAGATCATCAGCATCATCGCGATCATCATCAGCTTCACCCCCCAGCGAAACACCCATGAGCTGCGCCGCGGCCGCGCGGCCCGGGGCTTGCGGGGGGCCTTGGCGGGCTTGGCCCGTTTCGGCGCGGCATCGCCGACGAGGGCGGCCTTGAGGGTCTGGTCCGGTGTCATATCGGAAAAGTAACCCCGCTCCTTGGCGGGAGCGGGGCGGGAAAGGGTCGGCAATGCGGCGCTTCGGGGGTCTTCGGGCGTCAGAGGTTCTCGGCCTGCGGCATCCCCAGCACGTGAAAGCCGCCGTCGACGCGGATGATCTCGCCGGTGGTGCAGGCGCCGGCGTCGGAGGCGAGGTAGACCGCCGTGCCGCCCACCGCCTCGAGCGTGGCATTGGCGCGCAGCGGCGCGTTGAGGTCGGTGTGCTTGTAGGTCTTGCGCGCGCCGCCGATGGCCGCCCCCGCCAGCGTCTTCATCGGGCCGGGCGAGATGGCATTGACCCGGATGCCCTCGGGGCCGAGGTCATTGGCGAGGTAGCGCACCGCGGCCTCCAGCGCCGCCTTGGCGATGCCCATGACATTGTAGTTCGGCGTCACCCGGTTCGAGCCCATGTAGGTCAGCGTCAGAAGCGTGCCGCCGTTCTCGACCATCAGCGGATGCGCCCGGCGGGCGACCTCGATGAAGGAATAGGCCGAGATGTCCATGGTCTTGCTGAAATTGGCGCGGGAGGTGTTCAGCACCCGGCCGGTCAGCTCGGTCTTGTCGGAAAAGGCGATGGCATGGACCAGGAAGTCGATCGTCGGCCAGCGCGCGCCCAGTTTCTCGAAGGCCACGTCGAGCGAGGCATCGTCGGTCACATCCACATCGACCAGGAAATCGCTGCCGACGCTGGCCGCCAGCGGCTCCACCCGCTTGCCGAAAGCCTCGCCCTGGTAGGTGAAGGCCAGTTCCGCCCCGGCCTCGGCCATCGCCCTGGCGATGCCCCAGGCGATGGAGCGTTCATTGGCGACGCCCATGACAAGCCCGCGCTTGCCCTTCAGTGACTGAGACATGTGTTCACCCGTTGTACTTGCTCAGGATCATCGAGCCATTGGTGCCGCCGAAGCCGAAGGAATTGGTCATCACCGAATCGAGCCCGGCGTTTTCCACCAGGCGGGTGGCGATCTCTTGCGGTTTCAGCGCCGGGTCAAGGGTGTCGACATTGATCGAGGGCGCGATGAAATCGTGTTGCAGCATCAAGAGGCAATAGATCGCCTCCTGCGCGCCGGTCGCCCCCTGGCTGTGGCCGGTCATCGACTTGGTGGAACTGACCGGCGGGGTCGCGCCGTCGCCGAAGACCCGCCGCACCGCCTCGATCTCGCCCACGTCGCCCACCGGGGTCGAGGTGCCATGGGCGTTGATATAGCCCACCTTGCGCCCTTCCGGCAGGGTCGAGAGTGCCACGCGCATCGCCCGCTCGCCGCCTTCGCCCGACGGGGCCACCATGTCGGCGCCGTCGGAGGTGGCGCCATAGCCGGTGACCTCGGCATAGATCTTCGCGCCGCGGGCGAGGGCGTGTTCCAACTCTTCCAGCACGATGATGCCGCCGCCGCCGCCGATGACGAAACCGTCGCGGTCCTTGTCGAAGGCGCGGCTGGCCTTTTCCGGGGTGTCGTTGAAGTTCGACGACATCGCGCCCATGGCATCGAAGAGGCAGGACAGCGTCCAGTCCAGCTCCTCGCCGCCGCCGGCGAACATCACGTCCTGCTTGCCCATCATGATCTGTTCCGCCGCATTGCCGATGCAGTGCAGCGAGGTCGAGCAGGCCGAGGTGATCGAATAGTTCAGGCCCTTGATCTTGTAGGCGGTCGAGAGGTTGGCCGAGACGGTGGAACACATGGTCTTGGGCACCGCGAAAGGCCCGATCCGCTTGGTCGCGCCGGTCTTCAGCACGCTCTGATGCGCCGCCAGCATGGCGCTGGTCGAAGGCCCGCCGGATCCGGCGACCAGCCCGGTGCGGGGATTGACGATATCGCCCTCCTCCAGCCCGGAATCGGCGATGGCCTGGCCCATGGCGATATGGGCATAGGCCGCCCCCGGCCCCATGAAGCGCAGGGTCCGCTTGTCGACGTGATCGGCGACGTCCAGCTTGATGTTCCCGGCGACCTGACTTCGGAACCCGTGCTCCTTCATCGCCTCGTTGGCGGTGATGCCGGATTTTCCGGCCTTGAGCGAGGCAAGAACCTCTTCGGCGGTGTTGCCGATGCTGGACACGATGCCCAGACCTGTGACGACGACGCGGCGCATGGGGCCTCCGATCATTTGTTTGTGGACTTGTAAGGGAATGAAGGGGTTGGGAGCAAGCGGTTAGCAGGATGGGCGGCACGGTCTTTCGGCGCGGCAAGCGCCGGACGGGCCGATCCGGCTTTGCCCGGCCTTCGCGGCGCGCTAGGTCTGCTCATGCCCGGCGGTGCGCCCCGCGGCCCGGGTATCACGCAAGAAAGCACGAGGTTCACCGCATGAAAACCGCCCGGCTCTCCACCCTCGTGCGCTGGATCAGGCGCCATATCGAGCTGTCCTCGGTGATCCTGCTGGGCCTCGCTGTCGCGACGATCTGGACCCTTGCCGAGTTGAGCGACGAGGTTGTCGAGGGCTCGACCAGCGATCTGGATCGCGACATCCTGCTGCTGCTGCGCACGCCCGGTGACCTGTCGGACCCGATCGGGCCGTTCTGGCTCGAGGAAATGGGCCGGGATTTCACCGCCCTGGGCGGCGTGGCCGTGCTTGCGCTGACGACCCTCTTCGTGTCGGTGTTCTTCATGCTGTGGCGGCAATGGGCCTCGGCGCTCTACATCCTTGTGGCGGTCGGCGGCGGCATCGTGATCAGCAGCCTGGCGAAGGAATTCTTCGACCGCCCGAGACCCGACCTGGTGCCGCATGGCTCGCTCGTCCATACCGCCAGCTTCCCGTCGGGGCATTCGATGATGGCGGCGGTGACCTACCTGTCGCTGGGCGTGCTGATTGCCCGGCTGCAACCGCGCCTGTTCCTGAAGGTCTATATCCTTGCCATCGCGGTCTTCCTGACGCTGCTGGTCGGGATGAGCCGGGTCTACATGGGGGTTCACTGGCCGACCGACGTGGCCGCCGGCTGGCTGGCCGGCGCGGCTTGGGCGCTGGTCTGCCTGATCGTGGCCCGCAGCCTGGCCGACCGCGGGCATATCGAGCAGGACGCCAGCGAGGAGGCGCCGTGACGCCCCCGGGCCGCGGCCTCAGCTCTCGCTCAGCGCGACCTTCATGTCCTTGACCTGGTAGATTACCTCGCCATCGGCCTCGACGATGCCGTCGGCGACACCCATGGTCAGCCGCCGCGTCTGCAACGCCTTGGTGAAATCCACCTTGTAGGTCAGCATCTTGCGATCCGGCCGCACCATGCCGGTCAGCTTCACCTCGCCCACGCCCAGCGCATAGCCGCGCCCCTGCCAGCCGCGCCAGCCGAGGTTGAAGCCGGTCAACTGCCACAGCCCGTCCAGCCCGAGGCACCCCGGCATAATCGGGTTGCCGGGGAAATGGCAGTCGAAGAACCACAGGTCCGGGGTGATGTCGAATTCCGCCACCACGTGCCCCTTGCCATGTGCGCCGCCATCGCCCGAGATCTCGGTGATCCGGTCCATCATCAGCATCGGCGGTTCCGGAAGCTGCGCATTGCCGGGGCCGAACAACTCGCCCCGGGCGCATTTCAGAAGGTCGTCTTTGTCGAAGCTGCTGGGGTAATCGGCCATTCAGGCGCCTTCCATGGTGGGAATTTCTGTCCGGAATCCTCTAGCACCCCGGCCCCGGCCCATGCAAGTCCGCTGCCTTTTTCGCCAAGCTGCTGCCCCGGGGTCATTGAAAACCGTTCGCAAAAGGCTCTATATTGAGGGGAGGCTTGGAGAGCGAGGCATGACGATGACATCCCCAGCGATCGACCGCGGCGCCGCATGGCTGGCCGATGCCGGGCTGCGGCCGACGCGCCAGCGCCTGACGCTGGCCTCGCTGCTGGTGGGCGACGGCCAGAACCGCCATGTCACCGCCGAGAGCCTGTTCGCCAAGGTGCAGCAGAGCGGCGAAAGCGTGTCGCTGGCCACGGTCTACAACACCCTGCGCGCCTTTTGCGACGCCGGGCTGATGCAGGAGGTGACGGTGGATGGCCAGAAAAGCTATTTCGACACCAATACCCACGACCACCCGCATTTCTACTGGGAGGACGAGGGCCACCTGACCGACGCCCCCGCCGACCAGCTCAAGATCGTCGCCCTGCCCGAGGCCCCCGAAGGCGCCGAGATCGCCAGCGTCGACGTGGTGATCCGGCTGCGGCGAAAAAAAGACGCCCCTTCATCTGCGTGAAAGAGGCGTCTGTTATATATGTTTCTAGCTTAGGCAGAGATACAGCCGTTCAATTTCAAACGTATATTGGCCAGTTGGGATTCTTCGGCTGCTGGCAAATTCAGCGCGGCGCTTAGGTCCGCGTGCACATATTTCTACGGCCTTGGCGTCAGCTTGCTGATAAGCCTGTTGTTTCACTGCCTCAGACGCAAATTCGAGCGCGTTACCATCCAGCCTGATACCAACACTTGCTTCGTTGAAGGAGGCGACGGCCGGCTCAATTGTGGGAGTCATACATGCGCTCAACAGTAGTGTTATCGCTACGACACCTGTAGTTCGTACATTCATTATCGCTAACTCTTGTGCTGTTTTCCAAGAAACCGCACTTATCCATAAAGCCAATAGTCTTTCAATAACCAAATTCAACCTAAGTTATTCTTTCTAGATTTATTGCAGTGAGGTCTGCCTACGAATTGGCCAATGTTTCCCTTTTCGCGCCCAAGTTCCGCCCCATTCCGGCGCCAGCCTGACGGGGTCTGCCAACGCTCTGGGAACACCGACATGAAAACCGAAATCGCAAGACGCGCCGCCCGCTGCTTTCTTCTGGGCCTGATGATCGCCTTTTTCGCCGATGCCAGCTATCACCTCGGGGTCGGCGTCATCCACGACCGGACCGAAAGCCTGATGACCGGCGGTTTCCTGATGTTCGCCGCGGTGACGCTGGCCTGGCTGCGCATGTCGCTGAATTTCTCGGCCGGCCGGAATGGCGAGGGGCACCTGCGCATCCGCACCGACTGGATGTCCGCCGAAACGGCCTGATCGCAGGTCTGATTTCCGGCCCGATTGCTGACCTGATCGCTAGCCTGAACGCTGGTACCCGCGGCCGGATTCGAACCGGCACGGCCCTACGGCCTGGAGATTTTAAGTCTCCTGTGTCTACCCTTCCACCACGCGGGCCAGCGAGGCGACAATAGGCCGGGGCCCGGCCCGAGAAAACCGCAAAACGCCCGGCCCGACCCAGTTCGTGGCATGTCTGCCGGTTCGCTCAGGTGACATCCCCCAGGCCGCTTTCCTTGATCGCCTGCATCGCCACGTAGGTCGAGGTATTCGAGACATGCGGCAGGGTCGAGATCTTCTCGGCCAGCACCATGCGATAGGCCCACATGTCCGAGGTGCGCACCTTCAGCAGGTAGTCGAAATTGCCGGCAATCAGGTGGCATTGCTCGATCTCGGGTACCTTGGCCACCGCGGCGGCAAAGGCCGCCAGCGCCGCCTCGCGCGTGTCGGCCAGCCGCACCTCGACAAAGGCGACGTGATCCAGCCCCAGCCGGATCGGATCGAGCAGCGCCCGGTAGCCGCGGATCACCCCCTCTTCCTCGAGCCGTCTGAGCCGGGTCTGGGTGGGCGATTTCGACAACCCGATGCGCTTGGCCAGGTCGGTGATCGAGATTCGCCCGTCCTCGGCCAGAACGGTCACGATGGCGCGGTCGAAGCGGTCCAGGTCGATCTCTTCAGGTCGCATTGAAAATCCCCGTTTTATCAACCATTCCGACCAGTGTTTTGCCCACAATCGGGAAGAAGGACCAGCGAAATCGCGATACCCTGAACAGAACGAAATTCAGGGGATTCTCATGGATCACAGTATTCTGCCCGGCCTGCGTGCCCGGATCGACGCCATGACCTATGCCGACGAGGCAGCAAACGTGGCCCGGCTGGTCGAGACCGCGGCCCTCTCGCCCGAGGACCGCGCGCGCATATCCGCCGCCGGGGCCGCACTGGTGCGGCGCATCCGCGACCACTCGGAACCCGGGTTGATGGAGGTCTTTCTCGCCGAATACGGGCTGTCCACCGACGAGGGCGTCGCACTGATGTGCCTGGCCGAGGCGCTTCTGCGCGTGCCCGACTCCGAGACCATCGACGCGCTGATCGAGGACAAGATCGCACCGTCCGACTGGGGCCTTCACATGGGCCGCTCCACCTCGCCCTTGGTCAATGCCTCGACCTGGGCCCTGATGCTGACCGGTCGCGTGCTGCGCGAGGATTCCGAGCCCGGCCCGGTCGGCCACCTGCGCGCCGCCGTCAAGCGGCTGGGCGAGCCGGTGATCCGCACCGCCGTGGGCCGCGCGATGAAGGAAATGGGCCGCCAGTTCGTGCTGGGCGAGGATATCCGCGCCGCGATGAAACGCGCCTCGGGCATGGAGCAGAAAGGCTATACCTATTCCTACGACATGCTGGGCGAGGCTGCGCGCACCGATGCCGACGCGATGCGCTATCACGCCGCCTATGGCCGCGCGATCGAGGCGATTGCCAAGGGCTGCGTGCATGGCG
The DNA here is from genome assembly GCA_006226775.1 of Paracoccaceae bacterium. GTDB lineage: Bacteria > Pseudomonadota > Alphaproteobacteria > Rhodobacterales > Rhodobacteraceae > Marinovum. The sequence continues at coordinate 55,423 of SBGD01000031.1, read as the reverse complement.
ACGTGCGCCAGAACCCCGGCATCTCGGTCAAGCTCTCGGCGCTGCATCCGCGCTACGAGGAGGCCCAGAAGGACCGGGTGATGGCCGAGCTTTACCCCCGCCTGCGCGACCTGGCGCTGATGGCGCGCAGCCGCAAGATGGGGCTGAACATCGACGCGGAAGAAGCCGACCGGCTGTCGATTTCCCTCGACCTGATCGAGCGGCTGATGCGCGATCCGGGCCTTGCCGGCTGGGACGGGCTGGGCGTGGTGGTGCAGGCCTTCGGCCATCGCTGCGGCGCCGTTCTCGACTACCTGCATGCGCTGACCGAGGACACCGACCGGCGCATCATGGTGCGGCTGGTCAAGGGCGCCTACTGGGACACCGAGATCAAGCTGGCGCAGGTCGAGGGGCTGGAAGGCTTCCCGGTCTTCACCTCGAAACCCGCCACCGACGTGAGCTATATCGCGAATGCCCGGCGGTTGCTGAACATGACCGACCGGATTTACCCACAGTTCGCCACGCATAACGCCCATACCGTCGCCGCCATCCTCGACATGGCTGGGGATAACAAGGATGCCTTTGAATTCCAGCGCTTGCACGGCATGGGTGAAGCGCTGCACAACCTCGTGCTGGCCGACAATGGCACCCATTGCCGGATTTATGCCCCGGTGGGTGCGCATCGCGACCTGCTGGCCTACCTCGTCCGGCGGCTCTTGGAGAACGGTGCGAACTCCTCCTTCGTGAACCAGATCGTCGACGAGGATGTGCCCGCCGAGGTGGTGGCCCGCGATCCCTTCGAGGCGCTGGACGATGCCACCCCGCATCTGCCCACCGGGCCGGAGTTGTTCCTGCCCGAGCGGATCAACTCCCGCGGCTGGGACCTGGCCCATCGCCCGACGCTCGAGGCGCTCGACGAGGCGCGCGAGCCCTGGCGCAAGTACCAATGGTCCGCCGCGCCGCTGCTGGCCGGTGACGCCCGCCCGCAAGAGGCGGTGAGCGTGCCCAACCCGGCCCGCAATGACGAGGTCGTCGGCGAGGTTGCCTTTGCCAGCGCCGCCGATTGCGACACTGCGCTTGCCGCGGCGAAGCCTTGGAAGGCCACCCCCGAGGAGCGCGCCGCGGTGCTGAACCGCGCCGCCGATCTCTATGAACAGAACTACGGCGAGATCTTCGCCCTCGTCGCCCGCGAGGCCGGCAAGATCCTGCCCGACGCGGTGGCCGAACTGCGCGAGGCGGTGGATTTCCTGCGCTACTACGCCGCCAATGCGCCCGAAACCCCGCCGGTGGGCATCTTCACCTGCATCAGCCCCTGGAACTTTCCGCTGGCGATCTTCACCGGCCAGGTCTCGGCGGCGCTGGCCGCGGGCAACGCGGTGCTGGCGAAACCGGCGGAGCAGACGCCGCTGATCGCCCATCGCGCGGTGGAACTGATGCACGAGGCCGGGGTGCCGCGCGAGGTGCTGCAACTCCTGCCCGGCGCGGGCGAGGTCGGCGCGGCGCTGACCTCCGACCCCCGCGTCGGCGGCGTGGCCTTCACCGGCTCGACCGAGACCGCCAGGATCATCCGCCGCGCCATGGCGAAACACCTCGCCCCCGGCGCGCCGCTGATCGCCGAAACCGGCGGGCTGAACGCGATGATCGTCGACAGCACCGCCCTGCCGGAACAGGCGGTCGCGGCCATCGTCGAAAGCGCCTTTCAGTCCGCGGGCCAGCGCTGTTCCGCCCTGCGCTGCCTTTACGTCCAGCGCGACATTGCCGGGCCGTTCACCGAGATGCTGATGGGCGCGATGGAGGCCCTGCGCGCCGGTCAGCCCTGGGATCTCTCCACCGACGTCGGTCCGGTGATCGACGCCGAGGCGCAAAAGGGCATCGCCGATTACGTCGCCAGGGCCCGCGCCGAGGGCCGTGTCATCAAGGAGACCTCCGTGCCGAAACAGGGGCATTTCATCGCCCCTGCCCTTTTGCGCGTCGACAGCATTGCGCAGATGGAGCGCGAGATCTTCGGCCCCGTCCTGCATCTGGCCACCTTCGAGGCCAGCGATCTGGACCGCGTGATCGACACGATCAACGCCACCGGCTACGGGCTGACCTTCGGGCTTCAGACCCGGATCGACGACCGGGTGCAGCATGTCTCCGAGCGCATTCACGCCGGCAACATCTACGTCAACCGCAACCAGATCGGCGCCATCGTCGGCAGCCAACCCTTTGGCGGCGAAGGGCTTTCCGGCACCGGGCCCAAGGCGGGCGGGCCGCATTACCTGGCCCGCTACGGCGCGCATCCGGTCGAGCCCGAGACCGCCGCCGCAGGCAGCCAGGTCGATCCGCTGGCCTTGCAGGAATCGCTGACGGCCCGGCCCCTGCCCGCGCCGCAGCCGCCCCTGTCGCTGCCCGGCCCCACCGGCGAGGACAACCGCCTGACCGTCCTGCCCCGGCCGCCGCTGCTCTGTCTCGGACCGGGCGATGCCGCCGCGACCGCGCAGAAGGAGGCGGTCGAACGGCTGGGCGGCGTGGCCCTGCGCGTCGGCGGCGCGCTGGACCCCGGGGCGCTGACCACGCTCGGGCATTTTTCCGGCGCGCTCTGGTGGGGCGAGGCCGAGACCGGGCGCGCCTATGCACAAGCGCTGGCCGAGCGGGACGGGCCGATCCTGCCGCTGATCACCGGCCTGCCGGACACCGGCCACGTGATGCACGAACGCCACGTCTGTGTCGATACAACCGCGTCCGGCGGCAATGCGGCGCTTCTGAGCGGCATGTCTTGACCTTCCGGGGGAATGCCCACAGCGTTCCCCCATGTTTCCGATCCGCGATCACAACCCGTCCGGGCGCACGCCCTTCGTCACCTACGCCCTGATGGCGATCAACGTCGTGGTCTTCGCGGCGATGTTCGACATGAACGACAACCAGCATGCGCTGTTGCAGTTCTACTGGGACTACGCGCTGATCCCCGGCCGGATTGCCGAGGGCGACGGGCTGGCGGGTTTCGTGACCTCGATGTTCCTGCACGGCGGTGTCATGCACCTGGCGGGCAACATGCTGTTTTTGTTTATCTTCGGCGACAATATCGAGGATGAGATGGGCCACCTGCCCTACCTGGGCTTCTACCTGGCCAGCGGGCTGGCGGCGGGGCTGTTGCAATATGTCTCGGCGCCGGAGTCGCCGGTGCCGGTGGTCGGCGCCTCGGGGGCGATTGCCGGGGTGATGGGCAGCTACCTGCTGCTCTTTCCCAAGGCCAAGGTCGACATCCTCGTGATCTTCATCGTCTTCTTCCGGGTCTTCCCGATCCCGGCCTGGATCGTGCTGGGCCTCTGGTTCGCCCTGCAGATCTACGGCGGCTTCGGCACGCCCGGCGACGAGGGCGGCGTGGCCTATTGGGCCCATGCGGGCGGCTTCATCGCCGGGATCGTGCTGGCCTATCCCCTGTGGCAGCGCCGCGGCGGTGTGCAGTTCTGGGCCAGGACCGAAGGCCATCCGCCGCACCCGGAGGCGAAATACCAGCTCGCGCGCACCTCGATCCCGAGATCGGGAAAACGCCGACGATAGTTCGATTTCGACAGGTTTTCGCGGCAAATGTGTGGACAACCTCCGGGCTTTTCCCGCAGATCGACAGGCGATTTCCGCCCTGACAGGCCCCCGGCGGGTGGCTTTCCCCTGCCCGATCTATCCCCCGATCTATCCCCAGCCCGCCGCGCGGGTGAGCGTCACCCCGGCCCAGGCGGCAAAGCCGGTCAGGACGATGCCCCAGGACAGGTCCGTCGCGACCATCGCCCAGGACCATCCCTTGAGGGTCGCGAAATTGGTGAATTCATAGGTGCCATAGGCCATCGCCCCGATCAGCGCCCCGCCCAGCGCCGCCTGCCCCGGCGCGCCGCTTTTCAGCGCCGGCCAGCTGACGAAGTACAGCACCCCGCCGATGTAGAAGAGGTAGAACACCAGCGCCGGAACAAGGCGGAAGCCATCGACCAGCATGTCGCCGACATGACGCTCGAACACCGGCCGGATGAGAAACCGCAGGCCGATCACGTCGAGCCCGAGGAACACCACCGCAGTGGAGAGATAAAGGATGAAAACCTGCATGAGGCGGAGATAGGCTGCGCGCCGCCCCCGACCAGAAATTTCAGCCGCGCGCCGCCTGCAGGGCGTCGGGCAGGGCCGCGGCAAAGGCGTCCAGCATCTCCGGCGTGCCGGCGCTGATCCGGATGCAGCGGTCTTCGGGGGCGACAAAGGGCATGCGCACGAAGACCCCCCGCGCCACCAGTTCCTGCAGCACCCGGCGGGCGAAATCCCCGTCCGCGCCGCAATCCAGCGCGACGAAATTGGTGGCCGAGGGCAGCGGCTCAAGCCCGTTCTCGCGCGCGATGGCGGCAATCCGGTCGCGGGCCTTTGCCACCATTTCCTGCACATGCGCCAGCCAGGCGCGATCCTGCAAGGCGGCCAGCGCGCCGATCTGCGCCGTGCGGTTCATGCCGAAATGGTTGCGCACCTTCTCGTAGGCGGCGATCAGCCCGGCCTCGCCCATCGCATAGCCCACCCGCGCGCCGGCCATGCCATGCGCCTTGGAAAAGGTGCGGAACCGCAGCACCGCGGGGTCGGCGACATCCATCGGCGGCGCGGTGCCCTCGGGGGCGAACTCGACATAGGCCTCATCGAGCACCAGCACGCAGCCATCGGGCAGCCCGGCAGTCATCGCCGCGATCCGCTCGGCGCGGTGCCAGGTGCCCATGGGATTGTCGGGATTGGCAAGGTAGACCAGCTTGGCGCCGACCTCATGCGCCTTGGCCAGCAGAGCCTCGGGGTCTTCGTGGTCGGCCCTGTAGGGCACCTTGTGCAGGGTGCCGCCATAGCCTGCCACGTGGTAGTTGAAGGTCGGATAGGCGCCGTCCGAGGTCACCACCTGATCGCCCGGCCCGACCATCAGCCGCACGGTGGAATTGAGCAGCCCGTCGATCCCGGCGCCGATGACGATATTCTCCGGCCCGATCCCCAGGTCGGCAGCCAGGGCATGGCGCAGGTCATGCGAGGTGCTGTCACCGTATTTCCAGATCTCGCCCGCCGCCGCCTGCATCGCCTCGATCGCCCGCGGCGAGGGGCCGAAGACGCTTTCATTGGCGCCCAGCCGCGCGACGAAGGGCGCGCCGCGGTCACGCTCCATCTTTTCCGGCCCGATGAAGGGCACGGTGGGCGGCAGGGCATCGACGATGGCGGTGAAACGGGGACCTCTCATGGCGTCGCACTATGCGCAAGCCACCGGCCAATGCAATCCCCCGCGCGTCGTCTGCGGGTCAAGGTTGCGCAGCACCGCCGCAGGCGGCCGAAGGACCTTGAGGCGCAGACGACGGGCCTCACAGTGGAGGCGGCGCGTTCAGGGGCAGACCTGCCCCTGAACCGCGTCTCGGCAGGAAACCGCACCCCCTCCTCCCGCGCCACCGCCCGCCGGCAAGGCGTCGCCTGGCCACTGGCGGAATGAAAGCGCGCGGAAGCGCTCGATTTGATCAAACCCGCGCATGAACTGCGGCGGGACGCCCCTGCCGGCAATCGCCGCTTGACGCCCATCGCCCCATTGCCCACTTTCCGCGCCAAAAGGACACCCGATGAGCAGAGCCCGCACCCCCGCCCCCTTCGCCGCCTTCGAATGGATGATCGCCTGGCGCTACCTGCGTGCCAAGCGGGCCGAGGGCGGTGTCAGCGTCATGACCTGGATCAGCCTGGTGGGCATCACCCTGGCGGTCTTTGCGCTGATTGCCACGCTGGCCGTGCGCTCGGGCTTTCGCGAGGAATTCGTCGACACCATCCTCGGCACCAATGCCCATGTCACCGTCTACTACCAGGCCGAGGTCAATGACGCCGGCCAGATCGACCGCACGGTGCCGGATTACGACGCATTGGCCGCCCGGCTGCGGACGCTGGAGTTCGTCACCCGCGCCGCGCCGCTGGTCAAGGGCCAGGTCATGGCCAGCGCCAATGGCCGCAACGCAGGCGTCGAGGTCTACGGCATCTCTGCTGCCGATCTTTTGACCATCCCGCGGATCGCCAACCCCGAGGAGAAGCAGGGCGACATTGCCCGCTTCGGCGCGGGCATCGCCATCGGCTCGGGCATCGCCCGCGAATTGGGGGTGAGCATCGGCGACTGGCTCAAGCTGATCTCGCCCGACGGGGTCAAGACGCCGTTTGGCACCTCGCCCCGGGTGCAGGCCTTCGAGATCACCTATATCTTCACCGCCGGGCGCTATGACATCGACAAGACCCGCGTTTACATGCCCTTCGAGGCCGCGCAGGTCTATTTCAACCGCGAAGGCGCCGCCGACGAGATCGAGGTCATGGTCAGGTCGCCCGATGACGTCGACGACTACGCCCTGCCGCTGTTGCAGGCGGCGGGGGATCGCGCGCTGGTCTGGACCTGGCGCGATGCCAGCGGCGCCTTCCTGCGCGCCCTCGAGATCGAGGACAACGTGATGTTCGTCCTGCTGTCGGTGCTGGTGCTGATCGCGGCGATGAACATCGTCTCGGGGCTGATCATGCTGGTCAAGAACAAGGGCCGCGACATCGGCATCCTGCGCACCATGGGCCTGTCGGAAGGCTCGGTGCTGCGGGTGTTCTTCATCTGCGGCGCCTTTACCGGGCTGATCGGCACGGCGCTTGGCGTGATTCTGGGCTGTCTCTTTGCCATCTACATCGACACGGTGTTTTCGGCGGTGAACCTGATCGCCGGCGGCGGGGTCTGGGATCCGTCGATCCGCGGGCTCTACGCGGTGCCGGCCAAGCTGGAGCTGGCGGATGTGCTCTCGGCGGTCTCGCTGTCGCTGGGGTTGAGCTTCATCGTCACCATCTTTCCCGCCCGCCGCGCCGCGCGGCTGAACCCGGTGGAGGCGCTGCGCTATGAGTGATCCGGTGCTGGAACTGCGCGGCGTCACCAAGACCTACAACGCCGGGCGCGAGAACGAGGTGGCGGTGCTCAAGGGCGCCGACCTGGTGCTGGCGCCGGGCGAGGTGGTGGCGCTGGTGGCGCCCTCGGGCGCGGGCAAGTCGACGCTCCTGCACATCGCCGGGCTGCTGGACGTGGCCGACGAGGGCGCGGTGCGCATCGGCGGGCAGGACATGGTGGGGCTCTCGGACCGCCGCCGCACCGCGGCGCGCAGGCGCGACGTGGGCTTTGTCTACCAGTTCCACCACCTGCTGCCTGAGTTCACCGCGCTGGAGAATGTCGCCCTGCCGCAACTGGCCAATGGCATGACGCGCAGCGGCGCCGAGGACCGCGCGCGGGTGCTGCTCGACTCGGTCGGGCTGGCGAAGCGCGCCGACCACCGGCCCGGCGCGCTGTCGGGCGGCGAACAGCAGCGGGTCGCCTTCTGCCGCGCGCTGGCCAATGCGCCGCGGCTTCTGCTGGCGGACGAGCCGACCGGGAACCTCGATCCCGCGACCTCGGACACGGTGTTCGACGCGCTGATGCACCTGGTGCGCGACACCGGGCTTTCGGCGCTGATCGCGACGCATAACTTCGACCTGGCCGCCCGCATGGACCGCCGCGTCGCGCTGGACGACGGCCATTTGACGCCGCTCTGAGCATCGCACGCGCCCCGGCCCGAAAATCGGGCCTGACTTTTCCCCGGTCTGCGGTATCCTGTCGCAGAAGATCCGCGGATTGGTGAGGTGCGCAGATGTATGACAGAGCCAACAATCGCCCGATCGGGCGCGCACCGGATTATACCGGCGCCTGTATCGTGATGTTCGGGGCCAACCTGATCTGGGTCTTCTTCGTGCTGCTGGCCTCCTTCGGGCTGGGGGCCGTGGTGCTGGCCGGCCTGGGCCTGCATCTCTGGATCAACCGGCTGGCGGCGCGGCGGCGCTGATCACCCGGGCCGCGGCCTGCACCCCGCCCCGCGCATGCGGGATGTCGAGCGCGCCAAGCCCGGCCTCGACCGAGCCCAGCAGCCCGAGGATCATGTGCGGGTTGACGTGCCCCATGTGGCCGAAGCGGAAAAAGCCGTGCCGTTCCGGGCTGTCGGGCGGCGCCATGCCAAGCCCGATGCCCAGCGTCACCCCGGCGTTCTCCTCGCACCAGGCGCGCAGGCGCTGGCCCTGCGGCGCGCCGATGCGCAGCGTGGTGACCGCGTGGCTGCGATGCGCCGGATCGGCGACGTTGAGCTTCAGCGGCCCTGCCTGCCCCCAGTGATCCACCGCGGCCCAGATCGCGCGGGCGAGCGTGGCGTGGCGGTCCCAGATCGCCTCCATCCCCTCTTCCATCATCATGTCCAGCGCGGCGCGCAGCCCGTAGAGGTGATGGGTCGGCGCGGTGCCGTTGAAATGGTCGGAGTAGCTCTGCGGGTTGGCCCGCGGCGCCCAGTCCCAGTGGCGCGAGACCCGCGCGGGCCGATGCGCGGCGGCCTTGGGCGAAAAGAACACGAAAGCCACGCCGGGCGGCACCATCAGCCCCTTCTGGCTGCCGGTGAGGGTGACATCGACGCCCCAGGCGTCCATCTCGAATCGGTCGCAGCCCAGCGAGGCGATGCAATCGGCCAAGAGAAGCGCGGGATGCCCCGCCGCATCCAGCGCCGCGCGCAGCCCGGCGATGTCCGAGCGCACCGAGGTCGCGGTATCGACATGCACGCCCAGCACCGCCTTGATCTCGTGCCCGGTGTCGGCGCGCAGCCGTTCCTCGATCCGGCCCGGGTCGAAGGGGCTTTGCAGGCCGAACTCCATGATCTCGGGGTGGATGCCCAGCCCCTCGGCCATCTCCGCCCAGCCGTGCGAGAACCGCCCCGTGGCCGGCACCAGCACCCTGTCGCCGGGGTTGAGGATATTGGCCAGCGAGGCCTCCCAGACGCCGTGGCCATTGGCGATGTAGATCGCGACGTGATGCGCGGTGCGCGCCACCCGGCGCAGGTCGGGGATCAGGCTTTCGGTCAGGGCGATGATCTCGCCCTCGTAGATGTTCTGCGACGACCGGTGCATCGCGCGCTGAACCGCATCCGGGGTCTCGGACGGTCCGGGAATCGCCCGGTAGGGGCGGCCATTGGAAAGGGACATGAAGGCACTCCGAAAATCGAGCCTCAGCTAACCCGGGCACCCCTTTGGCGTCAATCGGTCGTGGCACGCTTGCCAGCGCCGCCGCGGTCGCCTAAACCCCGCCCAAGCCAAACCCCGGGGCGCATGAATGCTCAAGTCCTTGTTCAACTGGATCGAAAAGCGCGGGCGCCGCTGGCGGCATTCGTTCGGCAAGGATATCTCGACCCCGCGCGGCCGGTTCATGGGGCATGTGCATTACCACCTTGTCGACCATGCCTTCCTGCGCCTGCCCTGGACCAACTTCTACCAGATCGCGCCGGGGGTCTACCGGTCGAACCATCCCGGCCCGCGCAGGCTTGAACGCTACCGCGACCTCGGCATCACCTCGGTGCTGACCCTGCGCGGCAAGGAACGCTATGCGCATTACCTGCTGGAAGAGGAAGCCTGCGCCAAGCTGGGGCTGAAACTTCATGTCACCAAGCTCTACGCCCGCAATGCCTCGAGCCGCGAGCGGCTGCTGCATGTGCTCGAGACGCTCCGCAAGGTCGAGAAGCCCTTCGTCTTCCACTGCAAGTCCGGCGCCGACCGGGCCGGCATCGTCGCCGCCATCTACCTGATGGTCTTCGAGGATGTCCCGGTCGAGGAAGCCCGCAAGCAGCTGGGCATGAAGTACCTGCACATGAAATGGACCCGGACCGGGGTGCAGGACTTCATCCTCGACGTCTACGAGGCGCGCAAGAACGACGAGCCGATCGGCTTCGAGGACTGGGTGAAGACCGAGTACCGGTCGATGCGGCTGGACGTGTTCTACGAACGCGGCGACACGCCGGCCCAGGCGGCGCGGCAGTTGCGCGACCTGGCCAGGGCGCCGGTCACGTGACCGAGACCACCCCCAATTCCAAGGGCCTCGCGCTCTGGCTCTGGCGCTCGTACCTGCGGCGCCATATCTGGCTTTTGCTGGTGGCCCTCGCCTTCATGGCGATCGAAGGCGGCATGTACGGCGCGATCAGCTACATGATGAAGCCGATGTTCGACCAGATCTTCATCGGCGGGCGCGGCGATCTTCTGACCTGGGTGGGCCTCGCGATCCTGGGGATCTTCTGTTTGCGGGCGGTGGCCTCGGGGGTGCAGAAGGTGCTGATCACCCGGCTGGGCGAAGTCACCGCGGCCGAGATCCGCCAGGACCTCGTGACCCACCTGATGACGCTGGAAGGCCAGTTCCACCAGACCCATTCCCCCGGCCACCTGATGCAGCGCATCCAGGGCGATGTCGGCTCGGTCAACAAGGTCTGGAGCACGCTGATCACCGGCATGGGCCGCGACGTGATCGCGCTGGTCTCGCTGGCGGCGGTGGCCTTCGGCATCGACTGGCGCTGGACGCTGGTGGCGATGGTGGGCGTGCCGGTGATGGTCGTGCCGGTGGTGGCGCTGCAACGCTTTGTCCGCCGCCATGCGCGGGTGTCGCGCGACATTGCCGCCGGGCTGTCGGTGCGCCTGAACGAGATCTTCCACGGCATCGTGCCGATCAAGCTCAACCGACTGGAGGCCTACCAGGCCAAGCGCTACCGCAAGCTGACCCGCAAGCGGATCAAGCTGGAAATCAAGACCACCATGGGCCAGGCGATGATCCCCGGGCTGGTCGACGTGATGGCCGGGATCGGCTTTTTCGGCGTGCTGCTCTATGGCGGGCGCGAGATCATCGAAGGCACCAAGACGGTGGGCGACTTCATGGCCTTCTTCACCGCGCTGGGCCTGACCTTCGAGCCGCTGCGGCGGCTGGGCGCGATCTCCGGCGTCTGGCAGGTGGCGGCCTCGGCCATCGAGCGGCTGCGCGAACTGCTGGAAACCCGGCCGGCGCTGAAATCCCCCGCCAACCCCAAGCCGGTGCCGCAGGGCGCGCCCGAGATCGTGCTGGACGACGTGCACCTGGCCTATGGCGAGGCGCCGGTGCTGCGCGGCGCCTCGCTGGTGGCCGAGGCGGGCAAGACCACGGCGCTGGTCGGCGCTTCGGGGGCGGGCAAGTCCACCGTCTTCAACCTGATCACCCGGCTGGTCGACGTCGACAGCGGGCGGGTGACCATCGGCGGCACCGATGTGCGCGAGATGGATGTCACCGCGCTGCGCGGGCTGTTTTCCGTGGTCAGCCAGGAGGCGCTGCTGTTCGACGAGACCCTGCGCGACAATATCGTGCTCGACCGCGCGGATGTGAGCGAGGAGGCGCTGAAGGCCGCGCTGGACGCCGCCCATGTCAGCGACTTCCTGCCGCGGCTGGCCAATGGCATCGACAGCCCCGCCGGGCCGCGCGGCTCGAACCTCTCGGGCGGGCAGCGCCAGCGGGTGGCGATCGCCCGCGCGGTGCTGCGCGACACGCCGATCCTGCTGCTGGACGAGGCGACCTCGGCGCTGGACACCGCCTCGGAGGCGCTGGTGCAGGAGGCGCTGGACCGGCTGGCCGAGGGCCGCACGACGCTGGTCATCGCGCACCGGTTGTCGACGGTGCGCAATGCCGACAAGATCGTGGTCATGGACAATGGCCGCGTCGTCGAGGAAGGCACCCACGACAGCCTGATGGCGGTCAATGGCACCTATGCCAAGCTCAACCAGTTGCAGGGCGGCGAGTAGATCCGGCGTTCGGCGCTTGTCACGAGGCCGCGTCACCGCGCGCGGCGGCGGGCATGGTGACACGGGCCGGCAGCAGCACCAACCGCCCCCGCAGCGCGCTTGCCAGGCCCAGGTCTTCGCCTTCCGGCAGATCGCGGTAGCCGCCTGTCGTCTCGTAAAGCGCGCGGCGGATCAGCAACCCCTGCGCGGCGCTGGGCCGCGCCAGCAGGCGGCTGCGCAGGTTGGCCCATCCGGCGGCAAGCCGCGCCAGGGGCTGCGCGCTGCGGCTGGCCAGGCGGAAGGCCGCGGCCCGGTCGGTCATCAGGTGGCGCAGCACCGGCCCGGTCCAGCCCGGCGCAAGCGCGCTGCCGGCCTCGAGGAACAGCAGCCATTCGCCCTCGGCCGCCGCCGCGCCGCGGCGCAACTGCTCGGCCCGCGCCGCCGGCCCGGTGACGATCCGCGCGCCTGCGGCTTCGGCAATCTGCAAGGTGGCATCGGACGAGCCGCCATCGCTCACGATCAACTCGCGGATCACGCCTGCGCCCAGCCCCTCGCCCAGTGCCATGAGGCAGGCGGGCAGGTCTGCGCCTGCGTTCAGCGTCGGGAGGATGACCGAGATCGGTGCGCGCATGTCGGCCCTGTCGGTTGCTCTTGCGCCGTCTATATGGAACGAGTGGGCGGGAAGGAAATGCCAAATGAACACTTATTCCGAAACCAGGGCCGTCTTGCGCCTCTCCGGCAGCGACGCGCGCGAGTTCCTGCAGGGGCTGGTGACCAATGATGTGGCCCGCATCGATCACGGGTTGGTCTATACCGGGCTGCTGACGCCGCAGGGCAAGCTGATCGCCGCCTTCTTCCTGCAGGCCGAGGGCGCCGATATCCTGCTGGATGCGCCCGTCGATGTGGCCGACGGGCTGGCGAAACGGCTGGCGATGTACAAGCTGCGGGCCGATGTGGCGATCGCGCCGACCGACCTCAAGGTCTCGCGCGGGACCGGTGCGGCACCCGAGGGCGCCTGGCCCGATCCGCGCGATGCCAGTCTGGGCTGGCGGCGGATCGCGCCCGAGGCCCTGCCCGAGGAGGACACCGACTGGGACGCGCTGCATGTCGCCGCCATGGTGCCGCGCTGGGGGCGGGAGCTGGGCCCCGACGCCTATGTGCTGGAGATGGATTTCGAGCGGCTGAACGGCGTCGATTTCCGCAAGGGCTGCTACGTCGGGCAGGAAGTGACCGCGCGGATGAAGCACAAGACCGAGCTGCGCAAGGGGCTGGCGCAACTGGCCATCGAGGGCGCGGCACCGGTGGGCACCGAGATCACCGCCGAGGGCAAGCCGGTGGGCGTGCTGGGCAGCCAGGCGCAGGGCCGCGCGCTGGCCTACCTGCGCTTCGACCGCGCCAAGGGCGAGATGCAGGCGGGCGAGGCGCGGCTGACCCGGGTGCCGGGCTGAAGCCCGGCCTACGGCTGCGGCGGGGTGGCGGCCAGTGATGGCAGGCGGCGGCGCAGGCGCGCGGCAATGCCGCGACGACGCCAGCCGGGCGCCACGTAGAGCCGCGTGACGACGGGTCGGCCCTCGGCGCCTGCCACCCAGAGCAGGTAGCCGCGCAGCACGCCTTCGGTGCGGTAGGCGATCAGCCGGGCACCCCGGCCCAGGTCTTGCGCGATGAGCTCGGCGCGGTGGCGGTCTTCGGGGTGAAGCGCGGCAATGGCGGGCAGATCGGGATGCGGGCTGGACATGGAAAAGGCCTCCTTGGCGTTGCGCCGGAGGCCTTTTATTCTTGCAATACGCGCCCCCGGCTGTCCGGGGGATATGCGCGCGAGCCCCGTGGTCAGGCGCGCTCGGAATACTCCATGGTCTCGGTGTTGACGACGATGTCCTCGTCCTGGCCGACGAAGGGCGGCACCAGCACGCGCACGCCATTGTCGAGCACGGCAGGCTTGAAGCTGTTGGCCGCGGTCTGGCCCTTGACCACCGGTTCGGTCTCGACCACCTTGCAGGTGACCTTCTGCGGCAGCGTGGCGTTGAGCGCCTCGTCCTCGTGGAATTCCACCACGATGGTCATGCCGTCCTGCAGGAAGGGGCGCCGCTCGCCGAGGATCTCGGCATCGAGCTGCACCTGGTCGTAGGTCTCGGTATCCATGAAGATCAGCTGGCCGCCGTCCTCGTAGAGAAACTGCATGTCCTTCTGCTCGAGGCGCACGCGCTCGACCTTGTCGGCAGAGCGGAAGCGTTCGTTCAGCTTGGAGCCGTTGCGCAGGTTCTTCATCTCGACCTGGGCAAAGGCGCCGCCCTTGCCGGGTTTCACATGGTCGACCTTGACCGCCGCCCAGAGGTGGCCATCGTGCTCAAGAACGTTTCCGGGGCGGATCTCGTTTCCGTTGATCTTCGGCATTGTGTCAAAACCATGGCAAAAGGTTGATGTCGGATTGGGGGCACCTATATATCGCGTTCGTGCCCCGTGCAAGCCAACCATATGTCGTGCTGCACTCGCAGCGAGCTATGCGCGGACTGCATAGGTGCTATGCAAACGCGGGGTATCCGAATCGGGAAAAACCGGCCATAAGGGCCTTTACGCCAGAAACGCAAGAGCAAGAAAAAAGGACGATTCATGAAAGATTTCGTTGATGGTACAGCCTTTAACAGCGAGCAGGGAAGCCGTGCCCGCAAGCTTTTCGCCGCGGTGGTTCTGGCTGCACTGGATGATGCCATCGCCGACGACAAGAAATACGGCAATGGCCCCGAACAGATTGCGCGTTGGGCGCGGTCGCGCGATGGACGCGAAGTGCTGTCCTGCGCCGGAATCGACCCCAACGAACGTGTGGTGAAGGGCCTGATGGAGTTTGTCGGCAAGGGTGTGCGCACCTCGGTCGCGCTGTCGCGCGAAGAGAGCGAGCGTCGCCATGCGGCCGCTGCGGCGGAACAGGCCGAAGCGGCCTGACAGCAGCGCGGCATGAGGTGATGAAACGCGCCATATCCGGGCGCGTTTTCTTCTGGGCAAGGGGCGGCACGCGATGCCGCCCTTTTCCGTTGGGGGGGTGGTGGTCGGAGGGGGCCGGTCAGTCCAGTTCCTGGCTGGCAAGCGCGCGGTGGATTTCGCGGCGCACCAGGCGGCGGACATTGCGGGTGATCCGCTCGCCCAGGGCGCCCTGAAGCTCTTCGCGGACGATGTCGACCACCATTTCGCGCAGAACCTCCTCGTCGATGGTCAGCGCGTCATCGGTCTCGGACAGGAGCGCCTTTTCCGTAGGGTCGGCGCGGTTCTCTTCTTCCGGGGACTGCGCGGTTTCGGCCGCATCGGACCAATCCTCTGCCTCTTCCGGGCCTGCGGGCAGGGCCTCGGCGGGCTCGTGGCTTGCCTCGTCCGCCTCGGGCTCAGGCTCCGGCTCAGGCTCGGACACGTCCTCCGGCTCCGGCGCCTGCGTCAGGGCCTCTGAGGCGGGCTCTGCGACCTCCGGTGCGGTCTCGCGCTCAGGGGCCTCAAGCTCAGCCGCCTCGTACTCAGCGGTCTCGGTCTCGGCGCTCTCGTCTCCTTCGGCGCTGGCTTCGGGCAGGTGGTCTTCCCAATCGAGCGCGGTCTCGCCCGAATCGGCCAGATCAGGCGTGTCCTCGGCGCTGTCATCCAGCGCGGCGGCATCGGCATGGGAGGAATCGGCCTGCTCCGGCTCCGAAATATCCTCGGCCTGCTCGTCGACCCAGTCGTCGACCCGGTCCTCGGCCTGATCTTCGGCGTGCTCTTCAGCCTGTTCTTCGGCCGGGTGCCAGGCCTCGTTGTTCTCGGCAATCAGCGCCTCGAGCGCGGCGATCTTGGTCTCGAGCGTCTGCGCCTCGGTCGGCGGTTCGGGCAGATCGTCCTCGGCCTCGGCAACCGCAGTCTCCTCGGGCGCCGTGAGGGTGTCCGGATCCCCGGCCAGTTCGGCGACGACTTCGGCCACCGCCGCTTCGGCGGTCTCTTCGGCGGTCTGCGCCTCGGCCTCCTCGGCAGGCGCCTGCGGCTCGGTTGCCTCCGCCTCGGACCGGCCGCCTTCATGCACCCGTAGGGCGGGCGTCAGGACAAGCGCCTGGGGGGCGGGCGGCTCTTTCTCGGGCGCTGCGCCTGTCTCGGGCGGGGATTCGGGTTGGGGAACGCTCTGGCGGCGCGCCTGCATCTCGCCGCGTGCCTCTTCGGACACGAGTCTGCGAATGGACGCCAAGACATCCTCGATTTCCGAGGATTTGACCGGATCTGACATTGATTTCACCACTTTGCCTCGGGCGCAGAATAACCCGCGCCCGCCCGCCGCACAACCGATAGAGACAATTGTGCGGGACTTGTGGCTTTTACGCGGGATCAGTCACCAATGCGGCGCAGGATCCGGTTCAGCTTCTCGCCCTGGACGCTCTTGACCGGCGCGGACTTGATCAGGCGGTAGTATTCCGCCGGATCGTAGTGCTGCACGTTCAGGCCCAGATGCTTGGCCGTCATCAGCCCCATGGCGGCCAGAACCTCGTAGGCGGCAATGGTCTGATCGGCCACCGCCGAGGTATAGGAGGTCTCGGCATCCAGCAGATCCTGCTCGGCGGTCAGCACGTCCAGTGTCGTCCGCTGGCCCAGGCTGGCCTCCTCGCGCACGCCGCGAAAGGCGACGCGGGCGGCGCGGATCTGGCGTTCGGTCGCCTCGATCGAGGCGGTCGCCACCTGCAGGCCGGCCAGGGCATTGCCGACATTCTGCGCCACCTGGCCGGTGACCACGTGCAGCGACGAGCGGACCGCCTGGACCCGGGCGATGGCCTGGCGCGCCATGGCCGACAATTCGCCGCCGCGGTAGATCGGGCCGCCGACGTCGATCGACACCGACCGGCTGTCGGTCGAGGCGAGCGAGTCGAAATCCTCGGTCTTGGACATCCGCCCGCTGAGCTGCACCGTCGGCATCATCGAGGCTTCGGCGCGGCGCATGTTCAGCTCGGCGGCATTGATCGCGTGCTGGGTCTCTTTCATGTCGGGATGGTTGCGCAGGGCAATGGCCTTGGCCTTGTCCGGGTTGCGCTCGATCTCGGGCAGGCGGGACACCGGCTGAAGGTTGCCCGGCTTGCGGCCGACGACGGCGCGGTATTCCTCGATCGCGCGCATCAGGTTGCCCTGGGCGGCGGCCAGGTTGGCGCGGCTGGCGGCCAGGCGGGCCTCGGCCAGCGAGACATCTGTGCGGGTGACTTCCCCCACCTCGAAACGGTCGCGCGCGGCGCGCAACTCCTGTTCGACCAGCCGCACGTTGTTCTGGCTCAGCGACACGGTCTCGGTCTGGCGCCGGACGTTCACATAGGCGGTCAGCGCGCGCAGCAGCACCAGCTGCTCGATGCCGACCAGCGATTCGCGCGTGCCGAGCACGGTTTCCTTGGCCGCCTCGACCCGCAGCCGGGTGGCGCCGAAATCATAGAGCAGCAGGCTTGCCGTCACCGCGATATCCGCCGAATTCGAGACGAATCCCGTCTTTGCGTACTTCTGCTTGGCGGGATTGAAGCCGACCGAATGACCGAAGGACCGCGAGACCGAGGCCGACCAGCTGAGGATCGGGCGCAGCGCGGCGACCGCGATGGCCACGTCCTCGTCGGCCGCGCGCAACAGCGCCCGGTTCTGCTCCAGCAGCCCCGAATGCTCATAGGCGCCCGCAAGCGCATCGGCCAGCGTCTCGCCCGCCGCCATGATCGGCGCCACCGCCATCGCCCCCGCCAGCACCAGCCCCTGCAAGGCCCGCCGCACCGTCTTTGTCGTCATCCCGAAGCTCTCCTGCCCGGTCGATCCTCTTGGTATGGCCCGGCGCCGGACTGGCGCGGGACCTCTTGGCTAGAGCGCGAACTCCACCGCCCTTTCAAACCCCGGCAGCACCGGCGCCGCGGCATTGAAGGCAAAGCGCCAGGTGATCTCGCCGCTCATCTTGTAGCCGAGGCGCACGACGCCCAGCTCGCCTTCCATGAACAGCGCCACGATCTTGCCGCCGTCCTTCAACTGATCGGCGATCGCTTGCGGCAGAACCTCGATCCCGCCTTCGATGATCACCACGTCATAGGGCCCGTGTTCCGGCGCGCCTTCGTTCAGCGCCGCCTCGTGCATGATGACCCCGTCGGCACCGTTGTCCGACAGCGCGCCCTGCGCCTCGGCCACCAGGTCGGCGTCGTCCTCGACGGCGACCACCGCCTCGGCCATGCGCGCGATCACCGCCGCGGCATAGCCGTAGCCGGCGCCGATATCGAGCACCAGCTCGCGGCCGGTGAAGGCCACGGCATCCAGCATCTTGGCCAGGGTCCGCGCCTCGAGCATCACCCGACCCGGCGCGATTTCGAGGTTCTCGCCGACATAGGCCGCCTCGCGCCTGTCGCGCGGCACGAAAAGCTCGCGCGGGACCTCCAGCATGGCGTCGATGATCGGAAACTTGGTGACATCGGACGGACGGACCTGGGTATCGACCATGAAGGTCCGGCGCTGGGCGTAGTCGATCATTGCTAAACTCGTCGGTTCAGGAGCGTTACACCTGTCTTGCCATAATCGTCGACCTCCGGCAACGTCTCCGGTTGCGTTTTCCCACGTGCGAGGACTCGGCGCATCGGCCGGGCCCTGCCGGCCCGCGGATGCGACTTGGGGCGCGGCCGGCCAGGGGGGCGGCAGTTTGGCGCGCGCGCTGGACAAGACCCTTGCGCCGGGCGCCGCGACCGGCTAAATGCCGGGATCACACCACTTTGGGCGAGTTGGCGGAGTGGTTACGCAGCGGATTGCAAATCCGTGTACACCGGTTCGATTCCGGTACTCGCCTCCACCCCATTCACTACGGTCACCTTCACTACGGTCACCTTGCGTCCGATCCAAGCTGTGGGACACGCGTTGCTGTCGTCTCCCGGCCCTCGCGGAGACGGGCGTCATCGGTTTCGGCGTCCCACCCCTTCTCGGGCCAAATCTGCCAGGCGTTTGGCCAGGGCTTGCCGTCCCGAAACATGGCCGGAACACCGCGCCCCGCCGTCACGGCAAAGCGAAGGTGTCCAGGCACCAGCTCCAGACCAGATCGCTTACGCGGCGGGGGCCGGGGGATTTCTTGCGGATCAGGTAGTAGTCGGCATCCGGGGCGAAACCGGCGGGGCCTGCGTCGATCAGCCGCCCGGCGTCGAGATCGGCCTGCACGAAGGGGCGGCTGACAATCGCCAGGCCCTGCCCGGCCAGCGCGGCGTCGAGCGCCAGGGAGATCTGGTTGAAGACGGCGCCCGGCAGCCGCTCCCTCGTCTCGAAATACGCCTGCCAATGGCCATAGGCGTCGTGCAGCAGCGGCAGGGCGCGCGCCTCGGCGCGCGACAGCGGCCGGGTGCGGCCGCCCAGCAGATGCGGGCTGCCGACCACCACGAGTTGCTGGCGAAACAGCAGTTCGGCCTGCAGATGCGGCGGAAAGGGCGGGCGGGTCTCGCGCACGGCGATATCGACCTGGTCGCGCTCGAAATCCGAGATCGCGACGGTGGCAATCGTGCGGATCTCCACCTCGGGCAGCACCGCGTTCAGCGACGACAGTTGCGGGATCAGCAGCTTGGTGGCGAAGGTCGGCGTCACGCTGATGGTCAGGCTGCCGTCGCCGGCATGCACCTGCCCGGTTGCCCGGCGCAGGATGTCGAAGGCGCGGGTGACCTCGGCGTGATAGGCCGCCCCCCGTGCGGTCAGCGCCGCACCCCGGGGCAGGCGCGTGAACAGCACCAGCCCGAGGTGATCCTCGAGCAGGCGCACCTGTTGCGCCACCGCGCCCTGGGTCACGCCCAATTCCTCCGAGGCGGCGCGGAAGCTGAGGCGGCGCCCGGCAACCTCGAAGGTGCGCAGGGCGTTCATCGGCGGCAGGATATTGCGGGGTCCGGGCATGATCAGCCTGTAGTTTTTCTAAAGCCTAGAGCGTTTCCTTCTGGCGTGAAACCCGAATGAATATCGGGCATGATCGCGGATCAAAGTCATGATCGGCAATCGACACCCACCCGGAGGACCTTTCCTCGACGCGCGGCGGGTGTCGATTGCCGATCCCTTGTCGAGGTCCAGGTCATGATCACACAGCGCGCGGCGGGATTGCCGACTTCCTATTCCGTCATTCTCGCGGTCAGCGGCACCCATCTGATCAACGATCTGCTGCAGTTCCTGCTGCCCGCGCTCTATCCGGTGCTGAAAGGCCAGTACGACCTGACCTATTTCCAGCTGGGCCTGCTGACGCTGGCGCAGCAGATCACCGCCTGCATCCTGCAACCGGTGCTGGGCCTTTACGGCGATCTGCGGCCGAAACCCTATTCGCTGGCGGTAGCGATGGCGGTGGTGGCGCTTGGCGTCGTGATGCTGGCGCTGGCCGGGTCCTTCCCGGCGCTTCTGGCGGCGGCGGCGGTCCTCGGGCTTGGCTCGGCGCTGTTTCACCCCGAGGCTTCACGCGTCTGCCGCATGGCCTCGGGCGGGCGGCTGGGCTTTGCGCAGTCCAGCTTCCAGGTCGGCGGCAATGCCGGGACCGCGCTGGGCCCGCTGGCGGCGGCGCTGATCGTGCTGCCGCTGGGGCAGGCCAGCACCGTCTGGTTCGGCCTGCTGGCGGTCGGGGCGGTCGTCGTCCTGCTCTGGATCGCGCGCTGGTTCACCCATCAGCAACGCGCGACACGGGCCGCGGGCACGCCGCTGGCGGTCGGGCCTGACCTGCCGCGCAAGCGCCTGATCCTCGCCTTTGCGGTGCTCGGGGCGCTGCTGCTCAGCAAGTTCGTCTATATCGAGACCTTCAAGAGCTATTACACCTTCTTCCTGATCGAGAAGTTCGCGCTTTCGGTGCGGCACGCCCAGGGGCTGTTGTTCGTGTTCCTCGCGGCGGTGGCCTTCGGCACCTTCTTCGGCGGGCCGGTGGGCGACCGGATCGGGCGCAAGAAGGTGATCTGGGGGTCGATCCTGGGCGCGCTGCCCTTCGCGCTGGTGCTGCCCCTCGCGCCGCTCTGGGGCGTGGTCACGCTGACCGTCATCGTCGGGTTGGTGCTGTCCTCGGCCTTTGCGGCGATCGTGGTCTTTGCCCAGGAATTGCTGCCGCAGAAGGTGGGCATGGTGGCGGGCTTCGTCTTCGGCTTTGCCTTCGGCATCGGGGCACTGGGGGCCGCGGCGCTCGGGGCGCTGGCGGACCAGATCGGCATGCAGCAGGTCTTCGGCTACCTGTCCGCGCTGCTCTGCCTCGGGTTCCTGACCGCCTTCCTGCCCGACCTGGACTGACCGGAGCGGCGGGCGCCCCCGCCCGGCCCTTGCCCCGGGGCGGTCAGCCCGGGTCGGGCGGCTCGGGCGGGAGATGCGCGGCGATCAGCGCGTCGGTGATGTCGGTGACCGCCTGCCGCGCCGCCGCCTTGTCGGCCTGGACCACGTCGATCAGCACGATCATCGCCTCCACCCCGGTTGCCAGCGACAGCGCCCGGACCAGCCGGGCCTTGCGCTCTTCCGGGATCGCGGCGTCCTGCAGGGCCGCCTCGAACATCGCCACCCGGCGCGCGCCCCGGCGGATGGTCAGCTTGCCGCTCTCCGCGCTCCAGGCATCGAGCGACCGGGCGAGGAACTGCCGGAAGGCGGCTTCGTGGGTCAGGGCCAGCTCGAAGAAATACCGGCTGAGCGCGCGCACCCGCCCGCCGGCCGAGCGCGTGCCGGCGATGATCTCCTCGTAGGGCGTGACCTTCACCGCCAGCCCCGCCTCGGCGGCCATCACGCCGGGATCCGAGAAATACCGGTAGGCGGTCGCCTTCGAGATGCCCACCCGCTCGGCCGCGGCCGCGACGCTCACCGGCTCGCCCGCCAGCATCAACTTGCGCGCGCCGTCCAGAAGCGCCTCCCGCGTGCGGGATTTCTGGGCCTTGCGTTCACCGGATCCGGCCATGCCTGCGCCCCTTATGAGACTATTGTATTATTACGAGACTTGAGTATCATACATTATCGCCACCGAGTCGCAAGGAGTTCGGCCATGACCGACCGCCCCCGCACCTACAATGTCCTGAATATCCTGTTGCGCTTTCACGCCTTTCCGGACGAGGTCATGAACAAGTACTGCCTGGTCGAATGCACCGTCCCGGTCGGCGCCGGCGCGCCGCCGAACCATCACGCGGGCGAGACGGAAGCCTTTTTCGTCCTCGAGGGCGCAGTGGATTTCCGCATCGGTGACAAGGCCTTCCGGGCCGGAGCGGGCGAGTATGTCGCCATTCCCGATGGCGCGGTGCATGCCTTCCAGGCGGTGGGAGAGACCCCCGCGCGCCTGCTGATCCTCAACGCGCCGGGGCAGATGCACGAGGCGTTCTTCACCGCGGTCGGCACCCCGCTGCCCGACGGCCAGACCACCCTGCCCGAGCCCGGCACCCCCGACATACCCGCCCTGATGGCGGCGGCCGAGGCCAGCGGCATGACCTTCGTCGGCCCGGACTGACCGGCGGTTATCACGCGCGCCCCGGCGGCGCGCGTCCATGAATTGGGAGACAGGAACGATGATATCGATCTCGAAATGGTTCTTTGCCACGGCGGCGCTTTGCGCGCTTTGCGGCATGATCTGGGGCATCCAGATTTCGGCCAGCAACGATCACACGCTTTCGCCGGCGCATGGCCACCTGAACCTGGTCGGCTTCGTGGCGCTGTCGATCTTCGGCGGCTACTACGCGCTGACGCCGCAGGCGGCGCAGACCCGGCTGGCCGTGATCCACCTCGGGCTGGCCCTCGCGGCGGTCGCGCTGCTGACGCCAGGCATCATCCTGGCGCTGACCGGTCAGGGCGCGACCCTGGCCAAGATCGGCTCGGTGCTTGCGGCGGGGTCGATGGCGCTCTTCGGCTTCATGGTGCTGCGCCACGGTGTCGGCGTGCAGACCGCGGGCCGCGCGATCGGCAACAGCTTCTCGGCCCAGCCCGGCGAATAGACTGGCGCGCCCCGCCCCGCACCCGCATGTCGGCGCAGGCGGGGCCGAGGTCGGCCAGGAAAAGGACCCCCGCCATGCTCCGCCGCGCCCTCATCCGGCTGAACCGCACGCAGCCCTTCCTGTTGCGTACCACGCCCGACGGCAGGCGGCAGGCCTCCTGGCGGGTCTGGGTGCTGATCTTCGTGCTGCCGGTCCTGTTTCTCGCTGCCGCGGCGCTGCTGGCGCTGGAGAGCCAGGCCTTCGTCGCCCGCGCCGAGCGCACCACCGCCGAGGTGGTCCGCGTGTATGCCTGGGAGGGGTGGACCCCCTGGGACGGGGCGACGACCGATTATTCGCCGGTCTTCCGCTACCGGTTTTCCGACGGCACCATGACCGAGGCCAGCACCGGGCAATCCTCGCCCAACTGGAATTACGAGATCGGATCGCGTCACGAGATCCTGTATCTCCCCGACCGCAAGGCCGATGTCCGCCAGGACCGGTTCGAGCAGCTCTGGGCCCTGCCCGTGACCATCGGCCTGATCGGGCTGGTCTGCCTGGCCCCGGCGCTCCTTGCGGCGGCCCGGGTTCGGCGCTGGCTCAGGGGCGGCAGCGCCACGGCGGCCCGCGATGCCTGAGCCCGGCGGCCCCCGTCCGGCCCGGGGGGCCGCACGCCGCCAGGCCCTGATCCGGCTGGCGGTGCTGTCGCTGCCCTTCGTGCTGGCCCTGCTCTACGGGCTGTGGAGCCTTGACCGCGCCGACAGCCGCTACGGCCGGCTCGAGGCCTACGGCGTCGAGACCCGGGCCACCATCCTCTCCAAGCGGGTCGTGCGCCGCGGCACCGATCGGCCGCGCCATGCCTACGAGATGACCATCGGCTTTACCGTCGGCGACAGGATGCGGCGCGGCACGGTGGAGGTGACCCGCGGCTTTCACGACCGTCACGACCCGCCCGAGCGGGTGCCGATCCGCTATCTGCCCGAGGACCCGCAGATCCGCGAGATCGACCCGGCGATGCGCGACAAGACCCGGCACGGGACATTCACCATCATCGGCATCCTGCTGTTTGTCGGGGTGGCCAATATCTTCATGGCCGGCGGGGCATCCACCGGCCGCCGCAGGAAGGAGCAGGGCTCATGACCATTCAGGGCGTTCCGCTCACGCAGATCGACTGGACCATCTGGTGGATGCTGGGATCGGCGGCGCTGGCCTTCGTCGGCTTCGTCGGCTGGCAGATCGACAAGTTCCTAGTCGGCGCCCGCGCCATCGCGCGGAAGGACCACGCGCCCGGCTACAACTGGCTGCACGAGAGGATGCTGCCCGGATACCTCGCGAACCGCAGGTTCAAGGGCCATGTCGCGGGGCGTCAGTTGACCCGGCCAATGGGCCGGTTTCTCTTCACCCTCATGCTGCTGGGACTGGCGGCGCATGTCGGGTTCTGGATCTTTGCCGCCAATTTCATGCCGCCGCAAGGCGGCTGATCGCCGCGCAAATGCCCGAGGCTGTCAATGGACACCTCGGGCAAATGGGCGGCGGTAATAAATATGGCGGGCAGGCGGCGGGCAGGTCAGGCCTTGAGCGCCTGCGGCACGTAGGCGTCGATCACCGGCAGCCGGCGCAGGGCAAAGGCGCCGCCGCCCTGGATGGCCACCGCGACGGCCAGGGCCACCAGCAGCAGCGGGAATTCCCAGCCACCGCCTTCGGCGCTGAACAGCCAGCCATTGCCGGCATGGGCCCAGAACGAGCCGATCAGGACCGGCAGCGACAGGATCGCCGCGAGGCGGGTGTAAAGGCCGGCAATGATCGCCACGCCGCCGACGACTTCGGCGAAGATGGTCAGATAGGCGGCAATCGCGGGCAGCCCGAGGCTGGCAAAGAAGGCCACGGTGCCGGGCACGGTGAAGACCAGCAGCTTGAGCAGCCCGTGGGCCAGAAGCACGGCGCCCAGCGACAGCCGGGTGAGGGTTGCGCCAAGGTTGGTCTCGGATGCGAAGGTCATTGTCTGTCTCCTGTCAAAAGGGTGTGTGTTCGTCTGGGGCCTATATCGGCTATTGCGCCTGGGTTGATAATATGGAGAATTGGCGTCTCACCCGTTCCAAAAGGTTGATAATCGGATGGATCACATCTCGCGCATCGGTGTCTTCGTCGCGGTGGTCGAGGAAGGCAGCTTTGCCGGTGCGGCGCGGCGGCTCGGGATGACCAGTTCCGCGGTCTCCAAGCAGGTGCAGAACCTCGAACAGGCCTTGCAGGTCAAGCTGCTCAACCGCACCACCCGCCACGTCGCCGTCACCGAGGAGGGCGCGATCTATGTCGACCGGGCCAAACGCGCGCTGACCGACCTTCAGGAGGCCGAGGAAGAGCTTCACGCGCTGAAATCGCACCCCCGCGGGCCACTGCGGGTCAGCCTGCCGCAAAGCCTGGGGGTGAAATACCTGACCGGCTGCGCCGCGCGCTTTGCCCGCAGCCATCCGCATGTGACGCTGGACGTCAGCCTGACCGACCGGTTCATCGACCCGGTGCGCGACGGTCATGACGTGGTGGTGCGGATCGGCGCGCTGGACGATTCCTCGCTGATGACCCGGCGGCTGGCCTCCTGCCCCTTCCTGCTCTGCGCCAGCGCCGCCTATCTCGACCGCCGGGGCAGGCCCGAGACCCCTGCGGACCTGGCCGGGCACGACGTGCTGGCCTATTCGGGCACCGCCGGGCCGCATGAATGGCGCTACCGCGATGCGGCGGGCCAGGTGGGGCGGGTGGCGCTGCAAGGCTCGCTGCGCTCGGATTCCGGCGACATGCTGTGCCGCGCGGCGGTCGAGGGCGTGGGCATCGCCCTCCTGCCGGTCTTCTATGTCGCCGAACATCTGCAGGCGGGGCGGTTGCAGGCGCTGCTGCCCGATTACCGGACCTGGCCTGACCGCGACATCCATGTGCTGTTCCGCCCGAACCGCCATCAGCCCGCCCGCCTGCGGCTGTTCGTCGACCACCTGGTCAGGACCGCCAGCGATTTCCCCTGGGAGCGCGAATAGGCCGCCGCGCCGGCCGCCGCGCGGGTTTCACCCGGCAACGGCTTTCGCCGCGCAGCCTTTGCCCTACATAAGCAGCATTCGTTGCACACACATCCCTGTCGCCTGTCCTCACGGTGGCGCGGATCTCCAGAGGAGAAAGCCCATGTCCCGACCCGGCGCCATCCCCGGCCTGCATCACGTCACCGCCATTTCCGGCCCGCCGCAGGGCAATCTCGACTTCTGGGTCGGCACGCTGGGCCAGCGGCTGGTCAAGCGCACGGTGAACTTCGACGAGCCGGGCACCTATCACCTCTACTACGGCAATGCCGCGGCGGCGCCGGGGTCGATCATGACCTTCTTTCCCTTCGTCGATGCCGGCCCGGGCCGCGCGGGGGCCGGCATGGCCTCTGCCGTGGCCTATGCGGTGGCGGATCTCGATGCCTGGATGGGCGATCTGGCCGAGGCCGCGGTGGATTTCGACGGCCCCTTCGAGCGCTTCGGCGACCGCGCGATCGCGCTGAAGGACCCCGACGGCCTGCGGGTCGAACTGATCGAGGGCGGCGCGCGCGACGGCGGCTGTCACTCGGTGACGCTCTGGCTTGACGAGACCGAGGCAACCGCCCGGGTGCTCGAGGCGATGGGCTATGTCCGCGAAGGCGGCGACACCCCGGCCACCGGCGGCACCGGCGGCAGCGAGACACGGCTGCGCTATCGCTCCTCCGCGCCCGAGCGGGGATCGGCGGTGGACCTGATGACCTCGGATGCGCGCTCCATCGGCCGGCCCGGCGCGGGCACCATCCACCACGTCGCCTTTCGCGCCCGTAGCGCCGAGGAACAGCAGGGCTGGCGGGCGCATCTCTCCGAAATCGGCCTCGAGGTCACGCCGGTGATCGACCGGCAGTATTTCGACGCGATCTATTTTCGCACCCCGGGCGGTGTGCTCTTCGAGATCGCGACCGATCCGCCGGGCTTTGCGGTCGACGAGGATCCCGACCGCCTCGGCCAGGCGCTGAAACTGCCGGCGCAACACGAGGCCCAGCGCGCGCGGATCGAGCGCGTGCTGCCCGAGATCCGGGTGCCGGCATGAGCGGCGGGCCGGGCAGGACCACCCGCGGCAGCGGCCCGCACAGCGGCCAACGGCTGGTCAGCGCCGGGGCGCCGCTGGCGCGGGCGCGGCTGGCGCTGGTGATGATCCATGGCCGCGGCGGCGCGCCCGAGGACATGGTCGGGCTGGCCGATCACCTCGCCCTGCCCGATCTTGCCGTGCTCGCGCCGCAGGCGGCGGGCCGGTCCTGGTGGCCCGACAGCTTCCTCGCACCGCTTGCCGCCAACGAGCCGGGTCTCGGCAGCGGGCTGAGCGTCGTCTCGGCGCTGCTCGACGACCTCGCCGCCCAGGGCTTCGGCCCCGAGCGCACCGTCCTGGCCGGGTTCTCGCAGGGCGCCTGCCTGGCCATCGAGGCGGCGGCGCGCTTGGCCCGGCCGTTCCGCGCGGTCGCGGCCCTCTCGGGCGGGCTTGTCGGCACCGGCGAGGCGGGTGGCCTTCCGCTGGCAGAGCTTTACAATCGCCCGGCGAAACGCTTCGACTACGACGGTCGGCTCGATGGCGTGCCGGTGCTGCTGGGCTGTCACGCGCAGGATCCGCATATCCCGCTGGCCCGGGTGCGCGACAGCGCCGCGGTGCTGGGCGCGATGGGGGCCGCGGTCGACACGATCATCATTCCGGGCGCAGGTCATGGCATCGTCGCCGACGAGGCCGCCTGGCTGCGCAAACACTTGAACGACAAGGGAGACGCCGATGAGCGATGAGTTCGAGATCACCCGCGAGGAAACCGCCAGCAAGGGCCGCTACGCGGCGGTGGTGGATGGCCACGAGGCCGAGATGACCTATTCCCGCGCCGGGACCAGCACGATCATCATCGACCACACCGGCGTGCCGGATGCGCTGCGCGGGCGCGGTGTCGGCCAGGCGCTGGTGCGCCGCGGCGTCGAGGATGCCCGCCGCGAAGGCCGCCGGATCGTGCCGCTCTGTCCCTTCGCCAAGGCCCAGATCGCGCGGCATCCCGAATGGCAGGACGTCTTGCAGGGCTGAGCCCCGCGGCGGCGGCGGGAACCCACCGGTCCCGGCATCGTGACCGGGCCTTGCCGCTTTTCGCCCTTGAGCCGCGCGCGTCATCGCGGCACCATCATCGGCGAGGACCGGCCGCCGCATCCCGCGGGGCCGGTCGCAACCGTGAGGATTGCCGATGCTTGACCGCCGCAGGTTCATGGCCGGCGCGGCGGCCGCGCCGCTGGTCGGCACGGTTGCCGCACCCCAGGCCCGCGCCCAGGGGCAGTTCGCCACCCGCGAGGCCGCCCTGGCCTGGCTGGCCCGGGGCGGGCGGCTGCGCGAAGGCGAGACCTTCGTGGCCGGGACCGAGGTCTACCGCTGGCGCGGCGGCGCGGTCTGGATTCCCGACATGCCGAACGTGGTCCCCGAGAGCCTGCCCTCGCCGCAGCATTTCGGCCATATGCCCGACCTGCGCTGGCGGCAGCTTGCCGAGGGCGATCTGGATGGCGCCAATGCAGCGGTCTACGGCCCCTACCGCGACGGCGGCAGCAATGCGATCAACGGCTTTCTGCTGGCGGATCGCTACGCGCGGCTGGCCGGGCTGGGGGTCTGCCGGGCGGTCGGCGACTTCTTCGTGCGCAGCTTCATCCGGCGGCGCACCGAGGACGGCCAAGATGCCTGGCCCTTCGATTTCTTCGTCGAACGGGCCGAGGATATCCGCGTGGCGGTGTTCCGCGCGGATGTGCTGGCCAACCTGCCGAAAGACCACGGCTATTTCGGCTCGGAAATCGCCGAGATGGTGCAGCACGAGGTGCCGCCCGCGGATTACCGCGTGACGCTGAACCCCGGCGGCATGGGCGGCATCGTCCATTTCAACCCCGGCGCGGGCCGGTTCATCGACATCACCCGCCAGTTCGACATCAAGGCGGTCTGGTCGCACAGCGGCGACCTGTGGACCAATTTCCAGACCTTCCAGACCGGGCTGAACCTCGCCGCCTCGGGTGCCGCCTGGGAGGGCGACCGGATCATCGGGCAATACAGCTACTACGGCTCCAAGCCCTCCAACCGCGGCCAGGACGGCGTCGTCGCCGGTGCCCGGACCGGCTATTACACCGACACCGCGCAGCCCAGGATCAGCGGCGTCCGGCTGCGCGCGCTGGTCTGTCGCGCGGCGAGGGTGCGGCGGGACGAGAACGACCCCTATGTCGACAGCGACCCGTCGATCCTGACCGCCGTGGTCGGCTGGATCGACAGGCCGGTGATGCGGGTCGGCACCTTCGGGCGCACCAATACCCCGAGCAACATGCTGTTCCTGGCCCATTGGGGCGGCCGCTACGCCCCGCCCGGGGGCCGCG
Organism: Paracoccaceae bacterium; assembly: GCA_006226775.1. Taxonomy (GTDB): domain Bacteria; phylum Pseudomonadota; class Alphaproteobacteria; order Rhodobacterales; family Rhodobacteraceae; genus Marinovum. The sequence goes on along the minus strand of SBGD01000031.1, from coordinate 26,574 downwards.
AGACGCTGGACAAGACCGCCTATGCCATCGAGGAGACCTGGCACCCCGAAGACCTTGAGCTTGACGTGCTGACGCCGATCGACGGCTCGGCGCATGGTTTCGAGAAGGGCTGGGAACTGGCCGCCGTCGCCGGCGCGCGGGTCGGGCCGGTCACCCATGTCGGGCTGGCCCATCCCTACTGGATCGGGGTCGGGGATCTGTCGGATGCCTATGCCTGCGTCGAACAGCGCGGGCGGGTCAACCGCAAGCGGATCAGCGTCTGCCACCAGATCGCCACCGGCATCGCGCCCGATCCGGCACGGCAATACTACGGCATCCTCTGCAAGGGCAGCGGGACCTCGAAATTCGAGACCTATCCCGGCACGCGGATCGCTTTGCAGCGGCATGGCACGCTGGACGTGGTCTGCGAGGGCCATACCATCGACACCGTCCACGGCACCTCCGAGGCGATCCGGCTGCGGCAGTTCCGCGGGCGATTCGACCTGGGCGATTGCCGGATCCGCGGGGCGGAGAAGGCGTTCCACGTGATTGGCGGCGACGGCGCCTGGACGGCGCGGCTGCACGACTGCGACGGGCTGATCCACGTTCGCAACCAGACCGGCGGGCGGCTGCGCGGGCCGGCGGTGGGCGGCGCGCAGACCTGGTCGTCCGATCCGCCCGCGCCGGGCGATCTGCCACAGCAGGAGGCGACGATCCATGCCCAGGGCCAGATCTTCGGCACCACCACCCGCGCCGCCGCGCGCAAGGGCGCGACGCTTCTGGCGATCCACCCGCTGGGCAATCCCTGGCACGACATCAATGCCGGCGACCGGCTGGAGATCACCACCGAGGAGGGCATCGGCTTCCGGCTGCACGCCACCGGGCTTTACGTCAACGGCGCGATCTACGTCGGCGTCACCGCCCTGCCCCGGGACCTGCCCGCTGGCGCCATGGTGACGGTGGTGCAGGAAGCCACGCTCACCGTGGTGCGCTCGGCGGGGCGGGCGCTGCCGGTCCGGCTTCATGCGACGACGGCCCGGATCTTCGACGCCCCGCCGGAGGCCGAGCGCCGGGGGGATGCCGATCCGGCAGCGGCCAGCGGCTGTCGGCAGAGGCAATAGCGCGTCCGACCCGGCAGGCGCGCGGGCCGATACCCATCGCCGTTGTTCTGCGCTAGGCTGCCGCAGGCGCGCGGGTGGAGTCGGCGAAAGGTTCTGAGATGAGAGTGATGGTCCTGTCCAGCTGGGTGGCCTTTGGGCATGTCGGCCTGTCCGCCGCCGCGCCCGCCCTGCAGGCGCTGGGCCATGAGGTCACCCAACTGCCGATGACCCTGCTGTCGAACCATGTCGGCTGGCCGCATGTCGCGGGCGGGCCGATGCCCTGCGACCGGATCGAGGCGATGATCGCGGCGCTGGCGGCCAATGGCTGGCTGGCGGGGCATGACGCGGTGCTGACCGGCTACATGCCGACGCCCGAGCATGCGGTGCTGGCGGCGGGGCTGATCCGGCGGCTCTGCGCCCTGCGGCCCGCGCCGCTGGTGGTGGTCGATCCGGTGCTGGGCGACCGGCCCAAGGGGCTCTACCTGCCGCGCCCCGCGGCAGAGGCGGTGCGCGACCACCTGGTGCCGCTGGCCGATATCCTGACCCCCAATGTCTTCGAGCTGGGCTGGCTGACCGGGCAGGCGACCGACACGCCGCAACAGGCCCGCAGCGCCGCCGAGGCGCTGCTGGACCGGGGGCCGGCGCAGGATGTCCTTGTCACCTCCTGCCCCGCGCCGCCGGGGCAGACCGGCCTTCTGTCGGTCAGCCATCACGCGCCGCGGGTCTGGACCACCGCGCTGCACGCGGGCGTGCCGCAGGGCGTGGGCGACGTCTTTGCCGCGCTGATCGCGGCGGGGCTGCCCGCGGGCGCGGCGCTGGGCCACCTGCTCGGCCTGATCGAGGCCAGCCTCGGCGCGCCGCACCTGCGCATCGCCGAAAGCGCCCGCCACTGGACCCGCGCCGCCGCCCTGCCCTCGCAGCCGTTTCCGCAGCCCTGAGCGGCGCAGGACGAGCGCACCCCTGCGCCCCGACCCCGGCAGTCACGCGGGCTGCTGCTCCCGTCCGATGTCATCGACCTGGCGCTGCAAGGCGACGCGGTCGAGGCTCTCCAGCGGCAAGGCCGCGAAGGCGCGGATTCGATGCCATATCATCGCGTAGCTGTGCTGAAAGGCGAGGCGTCTTTCCGCCTCTGTCCCCTCGGCCGCGCCCGGATCGGGCAGGCCCCAATGGGCGCTGATCGGCGGACCCTGCCAGGCCGGGCATTCCTCGTCCGCCGCGCGGTCGCAGACGGTGAAGACGAAATCCGGCCTGGGCGCATCGGGCCGCTGGAAGTCCGACAGGGGTTTGGCGCGCAGATCCGCGGTCGGCAGGCCCTTGGAGGCCAGCATCTCGACCGCCAGCGGGTTGAGGTCGGACCGGGGCCGGGTGCCGGCGGAATAGGCATTGAACCGCTCGCCCGCGATGTCGCGCAGGATCGCCTCGGCAAAGATCGACCGGGCGGAATTGCCGGTACAGATGAACAGCACGTTGAGCTTGCGGTCGGGCACGGCAGGGCTTTCGCGCCCCTCGCCCCCGGCCAGCGGCGGGCAGAGGTCGGGACGCCCCCGGCAACAATCGAGAAACAGGTCCGCCATCATGCGCCGCGCCGCATCGGGGTTGAGCGCATAGCGCCGCGAGGTGCCGACGCGGGTCTGGGTGATCAGCCCGGCGCGGGTCAGCACCGAGAGATAGACCGAGGCGGTCGAGGCCTTCAGCCCCAGCACCTTGCAGATATCGCCCGCAGGCAGCGCATCGGGACAGCGCCGCACCAGCAGGCGAAAGACGCCAAGGCGTTGTGGATGGCTGAGCGCGGCCAGTTGATCGGTGAGTTGAGATTCCATATTTCGCGAATATAGGAAGCTAAGCCCCCTGCCAAGCGCAACCCGGCGCCTGCCCCGGGCGTTGGTGCGGTCAGCGGAGGTCGGGCTTGGAACCCCGGCGCCGCACCGATAAGGTTCCGGCACCCAACTGGACGTCTGATTGCCATGCCCCTGCCCCGCCGTCATTTTCTGGCCTGCGCCGCTGCCTTTGCGGCCCGGCCCGCGCTGGCCGAGACCGGCCCGGTGATCGCCGCCGCGGCCTCGCTGCGTTTCGTGATGGACGACCTGGTCTCGGCCTTCGACGGCACGGTGCGCGTGGCCTTCGGCTCTTCGGGAACGCTGGCGCAGCAGATCCGCAATGGCGCGCCTTTCGAGATCTTCCTGTCGGCGGATGAAAGCTATGTGCAGGCGCTGGCGGCAGACGGGTTTCTGGCCGATGACGGCGCGGTCTATGCGCGCGGGCGGCTGGCGCTGATCGTGCCCAAGGCGGGCGACATGGCGGCGGATGCCACGCTCGACGATCTGGCGGCGCGGCTGGCGGCGGGGCGCCTGCGCCGCTTTGCCATCGCCAACCCCGAGCACGCCCCCTATGGCATCCGCGCGCGCGAGGCGCTGGTCCACCGCGGGCTCTGGCAGGCGATGCAGCCGGTCCTGGTGTTCGGCGAGAACGTGGCGCAAGCGGCGCAATTCGCGGTCTCGGGCAATGCCCAGGGCGGGCTGGTGGCGGCCTCGCTGGCCTCTGCCGGGCCGGTGGCGGCGCGCGCGCGCGCGGCACTGATCGCCGAGGACTGGCACAGCCCCCTGCGGCAGCGCATGGCGCTCACCCCCGCCGCCGGGCCGGTGGCGGAGGCCTTCTTCGGCTTCCTGCACTCCGAAGCGGCGCGGGCGATCTTTGCCCGCCACGGCTTTGCCGCGCCGGGGCCCGGCTGATGGACTGGCAGGCGCTCTGGCTGTCGCTGCACCTGGCGTTCTGGACGGTGCTGGTGCTTTTGCCGGTGGCGGTGTTCCTGGGCCGCTTCCTGGCCTACCACCGGTTTCGCGGCAAGGGCGCGGTCGAGGCGCTGGTGATCCTGCCGCTGGTGCTGCCGCCCACGGTGCTGGGCTTCTACCTGCTGGTGGCCTTCGGCGCGGCCAGCCCGCTGGGCCGGGGCTGGGAGGCGCTGTTCGGCGGGCCGCTGGTGTTCTCCTTCGAGGGGCTGGTGGCGGCCTCGGTGCTGTTCAACCTGCCCTTCGCGATCCAGCCCGCCCAGCGCGGCTTCGAGGCCGTGCCGCTGGAGGTGCGCGAGGCCGCGGCCTGTTGCGGCATGGCGCCGATGGTGGCGCTGCGGCGGGTGGAACTGCCGCTGGCCTGGCCCGGGGTGCTGACCGGCATGGTGCTGACCTTCGCCCATACGCTGGGCGAATTCGGCATCGTGCTGATGGTCGGCGGTGCCATCCCGGGCGAGACCCGGACCATCGCGATCTCGATCTACGACCGGGTGCAGGCCTTCGACATGGCGGGCGCGGCGCAGATGTCGGGGGTGCTGCTGGCGATCTCGCTGGGCACCATCGCGCTGACCTTCCGGCTGTCGTCGCGCGCCGGGCGGAGGTTGTCGTAATGGCGCTGGAGGTGATGGCGCGGGCCGAGGTGCCGATCCCGCTGGAGGTGTCGTTTACGGCCGAGCCGGGCGAGCTGGTGGCGCTGGTCGGGGCCTCGGGGGCAGGGAAGTCGACCGTGCTGCGAACGATCTCGGGGCTCTACCTGCCGCGCGAGGGGCGGGTGGCGGTCAATGACCGGCCCTGGCTGGATACCGCGCGGGGCATCGCGCTGCCCACCTGGCGCCGCCGGGTCGGGGTGGTGTTTCAATCCTACGCGCTGTTTCCGCAGATGACCGCGCTGGGCAATGTCATGGCCGCCGGGGCCGATCGGGCGCGGGCGACGGATCTGCTGGCGCTGGTGCACCTGGCAGGGCTGGAGGACCGGCTGCCGCGTGCGCTTTCGGGCGGCCAGCAGCAGCGGGTCGCGGTGGCCCGGGCCCTGGCACGCGCGCCGGAGGTGCTGCTGCTCGACGAGCCCTTCTCGGCGGTGGATCATGCCACCCGCGAAGGGCTCTATGCCGAGATCCGCCGGCTGCGCGCCCATCTCGACATGCCGGTGGTGCTGGTGACCCATGACATGGAGGAAGCCCGCCGGCTGGCCGACCGCATCGTGGTGATCGACCAGGGCACGGTGGTGCGCGAGGGCACGGCGGCCGACATCCTGTTCGACCCGCGCGCCATGCGCGGCATGGGGCTGCGCGAGGCCGGGGCCACCCTGACCGCGCATATCGCGGCGCATGAGGCCGACGGGCTGACGCGGCTGGATGGTGCCACCGGCCCGCTCTGGCTGCCGCATGTGCGGGGGGGGGTGGGCGATGCGGTGCGGGTGCGGATCCTGGCGCATGACGTGATCCTGTCGCGCGCGGCGCCGCAGGGGCTCTCGGCGCTCAACGTGCTGCCCGCGGTGATCGACGACATCCTTCCGGGCGACGGACCGGGGGCGATGGTGACGCTCACGGTGGGCGAAGAGATGCTGCTGGCGCGGATCACCCAGCGCTCGGTCCGCGACATGGCGCTGGACAGGGGGCAGCGCTGTTTCGCCATCGTCAAGACCATGGCGGTGGCGCCGCATCATGTCGGGCGCGAGGGGCCGGGCGAGGCTGATCTGTCGACAGATCAGGACTGATCCATCGATGGATCAGCCGCCCCGGGGGTCAGGCTGCGCATCGCGTCCCACTGGCTGAGGAAGACCTCTCCGTTCAACTGGTCGAGGAAATGGGTCTTCTGCAGCCGGTCCATCACCGGGCCCTTGACCTCGGACAGATGGAACCCCACGCCCATGCCCGACAGCCGCTCGTTGATCGCCTCGAGGCTTTCCAGCGCGGAAAAGTCGATCTCGTTGACCGCCGAGCACATCAGCACCACGTTCTTCACCGGGCAATCCTGCGCCACCCGGTCCTGGATCATGTCCTCCAGAAAGCGCGCATTGGCGAAAAACAGGCTCTCATCCACCCGCAAAGTCACCAGCGAGGGGTCGGTTTCCACCTCGTGGCGCAGGATGTTGCGGAAGTGCTGGGTGCCGGGGACAAGGCCCACCTCGGCCACATGCGGCCGCGAGGTCTTGTAGAGAAACAGCGCCAGCGACAGGATCACGCCGGCCGAGACGCCGATCTCGACCCCCATGCCCAGGGTCAGCAGGATGGTGGCGAGGACGGCGGCGAAATCGGCCTTGGAATAGCGCCAGCTCCTGCGCAGGATCGAGAAGTCCACAAGGCTCAGCACCGCGACGATGATCGTGGCGGCCAGCGTGGCCTTGGGCAGGTAGTAGACCAGCGGCGTCAGCGCCACGGCGGCAATCGCCAGCCCCACGGCGGTATAGGCGCCCGCGGCAGGGGTTTCGGCACCGGCGTCGAAGTTCACCACCGAGCGGGCAAAGCCGCCGGTCACCGGGTAGCCGCCGGTAAAGGCCGCGCCGATATTGGCCGCGCCGAGACCGATCAGCTCCTGGTCCGGGTCGATGCGCTGGCGCTTCTTGGCGGCCAGCGTCTGGGCCACCGAGATCGATTCGACGAAGCCGATGACCGAGATCAGCAGCGCCGGGATGAACAGCAGCCCCAGCAGATCGAGCGAGAGGTCCGGCAGGGTCAGCGGCGGCAGGCTCTGCGGCACGGCGCCGACGATCTTGACCCCCTTGTCGCCGAGACTCAGACCCGCGGTGATCAGGGTCGTCACCACCACCGCGGCCACCGGCCCGGCCTTGGTGGCGACATCCGCCAGCCTCGGCCCCAGCCCCAGCTTCAGAAGCGCCGGTTTCAACCCCTTGCGGACCCAGAACAGAAATCCGGTCGCGGCGACGCCCAGCAGCAGGGTGATCCAGTTGGTCTCGGGCAGATGCGCCAGAAGCGAGGTGACCAGTTCGATCAGCGTATGGCCTTCGGCCTCGACGCCGAGGATATGCTTGATCTGCGAGGTGGCGATCAGGATGCCCGAGGCGGTGATGAACCCGGCAATCACCGGATGCGACAGGAAGTTGGCCAGGAACCCCAGCCGAAAGACCCCCATGACCAGCAGGATGCCGCCCGACAAAAGCGCCAGCGTCAGCGCGGCGGCGGCATAGCCCATGCTGCCCTGCTCGGCCACCTGCGCGATCGCGGCGGCGGTCATCAGCGAGACCACCGCCACCGGCCCCACGGCCAGTGCCCGCGAGGTGCCGAAGATGGCATAGAGGATGATCGGCAGGATCGAGGCATAGATGCCCGCCTCGGGCGGCAGCCCGGCCAGCAGCGCATAGGCCAGCGACTGCGGGATCAGCATGATCGTCACGATCACCGCCGCGATCAGGTCATTCGACAGCGCCGCGCGCGAATAGTCCCGGCCCCAGTCGAGGATCGGCAGGGAGCGGCGCAACAGGGATCGGGCGGTATCGGACATCGGGGTGATCTTTCAAGAGGGTGCCGCGCGCTCCGCGACGGGCGGAGCGCTGGCCAGGGGCGTATCGAAGGTGGGAAAGGGTCAGGGGCGGGCGATGATCTTTTCGGGTCTGGCCATCCATTCCTTGCCGCGCAGCATCGCCTTCCAGTAGATCGGCGGCAGCAGGGTTTCCTTGAGGAACCACGCCGCGCGGCTGGGTTTGGTGCCGTCGATCAGCGCTTTCGGGAAGCTCGGCAGCAGCCTGCCGCCATAGCCGAATTCCGCCAGCACGATCTTGCCCCGTTCCACCGTCAGCGGGCAGGACCCGTAGCCGTCGTACTGCGCCGAGGGCGCGGCGCCGTTCATGTCGGCCACCAGGTTCTCGGCCACCACCGGCGCCTGCTTGCGCGCGGCGGCGGCGGTCTTGGCATTGGGGGCATTCATCACGTCGCCCAGCGCCCAGATATTGTCATAGGTCTTGTGGCGCAGGGTGGCCTGGTCGACATCGACCCAGCCGGCCTCGTCGGCCAGCGGCGAGACCCGGATGAAATCCGGCGCGACCTGCGGCGGGCAGACGTGCATCATGTCGAAGTCGACAGTGACCTCGCCGGGCGCCTCGTCGGGCTTGGCGACGGTGAAGGTGGCGGTCTTGCCCGGCCCGTCGACCGATTTCAGGTTGTGGAAGAAGTTCAGCGTGGCGTCGTATTTCCGCACGTAGTCCATCAGCGCCGGCACATATTCCGGCACGCCGAAGAGCACGCCGCCGGCATTCATGAACTGGACGTCGATGTCAGCCATCCGGCCTTCGCGGAACCAGTGATCGGACGACAGGTACATCGCCTTCTGCGGCGCGCCGGCGCATTTGATCGGCATCGGCGGCTGGGTGAACAGCGCCCGGCCCTGCCTGAGCCCCTGCACCAGTTTCCAGGTATAGGGCGCAAGGTCGTAGCGGTAGTTCGAGGTCACGCCATTGCGGCCCAGGGTTTCCTCGAGCCCCTCGATCCGGTCCCAGTCCAGCTTGATGCCGGGGCAGACGATCAGCCGGTCATAGGTCACCACGCGGCAGCCATCGAGGATCACGGCATTGTCCTTCGGCTCGAAGGCGGCCACGGCGGACTTGAGCCAGTGAACCCCGCGCGGGATCAGCGAGCCCATGGTGCGGGCGGTGATCTCGGGCTCGAAGATGCCGCCGCCGACCATGGTCCAGCCGGGCTGGTAATAGTGGATGTCGGCGGGATCGATCAGCGCGATCTCGGTCTCGGCAAGGCGGGCGCGCAGCGATGAGGCCACGGCGATGCCCGCCGCCCCGCCGCCGACGATGACGATCTTGTAATGCGCGTCGCCCTTGCTGGTGGGCGTCTTGCCGCCATTGGCGATGCGGCGCGCGACGCCGGTCATGTCATAGCCCGCCGACTTGGTCGCCGACAGGATATCGGCCAGCGGCTTGTCCCTGGCCCGGGCCAGCGCCCAGAGCGTCGCCGAGCGGGTGCCGGTGCGGCAATAGGCCAGCACCGGCCCGGGCAGGGCGCGCAGCGCCTCGCCGAAGGCCACCGCTTCCTCGTCGCGGATCATGCCGGAGGTCACCGGCTGATAGGCCGCCTCGAGCCCCGCCTCGCGGGCCGCCGCCGCGATCTCCTCGTAGGAGGGCTGGTCGGCGCCTTCGCCATCGGGGCGGTTCGACAGGATCGACCGGAAGCCGGCGGCCTTGATGGCCGCGATGTCCCCGGCCGTGATCTGGGCGCTTACCGAGATCTCGGGCGAGATCGTGTTGATTTGCATGTCTGGTCCTCGTTCGCGGTTGGCGCCTTGCCGGTGGCGGGCCCGGGGGCCCGGCGGATGCTTAGAGCGCGTTCAGCGGCACCTTCAGCATCGGATTGCCGTCCCGGTCCTTCGGGATGTCGCCGGCGCGCATGTTGACCTGCAACGAGGGAATGATCAACTTCGGCATGTCCAGCGTGGCATCGCGTTCGGTGCGGAACTTGATGAAGTCCGCGCGGGTCTTGCCGCCGCCGACATGGATGTTGTGCGCCTTCTCCTCGGCGACCGTGGTTTCCCAGCGGATCTCGCGGCCATTGGGGGCGTAGTCGTGGCACATGAACAGCCGCATGTCGTCGGGCAGGCTCAGCACCTTCTGGATGCTGTCATAGAGCGTGCCGGCATCGCCGCCGGGGAAATCCGCCCGGGCCGAACCGCCGTCGGGCATGAACAGCGTGTCGCCGACAAAGGCCGCATTGCCCATCACATGGGTCATGCAGGCCGGGGTATGGCCGGGGGTATAGATCGCCACGGCCTCGAGAGTGCCGATCCGGTAGGTGTCGCCATCCTCGAACAGCTTGTCGAACTGCGACCCGTCGCGCTGGAACTCGGTGCCTTCGTTGAAGATCTTGCCGAAGGTGTCCTGCACCACGAGGATCCGGGCGCCGATGCCGATCTTGCCGCCCAGCTTGTCCTGGATGTAGGGCGCGGCCGAGAGGTGGTCGGCATGGACATGGGTCTCGATGATCCATTCCAGCTTGAGCCCGCGGTCCTGGATGGTGCGGATCAGCTGGTCGGCGTGGTCATAGGTGATGCGGCCCGCGGCATAGTCGATGTCCATCACCGAATCGATGATGGCGCAACTGTCCGAGGACGGGTCCTTGACGATGTAGGAGATCGTGTTGGTGGCCTCGTCGAAGAAGGCCGAAACCTCGGGGATGACGGTCATGTTCACGGGATAATCGGTCATGATGGGCTCCTGATCCGGGACGACAGCGCCGGGCCGGTCGCCCCGCGGTGCACGCCTTGGTCTGCGTTATCATGTTTCATATAGTGATATTTGAATTTGTTCAAGACGCGATCGCGCCCGGGCCGTCCGATCACGCGCGTTCGGCCGGATGCGCAGGATGCAATGCAATCCAAGCGTGTTCTGAAAGAGCGCCCAAATCCTGTAGCAGAATTGCAACCCATGTGGATAAGCACGGCGCCGTTAACTTTTTGGTTTGCCAATGGCCATCGATTATTTAAGATTCCGTTAAAAATCGAACACAATTCGATAACAAAAAAAGCGCTCATCAAGAGCGTTATGAGAGGCAGAAATGGCAAGAATCAGTGTCTTCGGCATTGGCTACGTCGGCGTGGTTTCCGCGGCGTGCCTGGCCCGTGATGGTCACGACGTGATCGCAGTCGACGTCGACCCCGGCAAGATCGATGCAATCAACGCGGGGCTGTCGCCCATCGTGGAGAACGGGCTCGACCCCCTGATCGCCGAGGTGGTCAAGGCCGGCCGGCTGGTCGCCACCGACGACGTGCAACATGCCATCGACAATACCGATGCCAGCTTCATCGCCGTCGGCACGCCCAGCGCGCCGGATGGCTCGGTCGGGCTGAAATATGTCGAGATCGTCTGCCGCAATATCGGCCGCGCCCTTGCCAAGAAGGACGGCTATCACGCGGTTGTCATCCGCTCGACCATCGTGCCCGGCTCGACCGAGGGCACCTGCATCCCGGTGCTGGAAGCGGAAAGCGGCAAGACCGCCGGCAAGGACTTCGGCGTCGGCTACTACCCCGAGTTCCTGCGCGAAAGCACCGCCATCGAGGATTACTATGACCCCGGGCTGATCGTCTTTGGCGCGCTCGACCAGGGCACCGCCGACATCCTGACCGAGATCAACCAGGGCCTGCCCTGCGAGATCAAGGTGGTCGACGTGCGCACCGCCGAGATGGTGAAATACACCTCGAACACCTGGCGCGCGGTCAAGGTCACCTTTGCCAACGAGATCGGCAATATCGCCAAGGCCTCCGGGTTGGACGGCCAGACGGTGATGGAGATCCTGTGCTCCGACACCAAGGTCAATATCTCGTCCTATTTCATGCGTCCCGGTTTCGCCTTCGGCGGATCCTGCCTGCCCAAGGACGTGCGCGCGCTGCGCCACCTGGCCGAGACGCAAGGCACGCCCGCGCATCTGCTCAACGCGGTGCTCGAGGCCAACGAGGCCCAGATCCGCCGCGCCGAGGAAATGGTCGAACGCACCGGCGCGAAGAAGGTCGGCTTTGTCGGCATCTCCTTCAAGCCGGGCACCGACGACCTGCGCGAAAGCCCGCTGGCGGAACTGGCCGCACGGCTGATCAAGAGCGGCGTGCAGGTGGATATCTACGATCCCTACGTCCACGAGGCCTATGCCAACGAAAACTCGACCGCGGGCCGTGGCAATGACGTGATCCCCGACCTCAAGGACCGGATGACCCCGGACCTGGACGCGATGATCAACGATGCGGGCGCGATCCTGGTGGGCAATTTCTACCGCGACACGGTGGCGACGCTGGAGGCGGCGGCCAAGGACCGCCCGGTGCTGGATCTAACGCGGATGAACCGCGACAAGGTGTCGGACGGCACCTATGAGGGGATCTGCTGGTAAGCCGATGATGCTTGCCCTGACCCATATGGCGTATTTCTCAGTGGTGGTCCTGCTGGTGACCCTGGTGCCGAAAACGGCACTGGGGGAAATCTCCTATGCGACCAACACGATCTTCATCATGGGGTTCCTGGGCACCTGGCGCTACAGCTGGGCGGCGATCAACTTCACCCGCGCGGTGATCTTTCGCCGCATCGTGCATCCCAGGCGCAAGAGGCGCAACCGCCGGAGGTTTGCCGCGCGCAAGGGCCGATCGCACATGTACATGCTGGTGACCTCCTACATGGTCGAGCCACATGTGACGCTGCCGGTCTACCGCAGCGTCTTTCGCGCCGCATCCCGCGCGCGCGACGGGGCGACCATCGTCGCCTCGGTGGTCGATGGCGCGGACGAGCGGCTGATCCGGCAGATCTACGAGACGCAAGCCGAGGACATGAGCCGCGTCCACCTGATCATCGACCGCATCAAGGCCGCGGGCAAGCGTGACGCGCTGGCCAAGACGCTGCGGATCATCGGCAGCCATTCCCCCACCCACCGCGACATCCTGGTCTTCGTCGACGGCGACACCATGGTGCCGGAAGACATCTGGTACGAATCCGCCCCGGTCTTCACCAACCCCAAGGTCGGCGCGCTGACCACCGACGAGGCGGTCGAAGTGGGCCGCGAGAGCCTGTTCAAGGACTGGTTCGTGCTGCGCTTCAACCAGCGGCAGGTGATGATGTGCTCGATGGGCCTGTCGAAGCACGTGCTGACCCTGACCGGGCGGATGAGCGTGTTCCGCGCCGATCTGGCCACCGATCCGACCTTCATCGACGGCATCAATGCCGATTTCCTCGATCACTGGCGCCTGGGCCGGGTCAAGTTCCTGACCGGCGACGACAAGTCGACCTGGTTCTGGCTGCTGAAGAACGGCTACGAGATGCACTACCTGCCGGACGTGGCCTCGGTGTCCTACGAGTTCCAACCGCGCCCGACCTTCCTCGACAGCTCCAAGACCCTGATGGTGCGTTGGTTCGGCAACATGATCCGCACCAATGGCCGCGCGCTGCGCCTGTCGCCGCGGGTGATCGGCGGCTTTACCTGGTGGTCGATCCTCGATCAGCGGGTGTCGATGTGGACCACGCTGGTCGGCCCGATCACCGTGGTGCTGGCGGCGCTGATGGTCACGCCCTCGGTGATCCCGCTCTATATCGCCTGGGTCATGGTCACCCGCTACATCTTCTGCGTCATCATTGCGCTGTTTCGCGGCACATGGTTTCCGGTCACCCATCCGCCGATCCTCTATTTCAGCCAGGTCGTGGGCGCCGCGCTCAAGACCTATGTCATGTTCCGCATGGACAAGCAGAAATGGACCCGGCAAGGCAGCGGGTCCGGCGGCGTGGTCGTGGCCTTCCGCGACAAGCTCAAGGCGATGGAATCCAGGGCGCATCACGTGCTTGCGCTGGTCTGGCTGACCCTTGCCATTCTTCATTTCACCAAGGTTTGAGGCGACACCATGCTCGACGAGAAAGCCACAACCGAAAAAGATCACAACGGCGCCCCGGTGCCGCCGCAGGTGCCGGCGGAATTCGGCTTCGACACCGAACACCCGGTGCTGCCGGTGCCCTTCACCGCCCAGATCGGCGAGGCCAGGTTCACCGGCACCGGGCTGTCGGTGACCGCCGCCTATGTCGAGCCGCGCGAGGCGGTCGCGCCGATGCTGACCGGCAGCCGCCAGGCGGTGCGCCTGCGCTTCGATTTCGGCGGCTTCACCATCACGCTGTTTCCCGAGGCGCGGGTCACCACCAATGACACCGGCGACGAGCTGACGCTGCAGTTCATCGACCCCACCGGGCCGCATCTGCCGCAGCTGCGCTATATCCTGAACACCTATATCGCCGGCGACGTGGTCAGCCTGGGCGCGATGATGGCCTATACCGGCCCGACCCAGCCGAAGGAGGCCAAGGGCAAGGGCGGCACCGCCGCCGACGCCCGGCGGCGGATCAAGAGCATCGGCGTGGCGCTTTTGTCCTCGGTGCTGATCTACTTCGCGGTCAGCGCGCTGTTCACCCGCTATACCACCAGCTACGAGCTGCGCCCGGTCTTCATCCTGCGCGCCGGCAACGAGATGCGCGCCACCAGCGGCGGCCAGGTCATCTTCCTCAACCCCGGGGCGGGCAAGGGCGAGGTGCTCTATTCGCTCTCGGCGACCACCGGCGACGTGCTGAACTTCCAGTCGCCCTGCGACTGCGAGGTGGCGCTGACCGATGGCATGTTCGAGGGCGCGACGGTGCTGCCGGGCGATTCGATCCTGACGCTCTACGGCCAGAACCGCTCGGTCCGGGTGCAGACCCAGATGAGCACCGAGGGCCTGTCGCGCGCCATGAGCGGCGAGCGCGTGCATCTCGAGATGGACGACGGGCGCACCATTCCGGTGCAGGTCATCCTGACCTCGGCCACCAGCGCCGCGGCGGAAGAGGGCGACCTTTTCCTGCCGGTCCGGCTCGAGCCGCAGGCCGGGGCGCTGACCGAAGACGACATCGGCAAATCGGCCCGCCTGCGGCTGTCCACGCCGATCATCTCGCAGCCGCTTCAAGAGGGGACCAAGGGATAATGACACAGATAACACCTCTGATCATCTGCGGTGGCAACGGGACACGGCTCTGGCCGATCTCGCGTACCCAGAGCCCCAAGCAGTTCCAGAAGGTCGGCGGCGCGGCGTCGCTGTCGTTCTTCCAGTCCGCGGTCGAGCGGCATTCCGGCGACGGGTTCAACACGCCGGTGATCGTGTCATCGTCGAAACACGGGCGCACCCTGCACCGCCAGTTGCGCCAGATCGGCCGCGGCGCGGAGGTGATCCTCGAGCCCATGGGCCGCAATACCGGCCCCGCGGTGCTGTCGGCGGCGCTGACGCTGGCGGCGCGCGACCCCGAGGCGCTGATGCTGGTGGTGCCCGCCGATCACGTGATCGAAGGCGACATCAACACCACCATCCGCTCGGTCCGCCAGGGCGCGGCGGAGGGCTATATCATCACCTTCGGCATCAAGCCGCGCTATGCCGAGACCGGCTTTGGCTATATCACCGACGGCGGGCCGATCATCTCGCATCCCAACCTGCGCGAGGTCGAGCGCTTCGTCGAAAAGCCACCCACCCGCAAGGCGCGGCTGCTGGTGGAAAGCGACATCGCCTATTGGGCCAGCGGCATCAGCATGTTCAAGGCCGCCACCATCATCGAGGAATACGCCCGCTATGACCCCAAGACGCTGGATCACGTGGTCCACGCCCTGAGCGGCGCCACCGAGACGCCGGAGGGGCTTTTGCTGGACGGCACCGCCTTTGAACAGGCCGACAACGAGGCCACCGAGAAGGCCATCTTCGAGCAGACCGCCCGCATCGCGCTCTGCCCGCTGGACGTGGAGTGGAGCGACGTGGGCAGCTGGACCGCGATGTACGGCATTTCGGACTCCGACGACCGGGGCAACGTGATCCAGGGCGACGTGATCGCGGTCGAGACCAGGAATTGCATGATCCGCTCGGACACGCGGCTGGTGACCTGCGTCGGGCTGGAGGACATCATCGTGGTGGACACCCCCGATGCGCTGCTGGTCACCAAGGTGGGCCATTGCCAGAGCGTCAAGAAGGTGGCCGAACACCTCAAATCCTCGGAACGGATCGAGGCCGACCGCCACCAGCGCAGCGATTTCGAGTGGGGCTCGATCCGCCAGATGGTGGCGCGCGACCACATGACCATGTGCCTTGTCACCGTCAAGCCGGGCGCCACCATGCGGCTTGATCCCGCCCCGGGGCGCGAGGCCATCGTGGCGGCGGGCGCGGTGCTTCTGACCAATGGCCGCACTCAGGCGCGGCTGGGCGAAGGCGACCGGCAGGAGCTTTGCGATGCCACGCCCTCGACCCTGTCCAACCCCGGGTCCGAGCCGGTCGAGGTCATGGTGCTGACCATCGCCCTGCAATCGGCGCCGCAGGATCTGGCGAGCAGCGCTAGATATGCGTCGTGACCGCGCCATGACCCGGCACCTGCGGCTGGCCGTCCTCGGACTGCTGGCCGCCCTGGCTTGTCCGGCCCTGGCCGCGCCCGACAGCCCGGGCCAGATCCAGCGGCTGGCCGTCGAAGGCCTGGCCGCGGCGGTAGAGGCCGATCCCGAGCAGCATCTCACGCCGCGCGATCTGATGGGACGGGCCGGTTTCGCCCTGCCCGATGTGCCGGACCTGGGCGCCCTGCCCGCGCGCGGCGCGGCCGCGGTGCGGGTCAGCCGCTTCGATCTGCGCATCGTCATGGCGCTGCTGGCCCAGGCCTTCGGGCATGAAGACAACAGCGCTGTGCTCGAAGCCCAGGCCGGGAACGGGCTCGAGGCGCGGATGATCGACCGCGGCAGCCTGTCGCTGGCCGACCTGGCCGCGGTGATGGGCGATGGCGCGGTCTCGGGCACGGGCGTGCTGGAACTGCGCGCGCCGCTGATCCTGTGGCATGACGCCGAGCTGCGGGTGGGCCCGGGCGAAGTGCTGCGCCTGTCGCGGCGCCACGGTGCCTTCATCCTGAATTTCGGGCGGCTGGTGGTCGAGGGCGCCGAGATCCGCGGCACCAATGGCCCAAGCCCGCACAACGAGGAATTCACCCCCTTCCTCACCACCACCGGGCCGGGCACGCTGCAGATCCGCGACAGCCGGATCTCGGACCTGGGCTTCGGCAGCACGGTGAAATTCTCCGGCCTGTCGGTGGCGCGCGCCGCGCTGGACCGTCCGGCGGGGCAATCCTTCCTCACCGGCAGCGTGATCGAACGGGTGCGCCGCATCTCGGTCCAGGCCGCGCGCGGCATGGTGCTGGACAACAACCGCATTGCCGATGCCGGGTCGGCGGCGCTGGTGATCCTGCAGAGCTTCGACACCGTGGTCACCGCCAACCTGATCGCCGGCAAATCCGAGACCAATGCGATCCGCGTGCTCGACGGCTCGATCGGCACCCGCATCGCCGGCAATGCCATCCTGCAGGGCGACCGGGTCGGCATCCTGATCAAGAACGCCGGCAGCCATACCATGGTCGACGGCAATATCGTCTGGAAGCGCGACGGCAGCGGCATCAAGATCGACCGCGCCAAATGCGCCCGGGTCCGCGGCAACCTGCTGATCGGCAACCGTCAGAAGGGGATCGAGGTCCGCCGCTCGCGCGAGGCGCTGCTCTCGGGCAACCTGCTGGTCGACAACCGCAGCGCCGGGATCTGGGTCTCGGGCCAGTCGCGCGGCGCGGTCACGCGGATCGAGGACAACGTCCTCGACGCCAATGGTTCAGGGCTGGCGACCGCGACGGCGGCGGCGATCGTGCTGGACGGCAACGACTTTTCCGCGCAGTTCCCGAAATTCCTCGATGGCGACCTGGCGACGCAATCGCGGTTCATCGCCGCGGACCTGAAGGGCCGCGCCGCGGTGGCGCTGGATGCCTCGGGCGCGGTGCCGATCGCCGATCTGCCCAGCCACTGCGACGGCGGGATCTAGGCGATGGTGAACCGCGCGATCCGGGCTGTGACACTGGCGGCGGGGCTTTTGGCCTCCGCGGCCCTGGCCGAACCGATGGCGCTGCCGTCGGACTCGGACGCGCGGCAGATTTCCGTCGTGGTCGACCGCGGCATCACCCATACCAACCAGTTGCCCTGGGCGCTGCGCCCGCTGCGCAAGGCCATGGTCGGCGGCGCGGCGATGAGCCTGGCCGATCTGCGCAAGCTGGCCGACCGCGGCGATTCGCTGGCGGCGCTGAAGCTGGTCAAGGCGATGCGCTCGGGCGCCATGCCCGAGAGCGCCTCGGACATGGCGTTTTATGCCGCTGTCGCCGCCGGGGCGGGCCGCCGGGGCATGCTCGGCGAGATGATCGCCGCGCTCTACCGGCTCACCCCCGGCACCGAGCCCGCCGAGCGGCTGTCGCAGTCGATCCGCGTGCTTTACGGCCATGCCTGGGCCGGCAATACCCGGGCGCAGGACGCGCTTGTCGCCCTGAACGGCGAGGGGCGGCTTTTCGGGCCGATGTCCGACGCCACGCGCGAGAAGATCCTGACGAGCGGCGGCGCGCGCATGGTGCTGAGCCTCGCCATGACCGACCTTGCGCGCAAGGATCTCGACGAAGGCGGGCTGATGCGGGTGCGCGGCTACCTCGAGCGGGCCGAGCGCAACGGCGACCTGGCGATCCGCACCATGGCGCAGACGCTGAGCGCCCAGGTCGAGGCGCGGCTGGCCGCGCTGGCGGTGAACTGATGCGCCTGATTTCCACCCTCGCCGCGCTGGGCGTACTGGCATCGGCGGTGCCTGCCATGGCCGCCTCGGTCTACGGCTGCCGCGGCTTGGCGGACGGGGGCTTCATGGCCTCGGTGGAGGGCCGCGAGGGCGTGTTCTTCCGGGTCGCGCCCGACCTGATGAATTCCCATCCGATGACGCAGGAGACCGTTGAAGACCTCGCCCGGCTGAGCCGCGCGCTGGCCGAAAAGGGCACCGCGCTGATCTTCGCCCCGGTGCCGACGAAAGCGCTGGCTCTGCCGCGTTTCCTGCCGCCCGAGGCCGCGGATTTCGGCTTCGATCCCTCGCTGGCAACGACCGATTTCCTCGATGCGCTGGCGCGGCTTCAGGCCGCGGGCGTGCGTGCCGTCGACCTGCGCGCCGGGATGCGCCGGGCCGAGGGCCCCCTGCCCTATTTCCGCACCGATCCGCGGCTGACCGCCCAGGGCGCGCGCCTTGCCGCGCAGGCGATCGGCGCCGTCGCGGCCCAGGTGCCCGGTGCCGATACCCTCGCCCGGAACCGTTTCGAGACCCGGCCCACCGGCACCGCCCGCGTGCCCTCGCACGCCCGGCTGGTGCGCCAGCGCCATTGCGAGGAACCGCTGCCCGAGGCCGAGACCGGCACTTTTGACACCGAGCGGATCTATACCGCCGACGGCCCGCAGGGCGTCATCGCCCTGGTCGGCAGCGAGCATTCCGACACGCCCGAGGCGAATTTCGCCGGCTTCCTGGCCGAGGCGACCGGCATCGACGTGATTCAGTATTCCGTGCCGGGGGGCGGCGCCTTTGCCGCGATCTCGACTTACCTGACCTCGGCCGAGTTCCAGCGTGCGCGCCCCTCGATGCTGGTCTGGGAACTGCCGCTGGAAGATGCGCCGGGGCTCTACGACGACCAGCGGATGGAAGAGCTGATTGCCGCCGCCCGCGGCACCTGCGACCTGGCCCTCGACATCCGCCGCGACGCGGCGACGCCGCAGGCGCTGACCGTGGATCTCTCGGCGCTGGAGCCGGGAACCGCCTATACCCTGTTCGTCGACAGCGGCGGCGCCCCGGCGCGGCGGGCGGAATTCACCTATCGCAGCACCGGGGACCGGACCCGCAGCCGCGAGATCCTGCGCCATCCCGCGCAACTGCCGACCGGGCGGTTCTTTTTGCCGGTCACAAGCCTCTGGCCCGAGGGCGCCGCCGAGGTCACGGTGACGCTGGATGTGCCGATGGGCGATGAGGCCGAGGTGCGCGCATGTCTGCGCTGAGCCGCCTTTTGCCGCTGGCGCTGGGCCTCGCCGTGCTGGGCCCGCCGCTGCGCGCCGCACCGCTCGACCTGGCCTTCCTGCCGCCGCAGGTGGGCGAGCAATCGCTTTGCGGCAATGGCCGCGCGGAAGAGCCCCCGGACCTGCCCGGCCCCGGCCAGGGCGATCTGACCAACGAGGAGCGCATCCGCTTCCTGCAACGCGACATCCGCCGCTATCAGTCCGAGGCCCCCAACCGCCATTTCGACTTCCTCACCGCGCTGCGCAAACGCCTGTCCTCGGCGGACGAGAGCCTGGCCGGCATCCCCGAACTGCTGGACCTGATCGGGCTGCATATCGACGCCGGGCGGCTGGCCGATCTCGAGACCGCAGGCCTGGTGCAGCAACTGGCCGAGGCGCGCGAGACGCTGAACAATGGCCAGCGGATGCAACTGGCGCAGTTCTACCTGCATGGCATCGGCCTGCCGCGCGACGAGGCCATGGCCCACCAGTTGATCCTCGAAGCCGGGTTCGGCGGCCATGCCGATGCGCTGCTGTTCATCGCCCGGCGGATGGGCGAGGACCGGCCCCTGCCCGGCTGGGACGCGCCCGCCGACCTGACCGCCACGCTGGCCTTCGGCGGGCTGCTGGGCCAGATGGATTCCGGCGTCTGCGCCCGGGCCGAACGGATTGCCGAGCATTACCGCACCGGCGGCATCGTCCAGCCCAATCCGCAGATCGCCTATGCCTGGCTGAAATTCGCCGCCGATCTCGGCTCGGCCAGCGCCGCCTGGCGGGTGGTCGAGTTCCACCTGGGCGCCGAGGCCCCCGAGCAGGACAACGCGGTGATGCTGCACTACCTGCGCCGCGCCGTGGACCGGGGCATCGTGCTGGATGACAGCGCGAAGGGCCGGCTGGGCGAGGGCGGCGTCGATGTCGATACCCTGCGCGAGATCCTTGCCTTCAACCAGGCCGAGGACCGCGGCCGCCGCCGCCCGACGCTGACCCCGCTTCTGCAACTGGGCGTCAATATCGACAGCCAGGAAACCAGCGAGGGCGGGCCCTACCTGACCTACCTGCGCGAGATCGCGGCGATCCCCTCGGCGCCGGGCGCGGTCTTTACCGAGATCGCCAGGGAGTTGGCCGTGCGCCTTGGCCGCTGGGCCGGCGAGGACGAGATCATCGCCGCGCTGGAAACCGCCGTCGCCCGCGACGATGCCGAGGCAATGCGCCTGCTGGCCGCGCGCCACATCCGCTACCGCGACGATCCCGCGCGGCTCGACCGCGCCGTCGACCTTCTGACCCGCGCCGCCACCCGCCACCGCGACGCCGCGGCGATGGACGCGCTCGACGCGCTGTTTCGCTGCCAGGCCCCCGATGCGCCGCTGGTCGCGCAGGCCGAGCCCTGGGCGAGGGCCTATCGCGCCACCGACCACCGAAGCGTGCCGATCAGCGCCACCTCGCTGCTCGCGCTCGATCCCTTCAAGGACCCCTGGACCCTGGCGCGGCTGCAGGCGCAGGCCTTGCAGGGCCGGACCAGTTCGCTGGCCAATTTCCTGCAACTGGTGCAGGTCGATCCCATGGCACCGGCGACCCGCCAGAGGCTCTGGGCCGGTCGCGCCGACAATTCCGACAAGACGCTGGAGGAATTCGCCAAGCTGGAGTTCGAGCTGGCCACCAACCCCGCCGAACGGGCGCTGGCGCTGGAGTTCTTCCGCCGGGTCTATCTCAACAACGGCGTGACCACGGCGCTTGATCTGGCTGTCGCCATGGTCAACGACAGCGGCACCGACCCGGCGATGGCGAAAGAGATCCGCCGCCTGCTGCGCCAGGCCGGTCAGCGCGGCGAGGGTGCGGCGATCCGGCTTCTGGCCCGGCTGGAACAGGCCGAAGCCCGGGTCTTTGCCGAATTCGCCCCGATCATCGAAGCGCGCGGCGA
This sequence comes from Paracoccaceae bacterium, assembly GCA_006226775.1. Lineage (GTDB taxonomy): Bacteria > Pseudomonadota > Alphaproteobacteria > Rhodobacterales > Rhodobacteraceae > Marinovum. The sequence goes on along the minus strand of SBGD01000031.1, from coordinate 5,453 downwards.
TTTCCTTGCGCTGATGTTCGCCCTGCCGCATGTCGCCGCCGAAAAGCGCGACGACTATTTCGACCGCGCGGTGAGCGAGATGAACTGTTCCACCAAGGACACCGACGAGCTGGGCGAGGCCCATGCCCTCCATGGCAATGGCGCGATGTCCTATCACTGGCGGCGTATCGGGCTGGTGATCGCGGGCGGCAACGTGCTGGCGAAACTGCGCCTGACCGACGGCCAGATCACCGATTTCGACACCCGCGCCGCGCCGGATGCCCCCGGGGTGCTGACCCGCGACCGGGGCGATGATCCGGCGGCGCGCTGGCGGCTCTTCGATCTGACCGGCAGCCCCGACCTGGCCAGCCATGACCCGCTGGCCGCCGCGGCGCATTTCAAGGCGCTGGTGGAGAGCGGCGACAACCTGCCGCGCGCCTTCGACCGCTATCTTGCCGCCCCCCAGGCGCTGCGCGAGGCGATCGACGATGCGCTGGATTTCGAGGCACTCGTGGCCCGCGCCGCGGCCGCCGGCGATGCCGATGCGCTCTGGCGTCATGCGCGGCTGCTGTTGACACGGGCGGCCACTTCCGATGCCCTGTCGCGTGCAACCGAGGCGACACGCGCCGCCGCCGAAGCCGGCGCGATTGCCGCCATGGCCGAATACGGCCGCGCGCTGGCGCTGGGCACCGGCGTGTCCCGCGATGAAACGGAGGCCCTCGAATGGCTCGACAAAGCTGCCACCGCCGGAGACGAGGCGGCCGCATCGCTGGCGCGGCGCTTGCGGCTGCGCTGACCCTCGGAGCCGCCAACACGGCCCGCGCCGAGGACTGCCCGCCGCCGCCCGACCCGGTGCTGACGCTGGACTACGACAGCCGCTACACCGACGACAGCGCGACCCGCTCCGAGATCGACGAGGCGGCGGAGGCCGCGCTCGAGGCTGCCCTGGCGCCGCTCGACGATTTCATCCGCGACCTGGCCGAGCGCGCCAACCGGGTCTACCTGCCGGATGCGCCGCGCGCCGGGATCGCCGATTGCGTGACCGGGCAGATCGCCGCCTGGGCCCGGGCCGAGGCGCTGGGCGACCTGGCCTCCTCGACCGCGCGGCTGACCATCGGCTCGCGCCTCGCGGGCTTCGCCCTGGTGCTGCGCCAGGTGGTGCCGCATGGCGGCGCGCCCGAGGACCTTGAGGCGATCCGCGCCTGGCTTGCGGATCTCGCCCATTCCCAGATGACCTTCTGGGAGGAGGACGCCCCGCCCGGCGCCCGCCGCGGCAACCTGCGGGCCTGGGCGGCCCTTGGCGCCGCCGCCACCGCCGATCTGACCGGCGACGGCATCCTGCGCGCCTGGGCGGCCTGGTCGACCGACTACGTGCTCTGCACCGCCGCCCCGGACGGCAGCCTGCCTCAGGAGATGGCGCGCGGCCGGATGGCCTATCATTACCAGCTGCACGCGGTGGCGCCGCTGGTCGTCACCACCCGCCTGTTGCGCGACCACGCCCTGCACCCGGGCGCGCGCTGCGGCGACGCGCTGGCCCGCGTGGTGGGCTTCACCCTGTCGGACATGGCCGACGGTGCGCGCAGCCGCGCGATCACCGGCGAAGAGCAGCGCTACTTCGACGGAACCGAGAGCCTGGACGGCTACAACCTCGCCTGGCTGGCTGCCTGGATGACGCTCTCGCCCGATCCCGATCTGGCGTCCTTGGCCGCGGAATTCCAGCCGCTGTCGAGCTCGAAACTGGGCGGCGATCAGAGCCTGATCTGGCCGGGCGGGCTTCGGTGATGCCGGGGTGTCGGTCGGGGTCGGATTTTTGCAAAAAGCCACTGGACACCGCAGCATGGCTCACCTAGAACGCGTCCACCCGAACGCCTCGCGTTCTCCCGTGCCCGGGTAGCTCAGGGGTAGAGCAGTGGATTGAAAATCCTCGTGTCGGTGGTTCGATTCCGCCCCCGGGCACCACTTTAAGCAACTGAAAAATATAGACATTTCGATTGCGGATGGTCGTGGAGACCTGAGTGTTTCTGTTCCGGGACGACAGCGGGACGACAGACTTCCCTCCCTTGATTGATTGCATCAAACACGATTATTGGCACATCCGCGTTTCCGGCGAAACCGTATCAACACCATTTCTTCGACAGTTCACAAACTGGAGAAGAAGAATGAACCACGAAGATACGCCCCACGATGTTCTGCTGCCTATCCAAGAGGTCTGCAAAATCGTAGCTCGCTCGAAGGCAAGCATCTACCGTGACATCAAAAGTGGCACCTTTCCCAAAGCGCAAAAGCAGGGCGGCTCGAGCCGTTGGCGCCACTCACTGATCATGAAAGTGGTTGAGGGCAAGTATCCGTCCTAATGGGAGCAGGCAGTGTCGATCGGGAGAACGTGATGCCCCCGTGGATCGGCGAAGCACTTATAGCGCCAGGTGGGAACCGGGTAGCTTGCTGGATCTGGATCATGCATCTTCGGTCGGGCACCGCGGATATTGACGAAGTCTCCGCCGAGACAGGCGGTGTTTTTACGCATATCCTCGGTCTTCTTGCTTGGGGCTGAGGGCGATCTCGCGGCGATTGCCCCTTACAGCTTCCAGAATGGCGGTCGTGAGCGTGGTTGTGCCATTCCTGGCCGAGGTATGGCCCGGCGAAGCGCGCGCCCTGGGGGCTGCGTGCAGGGAGACGGCCATGATTACGCTCGCGTTGGCCGGCCGCAACACCCATTCCGATCTTGGCAAATGTTTAAGCCAGGGGGAGACAAGGCGGTCATTGATCCACCCTTCCAACTCGAGCACCGTGGCGAGGCCACGCGCTCTGGTGAATGTCTCGAAAGTGTTGATTGACGGATAGCGCGACGGAATCGGGCAGATCGTGCGCTGCGGTGCGCGGATGGTTTGCGTGACGTGGTCTCGCGAACCGATTCCACCACGCGCCCTGCGCCGTACGGCCATGATACCATCAAGCCCGCCCTCGATCATTACTTCGAGGGCGGCAGCGCAGGTGCCATGTCGCCGCGCGCTTTTTCCCCCACTCATGGTAGGTCGAATTGGAAGGCCCGCGCAGCAGCGCGATCCGATCACGCGTGGGGATCGCATAGCGCAGGGTGATGGCCAAAAAGAGTGCGCTGACCGGGGCCGCTCACCCGGCGGCGCGGCGCCAAGTCTATGGGCTGCAGGACAGGGGCGGCACCTGTCTGTTCGCAAAAACGGAGAGTTTACGTGTCAACACCCAATCCTGTCATGGAAATATGGTCCAATTCAGGACAAAACACGGGTTGGTAGATGGTTTGCCCGCCGTGTGGCGCGTCAAGCACCAAAAGCCTCTGAAATATCATCAATTTCCTTTCCCGCAGCAGCGAGCGCCGCTTGTCTGGCTCGGTCTCCGGTATATTTCTCGCGCGCCTGCCGTGATGTGTGATCGTTGAGTAGCGTGCCGGCCAGCGTGGCGTCCTCGCTGATCGCGAAAACGATGTCGTAGACGATCGATCTGCAAATGGTAGCGCCCGTTCCGAATTCCGACGACCAGACCTGCGAAACGTAATTTTCGGCGACCGACATGCCATCGGGGTGAATGAAAAGAGACCACTCCTCATCCTCGGCTTTGGCGCGCAGTGCATCGAGATATTTTGCATCGTCATCCTGGAGTAAACGGGCGTCGACGAAATATTGGACGCTGGGGTGGACAGAGCCGGGGTAGTCCTCTCGCCCAACTCGATGCCGGGTCTTGCGCAATTTATACTCGCGCAGACGATAGCGGCCCTCGGTCCAGACAAGATCACGACCAAACCTCAGATCATGCCATTCCCGACGAAGTGGCGTCATCGGCGGGACCGCGATGGCCATCGCCCGATTGCGTTGAATGTGTCGGTTCGCCGGGTTGCTCTGTTTCGCCAAGCCTACCAGAATCTCATCTGCACGCGGACGGATGGTCGTAATATCGATATCTGCCAGAGCTGCGAATTTCTGGGAGATTTCGACATCCGCGCGGTCGCGCAGCTTGACGAGGAGCTTGTCCAATTCCTTGATCAGAGTCTTCGGATAGGCCTTCGAGAACCGCAGAAAATCCCGGAGATCGGAGAATGTGGCGGTGATGGTCGCGGGGCGCAAGGGCGCTCCGCGATTGGAAATCCGCGTTGTCTCGTAGGCATAGAAGGCTTGCAGCGATGAGATGTCGAACTCAAGGGGCATTCCGCTCTCACGCAAATACCACCCGTATTGGCAGAGCTTGCGCGTCAGGCGGTCAAAGAGATCGGGTACAAGGTCGATCTCGCGGCCGTCGCGTCGATCTCGGATCCGGGCCAGGTGCTCTTGCCATACCCCCGGCAATTCTTCGAGTGGCAATGAGATTTTCCGCGTATATTTGCGGCGGGGTTCTCGTGAGATTCCGCCGAAACTGGCGCAAGCCGACAGGGTCTTTTGCGCCAGTCGAAGCGGCTCCAGGGCGGGTGCCGCGGGGCCATCGGCCTTTATCATTGCCGAGATGGCTGCCTCGATGGCGGGCAGCCCGCCGCTGAGCCGCGCCCAGACACGGCAATCGGTGGCCGTGAGCTCTGCGCAGGCATGATCGCGCATGAATTCGATCAGGCTGTCGAGGGCCTGCAATTCAGCCAGCGGCATGTTAAGCAGCAGCGTGGATGCCGCTTGCGGCTGCCAATGCGGCTTTGCGAGGATGACATGTCGGGTCATTTTCCAGCCAGTGCCTCCGCGAGAAGATCCTGCACCTCTTCGAGCTTTTGCTGCTTGTCGATCCAGCCGTAGTAGGTATCGAGCACACCGACGGAGCAGCCGAGATAGGCGGCGGCCCGTCCGCGGTTGCTCCAGGACCGTGCGAGAAGCAGGGTCGCGAAGCCGTGCCGAAAATTGTGCGGGTACATCGGAAGGCCGATGTCCGCACTGCTGCGGGTGAACCATTTGTAGAGCATCGCGCCGTCCAGTGGTTTGGCCGATTGTTCCGAGACGAAAAGATGCGTCGCCATGGCACATTTTTCCTCTTTGCAAAATTGGGGATTGGCATAATTGAACAGCGGCCGTGCTGTTGTCAGATACCAGTTGAGCACCTCATAGCCGCAATACTTGTCGTCCCGGACATGGATGGGTGGCAACTCGACATATTCGCCTTTCATGTTCTTCCGCGCGATGCGCAACTCGAAGATATTTTTGTCGTTCATGGTCCTGCGGAAGAAGTTCTGATTCACGCCAGCGCATTCGGCGCTGAGGGCACTGCCCTTTCGCAAGCCTGCCCCGCGGATCTCGAGAGCGGCGAAGGCGGCACAGGTTCCAAGCCGCCGCACAGCGCGGAGCTGTGTTTTGGTAAGGGGCTTGTCCGACGCCATGATATCTTTCGCCCGGTCCTGATAGAGTACATGCTGCCTCAGAAACGTGCGGACCACCGTAACCGCTCGATTGATGCCGCCTGCCTGATTTCCGCGCGATGACTTAAGACACGTCCATAGCGACGTCGTCAGTGACGTGTCTTATGCGGAG
>SBGD01000032.1 GCA_006226775.1 Paracoccaceae bacterium | reverse complement strand
CAGCCCCCCAGACCCCCCGGAGTTTATCGGCAAGATGAAGAGCAGGGGGCGCTGGGGAGGGGGCTGTTGCGGGGAAATGGCCGAGGGGCGGGGGACGCGGGGGGTCGCGGTGTGGGGCGGTTCAGCCTTTCCGGCCCTGGCGGTACCAGGAAATAATGGTGTGGCGGGCCTCGGCGTCCATGTCGATGGCATTGGGCGGCGGCATGGCGTGGCTGACGCCGGCCTGAAGATAGACCTGCTGGGCATGGCGGGCGACATCGGCCTCGGTCTCCAGCACCACGCCCTTGGGGGCCCAGTGCAGACCCTCCCAGACCGGCTCACGCGCGTGGCACATCGAGCAATTGCCGACCACGGTGTCGTAGGCCTCGGCGAAGCCTGGGGCCGAGGCGAAACGCTGCTCGTAGGGGGTCAGCGCGCGGGCCTCGCTTTCCTCGTAGCTGTCCATCGACGGCACCACCGAGAGCCAGGCGATCACCAGCATGATCGCCACCGTCACCGCCCAGGTCCAGTGCGGGCCCTTGCCGGTGGAATGCATGGTGTTGAAGTAATGCCGGATCAGCACCCCGGTCAGGAAGATCAGGCTGGCGATGATCCAGGCGTATTCGGTGGCAAAGGCCAGCGGATAGTGGTTCGACAGCATCAGGAAGACTACCGGCAGCGTCAGGTAGTTGTTGTGGGTCGAGCGCAGCTTGGCGATCTTGCCGTATTTTGCGTCGGGGGTGCGGCCCGCTTTCAGGTCTTCGACCACGATGCGCTGGTTGGGCATGATCTGGAAGAACACATTGGCCGTCATGATCGTCGCGGTGAAGGCGCCGAGGTGCAGAAGGGCCGCGCGGCCGGTGAAGATCTGGTTGTAGCCCCAGGACATCACCACCAGGATCACGAAGAGCAGCAGCATCAGCAGCGTCGGCGTCTCGCCCAGCCTGGACTTGCAGAGGTAGTCATAGGCGATCCAGCCGATGGTCAGCGAGCCGCCGGAGATCAGAATGGCCTGCCAGAGTGCCAGGTCCGCCTTGGTCGGATCGATCAGGAAAAGCTCTCCGCCGACCCAGTAGATGATCATCAGCAGCGCCGCGCCCGAGAGCCAGGTGGAATAGCTCTGCCACTTGTGCCAGGTCAGGTGCTCGGGCATCTGCGCGGGGGCCACCATGTACTTGACGGTGTGGTAGAAGCCGCCGCCGTGGACCTCCCATTCCTCGCCATGGGCGCCTTGCGGCAGGGCCGGGTTGGGCTTGAGCATGAGGTCGAGCGCCACGAAGTAGAACGAGGCGCCGATCCAGGCCATTGCGGTGATGATATGGAGCCAGCGCACCGAAAAGGCGATCCAGTCCCAGATGATTGCCAGGTCGTACATTGCGGTCCTTTCAGGGTTCGGTTGCACCGCCAGACTAGTGTGCCGCGGTTTGCTCTGGTATCGCTGTGAAACACCAAGCAGTGTCAAAGAAAACCGAAGAATGTCCTGGGTCGCGCGCATCCGCAGCGGGCGGGGGCCTTGGGTTTGGCGCAGGTTTCGCCGTCCCGGGTGGCGCGGTGCGGGCCGGGCTTGATTGCGCCCTGTCCCTGGCCCTATCCTGCGGCGAAAACCAACGGGCAGGAGGCCGCCATGATCGCACGCGCCCTGATGCTCGCCGGCGGCTTGACGGGCGCGGCGGGCCTGTCGCAATTCCCGGAGTTCTCGCAGCAATATGCCCAGCGACTGGGCGGCGCGGTGGATGAACTGAGCCGGGTCGTCGCCGAGTTCGACGCCGATGCCGCCAGCGTCGGGTTGAACCGGCAGGAGGCCCTGGCCGACCTCGCCGGGGGCGGTGCCATGGCGCGGGCGCGGGCCGAGACCATGGCGAGGACCCTCGACCGCCACGCCCGCCTGTCCGAGGATCTCGCGGCGTTGCAGGGGGCCGGGCCCTTCACCCGGGCCTACCTCGCCGCCAACATGACCGACCGCCAGATTGCCCGCCGCGCCTGGGAGGCCTACAAGCCGGCACTTCCGGTCACCTTCGAGGGCGCGGCCTTTGCCGGGGTCGGGTTCCTGGGCGGGTTGATGCTGCTCGGCTCGCTCATGTCGCTTCTGCGGATGCCGTTTCGCCGCCGCCGCCGGGCTGCGGCCTGACCGGCCCGCAAGGGTCAGCCATGCCTGCCCTCGCAGCGCGAATGGTCGGCCATCGCCTGCAGGACCGCGCATTCGCCGAAGGCCGCGCCGTCGCAGGTGTCGGTGCCGTCGCAGGCCCCGGCGATCCGCTCAAGCTCGGCCTCCAGCCGCTTGAGCCGCCCGATCCGGTCGCGCACCGCCGCCAGCTGCCGATGGGCAATCCCGGCGGCGGCGGTGTGAAGCTGCAGCGGCCGGGTCTGCAGGGCGATCAGCGACCGGATGTCATCGAGCGAAAAGCCCAGGTCGCGGGCATGGCGCACGAATTGCAGCCGGTCGAGCGCCGCGCGGTCGTAGCGCCGCTGGTTTCCCGCACTGCGCCCAGCATTCTCGAGCACGCCGATCTCTTCGTAGTACCGGATGGTCGGCACCTTGACCCCGGTGCGCCGGGACATCTCGCCGATGGAAAACATCGAAAAACCCTCTTGAACCTCTAGTTGCTAGAGAGATTAGGTAGTCATGGCAGGACAGACAAGGAGTCGGATATGGCCGGTTGCTGCGGACAAGATGCAAAATTCGAGGGCGTTTCTGCCGATTACAAGCGCCGTCTCTGGGCGGTGATCGCGATCAATGCGACGATGTTCGGCGTCGAGATGACCGCCGGGCAACTGGCCGGAAGCCAGGCGCTTCAGGCCGATGCGCTGGATTTCGCCGGCGATGCGCTGACCTACGGGATTTCGCTGGCGGTGATCGGCACCTCGATGCGCACCCGCAGCCTGGCGGCGCTGGGCAAGGGGGTGAGCCTTTTGCTCATGGGGCTCTGGGTCATGGGCTCGACGCTCTACCAGGTGCTGGGGCCGGGCGTGCCGGAGGCGCCGGTGATGGGCGTTGTGGGAGTGATGGCGCTGGCCGCCAACCTGGCCTCGGTGATGCTGCTGGTGAAGTACAAGGACGGCGATGCCAATGTCCGCTCGGTCTGGCTCTGTTCGCGCAATGATGCCATCGGCAACGTCGCGGTGATTGTTGCGGCGCTGGGGGTCTGGGGGACGGCCACGGCCTGGCCCGACCTGATCGTCGCCGCCATCATGGCCGGGTTGTTCCTGTCCTCGGCCTGGCAGATCCTGGCGCAGGCGTTGAGCGAGCGCCGGGAACACGCGCATCCGTGACGGGGCTTTGCGGAACGTCATCCCGGGCCTGACCCGGGATCTCCGCGCTTTGGGCCATGAGATCCCGGGTCAAGCCCGGGATGACGGAACACGTTGGAGGATGACGGAGCGCGTCGGGGGATGGCGGAGCGCGTCGGGGGATGCGTGGGTCTTGTGGGGCCGCGCGGGGCTGACAGGCGCCTAGAGGTCGATCTCTTCCGGCGTCTTTTGCGGTTCGTCCATCAACTCCTGCGGCGTCTTGCGGCGGATGATGATGTCGCCGTTGGGCAGCATTTCCGGCGGGTGGTAGGCGCTCCAGTCCTCGACCCGGTCGAACATCTCGCGCAGGGCGGGGCCCATTTCCTGGACGAAGGTGCGCAGTGAAGGCTCGATGTCCCGGGCCATGCCTTCAAGCTCTCTCAGCGCCGGTTCCATCTCGTCGCGCAGCCCGCGAAAGAACAGCCGCGCGCCTTCTTCCATCAGGCTGAGACCTTTGCCCTCCGCCTCCTCCTGCTGTGCGGTGGCCGGCAGGGCGAGGGTCAGGGCGATGACGCTGGTGCAGAGGATGTTTTTCATGCTGCCAATATAGGCGCTTCGCGGGGCGGTTTTAAGATCGAATCTCCGCGGGGCCGGTCACAAAGTCCTGTCACACGCCTTCGTCACAGGGCGCGCATCCAGACCTGCAGGGGTTTCTCGCTCTGCCGGTCGCCGCCCAGGTCCTTCCAGGAGAACACCGCCTCGGCGCCCTCGACCGGCGCATAGCCGCGCTTGCGCCAGAAGGGGTCGAGCGGGCGGTAATCCGCGGGGCGCTGCGGGTGATCCGCGGGGCGGCGCACGGCGCAAAAGGCGGCATGGGTGAAGCCCCGGGCGCGGGCAAAGGCTTCGCGCTGGTCAAAGAACAGATGGCCGATGCCGTGCCCGCGATAGCCGGGCAGGAGCACGCTTTCGGCGCAGTAGAAGATCCGTTCGACCGGCACGCCGAGCCCGCAGCCGGCGATCTGGGCGGCATCGGCGTGGTCGGCCAGCGGGGTGCCGGTGGCGGCGCCGATCATGCGGGCGCCGTCGAAGGCGCCGACCAGGATGGCGCGGTCGGAGTCGCGGTAGCTTTGCAGGTACTGCGCCTCATGCGCGAGATCGCCCGCGTAGAGATAGGGCCAGTCGCGAAACACCGCGATCCGGAGCTGCGCCACCTGCGGCAGCGCCGCCTCCAGCGCAGCACCGGTCAGGACGCGGACCTCGGTCATGCGCCCGGCCCGGGGCCCCAGTTGGCCTGCAACTGGGCGACGATCTGGTCGCGGGTGGTGCGATAGGCGGCCATCTTCTCGGCCCGCCCCTCGCCCTGGCCGGTCGGGTCCATGATCGGCCAGTATTCCACCGTCAGGTGAAAGCAGCGGGTCAGATCCAGCGCCTTGTGGTGGCTGGCGGGCGAGAGCGCCAGCACCAGGTCGAAGGAGGACAGCGCCTCGCCCATCTGCTCGAGCTCGTCGAACGAGCGCGAGCGGTGGCGGTCCAGCTTCACCCCGATCTCCTGGCAGACGGCGATGGCAAAGCCGTCGATCTCCTGGTCGTTGCGCACGCCGACCGACTGGACATAGGTGTCCTGGCCATAGAACTTCTTCATGATCCCCTCGGCCATGGGCGAGCGGACGGCATTGTGATCGCAGCAGAACAGCACGGATTGCGGCAACGGTCGGATCACCCAGTCAGGCCCCGAAGTGCAGGACGCAGATCAGGGTGAACAGCCGGCGGGCGGTATCGTTGTCCATCTCGGCCTTGCCCTCCAGCCGTTCCTGCAGAATGCGCGCGCCTTCGTTGTGGATGCCGCGGCGGGCCATGTCGATGGTCTCGATCTGGCTGGGCGGCAGCGTCTTGACCGCGTCGAAATAGCTTTTGCAGATCTGGAAGTAATCCTTGACCACCTGGCGGAAGGGGCTCAGCGAGAGCTGGAATTCCACCGCCTTCTGGTGGTCGTCGGTGGCGACATCGAAGATCAGCCGCTTTTCGCGGATCGACAGGCCGAGGCGATAGGGGCCCGGCGGCGTCTCGCGGTCGTCGCGGGCGGGCAGGGTGAAGGAGTTTTCCTCCATCAGGTCGAACATGGCGACCTTGCGCTCCTGCTCGACGTCCGGCGTCGGCGGCGGCAGATTGGCGTCGTCCAGTGCGATCTCGATAATGCGGCTCATCGGCCCGGCCCTCGTTCTCAACCTGCGCCTCTGCCTAGACGAAAGGCCGCGCTGGGGCAATCCGTCAAGACGTCTCCGCCGGGGGGCCGATCTGTCGACAGATCGGGACCGATCCATCGATGGATCGGGCCCGCCAGCTTCAGTCCGCCAGCAGATCGCCGAGCGTGTCGAGAAGCGGCAGCCCGTCGAGGACCGAGATGCCGCGCACATCGACGATCACGAAGCCCAGGCAGAGCATCGCCCCGCCCGCAAGTGCGGCGAGGCCGGTCAGCCGGGTCTTCAGCGATGGTCGCATGGCGTCACCTTTGCATCCTTTGCCGGGTACAACGCCGCAGCGCGGCCTTTCCGTCGTTTTCCGGGCGTCCCGCGCGGGCCATCCGCATGTCCCGTGCCGGCAGCGGTCCTGCGGCTCTGGCGGCGCAGGCTACTGCAGGCGATTCGCGGCGGCAAGCCGGTTTCTGCGCGGCGGCATCAGCCAAGCTGGCCCAGCCCGGTCGCGCGCACCACGTCGGCCACCTCGCCGAACTGGCGGGCCAGCGGCGAGGTCTTGCGCCAGATCATGCCCACGGTGCGGCTGGGGCGCGGCGGCGGGAAGTTCGACACCGCCACACGGGCCGAGCGGGTCTCGACCGGCACCGCCATCTCGGGGATCAGCGTCACGCCGATGCCGCCGCTGACCATCTGCACCAGCGTGGTCAGCGAGGATCCGTCCAGGCTGTCGCGCGACAGCGCCGAGCGGATGTTGCAGAACGACAGCGCCTGGTCGCGAAAACAATGGCCTTCCTCGAGCAAGAGCAGCCGCATCTCGCGCAATTGCTCGCGGTCGGGGACCGGGCGGTCGGCATCCGCCGCCGGGCGCACCAGCACGAAGTCCTCGTCGAAGAGCGCCACCTCGGTCAGCCAGGTCTCCGAGATCGGCAGCGCGACGATCGCCGCGTCCAGCCGCCCTTCGCTCAACTCGTGGATCAGCCTTTCGGTCAGCGTCTCGCGCACCTGCAGGTCGATGTCGGCAAAGCGCCGGGTCAGCGCCGCCACCAGCCGCGGCAGAAGGTAGGGCGCGATCGTCGGGATCACCCCGATCCTGAGGCGTCCGACCAGCTCGCCCTGCGCGGCGCGGGCCAGGTCGCCCAATTCGTCCACCGCGCGCAGGATGGTGGCCACGCGGGAGGCAAAGGTCTCGCCGAAGCCGGTCAGCCGCGCCTGCCGGGGACCGCGCTCGAAGAGCACCGCGCCGAGGCTTTCCTCGAGATCCTTGATCTGCACCGACAGCGCCGGTTGCGACACCGCGCAATCCGCCGCCGCCCGCCCGAAATGACCGTGCCGGGCGAGGGCCTCGAAATAGCGCATCTGTTTCAGCGTGACCGACTCCATAGGTTTTAACTATCACGGCAATCCGGAAATACAATTTCTTTCTATCGCGCCGCTTTGCTAGAACGATTCCAGGGATTGAGGCAGCACCGATCCTGCCCCGCAGCGCGCAGCGGGGAGGGCCGCAAACCCCCTTGATCCCGGCGGACTGCCGCGCCGATGCCCGGCGGAGGCGTGCCGGCCTTTCCCGCCCGACCGCCCCGGCGGCCGGGCCAAGATGACCCGATATCCAACAGCGGAGACGACGACATGGACGGAAACGATCACAGGACCCTGGGCAAATGCCCGGTGATGCACGGCGGCATGACCGCGCTGAAAAGCTCGGTGATGGATTGGTGGCCCAATGCGCTCAACCTCGACATCCTGCACCAGCATGACAGCAAGACCAACCCGATGGGCGCGGATTTCAACTATCGCGAAGAGGTCAAGACGCTTGACGTCGAGGCGCTGAAGGCCGATCTCACCGCGCTGATGACCGACAGCCAGGACTGGTGGCCGGCGGATTACGGCCATTACGGCGGGTTGATGATCCGCATGGCCTGGCACGCCGCGGGCACCTACCGTCTGGCCGATGGCCGCGGTGGCGGCAATACCGGCAACCAGCGCTTTGCGCCGCTCAATTCCTGGCCGGACAATACCAGCCTCGACAAGGCCCGCCGCCTGCTCTGGCCGATCAAGAAGAAATACGGCAACAAGCTGAGCTGGGCCGACCTGATCCTGCTGGCCGGCACGGTCGCTTACGACTCCATGGGGCTGAAGACCTTCGGCTTCGCCTTCGGCCGCGAGGATATCTGGCACCCCGAGAAGGACATCTACTGGGGCGCCGAGAAGGAATGGCTGGCCCCCTCGGACGAGCGTTATGACGATGTCGAGACCCCGGCCTCCATGCACAACCCGCTGGCCGCGGTGCAGATGGGGCTGATCTACGTCAACCCCGAGGGCGTCAACGGCGTCTCCGACCCGCTCAAGACCGCCGAGCAGGTGCGCGAGACCTTTGCCCGCATGGCGATGAACGCCGAGGAAACCGCCGCGCTGACCGCCGGGGGCCATACCGTCGGCAAGACCCATGGCAATGGCGATGCCACCGCGCTGGGCCGCGAGCCGGAAGCCTGCGGTGTCGAGGAACAGGGGCTGGGCTGGGCCAACCCGAACATGGGCGGCGTGGCGTCCAAGGCGGTGACCTCCGGGCTGGAAGGCGCCTGGACGACCGAGCCCACCAAGTTCGACATGGGCTTTTTCGAGATGCTCTTCGGCCATGAATGGGAGCTGCGCAAATCCCCCGCCGGTGCCAACCAGTGGGAGCCGGTGGACATCAAAGAGGAAGACAAGCCGCGCGATGCCTCGGACCCCTCCAAGCGGCACAACCCGATCATGACCGATGCCGACATGGCGCTGAAGATGGACCCGGAATTCAACGCGATCTGCCAGAAGTTCATGGCCGATCCGGAGTATTTCAAGGACACCTTCGCCCGCGCCTGGTTCAAGCTGACCCACCGCGACCTCGGGCCGAAAGCGCGCTATGTCGGGCCGGACGTGCCGCAGGAAGACCTGATCTGGCAGGATCCGATCCCCGCGGGCCCCACCGGCTGGGACGTCGCCGCGGTCAAGGCGAAGATCGCCGACAGCGGGTTGTCGCTCTCCGAGATGGTGTCGACCGCCTGGGACAGCGCGCGCACCTATCGCGGCTCGGACATGCGCGGCGGCGCCAATGGCGCGCGCATCCGCCTTGCCCCGCAGAAGGACTGGGCCGGCAACGAGCCCGAGCGCCTGGCCCGCGTGCTGGGCGTGCTGGAGCCGATCGCCAAAGAGGCCGGCGCCTCGCTGGCGGACGTGATCGTGCTGGCCGGTAACGTGGGTGTCGAACAGGCGGCCAGGGCCGGCGGGCATGACATCACCGTGCCGTTCCACCCGGGCCGGGGCGATGCCACGGCAGAGATGACCGACGTCGAGAGCTTCGAGCCGCTGGAGCCGCTGGCGGATGGCTATCGCAACTGGCTGAAGGACGATTACGCCGTCAGCCCCGAGGAGCTGCTGCTCGACCGCACCCAGCTGATGGGTCTGACCGCGGCGGAAATGACCGTGCTGGTCGGCGGGATGCGGGTCATGGGCACCAACCATGGCGGCACCAGCCACGGCGTGCTGACCGACCGCGAAGGCGCGCTGACCGCCGATTTCTTCACCAACCTGACCGACATGGGTTGTTCCTGGCATCCCCTGGGCGACGGCACCTACGAGATCAAGGATCGCAAGTCGGGCGCGGTGAAGTGGACGGCGACCCGGGCCGACCTGGTCTTCGGCTCGAACTCGATCCTGCGCTCCTATGCCGAGGTCTATGCCCAGGACGACAATGAAGCCAAGTTCGTCGCCGACTTCGTGGCCGCCTGGACCAAGGTGATGGAGGCCGACCGCTTCGACCTCGCCGCCTGATCCGACGGCCCTGTCGCAGCCAGCCCCGCCCGGTTTCGGGCGGGGTCTTGCCGTTGTGCAACGGGCCGGGCCGTCACCGGATGGCCCGCCGCGAAACCCCCTGCCGGGCCGGTCGCAACTTGACCCCGCGACCTGCACATGCATTCTCGCCGCACCAGCATCCGGCACGAGGAGCCCCAGATGACCCAGCGCCTGCATCTCGTCTTCGGCGGCGAGCTTGTCGATCCTTCGGGCACGACCTTCAAGAACGTCGACGATATCCACGTGGTCGGCGTCTTTCCCGATTACCAATCCGCCTACAACGCCTGGAAGGCCGAGGCCCAGCGCACGGTGGACAATGCCCACATGCGCTATTTCATCAGCCACCTGCACCGGATGCTGGATGAAGAGGCCGAAACCTCGGCGACCCAAGAGATCGACAGCTGAGCGACCTGGCCCGCCCCTTTTCCATCCAGGCCCACATGGCCTGGGCCCGCCGGGCCGAACGTGTCGCACCGGGGTTTCCGCCGCGTCCCGAGGGGATGATCGTCTGGGTCCATGCCACGCGCGAACACCGGGTCTCGGCGATCATGCAGCTTGCCGCGCGGCTGGTCTCGCAGCGCCGCGCCACCTTCGTGCTGGTGACGCTGGCGCCCGGGGTCATCGGCCCCAAGCGGGTCAAGAAGAACATCATCCTGACCGCCGCGCCGGGGCCGCACCCCGAGGATGCGGCGGCGTTTCTCACCCATTGGAAGCCCGAGCTGTGCCTGTGGACCTGCGGCGACCTCGTGGTGTCGCATATCGTGCTGGCCGCCGAGGCCGGGCTGCCGCTCTACCTGGTCGATGCCAGCGAGACCGGCTTCGACCAGCGCCCCATGGCGCTCTTGCCCGATCCGACCGCGGCGCTGCTGGATTACTTCACCGTCATCATGGCCTCGGATGCCAATGCCGCCCGGCGCCTGCGCCGCCTCGGCGTGGCGGAAGAGGATCTGACGATCACCGGGCCCTTGCAGGAGGGCAGCGCCGCCATCGGCTGCAACAAGACCGACCTGCGCGACCTGCACGACGCCATCGGCACGCGGCCGGTCTGGCTGGCGGCCATGGTTCAGCCCGAGGAACTGGCAACCATCCTGCGGGCGCATCGCGCGGTGTCGCGCTGGGCGCATCGGCTGCTGCTGATCCTGGTGCCGGACCGGCCCGAGATGGCCGATGGCATGGCCCGGCGGATCGAGCGCGGCGCGATGACCTATGTTCGCTGGTCCGAAAGCGCCTATCCCGACGAAGCGACCGAGGTGCTCTTGGCCGATACCTATGGCGAGATGGGTCTGTGGTACCGGCTGTCCCCGGTCTCCTTCATGGCCTCGTCGCTGGTCTCGGGGCATGGCGGCTGCGATCCCTTCGAGCCTGCGGCGCTGGGCTCGGCGATCCTGTACGGGCCCAACATAGGCCGGCACCTGCATGCCTATTCGCGGCTGGCCGAGGCCGGGGCGGCGCGGATCGTGCGCGACACCGACACGCTGACCACCTCGCTGAAACAGCTGGTGGCGCCGGACCGGGCGGCGGCGATGTCGCTGGCCGCCTGGGAGATCGTGTCGGAAGGCGCCCAGGTGACCGACCGGATCATGGACCTGATCCACGACACGCTCGACCTGGCCGAGGTGACCTGATGCGCGCGCCGGCCTTCTGGTTCACCCCGCCCGAGCGTCCCTCCTGGCAGGCGCGGCTGCTTTCGCCCCTGGGCGCGCTGACCGCGCAGGCCACGGCGCGGCGCGTGGCGCGCGCGCCGGTCTATCGGGCCGGCTGCCCGGTGATCTGCATCGGCAACCTCAACGCCGGGGGCACCGGCAAGACGCCGACGGTGATCGAGATCCTGATGCGGCTGGGCGCGGCGGGCAAGCGCGCCTACGTGCTGTCGCGCGGCCATGGCGGGCGGCTGGAGGGGCCGGTGACGGTCGATCCGAAACGCCACGGTGCGGCGGAGGTGGGCGACGAGCCGCTGCTCCTGGCCGCCTTCGCCCCGGTGGTGGTGGCCCGTGACCGCGCGGCGGGGGCGCGCCATGCCGAGGCGGCCGGCGCCGAGGTGCTGGTGATGGACGACGGCTTCCAGAACCCCGGGCTGGCCAAGGATCTCTCGCTGATCGTGGTGGATGCGCTCAAGGGCTTCGGCAATGGCCGCTGCCTGCCCGCCGGGCCACTGCGCGAGCCGGTGGCGCCGGGGGTGGCGCGGGCCGACCTCTTGCTCAGCATCGGCGACTCGGCGGCGCAGGCGGCGTTTCGCGCCCGCTGGGGCGCGCAGATCCCGGTGCCGCATGTGACCGGGCACCTGGCACCCTTGCAGACCGGGATGGACTGGGCGGGCCTGCCGGTGCTGGCCTTTGCCGGGATCGGCCATCCGGAGAAGTTCTTTGCCACGCTGCGGGCGCTGGGGGCCGAGGTGAGGCGCGGCGAGGCGCTGGAGGATCACCAGCCGCTGACCCCGGCGCTGATGACCCGGCTGGAGCGCGACGCGGCATCGCTGGGCGCGCAGCTGGTCTCGACCGAGAAGGACGCGGTGCGGCTGCCGGCGGAGTTCCGGCCAAAGGTGCTGACCCTGCCGGTGCGCTTGCGAATCGCGGAGGATGCGGCGCTTAGGGCAGCATTGGAGCGGGTGGTGTGAGGGCGACCCTGCCGCTTCGCACCCTGCGCGTGAACAGCGGCGAAGCCGCCGCGCGTCATGCCGAAGGCATGCCTCTGGCATGACGGGCCGTCCCACGGCACGGCGATTTGGTTGCGGTTGGCGCGTCGCATAGAGCTTTTTCGGATTTGGTGAAATAAAGCGCCCCGAATAACAGTTGGATCGCCGCGCCCCGGCCCGACGATGCGCGGCTTGAGCCAAGCCCGTCCGATTCACCGCCCCATGACATCCTCTTCGGTCTCGGACGCCGAGATGCCCAGCGCTTCGAGCCCGGCCTCGAGGTTGTCCGACAGGTGCGGCGTGCCCAGAAGGTAATCGGCGGTCGGCGTCGTCGCCTCCTCCTGCGCGGTGGCGATGGCCTCGTCCAGTTCTTCCGCCTCGAAGGACCCGCGTCCGATCCACATCACCGCCACCAGCGAGGTCAGCTCTTCCTCGGTCAACCGGTCGAGAAAGCCGCGCAATTCGCCCTCGGCGCGGCCCAGCTCGCGTGCCATGACGATGACCTGCGCCACCTTGTACCCGGAAATCTCCAGCATCTTGCCTCTCCTTCATGCCGTTTGGCAGCATCCTTCGGGGCCAAGTGTGCCTCAGTCCTTGATCTTACGCAAAGAGTCGATAGTAGAGCGCGTCGGGCAGGAATTGCCCCAGCCGGAACAGCCAGGAAAACGGCGCCGGAAAGCTTTTCTGAAAGCGCGACGTAGTCATGTGGTCGAAGATCGCCTCGGCGGCCGCCTCGGGCTCCATCAGGAAGGGCATCCTGAAGTCGTTCTTCTCGGTCAGCCGGGTGCGGATGAAACCGGGGTTGACCAGTTGCACCTTGACGCCGGTCTTGCGCAGATCGGCATGGAGCGCCTCGGCCATCACCATGACGCCCGCCTTCGACGCGGTATAGCCGGTGGCCCCCGGCAGACCCCGAAACCCCGAGAGCGAGCCGGTGAGCACGATATGCCCGCGGTCGCGCGCCACCATGCCCGGCACCACCTGCCCCAGCACCCGCGCGGCGCCGGTGAGGTTGACGTCGCACATGGCGGTGACCTGATCGACCTGCCAGTCCTGCGCCGCCTGCGGCCAGTAGACCCCGGCCAGGTAGATCAGCCCGTCGATCTCGCCGACCTCATCCGCCGCCCGCGCCACGTCCTCGTCGTCCGAGACGTCGCAGGGCACGATGCGGCAGCGTCCGGGCAGCTCACCCGCCAGGCTCTCGAGCCGGTCGGTGCCGCGCGCGCTCAGCACAAGCTCGACGCCGCAGCGGCTCAGCCGATGCGCCAGCGCCCGGCCCAGCCCTTCGCTGGCGCCCACCAGCCAATACCTCTTGCCCACCCAATCCGTCATGTTGCCTCCCTCGGCCTGATCGTGGCGAACAATTCGGCCACGGTGATTCCGAACTTGCGGAACTGGCTTCGGTTGACGATCGTGCCATTGGGCGCAAGATACATCCAGTCCGTCGTGTCGAGGACATGCCCGCCCTGATCGCGGCTCAGCCGCAGCCGGTATTGCAAGCGCACCGCCGAGCCCATCTGCACGCCGCGTCCCTCGCCCACCAGATCCGCGGCCCTTGCCCGGATGCCGCCGTCATTGCCCAGGGTCAGCGTCCAGGACCGGCGTTGCTCGGACCCGTCGTCATAGGTGAAATGCTCGTCCATCACCCCGGTATTGCCCTGCCAGCGCACGTCGAAATGCCCGGTGAAGCGCGAAGCGACCCGCCCGGTCGGCCCGTAGATCACCCCGTCGCAAAGCAACGGCCCGCGCAACTGGCGGCGCAGGTCGAACGTCTCGCCCGCCGCGTAATCCTCGGGCCGCTGGCCGAGAAAGCCCAGCCGGTGCCGACGCAACATAACCAGCGCCATGGCCAGAAGCGCACCGGCAAGAAGGGCCAGCAGCGTCGTCATCGCGTCACCTCCTGCTCGGGCGGGGCCGGGCGCGCGCGGTAGGGCGCGCCTTTCCACCACAGCTTGAGCGCCTGCCAATGGATCAGCCCGAGCACCCGCCGCGCGCCGAAGGGTCGGCGGACCAGAAAGCCCAGGATGGCGCGGTTGGTCAGCGGCCTGCGCGGGCCGGTCAGCGTCGCCATGACGCCGCCGGTCTCGGTCTCGAGGTCGATCCAGATGCCGATCCGGTCGGCGCGGATGTCGAAACGGAAGGTATAGCGGCCCGCCACCGGCTGAAACGGCGAGACATGGAACACCTTCTGCGCGGCAATACGGTCCTCGGCGCGGATCGGCGAGAGATCGGGCTTGTGGCAGAGATAGGAATGCCGGTCGCCGAAGGTATTGGTCACCTCGGCGATCACCGCGCGAAGCCGCGCGTCGCGGTCGTGGACCAGCCAGAAACTCACCGGGTTGAACACATGGCCCAGCACCCGCGGCTGGGTCAGCAGCAGGAGGCGCCCGTCGAAGGGCAGCTGATAGCGCTCCAGCACCTCGCGCACCCAGGCCGCACCGCGCCCCTCCCTGGGCGCGCCGCCATGGTCGCGGTCCTGCAGCGAGGTCAGCCCGGCGCGGTTGCGGGCAAAAAGCGCCGGGGCCGCGACCTCGGCCTCGGCATCCAGCAGCAGGTAGTCCACCCCGTAGCGAAAGGCGTTCTTCACCGCGCCCTTGCGCCCGTGCCAGGTATGCCCGGCGATATGCTCGACCCTGCTCATTCCGCCGCCACCGCGGCCGGGCTCTGGGCCAGCATCTGCTGCGCCACGTCAAGCGCACTGGACAGGCCATCCTCGTGAAAGCCGTTCTTCATCCAGGCGCCGCAGAACCAGGTCCGGTTGGCGCCGTTGAACCCCTGCACCGCGCGCTGGCCCTTGAGCGCGGCAAGGTCATAGACCGGGTGGCGCAGCGTCACCTGATCGTAGATCAGATCCTCGCGGATCGGGCGGCGGGTGTTCAGCGTGACGAACATCGGGTCATTGGCCGGGATCGGCTGGAGCTTGTTCATCCAGTAGGTCAGGTCGATCTGGCCCTGCCGCGCCGAGGGGCCTTCGGTGTAGTTCCACGACGACCAGCAGCCCCGGCGCCGCGGCATCACGCGGGCATCGGCATGCAGCGTGATGTCATTGGGCTGATAGCGCACCGCGCCCAGCGCCCGGGTCTCATTGGCCGACGGATCGGCCAGCAGACGCAGGCTGTCGTCGGAATGGGTGGCGAGGATCACCTCGTCGAAATGCTCCCACCCGCCGCGCTCGGGTTTCACCTCGACCCGGTCGGCGAAGCGCCGCACCGCCTGCACCGGCGCGCCGGTGCGCAGGCCCACGCCCCGGCGGCGCAGGTCGCCCGCCAGCCGGGTGACGTATTGCGTCGATCCGCCCTGCACCGTGTACCACTGGTGCTGGCCGGAATGGTGCAGAAGCGCGTGGTTCTCGAAGAACTGGATCAGCGCCTGGGCGGGGAAGTTCATGATCTGGTCGGGCGGGGTCGACCAGATCGCGCCGGAGAGCGGCAGCAGGTAGTAGTCGCGGAACCAGTCGCCGGTGCCCATCTCGGCCAGGAAATCGCCCAGCGGCTGGTGCCGGTCACGCGCGGCGTCCAGCGCGCGGGCATTGAACCGCAGGATGTCGCGGATCATGCCGAGGAACTTCGGATTGAACATGTTGCGCCGCTGGCTGAACACCGCCTGCAGGTTCTCCAGCCCGTATTCCAGCGCCCCGCCGCGCAGCGAGGCGGCAAAGCTCATGTTGCTGGGCGCCACGGGCACGTCCAGCCGGTCGAAAAGCTCGGTGAGCAACGGGTAATTGGCATGGTTGAAGACGATGAACCCGGTGTCCGCCGGCTGCTGCCCCGATTGCCCCGCCAGCACCGTGCGCGCATGACCGCCCAGCTTGGGGCCGGCCTCGAACAGCGTCACCTCGGCGTCATCGCCCAGGAAATGCGCCGCACCAAGTCCGGAGATGCCGCCGCCGATCACGGCAATCCTGCGGCGAAGGCGGGCATGGGGGGCAAAGGGCATGGGCGATTTCCGATCTGGTTTCTGTCCGGGTTTGCACTTGGTACGGGGGCCAGGCGCCAGCGGATGAAAAGAAATTGCCATGGGCGGAATTTTCCGCAGGCCGGGTGATCCAGCGGCAGGCCCGCGCCGTAAGAGAGACATGATGAATGCGTTGCACATCCCGCAAGCGGGTGACATGCCACCTGAAACCGCCTCATATGTGGCGCGGGGCGCGATTGCGCCCACCAGTCAGGACAGACGCCGAGAACCGATGGATCAACCGACCCGCAAAGACGCCCGCACAGACGATTGGGTTGCCCATGTGGCCCGCATCCGCGACGACAAGGACGAGACCGCTTTTGCCGAGATCTTTGCCCATTTCGCGCCCCGGGTGAAATCCTTCCTGATGCGCGGCGGCGGCGATGCCACGCTGGCCGAGGAATGCGCCCAGGAGGTGATGGCGACGCTGTGGCAGAAGGCGCATCTGTTCGATCCGGCCCGCGCCAGCGTCTCGACCTGGGTCTTCACCGTGGCGCGGAACAAGAAGATCGACGTGCTACGCCGCCAGCGCCGCCCCGAGCCCGAAGACCTGACCTGGGGCCCCGAGGCCGAGCCGGACCAGGCCGATGTGCTGGCGCTGCAGCAGGAGACGGCGCAATTGAGCGCGGCCCTGGCCGAGCTTCCGCAGAAACAGCGGGACTTGATCGAAAAGGCCTATTTCGGCGATATGTCGCACAGCGAGATCGCCGATGTCACCGGCCTGCCGCTTGGCACGATCAAGTCCCGGATCAGATTGGCGCTGGACCGTTTGCGCCACGCGATGAGGCAAAGACAATGAGCGACACGATCAGACACCACCTGACCGAGGCCCTGCTGATGGCCTATTCCGCGGGCACCCTGCCGGAGGCCTTCAACCTCGCCATCGCCACCCATGTCTCGATGTGCGACGCCTGCCGGGCGGCGGTCGAAAGCTACGATTGCGTCGGCGGCGCCCTTCTGGCCGAGACCGAAACCGTCGACATGAGCGCCAGCGCGCTGGCCGCGACACTGGCGATGATCCACGCCGGGGACGCGGCGCCACCCGCGCCGGCCCCGCGGCGCAGCGATGTGCCGCGCCCGCTGGCCGATTACATCGGCGGTTCGCTGGCCGACGTGGCCTGGCGGCCGGTCGGCATGGGGGTGAAACAGGCGGTGCTCAAGACCTCGGACGCGGCCACCGCGCGGCTGCTGTTCATCCCGGCCGGGGCGGCGATGCCGGACCACAGCCACAACGGGCTCGAGATGACGCTGGTGCTGCGCGGCGCGTTCTTCGACGAGGAGGACCGCTTCGGCCCCGGTGATATCGAACTCGCGACCGAGGCCGATCAGCACACGCCGGTGGCCGATATCGGCGAGGATTGCATCTGCCTCGCGGTCACCGATGCACCGCTGAAGTTCCGCCGCCTGCTGCCGCGCCTGGCCCAGCCCTTCCTCGGCATCTGAGCCGCGCCCCCTGTCCCCGCGCCACCGGGTCCCGGACCTGATCCGGGACCTCCCGGTTGGCCATGAGGCCCCGGATCAGGTCCGGGGCGGGTGGTCCGAGGCAGGCAGCGGCGCGCGCGTGACCTTGGGTTGCGCCAGCGGCACCACGGTCTCGTCCGGATCGGGGGCCAGTTCCTCGAAATCGAAATTGTCGAGCCGGCGCGCCCTCCGCCCGGCCTTGTCGGCGCTGATCTTGATCTCGGAGATGTCCCGCGCCGCCTGGCCGAAATGCCGGTCGAGGTTTTCCACCCGCGAGCCCAGCCGCTCGACATCGGCAAACAAGAGCCCCAACTCGCGGCGGATCGCGCCCGCCTGTTCGCGCATCCGCGCGTCCTTCAGGATCGCCCGCATGGTGTTCAGCGTCGCCATGCAGGTGGTGGGCGAGACGATCCAGACCCGGGCGTCGAAACCTTCGCGCACCACCTCGGGGAAATTGGCGTGCAGTTCGGCATAGACCGCCTCGGAGGGCAGGAACATCAGCGCGCCTTCGGCGGTCTCGCCGTCGAGGATGTAGCGCTCGGAAATGTCCTTGATGTGCTTGCGCAGAGACTGGCGCAGCTGCTGCGCGGCGCGCTTGACCCGTTCCTCGCTGTCGGCGCGGCGCAGGGCCTCGTAGGCCTCCAGCGGGAACTTCGAGTCGATGGCAATGGGCCCCGGCGGATTGGGCAGGTGGATCAGGCAATCCACGCGCCGGCCATTGGAGAGCGTGGCCTGCAGCGTGTAGCTGTCCGAGGGCAGCGCCTTGAGCACGATGTCATGCAGCTGGATCTCGCCAAAGGCGCCGCGGGTCTGCTTGTTCGACAGGATGTCCTGCAGGCTCAGCACGTCGCCCGAGAGCTTGGTGATATTGTCCTGCGCCTTGTCGATGGCGGTCAGCCGCTCCTGCAATTCGCCCAGCGATCTGGCGGTGCGCCGGGCCGAGCCGTGCAGGTTCTCGGTCATCTGCTGCTGCACCTGCGCGAGGCGTTCCTCCATCATCTGCAGCATCCGGATCTGGCTTTGCGCCTGCGCCTCGCCGACGTGATGCAGCCCGCCGGTGAGCCGTTCCTGCCCGTCGCTGAGCCCCTGCACCCGCTGGCCCAGCGCGCCGATCTGCTGCGCCAGCGGTGCGGCCAGCCGCGCGGTGCGGCCGGCGGCGCGCACCGCGGCGATCAGCAGCCAGAGGATCAGCACCAGAACCGCAAGCCCGGCCAGCGCCGCGAGGCTCAGGGGATCGTCGAGCGCCAGGGACAGGTCGCCGATCCGGATCATGTGCGCCCGAAAAGCCTTTCGATATCGCTCAGTTTCAGTTCCACGTAGGTGGGCCGCCCGTGGTTGCACTGGCCGGAATGCGGCGTCGCCTCCATCTCGCGCAGGAGCGCGTTCATCTCCTCGGCCTGCATCCTTCGGCCGGAGCGGATCGAGCCGTGACAGGCAACGCGGCTGAGGATGGCGTCGATCCGGTCTTTCAGCTGCGCGGATTGGCCGAGATCGTGGAGTTCGTCGAGAATGTCGCGCACCATCGCCGCGGCATTGACCTCGCCGAGGATCGCCGGGGTCTCGCGCACCGCCACCGCGCTGCCGCCGAAGGGCTCGATGGCAAGGCCGAGGTCATGCAGCGCGCCCGCGTGCTCCAGCAGCAGCGCGCAATCGGTGTCGGAGAGCTCCACCACCTCGGGGATCAGCAGCGCCTGGGCGGCGATGCCGGTGTCCGCCGCCTGGCGTTTGAGCCGCTCGTAGACCAGCCGCTCATGGGCGGCGTGCTGGTCGACCAGCACGATGCCGGTTTCGGTCTGGGCGATGATGTAATTCTCGTGCACCTGGGCGCGGGCGGCGCCGAGGGGACGCTCCTCAAGCCCGTGCGGGCTTTCCTCGCCGCGGGGTTCGACCCTTGCGCTGTAGGCCCCCGCCATCTCGCGGAAACCCGGCGATTGCGCCTGGAAGGCGGCGTCGCGCGCGGCGGCGGAGGGCCGGTCGGGCGCCCAGCGCTGGCCGGACCGGTCCATCTGGTAGACGCGCGGCTCGATCACTTCCGGCGTCATCGCGCCCAGCGTCGCGCCCGCCACGGTGGTCGAGGCGCGGTGGCCCGCGTCGGCCAGGGCATGGCGCAGGCCCGAAACGATCAGGCCACGCGCAAGGCCGGGATCGCGGAAGCGGACCTCGGATTTCGCCGGGTGCACGTTGACGTCGACCAGGTGCGGGTCGCAGTCGACAAACAGCGCCACGGCGGGGTGCCGGTCGCGGCTGAGGAAATCGGCATAGGCGCCGCGCAGCGCGCCGTAGAACAGCTTGTCGCGCACCGGGCGGCCATTGACGAACATGTATTGCGCCACCGCCGAGCCGCGCGAATAGGTCGGCAGCGCGGCAAAGCCGGTCAGGTGCAGCCCTTCGCGCTCGGCATCGAGCGGCACGGCGTTCTCGGTGAACTCACGGCCCAGGATCTGGGTCAGGCGGCCATTCAGCGCGTCGAACAATTCGCCCGATTGCGGCTCGGCGCGGAAGCTGACGCGGTCGGTGTCGCCGGTGACGTCGCGCAGGGTGAAGCCGACGAAGGGCTCGGCCATGGCGAGGCGCTTGACCACGTCCGAGATCGCCTGCATCTCGGCGCGGTCCGAGCGCAGGAATTTCAGCCGCGCGGGGGTGGCGAAGAAGAGATCGCGCAGCTCGACCGTGGCGCCACGGTTGCAGGCGGCGGGTTTGACGGGGGCATTAGCGCCGCCCTCGACGCGGATCTCGGCGGCGGCCTCGCCCGCGGCGCGCGAGGTGATGGTGAGCCGCCCGACGGCGCCGAGGCTGGGCAGCGCCTCGCCGCGGAAACCGAAGGAGTGGATGTCGAGCAGGTCGGAGCCGTCGATCTTGGAGGTGGCATGGCGCGAGAGCGCCAGCGGCAGTTGTGCAGCAGACATGCCGCAGCCGTTGTCGCGCACGCGGATCAGGGACTTGCCGCCGGCGGCGACGTCGATCTCGATGCGGGTGGCACCGGCGTCGAGGGCGTTTTCCACCAGTTCCTTGACGGCAGAGGCGGGGCGCTCGACCACTTCGCCGGCGGCAATGCGGTTGACCGCCGACTCGTCGAGTTGGCGGATGACGGGGGCGTCTCTGTCGCGGATATTGGGGTTGGCGTCCTTCATGACGCTAGACCTAGCATGGAGAGGGCTGATTCTGCGAGGGGGTTCTAAGGGGCCCATGGAGACTCCGGTCGTGCTTTTTCCCAGCGCGTTAACAAGCGGCGAAGCCGCCGCGCATCGTCGTGCCGACCCACGGCACGGCGATTTGGGTGCCGTTGGCGCGTCGTACAGGGCTATTTCGGAACTTCAGAGATAAAGTGCTCAGAAGATCCGTTGAATCGCCGCGCCCCGGCCCGACGATGCGCGGCTTTCGTCAATGGGAAAAAGGCCCGGACGTTTCCGCCCAGGCCCTCTTTATTCATACCAGCCAAAGCTCACCCCTTGGAAAACTCCGGGTAAGCCTCCATCCCCAGTTCGGCCATGTCGAGACCGTTGATCTCGTCTTCCTCGCCAACGCGGATGCCTAGAGTGATCTTGAGGACCAGCCAGACCGCGCCGGACAGCCCGAAGGTGAACCCCCCCACCAGCACGATCGCGTAAAGCTGGGTGCCGAGCGAGGCCTCGCCATTGCTCAGGCAGACCGCCAGCGTGCCCCAGATACCGGCGAAGAGGTGCACCGGGATGGCGCCGACCACGTCGTCGATCTTCAGCCGGTCGAGGAAGGGCACCGCGAAGACCACGATCGTGCCGCCGACCGCGCCGATCAGGGTCGCCGCGCCAAGCGAAGGCATCAGCGGTTCCGCGGTGATCGAGACCAGCCCGGCCAGCGCGCCGTTGAGCACCATGGTGAGATCCGGCTTGCCGTAGACCAGTTGCGTCAGGGCCAGCGCGGCAAGGGCGCCCCCGGCAGCCGCGGTATTGGTATTGGCGAAGATGCGCGAGATGTCGGCCACGTTGGCGGCGCTGTCCATGTAAAGCTGCGAGCCGCCGTTGAAGCCGAACCAGCCCAGCCACAGGATGAAGGTGCCAAGCGTCGCCAGCGCCAGGTTCGAGCCGGGGATCGGCACGGTGCGGCCCGCCGCGGTGTACTTGCCGATCCGCGGTCCGAGGATCAGCGCGCCGGCAAGAGCCGCCCAGCCGCCGACCGAATGCACCACCGTGGAGCCTGCGAAATCGAGAAAGCCCATGCCGTCAAGAAAGCCGCCGCCCCATTTCCACGAGGCCTGGATCGGATAGATCAGCGCGGTCAGGATCACCACGAAGATCAGGAAGGGCCAGAGCTTGATGCGCTCGGCCAGGGTGCCCGAGACGATCGAGGCGGTGGTGGCGCAGAACATCAACTGAAAGAAGAAGTCCGAGCCGACAGAGGCATAGGTCAGATCCGGCGTGGTCTCGGCCAGGCCCACCGCTTCCAGCACCGCCGGGCCAAAGGCGCCGAGGATGCCGTCGATCGTCCAGCCGTCGCCGGGATACATCAGGTTGTAGCCGATCAGGTAATAGAACACCGCCGCCAGCGAGACGAGCGCGATGTTCTTGGTCAATTGCATCGCCACGTTCTTGGAGCGGACCAGCCCGGCCTCGAGCATCGAAAAGCCGGCGGCCATCCAGAACACCAGGAACCCGGCGATCAGGAACATGAAGGTGGTGAAGATGAAGCCGATCTCGGCATTCTGCGGCGTGGTATCGGCGACCGCTTCGGCGGTTTCCTGCGCGATCCCCAGGCTCGGGGCCGCGATGATCGCCGCGGCAAGGCCCAGTTTTTCAAGTGTTTTCATGGTTGTTTCCCCTCGGGCGCTGCGCGTCACAGCGCGTCTTCATTGGTTTCTGCGGTGCGCACGCGCACGGCCTGTGCCACGTCGAGCACGAAGATCTTGCCGTCGCCGATCTTGCCGGTCTGGGCGGTTCTGGTGATGGTTTCGACGACCTGGTCGGCCAGCGCGGCGCTGACGACCAGCTCGAGCTTGACCTTGGGCACGAAGTTCACGGCATATTCGGCGCCGCGGTAAATCTCGGTGTGGCCGGACTGCGAGCCGAAGCCCTTGATCTCGGTCACCATCATGCCGCGCACGCCGATCCCGGTCAGCGCCTCGCGCACCTCTTCAAGCTTGAACGGCTTGATTGTCGCAATGATGAGTTTCACGTTCTTCCCTTTCGGTAGGCGACCCTTCGGGCCCACGGATTTCGCACCTGCAGAAAAGCGGGGTGCGGCGCGGGGGGTGAAGGTTTTGCGGCCCGAAAAGAGAGATGTTGCGAGGTTTTTGCCCGTTTTTTGGGCGCAATGCTGCTGTTGCACGGAAATTAATCGGTAAATAAACGGTGCGCGCGCGGCCTCGGCCTAAACTTCCGGCGCCGGACAGGTTAGTTTGCGACAAAAGAACAAAGCCCGAGCAGGTCAGTGACATGAGTGATTCCAAAGGTCGGAAAACCCGCCTTGTGGCCGACAAGCGGTACGGGTCGAAAAGTGCCGCGACCGCGTCGGGCACGCGGGCCACGCCGAAGAAGAAACCGGCGCCGAAAAGGAAGCCCGCCGCGGCACGGCGCAAGCCGGTGCGGCGCGGGCCGATCGGCTATCTGGCCGGGGCGCTGCGCTGGGTGGTCGGGCTGGTGCTGAAGACCGTGCTGCGGGTCACGGCGGTGATCGCGCTGCTGATCGGCGCGGGGGTGGCCTATTACCACTCTACCCTGCCCGAGGTGCAGGAATTGCTCGATGGTCGCGCCCGGGGCTCGGTCACCATGCTGGATGCGGGCGGCGAGGTCTTTGCCTGGCGCGGCGAACAGTTCGGCGGGGCGATCGACGCTGCCACGGTCTCGCCGCACCTGCGCAACGCGGTGGTCGCCACCGAGGACAAGCGCTTCTACCAGCATTTCGGCATCTCGCCGCGCGGCGTCGCCAGCGCCATCAAGATCAACCTCAGCGAAGGCCGCGGGCCGCTGTCGGGCCATGGCGGCTCGACCATCACCCAGCAGACCGCCAAGCTGATCTGCCTCGGCACGCCTTATGTCGAGGCCGACTGGGAGAGCGAACGCGCCTACGAGGCGGACTGCCGCGAAGGCTCGCTCTGGCGCAAGATCAAGGAAGCGACCTATGCCATCGCCATGGAGGTCAAGTATTCCAAGGACGAGATCCTGACGATCTATCTCAACCGCGCCTTCCTCGGCGAAGGCTCGCGCGGGTTCGAGGCCGCCTCGCAGCGCTATTTCGGCAAGTCCGCCAACGAGGTGCAACCGGCGGAGGCGGCGATGCTGGCCGGGCTGCTGGTGGCGCCGACGCGCTATGCGCCGACCAACAACCTCGAACGCTCGCAGCGCCGCGCCGCGACGGTGATCCGGCTGATGGAGGAACAGGGCTACCTGACCGCGACCGAGGCGCAGCAGGCGCAGGACGCCCCCGCCGTGCTGTCCGACGCCGCCGAGGCCGAGGCGGGTGGCTATTTCGCCGATTGGGTGATGTCCTCGGGGCCGGAATTCTTCACCCGCAACACCACCGAGGATGTCATCATCCGCACCACGCTGGACCAGCGCATCCAGAAGGCGGCGGAAGACGCGATGAAAGTCATCTTTGAAAACAAGGTGCGCGAAGGATCGAAAGCCCAGGCCGCCATCGTGGTGATGTCCGCCGACGGCGCGGTGCGCGCCATGGTGGGCGGGCGCAAGACCAAGGTCTCGGGCGTGTTCAACCGCGCCACCCAGGCCAAGCGCCAGACCGGATCATCTTTCAAACCCTTCGTCTATGCCACCGCGATGGAGATGGGCTATTCGCCTCTCGACATGGTGCGCGACGAACCCTATTGCCTGGACATTCCCGGCTCGGGCGAATGGTGTCCGAAGAATTACACCAATGATTACAAGGGTCTGGTGACGCTGACCGATGCCCTGAAGAATTCCCTGAACATCCCGGCGGTCAAGATCTCCGAGGCGATGGGCCGCGACCTGGTGCAGAAGGTGGCCTATGATTTCGGCATCGACACCACGCTGACGGATACGCCGGCCATGGCGCTGGGCGCCTCGGAATCGACGCTGATCGAGATGGTGGGGGCCTATGCGGGCATTCTCAACGGCGGGTCTTCGGTCAAGCCCTACGGGCTGGTCGAGTTGAAGCTTCTGGGCGAGGACACACCGCTGATGGACACCGCGGGCGGCATGGGCGAACGGGTGATCCAGGAAGAGGCGGCGCGGTCGCTGACCTACATGATGTCCAAGGTGGTGACCGAAGGCTCGGGCCGCCGCGCCGCCCTGCCGGATCGTCCGGCGGCGGGCAAGACCGGCACCACCCAGGCGGCGCGGGATGCCTGGTTCATCGGCTTCACGGCGGATTACGTCGCCGGGGTCTGGATGGGTTATGACGACAACACGCCACTGTCGGGCGTCACCGGCGGCGGGCTGCCGGCCGAGATCTGGCACGAGACCATGGTGCGGGTCCACGAGGGCCTGCCGGTGCGCGAATTGCCGATGACCGTGCCCCAGCGCGCGGCCCCGCCGCCGCAACCGCAACCGCAGGCCCAGCAGCAGCAACCGCGCCGCCCGCAGCCGGTCGGCCCGGTGGTGGACAACCTGGTGGAACAGGTGCTGCGCGATATCTTCGGTGGCGGGCGGCGCTGACCGCGGCCGCTCATCGGTCCCTTGCGGGCCCTCTTCGCGAGGACTGCCCGCGAGGGCTGGACGAGCGGCCCGGAGGCGGGAACATCGCCGGCTCCCTTGCGTTGAGCTTCATCAACGAAAGGAGGGATCGCATGAAATATGGCTGGAGGTTGCTCTTCATCCCCCTGTGGGCGTTCTGCGTTGCCGGGGCGGCGCTGGTCGCGTTCTTCGTGTACGGCTGGTACGCTTGGGAGGCTTTCGCGCTGGCCGCCGTCATCGGCACCGTGATCGGTGTGCCCGCAGGCATCTGGAACACCAAGAAGGTGCGTCGTGACGACGGCTCATGGCATCCCACGAAATGACGAAACGGGCCGTCCCGCAGGACGGCCCGTCATTCAGCGGCGCCTCAGATCCCGGCCTCGACAATCGCCTTGGCGAGGATCGGCACGGTATGCTTGTTCAGCCCGGCGATGTTCATCCGGCTGTCACCCACCATGTAGATCGCATGTTCCTCGCGCAGCCGCTCGACCAGGTCGGGCGTGGTGCCGAGGCGCGAGAACATGCCGCGGTGATCGGCAATGAAGCCGAAGCGGTCCGAGCCGCTGGCCTCGCGCAGGGCACTTGCCAGGTCTTCGCGCAGGCGCAGCATGCCCAGCCGGATATCCTCGAGCTCGGCCATCCAGTCGGCGCGCAGGTCGTCGTCGCCCAGCACCATGGTCACCAGCCGCGTGCCATGGTCCGGCGGGAAGGAAAAGTTCTGCCGGTTGAGATGCGCCAGCGCGCCCTCGTGGATGTCGCGCCGCGCCGCGTCCTGGCTGATCGCCATGGCCAGGCCCGCCCGCTCGCGGTAGATGCCGAAGTTCTTCGAACACGACGCCGCCACCAGCAGTTCCGGCACCGAGCGCGCCACCAGACGGATGCCCGCGGCATCCTCGTCCAGCCCGTCGCCGAAGCCCTGGTAGGCGATGTCGACCATCGGCGTCGCGCCGGTCTTGAGCAGCACGTCGATGACCTGTTGCCATTGCGCCAGGTTCAGGTTGGCGCCGGTCGGGTTGTGGCAGCAGCCATGCAGCAGCACCAGGTCGCCCGATTTCGCCTCCGACAGGTCGGCGATCATGGCATCGAAATCCACCGCCCGCGTCTCGCTGTCGAAATAGCGGTAGGAGAGCGTCGGCAGCCCCATGAACTTCAGGATCGACAGGTGGTTGGGCCAGGTCGGATCCGAGACCCAGACGCGCACGTCCGGGTCGGCCATCCGCGCCAGCTCGAAACAGTTGCGCACCGCGCCGGTGCCGCCGGGCGTTGCCGCGCCGGCAATGCACTCGGGGTCCACCGCATCGCCCAGGATCAGCTTGGCCAGCGCGTCGCGATAGGCCGGATCGCCGATCAGCCCGACATAGGCCTTGGTTTCCTCGGTCTCCCAGAGCTTCTTTTCCGCCGCCTTGATCGCGCGGAAGATCGGCGTCTTGCCCTCGGCGTCCTTGTAGACGCCGACGCCCAGGTCGATCTTCTGCGGCCGCGGATCGTCGCGGTACATTTTCATCAGGCCGAGGATCTTGTCGGCGGGTTGGTCTTGCAGGTGTGAAAGCATGGCGTCAGGCCTCTCCGGTGGCAACGGGTACGGTGGGGAACTGTCCCCACTCGGCCCAGGAGCCGTCATAAAGCGAATGATCGGTTTTCCCCATGCGTTCCAGCGCCAGCGACAGGATTGCCGCGGTCACGCCGGAGCCGCAGGAGGTGATGACAGGTTTCGACAGGTCGACCCCGGCGGCCTCGAAGATCGCCCGTGTCTCCGGCGGCGATTTCAGGGTGCCGTCGGCGTTCAGCAGGCTGGCATAGGGCACGTTGCGCGATCCGGGGATATGGCCCGACCGCAGGCCCTCGCGCGGCTCGGGCGCCTCGCCGCGAAAGCGCGGCGCCGAGCGGGCGTCGACAATCGCATGGGTCTTCAGTTTCGCCGCCGCCGAGACCTGGGTCACGTCGCGCACCAGCGCATTCTGCACCCGCACGGTCATGTGGCGGTCGCGGATGATCGGCGCCATGTCCTCGGTCTCGCGGCCCTCGGCTTTCCACTTGGCCAGACCGCCGTCGAGCACGGCGATGTTCTCCTGGCCCATCAGGCGGAACAGCCACCAGACCCTTGCGGCGGAAAACAGCCCCTGGGTGTCATAGACCACCACCTGGTGGCCGTCGCCGACGCCCAGCGCACGCATGCGCGACATGAACTTCTCGACCGGCGGCACCATGTGCGGCAGGTCCGAACGTGCGTCCGAGACGTCGTCGATGTCGAAAAAGCGGGCGCCGGGGATATGCTCGGCCTCGTATTCGGCGCGCGGATCGCGGCCGGTATCGGGCATGTGCCAACTGCCGTCCAGGATGCGCAGATCCGGATCCTTGAGATGCCGCGCCAGCCAGGCGGTCGAGACCAGCGTCCTGGGATCGTCCTCAGCCATGAATGCCCCCTTGTACCACTGGTTCTTCCTATCCAAGGCCAACGGCGGAAACAAGTGGAGGCCGGCGCGAAGCCGCGCGGCTCAGCTGTTCTGCCGGAGCAGGCGCGCCTTCTGACGGTTCCAGTCGCGCTTGGCCTCGGTCTGGCGCTTGTCGACGTTCTTCTTGCCCTTGGCGATGCCGATCTTGACCTTGGCCAGGCCCCGGTGGTTGAAATAGAGCACCAGCGGCACCAGCGTCATCCCCTTGCGCTGGGTCTCGTTCCACAGCCGCGACAATTCCTTGCGGCTGACCAGAAGCTTGCGGCGGCGGCGTTCCTCATGGGGAAACATCGCGCGGTTGTAGGGCGCGATGTAGGAGTTCACCAACCACAATTCGCCATCCTCCACCGCCGCATAGCTCTCGGCGATATTGGCCGAGGTTTCGCGCAGGGACTTCACCTCGGACCCGGTGAGGATGATGCCGCATTCGATGTCATCCTCGATGGCATAATCGTAGCGCGCCCTGCGGTTTTCCGAGAGCACCTTGTAGTTGGGATCTGTCTGTTTCTTCTTGGCCATTGGACTTCCCTATATCGGGCAGGCGGGGCTGTCCATCAAGTGGGCAGTGGATCGATTGTGGTTCGGCTGGCTGAGTCGTCCTGCGCCGCCGATCGGTTGAGAATCGTGCGAGCCGCGCATCGCCGTGCCGTGGGACGGCCCGTCATGCCAGAGGCATGCCTTCGGCGTGACGCGCGGCGGCTTTGCCGCTGTTCACGCGCTTGGTGCTTTGCTCGAACGTCGCTGCGTGACCGGCGATCCCCGCAAGACCCCCGCGCTACCCCGCCCGCTTCAGGTCCGCGATCATCGCGTCTATGTCGCCGCGGCGGCGGTCGAGCATGGCGCCGATCTCGGTGCGCTCGGTCAGAAGCAGGTTCACCCCCTCGATCTTCATGTTGAAGAACAGGTCCTTGCCGCTGCGGTCCGAGACCATGAAATCCAGCGCAAAGGGCGCCTCGCCGCGCAGATGCGCGGTGCATTGCACCTCGTAGAAGCTCTTGACCTGGCGGACCGAGTTCACCTCGATCCGGCCGCCGATGAAATCGCGGAACTTCCGGCCGTACTTGCGCGAGATATACCCGGTGAAAGCACTCTGGAAGGCGCGTTTCTGCGCCGCGCTGGCGCGGCGGCCATCGACGCCAAGCGCATAGGCGGCAATCGTCGGCACATCGCCGTAGCGGGTGAAGATCCGCTCGAAATCGGCGAACATCGCGGTTTCCGGCTTGCCCGAGGAAATCACCCGGTTGATCTCGCCAACCAGCCCGTCGACCAGCGCTTTCGCCCGGGCGTTGGTCAGCGCAAGGGCGGGGCGGGCGGCGAACCCGGTGGCGGCCAGCGCCGCGACCGCGCCAAGAAAATGTCTGCGCTGCATGTCACTCGACTCCGTAAAGCAATGAATATGGGTCCGTCTCGTCGCCGTACAACTCTGCATAGGGATCGACCTCGCCCCCCGCCGCGGCCTGATCCAGCTCGAACCGCCGCTTCTGCAGGTAAAGCAGCCGGGCCTGGGCATAGCTGTCGGCGCTGTCATACAGGATCGAATCGACATTGGCCGCAAAGCGCCCGCGCTTGCCGGCCCGGGCGGCGATCCGCGCGGCCTTGAGGTAATGACGCTCCGGCCGCGCGATTCCGTTGAGCGGATCGAGCACCAGGTCCACCGCCACGCCGATGGCATCGCGCTCGGTCGAGGGCCCCAGCACGGGCAGTTCCAGGTAGGCGCCCTCGGGCACGCCCCAGACCGCCAGGGTCTCGCCGAAATCGCTGTCGTCTTCCTCGATGCCGAAATCGGCGGCGACGTCGAAGATGCCGCCGAAGCCCAGGGTCGAATTCAGCCCGAAGCGGATGGTGTTGCGCAGCGCGCCCTCGAGGTCGAATTGCAGCACCTGGTTGACCACCGCGCCGGGCACCGAAAGGTTGTCGGCGAAATTGCCGACCAGGATCTGCGCCGGTTCCGGCACGGTCTCGGCATAGGCCAACGCCACCGGGCGCAGGACCTTGCGGTCGAACCGCTTTGAGCCCTCGTGGACCTTGCGGTTCTGCGCCTCGTAGGGGTCGAAGATGCCATCGCGGCTTGCCGCGTCGGGGCCGGGCAGGGTGCAGGCCGTCAGCAGCACGAGCGAGGCGCCCAGCAGCGCCCGGCCCAGCGCAGGACGCCGTTTCGGCAAATGGCTTTCTTGCGGCACTGGCAATCTCAAACGGTTGGCAATAAAACATATGTAGTCAAATTGGCGACGAAGCACATGGGCCGCTTGCGCGATACACGCCGATGTGACCCATTGGCGACACATGAGTCGTCGATCCGGTCGCCTCTGCGCCCCGCCGGGCCAAGACGACGATCGGGCCAAGACGACGATCGGGCCAAGACGACGATCGGGCCAAGACGACGATGGGGCCGGACGAGGATCGGACAGGAACGACGATCGGGCCAGAGCCGCGATCGGGCATGAGAACCGGGCATGAGACAGGACTCCGTGAATGGACGCTAAGGACCGTGGCCTGCAGGAATTGCGCGGCATCCGCCGCGAAAGCCGCGGGCTTTACTGGGCGGTGGGCCTGTTCAGTTTCTTCACCAACCTGCTGATGCTGACCGGGCCGCTCTACATGCTGCAGGTCTATGACCGGGTGCTGTCGTCGCGCTCCGAGGCGACGCTGGTGGCGCTTTCGGTGCTGGTGTTCTTTCTCTACGGCATGATGGGCCTGCTCGACCTGGTGCGCAGCCGGATCATGGCGCGGGTCGGCGCGCGGTTCCAGGACCGGCTGGACGACCGGGTGTTCAATGCCGCGATTCGCCGCTCCTCCACCCGCTCGGACGAGGCCGCGGCGACCGGGCTGCGCGATCTGGAATTCGTGCAGCGGTTTCTGACCTCGCCGGTGATGATCGCCTTCTTCGACCTGCCCTGGACGCCGCTGTTTCTGGCCGGAATCGCGATCTTCCACCCCTGGCTGGGCGCGCTGGCGCTTTGCGGCGGGGCCTTCCTTGTGGCGATTGCGCTGATCTCGCAGCACATGCAGAAGGCGCCGGTGCTGGAATATGGCCGCGCCGCCCACAAGGCCGAGACCGTGGCCACCCGGCTGCGCGCCGAATCCGAGATGGTGCAGGCCATGGGGATGCAGAAGGCGGCGCTGGCGCGGTGGAAAACCGCGCGGGTCGCGGCGCTCGACGGCCAGATCCGCAGCTCCGATGTCAGCGGCGGCTTCACCTCGCTGACCCGCTCGGCGCGGCTTTTGCTGCAATCGGCGATGCTGGGGCTGGGCGCTTACCTGGTGTTGCAGGACAACCTCTCGCCCGGGGCGATGATCGCCGGGTCGATCCTGCTGGGCCGGGCGCTGGCGCCGATCGAGGTGCTGATCGGCCAATGGGGCGTGGCGCAGCGGGCGCGCCAGGGCTGGCATTCGCTGGCCGATCTGCTGGGCAATACCCCGCCCGAGGTGGCGCGCATGGAGCTGCCCCGCCCCAAGGCGCGGCTCGAGGTGCAGCAACTGACCATCATCCCGCCGCAGGAACGCCAGGCGGCGCTGCGCATGATCAGTTTCGACGTCACGCCGGGCCAGGCGCTGGGCGTGATCGGCCCCTCGGGCGCCGGCAAGTCGACGCTGGCGCGCGCGATCACCGGGCTCTGGCCGCCGGCCTCGGGGCGCATTCGCCTCGACGGGGCGACGCTGGATCAATACGATCCGGAAAGGCTGGGGCAATACATCGGCTACCTGCCGCAGAAGGTCGAATTGTTCGACGGCACCATCGCCGAGAACATCGCCCGGCTCGAGGCCAGCCCCGACGCAGGCAACGTGGTCAAGGCGGCGCAGATGGCCGCGGCGCACGAGATGATCCTGAAGCTGCCCGATGGCTATGACACCCAGATCAACGGCCATGGCAGCAAGCTGTCGGGCGGGCAGATGCAGCGCATCGGGCTGGCCCGCGCGCTTTACGGCGACCCGGTGCTGCTGGTGCTGGACGAGCCCAATTCCAACCTCGACAACGAGGGCAGCGCGGCGCTTAACGCCGCCATCCGCACGGTCAAGGACCGCGGCGGCGCGGTGCTGATCATGGCGCATCGCCCGGCGGCGATCCAGGAATGCGACACGCTCCTGGTGCTCGACCAGGGCGCGCGGGTGGCCTTTGGCCCGCGCGACGAGGTGCTGCAGAAGACGGTCAAGAACGCCGCGCAACTCAAGCGGCCCAGCCCCGGTGGCGTGCGATGAGCGCGAGCCGGTTCCACGTTCGCGGGCTGTTGTTCTTCGGGGTCCTGATGCTGGGGCTCCTGGTCGGCGGCTTCGGCGCCTGGGGCGCGATGAGCCGGATTTCCGGCGCGGTGATTGCCTCGGGGCAGGTCGAGGTGGACCAGAACCGCCAGGCGATCCAGCATCCCGACGGCGGCGTGGTGGCCGAACTTCTGGTCCAGGAAGGCGACATGGTTGAGGAGGGCGCGGTGCTGATGCGGCTCGATCCCGAGCTCTTGCGGCTGAAATACGTGGTCGCCAAGGACCAGCTGCACGAGATCATGGCCCGCCGCGGCCGGCTCGAGGCGGAACGCGACGGCCGCGACGCGCCGGTGTTTCCCGAGGCTCTGATCGAGGCGGCGCGGCAGACCCCGGAGGTGGCGGAGCTGATCGACGGCCAGTCCCGGCTGTTTCACGCCCGCGCCGAATCGATGACCGGCGAGATCGGGCAATTGCGCAACCAGGCCGAACAGATCGCGGTGCAGATCGAGGGGATCGAGGCCCAGCAGGCGGCGCTGACCGACCAGCTTGCCCTGCTCGAGCGCGAATTGATCGACCTCCAGGGCCTGCTCGACCGCGGCCTCGCCCAGGCCTCGCGCGTGCTGGCGCTGCAACGGCAAAGGGCGCAGCTTTCGGGCCAGGCCGGCGCGCTGACCGCGCAGAAGGCGCAGGCCCAGGCGCGGATTGCCGAGATCGACATCGCCATCCTCTCGGTGGGCTCGCGCCTGCGCGAACAGGCGATCACCGAGCTGCGCGACCTGCAGGTGCGCGAACGCGAGCTGATCGAGGAGGTGCAGTCGATGCAGGAGCGGCTGGGCCGGCTCGACATCCGCGCGCCGGTGGCCGGCGTGGTCTATGGCCTGGCGGTCTTCGGCCCGGCGGCGGTGGTGCGCCCGGCCGATCCGCTGATGTTCATCGTGCCGCGCGACCGACCCGCAATCATTGCCGCGCGGGTCTCGCCGATCAATATCGACGAGTTGCACATCGGCCAGGAGGTGCTCTTGCGGCTGACCTCGCTCAGCCAGCGCAACACGCCCGAGATCTACGGCGAGGTGATGAAGATCTCGGCCGATACCTTCGTCGACGAGGCGACGCGGCAAGCCTATTACCGGGTCGAGATCGTGCTCAAGCCGGACGAGGTCCTGAAGCTGCCCGGCGAGACGGTCCTGATCCCCGGCATGCCGGTCGAGGCCTTCATCCGCACCGACGACCGCTCGCCGCTGGCCTACCTGATGAAACCTCTGGCGGATTACTTCGCCCGCGCCTTCCGCGAAAGTTGAGGCGGCCGATCCATCGATGGATCGGTCCCGATCTGTCGACAGATCGGCGCGCGCGGCACCGCCCGGCCCTTGCCCAGCCCGGGGCAAGCGGCTAGCGTCGCGGCAAATTCAGGAGATCCCAGATGACCAACCCGATCGAAACCCGCCTGAAGGACCTTGGCCTGAGCCTGCCCGACGCCCCGGCGCCCGCGGCGAATTACGTGCCCTGGGTCCGCTCGGGCAATCTGCTGCATGTCTCCGGCCAGATCGCGACCGGGCCGGACGGGCTGATCCTCGGCAAGCTGGGACAGGACATGGATGTCGAGGCCGGCGCCGCGGCTGCACAGCGCTGCGCGCTGAGCCTTCTGGCGCAGGTGCGCGCCGCCTGTGACGGTGATCTGACGCGGCTGGTGCGGGTGGTCAAGCTGACCGGTTTCGTCAATTCCACCGGCGATTTCACCGACCAGCCCAAGGTGATCAACGGCGCCTCGGACACCATGGTCGAAGTCCTCGGCGATGCCGGGCGCCATGCGCGTTCCGCGGTGGGCGCCGCCGCGCTGCCCTTTGGCGTGGCGGTGGAAATCGAAGGCGTTTTCGAGATCAAATGACCCTGCCCGCCGCCTTCCTCGACCGCCCCATCGCGCACCGCGCGCTGCACGACGCAAGCGATGGCCGCCCGGAGAACTCGCGCGCCGCGATCCGCGCCGCCATGGCCCGGGGCTACGGCATCGAGATCGACATCCAGCGCTCGGCCGACGGGCGGGCGATGGTGTTTCACGACTACATGCTCGACCGGCTGACCGCTGCCCGCGGCTGCATCTTCGACCAGAGCGCTGCCGCCCTCGGCGGGATTGCCCTGACCGGCGGCGACGAGGGCATTCCGACGCTGGACGAGGTGCTGGCGCTGGTGGCCGGGCAGGTGCCGCTCTTGATCGAGGTCAAGGACCAGGAGGGCCAGATGGGCCCCGGCAAGGGCACCCTGGCCAGGGCCGTGGCCTCGGCGCTCGAAGGTTATGCCGGCCCGGTGGCGCTGATGTCCTTCAACCCTCATGCGGTGGCCGACATGGGCGCGCTGGCCCCCGCGTGGCCGCGCGGTCTGACCACCAGCGGGTTCGAGGCAGAGCATTGGCCGGAGCTGACCGAACAGACCCGCGACCGGCTGCGCCCGATCCCCGATGCCGACAGGGTCGGCGCCTGTTTCATCAGCCATGACGCCCGCGATCTGGCCGCGCCGCGGGTGGCAGAACTGAAACACGCCGGTCTGTCGATCCTGTGCTGGACCATCCGCTCGCCCGAAGCCGAGGCCGCGGCGCGGCGGATCGCCGACAATGTCACCTTCGAGGGCTATTTGCCTTGAACCGCGCCTGTGCCGGGCCATGTCTGGCAACGAGGGGCAGGGAAGATGCGTGAAACCCAGATCGAGATTCGCACCCATGACCGGATCGCCGAGATCGGCGAAGCCGTCTGGGATGCCTGTGCCTGCCCCGAGGCGGCAGAGGGCGGGCGGCCCTTCGACCCTTTCACCACCTACCGCTTCCTCGAGGCGCTGGAGCAAAGCGGCTCGGTCGGGCGCGGCACCGGCTGGCAGCCGACCTACCTGACCGCCCGGCTGGAGGGCGAGGTCATCGCCTGCGCGCCGCTTTACGCCAAGAGCCACAGCCAGGGCGAATACATCTTCGATCACAACTGGGCCCATGCCTATGAGGGCGCGGGCGGGCAATATTACCCCAAGTTGCAGATCGCGGTGCCCTTCACCCCGGCCACCGGGCGGCGGTTCCTGACCCGTCCGGGCTGCGAGGAGATCGGGCTTTCGGCGCTGGTGCAGGGCGCGATCCGGCTGGCGGCGAACAACGACCTGTCCTCGCTGCATGTCACCTTCTGCACCGAGGCCGAGGCCGAGGCCGGGCGCAAGATCGGGCTGATGCACCGCCAGAGCCAGCAGTTTCACTGGGAAAACCACGGTTACGCCGATTTCGACGCATTCCTCGCCGATCTGTCGTCACGCAAGCGCAAGAACATCCGCAAGGAGCGCGCCCGCGCCCAGGGCTTCGGCGGCACCATCCGCACCGTGACCGGCGACCGGATCGAACCCGAGCATTGGGATGCCTTCTGGGTCTTCTACCAGGACACCGGGTCGCGCAAATGGGGCTCGCCCTACCTGACGCGGGCGTTTTTCGACATCGCCCAGGAGGTGCTGCGCGACGATATCGCGCTGGTGCTGGCGGAACGCGACGGCGTGCCGGTGGCGGGCGCGCTGAACTTCATCGGGCGCGAGGTGCTTTACGGGCGCTACTGGGGCTGTATCGAGGATCACCCCTGCCTGCATTTCGAGGCCTGCTACTACCAGGCCATCGATTTTGCCATCGCGAACGGGCTGAAGCGGGTCGAGGCCGGCGCCCAGGGCGAGCACAAGCTGGCGCGCGGATATCTGCCGGTGCCGTGCCATTCGCTGCATTGGGTGGCCGACAAGGGTTTTGCCGAGGCGATTGCGCGCTACCTTGAAGCGGAACGGGCCGCGATCGACGAGGATATCGAGATCCTGACAAGCTACGGCCCCTTTCGGCGTGTCCAACAGGAGGAACAGCCATGAGCGAGAAACTGTCCGAAACCGGTCGCAAGACCATGCTCGCGCCGCTGCTCGAGGCCGGCTGGACGCTGGACGACAAGCGCGATGCGATCTGCCGCACCTTCGAGTTCGAGAATTTCATCGCCGCCTTCGGCTGGATGACCAAGGTGGCGATCTATGCCGAGAAATGGAACCACCACCCGGAATGGCGCAATGTCTACAAGACGGTCGAGGTGGTGCTGACCACCCATGACGTCGAGGGGCTGTCGGCGCTGGACGTCAAGCTGGCGCGCAAGATGGAGCAACTGGCGGCCTGACGCGGGCAAACCGGGCGGCACGCGCCCCGGACCTGATCCGGGGCCTCACCGCCCGCGCCCTCAGCCGCGCACCATGCCGACGATCTCGTAGGTCTGCTTCATGATCGGCCCGGTGATCTCGCGCGCGCGCTCGGCGCCGCGGGCGAGGATGCGGTCGATCTCCGACACATCGCCCATCAGCCGCGCCATCTCGACCGTGATCGGCGACAGCTGCGCCACCGCCAGGTCGGCCAGCATCGGCTTGAACTCCGAGAACTGCCGCCCGCCCACATCCGCCAGCACCTGGTCGACGCTCTGGTCGTTCAGCGCGGCATAGATGTTCACCAGGTTGCGCGCCTCGGGCCGATCCTCCAGCCCCTTGACCTCGGAGGGCAGCGCCTCGGGGTCGGTCTTGGCCTTGCGGATCTTCCTGGCGATGGTGTCGGCATCGTCGGTCAGGTTGATGCGGCTGGCGTCGGAAGCATCGGACTTCGACATCTTCTTGGCGCCGTCGCGCAGGCTCATCACCCGCGTGGCGGACCCTTCGATCACCGGCTCGGGGACGGGGAAGAACTCCACGCCGAAATCGTTGTTGAACTTGATCGCGATGTCGCGGGTCAGCTCCAGGTGCTGCTTCTGGTCCTCGCCCACCGGCACATGGGTGGCGTGATAGACAAGGATGTCGGCGGCCATCAGCGCCGGATAGGCAAAGAGGCCGAGCGAGGCGTTTTCCTGGTTCTTGCCCGCCTTGTCCTTCCACTGGGTCATGCGCTTCATCCAGCCCATGCGCGCCACGCAGTTGAAGATCCAGGCCAGTTCCGCGTGCGACGACACCTGCGACTGGTTGAACAGGATCGAGCGCTCCGGATCGACGCCCGAGGCGATGAAGCCGGCCGCCAGCTCACGGGTGGCACGGCGCAGGTCGGTCGGATCCTGCCAGACGGTG
Source organism: Paracoccaceae bacterium (assembly GCA_006226775.1). Classification (GTDB taxonomy): domain Bacteria; phylum Pseudomonadota; class Alphaproteobacteria; order Rhodobacterales; family Rhodobacteraceae; genus Marinovum. The sequence goes on along the minus strand of SBGD01000032.1, from coordinate 2,879 downwards.
ATCGCGTGCATGTCGACCATGCAGAAGATCGACTGGATGCCGCTGTCCTGGCTGTCGGCAAAGCGCTTGAGCGCGCCGAGGTAATTGCCGAGGTGCAGGTTGCCCGAAGGCTGAATCCCCGAAAAGACGCGCGGGGTAAAGGCAGATGGGGTTTGGACGCCCTCTGACATGGGATTTCTCCGTCTGGATTTCTGGTCTGTCAGCGCTTACCCATGCCCCCGGGGGCCGTCAAGCCGACGCGCCCGGCCAGAATGCGAGTGAGCCCATGTCCGACCCCTTTGCCGAGCCGATCAACCAGCCGCCGATCAACCCGCTGCCGCCGGTGGTGGCGGGGCTGTTTCTGGTGGTGGCCGGGATCGAGCTGGCCTTCCAGATGGGCGCGCGGGGCTTTGTCGGCGGGCCGCAGGCGGTGGGCTGGCGGCTCGACGCAATCCGCAGCTATGGCTTTTCCGGCGATATCTTCGACTGGATGCTGGCCAACAACATCTGGCCGCTGGGCGAGGTGCTGCGCTTTGTCAGCTATCCCTTCATCCAGGCCAATTTCTCGCATGCGCTCTTTGTCGGGGTCATGCTGCTGGCCCTGGGCAAATGGGTGGGCGAGGTGATGGGCGGGCTGCGCATGCTGGTGCTCTTCCTGGTGTCCTCGGTGTTGGGCGCGCTGTTTTACGGGCTGGTGCTGGACGATCCGATCCCGCTGATCGGCGGGTTTCCCGGGGTCTACGGGCTGATCGGCGGCTTTACCCTGCTGCTCTGGCGGCGGCTGGGCGAGGAGGGCGCGCCGCAGGTGCGGGCCTTCTTCCTGATCGGCGGGCTGCTGCTGCTGCGGCTGGCTTTCGGGCTTCTGTTCGGCACCGACAATACCTGGGTGGCGGATTTCGCCGGGTTCGGCGGCGGCTTCGCGCTGTCGATCCTGCTGGCGCCGGGGGGCTGGCAGGCGTTTCTGGCGCGGATCCGGCGGTCCTGATCTAGGCCCTGTTGCGGCGCAGCGCGCCGCGCAGGTCGCGCAGGGTGAAGGCGCCGAAGGCCTGGCCGAAGGCAAGGTATCCGGCGGCCCCGGCAAGGATCAGCGCCGCCAGCGCCGGGTAGCGCAGGTAATCCATCACCAGGAACCGCCCGAAGGCCGCGTTCAACCCCCAGATCAGCACCCCCATCGCCAGCGAGGCCGCGAGGATGCGCCAGATGCGGGCGCGAAAGCGCGCGTCGTATTTCACCGTGTCGCCGAACTTCCGGCTGCCCAGCCCCAGCATGAAAACCATCGCCCAGCCCGAAAGCGAGGTGGCGACGGCGGGCGCCAGCCAGCCGATGACGGGTGCGAGGCCGATGGCAATGACGGCGTTGAGGATCATTGTCCAGACCGCATAGCGGAACGGGCTCCTGGTGTCTTCGCGGGCAAAGAACAGCGGTTGCAGCAGCTTCTGCAGGATGAAGGCCGGCAGGCCGAGCCCGTAGATCGCCACCGCCACCGCAATGGCGGCGCTGTCGTCGGGGCCGGTGGCGCCACGTTCGAACAGCACCGAGACCAGCGGCAGCGGGATCGCCACCAGCGCCACGGCGCAGGGCAGCGACAGGATGAAGGCAAACTCTCCGGCGCGGGAAAAGGCATGGCGCGCGCCGCTGTCGTCCTGCGCCTTCAGGCGGCGTGACAGGTCGGGCAGAAGGACGATGCCCGCGGCAATGCCCACCACCCCCAGCGGCAGCTGGTACAGCCGGTCGGCGGCATAGAGCCAGCCCACGGCCTTCTCGAAATGCGAGGCGACCTGCTGGCCGACCAGCAGGTTGATCTGCATCACCCCGCCCGCCAGCGCCGCCGGCACCGCGACCACCGCGAGGCGCTTCATGTCCGGCGTCAGCCGCGGACGCCGCCAGTCGAGGCGAAACCCGGCGCGGCGGATGGCGACGAACAGCAGCACAAGCTGCGCCACGCCGGAAAACGGCACCGTCCAGACCAGCACCTCGGCCACCGGCCCGCCGACCAGGGCGGCAATGCCCATGGTGGTGATGACGAAGATATTGAGCAGCACCGGCGCGGCGGCGGCGGCGGCGAAATGCCCGGCGGCGTTCAACATGCCCGACAGCAGCGCCGCCAGCGAGATGAACAGGATGTAGGGAAAGACGATCCGCCCGAAATCCACCGTCAGATCAAAGCGTTCGCTGCCGGAAAACCCTTCCGCCGTGGCCCAGACCAGCGCCGGCATGAAGACCAGCGACACCCCCGTCAGGCACAGCAGGATGAAGGCCAGCCCGCTGAAGGCCTCCGAGGCAAAGCCCTCGGGGTCGTGCTGCGCCTCGAGTCGTTTCGAGAACATCGGCACGAAGGCGGCGTTGAAGGCGCCCTCGGCAAAGAAGCGGCGGAACATGTTGGGCAGGCGGAAGGCCGCGACGAAGGCGTCCATCACCGGCCCCGGCCCGATCAGCCCGAGGATCATCACCTCGCGGACCACGCCGAAGACCCGGCTGAGCAGGGTCCAGAGACCGACCGACAGCATGCCGGAAATCAAGCGGATGGGTTTCATGTCTGCCGGGCCTCGGATCTGTCCTGCACCCGCTTATCGGATTGACGGGCGGGGCGAAAGTGGCGCTCTGCGCGCCGGGGCGGCCCTGCGGCGGCCTTGCGGGGCCCAGGGCAATTGCGCGACCGAAATCCGCGGTGGTAAAAGAGCGCATGGAGCATTCCGAGACCTCCGCGTCCTATGGCCCGGTCATCTTCTTCGGACTGACCGCCTATGTGCTGGCGACAAGCTCGCCGGTCGCGCCGGAATTCCGCAACCCGGCCGAGATGATGGACCTCGATGCGGTCGCCCGCGGCGCCGAGTTGCAGGCCAGCGCGCTTCCCGCCGCCGAGCCGCCGCCGCCGGGCCGGCGCGGCACGCCGCCGCGGG
>SBGD01000008.1 GCA_006226775.1 Paracoccaceae bacterium | reverse complement strand
GGTGGGCGCATACCCCGGAATCGATGGGCGGATAAAATCGGAATGGGTGGGCGCATCAGATCGGAATCACCGGGCGCATGCGCCCGGAATACGCACGAGATGCTCTATGGCATTTCGATCGGTGGCCAGGGCCATCTCTACGCCGTCGACACCCGAACCGGCGCGTGGCAGGTCCTGACCAGCTTGAACGGCTACGACGGCGCCGAGGTCTTTTTCGACCGAACCGGCGATCAATTCATCCTGACCGGTGCCTTTTCCCGCCCCGGCGACATCCGGATCCTCGCCCGCGATGGCCGCGCCGAAACCATCCGGATGGATTTTCTCCGCTTCCCGGGCCTGTCGGACCTTTACGATTTCGAGAACGAACCCGCCCCTTCGCTGCGGCCCCGGGCCTATCAAGACGGTTGGCTGCTCCTGGAAGCTATCGAAGACCACGACCAGGCGCGCGCAAGACAACGCCTCTATGCCGTCCACCTGACGACCGAAGAGGTGCGCCTCCTGAACTACTCGGGCCGCTGAGGCGCTCAGCGCCCCTCGTACTGCGGCGGGCGCTTTTCCATGAAGGCCAGCACGCCCTCCTTGAAGTCCCGCGTCTGGCCGCATTTGCCCTGCAGGCGCGCCTCGAGCAGCAATTGCGCGTCCAGCGAATTCTCGAACGACCCGCGGATCGCCTCCTTCACATGGGCATAGGCCTGCGACGGGCCCTGCGCCAGGTGCCGGGCCCGCGCCTGCCACTGCGCCGCAAAACCGTCATCCGCCACCGCTTCCCAGATCATGCCCCAGTCATCGGCCTGCCGCGCGGTGATCTTCTCGGCGAAGAGCGCCGCCCCCATCGCCTTGGCCGCCCCCATCTGCCGCGGCAGCCAATAGGTGCCGCCGGCATCGGGGATCAGCCCGATGCGGGTGAAGGCCTGGCTGAAGAAGGCGCGCTCCGTCGCGATCACCACATCCGCCGCCAGCGCCAGGTTCGCCCCGGCGCCGGCCGCCGCACCATTGACGGCGGAAATCGTCGGCACCGGGCAGTCATAGATCGCCCGCAGCATCGGCACGTATTCGTCGCGCAAGACCCGCTCGAGATCCATCGCCGCCGCGGATTTCGCATCGCCCAGATCCTGCCCCGAGCAGAAGCTTTCGCCCGCGCCGGTCATCACCACCACCCGCGCCGCCTCGCCTGCGGCGCGCACCGCATGGGTGATCTCGGCGCGCATCTGGGTGTTGAGCGCATTCATCACCTCGGGGCGGTTCAGGGTCACCACCGCGATGTCATCGGCGATCTCGTACCTGATGGTCTCATAGTCCATGGCGCGCCCCTTTCCGGTCCTGTTGCGCCGCGCAGACTGGCGCAAAGCCCGGCGGCCGACCAGTGGAAACGCCACGTCACGCCGCCTCTTTCCGCCAGGCCTCGAGCGCGGGATTGGGATCGCGGGTTTCGGCGCCCTCGTCCCGCAGGCTCTCCAGCGCGCGCAGGTTGTCGACCACCTGCGGCACCTGGGCCACCTGCTGCACCAGCTGGCGCTGGAAATCCTGGCCCTTGGCCTGGTGGCGCGCGCCGAAATAGAAGCTGACGATCGCGCCCAGCAGCCACCACAGCGGCTGCGGCACCAGCGCGATGCCCTGCATCCGCGCGGCGAACCAGATCGGATCGACCATCGCCGCCACGAAAAGCCCCAGCGTCCCCATCGCCATCGCCGGCCGCGGCAGACGGTTGACCGCGTCCATCAACCGGTCGAACCAGCCGCGCCGCACCACGCGGAACTCGCGCCCGAACTGCTCCAGCGTGGCGGCGCGGACCGAGGCATCGCGCTCGGCGCCATTCTCGGCGTTTTCGCGAAACACCTCGACCGTCTCGACCAGCGCATTGCGCCCGCTGCCGAAGACCGTCGACAGCACCTTCTCGATCATCCCCATGCCGCCACCCGCCGGTCGAACTCTGCCCCGGTCATGTGGTAGCGCGGCGAAATGAACTCCTCCGCGCGGCGGATCCAGCCGCCCTTGCCCCCGGCCCGCGTCCGGGCATATTTCCGCGAGGCCGGGCGATTGTCCGCCAGCCGAAAATAATAGTTACGTCGCGCGATCCCGTAGGCATCGGCGAAATGTTTCGGCCCCGCCACATCGGCCTGGGCCGCCGCCGCCGCGGTCTGCGGTCCGATGGCGCCATCGACCGCCACCCTATGCCCCATATCGTTAAGAAGTCGTTGCAGGATCTTCACCGCATTGGCCCCGGCGTTGACATACATGTCGAAAACGCTGGCCTGGATGCTCACCGGCAACTGCGAGATCCCCGGTTTCAGGAAATAATGCCGGATGAAGATATCCACCGCCTGGTCGCGGGTCAGCCGCTTGATGTCCTCGGCGGTGACCGCGCCGTCACCGTCCAGATCCAGCCCCAGCCGCCGCAGGGTGTGGATCGTCACGCCGAAATTCGTGGCCCCGCCGGGATCGTCGGGATCGTTGACATAGCCGCCTTCGCGGGCGACGATCTCGCCGGCAATCTGCCGGACCGAATGTTGCTGCATCTGTGGCCTCTTGCGCCTGTTGTGTCAGACGCAGAGTGGCCAATGCGGGTTAATGCCGGATCATCCGTGCGTACGGTGAAACCTGACCCGCCCCGCCAGGCCTCAGCTGTCCGGCTCCTGGTAGACCCCTTGTTCCTTGAGCGCATCCACCACTTCGCGGGGCATGTAGGTCTCATCATGTTTGGCAAGGATTTCAGAGGCTTCAAAGACACCGTTGACGTATTTCCCGGTGCCCACCATGCCCTGGTTCTCGGCAAAGAGATCGGGCAGAAGGCCCTGGTAGCTGACCGGAACCACCGCGTTGCCATCGGTCACGTTGAAGCGGATCAGGTTGTCATTGCCCTGCGAAAGCGAGCCTTCCTCGACCAGCCCGCCAATGCGGAACACCTCGCTTGCGCGCGGCGGTTCCTCGACCACCTGGGTCGGCGAGCGGAAGAAGTTGATCCCGTCGCGCATCGCATAGCCGATCAGCCCGGTGGCCAGCACCAGCGCCACGACCGCGACCGCGATGACCTGGATACGCCGTTGTTTCTTCAGGTTTTTCATTTGCCCTCCTCGCGCGCACTCCGGCATCCGGGATCCGGCGCGCGCCGAAATATGCTAGGGAAACAGCGGCGCCAGCATCAGGCCGGCGGTTTCCTCAAGCCCGAGCATAAGATTGGCATTCTGAACCGCTTGTCCAGAGGAACCCTTGGTCAGATTGTCCAGTGCGACAATAATGATCGCCCGCCCGGCGATCCGGTCGCCGGTCACGCCGAGATGGACGAAATTCGACCCGCGCACGTGATGGGTGCTGGGTGTCTGGCCGAAGGGCAGCACCTCGAGGAAGGGCTCATCTGCGTAAGCCCTTGCAAAGGTGTCGTGAATCTCCTGCGCCCCGCCCGAGACATAGGTGGTGGCCAGGATCCCGCGGTTGGCCGGGATCAGGTGAGGCGTGAACTGCACCTTCACCTCGCGCCCTGCCAAGGCACTGAATTCCTGATCGAATTCCCCAAGGTGCCGGTGCGTGCCGCCGACCGAATAGGCGTTGTAGCCTTCGCTCAACTCGGCGTGAAGAAGGTTTTCCTTGAGGCTCCGCCCCGCGCCGGACACCGCGCATTTCATGTCGAGGATGATGTCGTCCAGCCCGATCACCCCGGCGGAAATCACCGGCCGCAGCGCGAATTGCCCGGTCGCGGCATTGCAGCCGGTGCCCGCCACCAGCCGCGCACCGCGAATCTCGTCGCGGTAGAACTCGGTCAGCCCATAGACAGCCTCGCCCTGCATCTCGACCGCGGCATGGGGGTTGCCGTACCACTGCGCATAGGCCTGCGGGTCGCGCAGCCGGAAATCCGCCGAGAGGTCGACGATCTTGAGATCCTTGGGCAAATCCCGGATCACCTCCTGGCTGGTCTTGTGCGGCAGCGCGCAGAAACACAGGTCGATCTTGCCAAAGTCGATCTGGTCCAGGGTCACCAGATCCGGCAGCCCGAGGTGTCGCAGATGCGGGAACACATCTGCCATCTTCATCCCTGCCTTGCGGTCGGCGGCCAGCGCGGCGATCTCCATGTCCGGATGGGTGGCGATCAGCCGGATCAATTCGGCGCCGGTATAGCCGGATGCGCCGATGATTGCGATTTTCCTGGTCATTCTGGTCTCCCTGACGGCGGGTATCTGTGCATTCCGGCCGATTTCCCGGGGAATATCGGCCTATCTGTCCTGATGGCTCAGGCTTTGACGAATTCGATCTGTCGGCGCAGAAACCGCGTCGCGCCCTGGCTCACCCGCGCCGGATCGCCCGAGGTCAGGAACCGCGTGCCTTCGCCGGTTCCCGCCATCTGCGGGTGGCGTGTCAGGTAGTCGGCCAGGCTCTCGGCCACGATCTGCGCCTGGCTGAAGACCTTGACCTCCGGGCCCAGCGCTTCCTGGAACACCTCCTGCAACATCGGGTAATGGGTGCAGCCCAGCACCGCCGCTTCCGGCATCGGCATCTTGCGTTTCAGCGCGTCCACATGGCTGCGCGCCAGTGCTTCGGCGAGGATCAGGTCGCCCTCCTCGATGGCATCCACCACCCCGCCGCAAGCCTGAGCTTCGACGTCTACCCCTATGGCACGAAACGCCAATTCCCGCTGGAAGGCGCGGCTTGACACGGTGGCCGGCGTGGCAAAGAGCGCGACATGCTTCACGGCAACCTCCCGCGGTGGCGACTGGTCGCCCCAGCGGCGTTCGGTCAGCGCCTCGATCAGCGGCACGAAGACGCCCAGCACGCGCTTGCCCGGCGGCACCCCGGCCTCCTGCATCCGTCGCAGCGAATTGGCGGCGGCAGTGTTGCAGGCCAGGACCACCAAGTCGCAGCCATCGGCCCAGAGCGCCTCAACCGCGGATTTGGTCAGCGCAAAGATGTCGTCCGCGGTGCGCACGCCATAGGGCGCGTTGGCGCTGTCGGCGTAATAGACAAAGGGCACCTCGGGCAGGCGTTTCGCCACCACGTCCCACACTGTCAACCCGCCCAGGCCACTATCGAAAATGCCAACTGCCATGGATACTTACGCCTTGTGCCTCGCTCCGAATCCACCCCCGCGACCGCTTGAAGCCGGGGGTGTCGGAGACAGCTCATACGTGGCTTTGCGCCGGAAATCCATCATTGCCGACGATCTTTGGCGCATGGCGGGGCCGCGGCGCCTATTCCGCGGCCTTCTTCATCTGCGCCCCGCCCGCGCGGATCACCGCCAGCAGCTCCTCGCGCCGTTTTGCCGCCTTGGCCTCGTTCGCCGCCTTGACCGGGCCGAAGCCGCGGATCTCCAGCGGCAGCCGCGCCAGCGCGATCACCGCATCGCGGGTATTGGCCTCAAGCTTGGGCAGCACCGCGTCCAGATCCGCCTCGTATTGCGTGATCAGCGCGCGCTCCATCTTGCGGTCGTGGCTATAGCCGAAGATGTCCAGCGGCGTGCCCCGCAGCGCCTTCATCCGGGCCAGGATCTTCATCGGTCCCAGCATCCATTCGCCGAACTGGCGCTTCTTGGGCCGGCCATCGGGCGCGGTGCCGCCAAGGATCGGCGGGGCCAGGTGGAAGGTCATCTTGAAGTCGCCGTCAAAGGTGCCCCTGGCCTTCTCCCGGCTGTCGAGCATGAGCCGCGCAACCTCGTATTCATCCTTGTAGGCCAAGAGCTTATGGTACCCAAGCGCCACCGCTTCGCGCAGATCCTTGTCCTCGATGGCAGTGACGCGCCTGGCATAGCGCTGGGCCAGCCGCTTGCCCTGGTACCGGGTCAGATGGTCGATGCGAAAGGCGATCCGCTCGTCCAGCGTCTTCGGCAGATCGACGACGTTGGGGCGGCCCATGGCGTCGGCCTCCTCCGGGTGCAGCGCCGCCCATCGGCCGATCTCGAAGGCCCTCTGGTTGCGCTCGACCGCCTGGCCGTTCATCTCGATGGCCTGCAGGATGGCAGCATGGCTCAGCGGCACGAGGCCCTTCTGCCAGGCCGCGCCGAACAGGATCATGTTGGAAAAGATCGAATCGCCCATCACCGCGCGCGCCAGTTCCGAGGCGTCGAACATCGTCAGCCGATCTTTGAGTCTTGCTTCAAGAGCAAGCTGCAACCTGTCGCCAGGAATGGTGAATTCGGTATTGCGGGTAAAGTCGCCGGTGATGATCTCATGGCTGTTGACCACGCCGCCGGTGCGCCCGGTCTGGGTCAGCCCCAGGGTCTTGGCCCCGGCCGACACCACCAGGTCGCCGCCGATCAGCGCATCCATCTCGCCGGTTGCGACGCGGATCGCGCTGATATCGCCGGGTTTTTCCGCCAGGCGGCAATGGATCGAGACCGCGCCGCCCTTTTGCGCCAGCCCGGCCATCTCCATCATGCCGGCACCCTTGCCGTCAAGCTGCGCCGCCTGCGCCATGACCGCGCCGATGGTGACCACGCCGGTGCCGCCGACGCCGGTGATCACCACGTTATGGGTGCCCTTGATCGCCGGCAGGTCCGGTTCGGGCAGATGCGGCAGGTCCAATTCGCGGGTCGCGCCCTTTTTCACCTTGGCGCCCTCCAACGTGAGGAACGACGGGCAAAACCCTTTCAGGCAAGTGAAATCCTTGTTGCAGGCCGATTGGTCAATAGCCCGTTTGCGGCCCAGCTCGGTCTCTTCCGGCACGATGGCGACGCAGTTCGACTGCACCCCGCAATCGCCGCAGCCCTCGCAGACATCGGTATTGATGAACACCCGCTTGTCCGGGTCGGGGAACTGGCCGCGCTTGCGCCGCCGCCGCTTTTCCGCCGCACAGGTCTGGATATAGACGATGGCCGAGACGCCCTCGATCTCGCGGCAGGCTTTCTGCACGTTCTCCATTTCGTCGCGTTTTTTGATTTCAACGCCTTGCGGGAACTTCTTCAGGTCGACGTCTTCCTTGGCGTCATAGACGACGAAGATCTTCTTCACCCCCATCGCCTGCAATTCGCGCACGATGCGATAGGGGGTCAGCCCGCCCTCGTTCGGCTGGCCGCCGGTCATCGCCACCGCGTCGTTGTAGAGGATCTTGTAGGTGATATTGGTGTCGGCAGCGAGGGCCGCGCGGATCGCCAGCGACCCCGAGTGGTTGTAGGTGCCATCGCCGAGGTTCTGAAACACATGATTTCGCTTGGAAAACGGCGCTTCACCGATCCAGTTCGCGCCCTCTGCGCCCATGTGCGTGAACCCGGTGGTCTCCCGGTCCATCCATTGCACCATGTAGTGACAGCCGATCCCGGCATAGGCGCGCGACCCCTCGGGCACCTTGGTCGAGGTATTATGCGGACAGCCCGCGCAATAATAGGGCAGCCGCGAGGCGATTTCCCTGGCATTGTCGCCGGCGCGCGCCTCCTGCAGGGCGTCCAGCCCGGCGCGGATGCCATCGGTGCCGCGGCCTTCCTCGATCAGGATATTGCCCAACTTCTCGGCGATCCAGATCGGATCGAGCGCGCCGCGTGTCGGGAACAGCTCATCGCGGTGCATGCCGCCCGCGCCGCCCTTGTACCAGCCATAGACGCGCCGCCCCTGGCGGTCGTCAAAAATCGCCTCCTTGACCTGCACCTCGATCAGCTTGCGCTTTTCCTCGACGATGACGATCAGGTCGAGCCCCTCGGCCCAGTCGTGGAAGCCCTTCATATCCAACGGAAAAGTCTGCCCGACCTTGTAGGTGGTGAGACCCAGCCGCTCGGCCTCGGCCTCGGAGATATTGAGCAGCGACAGCGCGTGCACCAGGTCCAGCCAGTTCTTGCCCGCCGCCACGAAGCCGATCCGCGCGCCGGGCTTGCCCCAGACGCGCTTGTCCATCTTGTTGGCGTGGGAAAACGCCTCGGCGGCGAAGCGCTTGAAATCGATCATCCGCGTCTCTTGCGCGTGCGGCGTGTCGCCCAGGCGGATGTTCAGCCCGCCCTCGGGCATGTCGAACTCGGGCAGCACGAAGCACTTGCGGAAAGGATCGCCATCGACCACAGCGGTGGTCTCGATGGTGTCCTTCATCGTCTTCAGCCCCACCCAGAGCCCGGAAAATCGTGACAGGGCAAAGCCATAGAGGCCGTAGTCAAGGATCTCCTGCACGCCTGCCGGGCTGACCGTGGGCATATAGGCATCGACCAGCGCCCATTCCGACTGGTGCAAGACGGTCGAGCTTTCGCCGGTGTGGTCATCGCCCAGCGCCATCAGCACGCCGCCCAGCGGCGAGGTTCCGGCCATGTTGGCGTGGCGCATCACGTCGCCCGAGCGGTCCACCCCCGGCCCCTTGCCGTACCAGAGGCCGAAGACGCCGTCATACTTGCCCTCGCCGCGCAACTCCGCCTGCTGCGTGCCCCAGAGCGCGGTCGCCGCGAGGTCTTCGTTCAGGCCGGGGTTGAAGGTCACGTCCGACTGCGCCAGCCACTTGGCCGCCTTCACCATCTGAAGGTCGACCGCGCCCAGCGGCGAGCCGCGATAACCGGTGACATACCCGGCGGTATTGTGCCCCGCGGCCGTGTCGCGCGCCTTTTGCGCCAGCATCAGCCGCACAAGCGCCTGGGTTCCGTTCAGCAAGACCGGCGATTTCGTCAGATCGAACCGGTCGTTCAGAGATATTTTCTGCTCGCTCATCGACCCCTCCCAAGGTAGCTGGCTTGACTTACTATATAGGGCGATAATAGGTCATAAAGGTTGACCTTACGAGGAAAAATTTCCCGCCAAATTCATGTTAGCGTTATCTTGCCCGAATAAATGTTTTTCTTGCATGTAGGCGCCACAGACGTCACGAAAGCGATCTTATGGATTGGGACAAACTAAGAATATTTCACGCGGTGGCCGATGCCGGCAGCCTGACCGCCGCGGGCGAGGTGCTGCACCTGTCGCAATCGGCGGTCAGCCGGCAGATCCGGGCGCTCGAGGAAAGCCTGAACACCACGCTGTTCCGCCGCCACGCCCGCGGGCTGATTCTCACCGAACCGGGCGAATTGCTGTTCGACGCCACCACCACCATGTCCAAGCGCCTGGACGCCGCCGAGGCGCGCATCCGCGACGCCGAGGAAGAGGTCTTCGGCTCGCTGCGGGTGACCACCACCACCGGCTTCGGTTCGCTCTGGCTGGCGCCGCGGCTGGCGAAGCTCTACGAGAAGTATCCCGATCTCAATATCGACCTGATGCTCGAAGAGCGCGTGCTCGACCTGCCCATGCGCGAGGCCGACCTCGCCATCCGCATGCGCGAACCCAGCCAGGCCGACCTGGTGCGCAAGCGGCTGATGTCGGTCTGGATGCGGCTTTACGCATCGCCCGAATACCTTGACGAGAACGGGCGGCCCGCCTCGCTCAAGGAACTCGCGTCGCATCGGCTGATCTGTCAGCGGGTCGATTCGGCCCAGGTCGGCGCCGGTCAAAGCTTCGTGCGGACGCTGCTGTCGCATCACCTGCGCAACACGCTTTACGTCAACAACTATTTCGGCGTGCTCCAGGCGGTGATCAACCACCTGGGCATCGGCGTGCTGCCGCATTACGTGACCGAGGATTTCCCCGAACTCGTGCGGGTCCTGCCCGAGGAGGAAAGCGCCGAGATCCCGGTTTTCCTGGCCTATCCGGAAGAATTGCGCCAGTCCCGCCGGGTCGCGGCCTTCCGCGATTTCGTGCAGGACGAGATCATTGCCTATCGTCGGCAAATGCGCGATCAAAGCTGAGATATCCGCCCCGGATCTGACGAAAGCCACGCGACTGCGGCGTCGTGCAGGTGAGGTATGCGTGCAACGCATGTCCACTATGCTGCAAGTGCGGCATAAAAAACCTTGATCTGCGCCCCCCTGCCGACTATTTCAGCGTCATGAAGTTTGATTGCGCATCGCGCCAGACTTCATACCTCCCTGTTGGACTTTGGCCGAGCTTAGTGCTCGGCCTTTTTTTTGGCCGCGCCTTCCAGCAGCCTGCCAAAGCCTTTCTGTGCGCGCGCCTGCCCGGCCAGCCCGAGCATGTGCCAGGCCAGCACCTGGTTGCTGGACAGCACCGGTTTGCCGATGGTCTCCTCGATCTGGGCGATGGACTCCAGCGTCCGCAGGTTGGTGCAGGACAGAAACAGCGCCTCGCAGGCCGGATCGGCGCCCAGGGCGCTTCCCGCGGCGATCAGCGAGGCGCGGTCGATCCGCGCCACCCGGGTTTCCTCGGCCTCATCGAACGTGCCGAAGACCGGCGTCTCGACGCCGCGTTCGGCCAGGACCGCGCGGATCCCCTCCGACACCTGCGCCACATAGGGCGACAGGAACGCCAGCCGCGCCACGCCCAGATGCGCGCAGGCCGCCACCAAAGCGCTCACCGGCTCGGTCACCGCGCGGGTGGCGCAGCCCTCGCGGACCAGTTCGCCCACCCGCGCCGCACCGATGACCGAGGTGCCGGAGGTGCAGGCATAGCCCACCGCATCGAAGCGCACCGGGCGTGGCAGAAGCCCCGCCGCCCGCGGCATGTCGGCCTCCATCCGGCCCAGCGTCTCGCGCCGGACCTCGGGCGCCGAAGCGATGCGGCTGGTATAAAGCGCCACGCCGCTTGCGGGCAGAAGGCGGCGGAACTCGTGCTCGATGGTTTCGTCCGATTGCAGCACGATGAGCCCGAGATTGGCCCGCGTGCCGATCGGCGGGCCCAGGTCGAAGGGAAAGACCCGGGTCACGCACCGATCTCCGCGATCCTTTCGGGCATCGGCGGGCTCATGCGCCGGGCGCCGGTCTCGGTCAGGGCATAGACATCCTCATGCACCAGCGCGCCGCCGCCCTCGATCCGCAGCCCCGGCTCCAGCGTCAGCACCATACCGGGGGCCAGCACCGTCCGGTCGGTCGCGGTAAACGACAGCCCCTCGGTCAGGTCCATCCCGACGCCGTGGCCCAGCCGCCCGGCCCCGGTGCCGCCGCCCAGGCCCGCCTGCAAGGCGTGCCAGACGTCGCAGGCCCGTTGTCCGGGCCGCAACTGCACCTCGCCCGCCTCGGTCGCGGCGCGCAGGCGGTCCCAGGCGCGATGCACCCGCGCGTCCACCGGCCCGATGGCGAAATTCCGGTCGAAATCGCAGAAATATCCGTCGCGCACCAGGCCGGTGTCGAGCATCAGCACATCACCGGGCTGCAAGGGCGCGTCCGTCGCGGGCGAAATCACGTCGTCATACCCCAAGGGCCCGGCCCCGCCCGCAAGATACGGCACCCAGTCGGCGCCTTCCTCCAGCGCCACCCGCTGAAAGCGTCGGAAGACCTCGGCCAGCGCCACCCCTGGCCCCGCCAGTTCGTCGATCCGGGCAAAGGCGCGCCCGGCGATGGCGCAGGCGGCCTCGATGCGGGCGATCTCCAGCGGCGATTTCACCATGCGCAGATCGCGGACGATCCCCGCATCAGGCCCGATCCGCCCCGGTGCGACCGCCGCTTTCAGCCGCTCGAAATCCTCCAGCGGCATCCGCAGGTGGCTCTCCGGCCCCGAGGGCACGCCGATCCGCGGCCCCTGTTCGCGCAGGCATTCGGCCAGCAGGCTCACCCCGTCATCCTCGGGCGCGGGCGACTCCCAGGTGCGGATGTCGGTGATCCAGGTCTTGGCCATCAGCGCCGCGCCGATCGACGGGATCACCGCGATCGGATCGCCGCTGGCCGGAACCACAAGGAACCAGGGCCGGGTCGGGCTCTGCCAGAAGCGGGTGAGAAAGCCGCTGAAATAGCGCACCTCCGGCTCGGTGGTGAGCAACAGCGCATCGAGCCCCGCCGCGCCCATCCGCGCCTGCGCCCGCGCCAGGCGCGCCGCATATTCCGCCCGCGGAAACTCCGCGGTCACGGCGCCTCGCTCAGAATGCAGAGCACCCGGGCATCGGCCTCCAGCCCCAGCCCGCCGTCCAGCAGCGCCGCCAGCCCCGCCGCGCCCGAGGGCGTCGAGGCCAGGCCGTTGGCCTCCAGCACCGGCGCCGCCGCCTCGGCCACCGCGTCGTCGATCAGCGCAAAGGCATCGGCATCGCGCGCCAACCCGTTGAGCGCGATCATCGACGCCGCCTTGCAATCCAGCCGTCCCATGCTCGAGATCGGCCCTTGCACCTGCGCCACCTCGCCCGCTTCGATGCTGGCAAAGAGCGCGGGCGCCGCCGCCGGTTCGACCACGATGATCCGTGGACCCTCGCCCCAGGCCTTGCGCAGGTAGGCCGCCACCGCCCCGGCCAGCCCGCCGACACCGGCCTGCAAGAGCACATGGCTGGGCGGATCGGCAATCTGCGCCTCAAGCTCCGCCGCCAGGGCCAGGTAGCCCTCCATCAGACGGTGCGGAAGATCGGTGTAGCCCGGCCAGGAACTGTCCGACAGCAAGGTCCATCCCTTCGCCGCCGCCGCACGCTGCGCCGCCGCCATGCTGGCCTCGTAATCCGTGCCCTCGCGCACCACCTCGGCGCCCTTGGCCTTGAGCCGCGCGGCAAAGTCCTCCGGCACCGTCTCGGCCAGGTAGATCACCGCCCGCGCGCCGAAGATGCGCGCCCCGGCGGCCACCGAAAGCCCGTGGTTGCCCGCGCTGGCGGTGACGAAACAGCGGCCCTGCAAGGCGCGCTCCAACGGCGTCCTGCCGCTTCGTACCGCCTCCTGCGCGATCACAAAGGCCGCTCCCAGCGCCTTGAACGAGCCGAGGCCCATGCGGCTGCGTTCATCCTTGACCCAGACTTCGGCAACCCCGGCCCGCTTCGCCAGCGCCGGGGCCGCGACCAGCGGCGTCGCCTTTGCCACCGGGCAGCGGCCCAGCAGCGCCTGAACCTCCGCCGCGGTGACCGAAGGAAACGGCGCCTCCACCAGCGGCGCCGACCGCCCGCGCCAGGGATTGTCGATGATCTTCATGGCCACTCTCCTGGCCTGCCAGAGAACGCGCATTGTCGCGCCCGGTCAATCCCCGCTGCTTCCCGCATTGCTCCCGTGCGGGTCATGGCGTAAATGAAGCGCGACAAATCATCCGGGGGACAGGACCAGAGATGCAGGAACCAGCCATCACGCCCGATCTGATCGCCGCGCACGGGCTCAAGCCCGACGAATACGAGCGGATCCTGGAGATCATCGGACGTGAGCCGAGCTTCACCGAGTTGGGCATCTTCTCGGCGATGTGGAACGAGCATTGTTCCTACAAGTCCTCCAAGAAATGGCTCCGTACCCTGCCGACCGAGGGTCCGCAGGTGATCTGCGGCCCCGGCGAGAACGCGGGCATCGTCGATATCGGCGACGGACAATGCGTCGTCTTCAAGATGGAAAGCCACAACCACCCGTCCTACATCGAGCCCTACCAGGGCGCGGCCACCGGCGTGGGCGGCATCCTGCGCGATGTCTTTACCATGGGTGCGCGTCCGATTGCGGCGATGAACTCGCTGTCCTTTGGCGAGGTCGGCCATCCCAAGACCAGGCAGCTGGTCAACGGCGTGGTCGAAGGCGTGGGCGGCTACGGCAACTGCTTCGGCGTGCCTACCGTGGGCGGCGAGCTGCGCTTTGACCCGGCCTACAACGGCAACTGCCTGGTCAATGCCTTTGCCGCAGGTCTCGCCGAGACCGACGCGATCTTCTACTCTGCCGCCTCCGGTGTCGGCATGCCCGTCGTCTACCTTGGTGCCAAGACCGGCCGCGACGGCGTCGGCGGCGCCACCATGGCCAGCGCGGAATTCGACGACACCATCGAGGACAAGCGCCCCACGGTGCAGGTCGGCGACCCCTTTACCGAGAAACGCCTGATGGAGGCGACGCTGGAACTGATGCAGACCGGCGCCGTGATCTCGATCCAGGACATGGGCGCCGCGGGCCTGACCTGTTCCGCCGTCGAGATGGGCGACAAGGGCGGGCTGGGCATCCGCCTCGACCTCGAAAAGGTGCCGGTGCGCGAAACCAACATGACGGCCTACGAGATGATGCTGTCGGAAAGCCAGGAGCGGATGCTCATGGTGCTGCGCCCCGAGAAAGAAGCCGAGGCCAAGGCGGTCTTCGACAAGTGGGACCTCGACTTTGCCATCGTCGGCGAGACCATCGCCGAGGACCGTTTCCTCATCATGCACAACAACGTCAGCAAGGCCGACCTGCCGCTGTCGCAACTGGCCTCGACCGCGCCGGAATACGACCGGCCCTGGGTCGAAACGCCGCCCGCCGCGCCCTTGGCCGATGTGCCCGAGATCGACGGTGTCGACGGGGTCAGGGCGCTGCTCGCCTCGCCCAACTACTGCGCGCGCAACTGGGTCTTCGAGCAATACGACAGCCAGGTCATGGCCGACACCCTCCGCGTGCCCGGCTTCGGCGCCGGCATCATCCGGGTGCACGGCACGAATAAGGCGCTGGCCTTCACCTCGGACGTGACCCCGCGCTATGTCTTCGCCAACCCCTTCGAGGGTGGCAAGCAGGCGGTGGCGGAAGCCTACCGCAATCTCTCAGCCGTGGGCGCCAAACCCTTGGCCACGACCGACAATCTCAATTTCGGCAACCCCGAAAAGCCCGAGATCATGGGCCAGTTCGTCGGCGCCATCAAGGGCATCGGCGAGGCTGTCGCCGCCCTTGACATGCCGATCGTCTCGGGCAACGTCTCGCTTTACAACGAGACCGACGGTACCGGCATCCTGCCCACCCCCACCATTGGCGCGGTCGGCCTGATCGAGGATGCCGAGGATGCGATCACCGGCACCCCGCGCGAGGGCCATGTGCTTCTGATGCTGGGCGAGGACGGCGGGCACCTGGGTCGCTCTGCGCTGCTGGCCGAGGTCTTCAACCGCGCCGATGGCGATGCGCCGCATGTGGATCTCGCGGCCGAGAAAGCCGCCGGCGATTTCATCCGCGCCAACCGCGACTGGATCGACGCCTGCACCGATATCTCGGACGGCGGGCTGGCGCTGGCCGCTTACGAGTTGGCCGAGGCCGGCGACGTCGGCGTGCATCTCGACGCAGCCGATACGCCGACGCTGTTTGGCGAGGACCAGGGCCGCTACCTGATTGCCTGCAATTTCGACAAGGCCGAGGCGCTGATGATCGCCGCCGGCAAGGCCGGGGTAAGGCTGACCTCGGTGGGCAAGTTCACCGGTACCGAGTTGAAGATCGGCACCTCCAGCGCGGCGATTGCAGACCTGCGCGCGTGCTCGCGCGCCACCCTGCCCGATCTCTTCGGCTGAGCCATGCGCCGCCGCCTGACCTTCCTGATCGGCGCGCACAAGACCGCGTCGACCCACCTGCAACGCTCGCTGACCGCGCAGCGCGATGCGGTGACGGATGAGGGCGTGGCCATCATCGGCCCGATGCCGATTGGCGGCGACATCCTGCCACTGTCGGATCTGCTGCGCGGGCGGGCCGACCCGGCGCTGCTGGCGCTGGCGGCGGAAGGGTTTCTGGACAAGCACGCCGGTGAGGCGCCCGAGGTGCTGCTGCTGAACGAGAACATCCTGGGCAATTCGCTGGCCCCCGACATGGTGCTGCGCGACAACCAGCTCTACAAATTCGCCCCGGCGCGGGTGAAACGGGTGATCGACCTCTTTCCAGGCCACGAGATCCGCCTGGGCCTTGCCGTCCGCAACCCCGCGGGCTTTCTCGTCTCGGCCTGGCAGGAGCAGATGAAAGGCCATGGCTTCCGCCCCTTCCGCGCCTATCTCGACGCGGTGGATGTCACCGCGCTGAGCTGGCTGAAACTGGTCAAGCGCCTGCGCCAAGCCGTTGGAGAGACAGACATTTTCCTCTGGCGCTACGAGGATTACCCCGCCGTTGCCCCCGCCGTGCTGCACCAGTGCATGGGGGCCGCCGCGGCGCGCATCACGCTGAAATCCACCGCCGCCAACCCCGGGTTTTCCGCCGCGGCCCTGGACTACCTCGCCGAGGTCGGCACCGTGACCAGGGAGGCCAGTGCCGAGGCCCTGCGCCGCTTTCCCAAGGGCGCGGAAAACCCCGCGTTCCAACCCTGGACCGAGGCGGAACTGCAAGCCATGTCAACACGCTATGACGAAGACCTCATGCGGATCGAAAGCCGCGGGCTGGCCCGGGTCCTGCGGGTGTGAGCCCGGGGCCCACTTGCCATCCAGCCGCCCCAAGCCTAGATTCCGGACAACCAACAAGGGAACCGCAAATGCCTATCGATGCGAGTGAAATCGAACACCTGATCCGAGCCGCCTTCCCCGATGCCAGGATCGTCGTCCAGGGCGATGACGGCCACCATTTTGCCGCCGAGGTGATCGACGAGAGCTTTCGCGGCATGAACCGGGTGCAACAGCAACGCGCCGTCAATGCCGCCATCCGCGCCAAGCTCGATTCGGGCGAGTTGCACGCCCTGGCGCTGACCACCCGCGCGCCGGACTAGGGCGATGGACCTTGGCATCATCCTCCTGCTGGTCGTGGCGATTGTCGCGGTGACGCTGCTGCTGGCCCGGCGCGCGATCAGGGAAGATGAAGGCAAGGGCCGTGGCACGACCCCGGGCAAGGGACATATCACCCTGCATTCGCATTATTCATCCGGTCTGGGCGGGCAGAGCCGCTCTTACCAGGTGCCGCGCGAACCGCAGGACTACGCGAAAACTTTCATTCCGAAGGACAAGACAAGATGACCGACGTGAAAGACCAGATCAAGGACACCGTCACCGCCAATGACGTGGTGCTCTTCATGAAAGGCACCAAGGAGATGCCGCAATGCGGGTTCTCCAGCCGCGTGGCCGGGGTGCTGAACTACATGGGCGTGCAGTTTGCCGACGTGAACGTGCTGGCCGACGAGGCGCTACGCCAGGGGATCAAGGAGTATTCCGACTGGCCGACCATCCCCCAGCTCTACGTCAAGGGCGAATTCGTCGGCGGCTGCGACATCATCACCGAGATGACCCTGTCGGGCGAGCTGGACACCGTGTTCGACGACAAGGGCGTGGCCTATGACAAGGACGCCGCCAACAAGATCCGCGAAGCGAACGGGTAAGGATCGGCGGCTGGTCGGGGCGCGCGCCATCCCGCGGGGGCCATGGCGTGCCCTCGCCGACCGCGCGGGGCAATGGCGCGCCCTCGCCACCCGACGACCCGCGCCCCGGACCTGATCCGGGGCCTCCGCCTCCCGCCTCCCTCCACGACCGTCATCCCGGGCTTGACCCGGGATCTCGTGGAACCAGGAGATCCCGGGTCAAGCCCGGGATGACGTCAGGAATACGGGACAGCGCACGCAAGCTCCCCCCGCCTACTCCGCCGCCGCCTTTTCCTCGATCTCGTTGGCCACCGACTCGGCCCGCGCGGCCAGTTCGGCCAGCGTGTCGACCAGCGCCGCTGGCACCACCGGCACCTCGATGCGCTCGGGCTCGGGCCCGGGCTGATCGCGCAGCCGGTCGCGTTCGCCTTCCAGCCCGACCACCTTGTCCTCCAACTCGCGCACCCGGTCTTCCAGCCCGGCAGTCTTGTCGGCCAGCATGAGCCCGGCCATCAGAAGCATCCGCGATTCCGGCAGCCGCCCGATCTGGTCGCTGAGCACCCGCGCCTCGGTGTCGAGCATGGCGGCGGCGGCGTGCAGGAAATGTTCCTCGCCGTCCTGGCAGGCGACCTCGAACGAGCGGCCGCCGATGGTGATAGTGACTTCGGGCATCAGGCGTCCTCCGTGGCTTCACCGGGCAGAAGCTGTTTCAGCGCCGCCTCGATGGCGGCCGCCTCGGCGATTTCCGCCGCCCGGGCGGCATTGAGCGCCTCGAGCTCGGCAATCATCGAGGTATTGATCAGGTGGGGATCGCTGACCCCCTGTTCCTGCGCCTCGCGCAGGGCCTTGTTGTTGGCGCGCAACTCTTCGTTGGCGCGGCGCAGCCGCTGCAATTCCAGGTCGATCTGCGCGGTGGCCTCGGATTGGGCGTCCAGCCGCGCCTTCATCGTCGCCTGGGCATCCTCGAGCTTGGCATGGAGCGTCTTGATCCGCTCGTCGCGCTGCTGGCCGACGATGCGTTCGTCTTCCAGCGCGCTCTCTGCCTCGGCCAGTTTCTGTTGCAGCGCCGCCACGTCGACCGGCCCGCCCTCGGGTGACGGCGGCGCGGCTTGCAGCCCTTCGACGCCCTTGGTGATCCGCTCGATCGCAACGGTCAGCCTGCGCTGCAACTCCTCGATGTCGGCCATTTGCCTCGCCTTTCCTTTCCGCTGCGGTCGTTTGTGCCGCGGCTTTGGTGCATGTCCCGTGCCTTGCGCGCCGCGAATCAGTTTCGCGCCGCCTTGGCCCGAGTTTACCCAATGCAATTGAAAATTACGCCCCCCATTGACATCAAGTACTTACACGGCGCTGTTCACGCCACCTTGATCTTGGCTTCCCGGCTGATATTCAGCGGGGCAACGCTTTTCTATAAGGAATGACTGCCTTGGATATCGAAGCTCTGAAATCCGCCCATCCCGATCACTGGAAAAAGGCGGCCGCCATCCGCGCGCTGACGCTCGATGCGGTCCATGCTGCGAATTCCGGGCATTCGGGCATGCCGATGGGCATGGCGGATGTCGCCACCGTGCTCTATGAAAAACACCTGAAATTCGACGCCGCCCATCCCGAATGGCCCGACCGGGACCGCTTCATCCTGTCCGCCGGGCATGGCTCGATGCTGCTCTACTCGCTGCTCTACCTGGTGGGCGATGCCGAGATCACGCTGGAAGAGATCAGGAATTTCCGCCAGCTGGGCGCGAAAACCGCCGGCCACCCCGAGAACTTCCTCGCCAAGGCGATCGAGACCACCACCGGCCCGCTGGGCCAGGGGCTGGCCAATTCGGTCGGCTTCGCCATGGCCGAAGAGAACCAGCGCGCGCGTTTCGGCGCCAAGCTGGTGGACCACCACACCTATGTCATCGCCGGCGACGGCTGCCTGATGGAAGGCGTCAGCCACGAGGCCATCGGCCTGGCCGGGCGGCAGCGCCTGTCGAAGCTGATCGTCTTCTGGGACAACAACAACATCACCATCGACGGCAAGGTCGAACTGTCCGACCGCACCGACCAGGTGGGCCGCTTCACCGCCGCGGGCTGGCACGTCCAGGAGATCGACGGCCATGACCCCGAGGCCATCGACGCCGCGATTGCCATGGCCAAGGCCTCGGACCAGCCCTCGATGATCGCCTGCAAGACCCATATCGCGCTGGGCCATGCGGCGCAGGACACCTCCAAGGGCCACGGCGCACTGACCGACGAAGATCAGATGGCCGCGGCGAAACAGGCCTATGGCTGGACCACCGGCCCCTTCGAGGTGCCCGCCGACATCAAGTCGGCCTGGGAAGCCATCGGCCGCCGCGGCGCCGAGGAGCGCGAGGCCTGGGAGGCGCGCATGGCTTCCGCCTCGGGCGGCAAGCAGCGCGAATTCGCCCGGCAACTGGCCGGCGAGGCGCCCAAGAAGCTTTCCGCCACGATCAAGGCGCTGAAAAAGCAGATCACCGACGAGCGGCCCAAGGTCGCCACCCGCAAATCCTCGGAAATGGTGCTGGAGGTGCTCAACCCGATCATGCCGGAGACGCTGGGCGGTTCGGCCGACCTGACCGGCTCGAACAATACCCTGACCGGCGATCTCGGGGTCTTTGACGTCGACAGCCGCGACGGGCGCTATGTCTATTATGGCATCCGCGAACATGGCATGGCCGCGGCGATGAACGGCATGGCGCTGCATGGCGGCGTGCGGCCCTATGGAGGCACCTTCATGTGCTTCACCGATTATGCGCGCCCCGCGATGCGGCTCTCGGCGCTGATGCAACAGCCGGTGGTCTACGTGATGACCCATGACAGCATCGGGCTGGGCGAAGACGGCCCGACCCACCAGCCGGTGGAACATCTGGCGATCTCGCGCGCGACGCCCAACACGCTGGTCTTCCGGCCCGCCGACACGGTCGAGACCGCCGAGGCCTGGGAGATCGCGCTGACGCAGGACACCATGCCTTCGGTGCTCTCGCTGACCCGCCAGGGCCTGCCGACGGTGCGGCTCGAGCACAAGAACAAGAACATGGTGGCCCAGGGCGGTTACGTTCTGGCCGATGCCGAGGGCAAGCGCGAGGCGATCCTGATCGCCACCGGCTCGGAAGTGGCGATTGCCATGGAAGCCCGCCAGACGCTGCAGGAGGAAGGGATCGGCGTGCGCGTCGTCTCGATGCCCTGCATGGAGTTGTTCGCGGCGCAGGACGAGGGCTATCGCAAGCGCATCCTTCCCGGCGGGCCGGTGCGCGTGGGGCTCGAGGCCGGGGTGCGCGCGGCGGGATGGGACCGCTGGCTCCTGGGCGAGCGCGGACGCGAGGCCAAGGCGGGCTTCATAGGCATGTCGAGCTTCGGCGCCTCGGCCCCGGCGGGCGAGCTCTACCAGCATTTCGGCATCACCGCCGAGGCCACCGTGGCCCTGGTGAAAGAGCTTCTGGCCTGAGCGCCAGCCGATCCGTCAACGGATCGGTGAAAATCCATTGATGGATTTTGCATGTCCCGAGGACCGGCGCCCCTGGTGCCGGTCTTCCTCCGTTCCGGCCCAGGGTGCCGATCTGTCAACAGATCGGTGCCGATCCATTGATGGATCGGCCCGCACCACCATCCGCGCCCGCGCGGCATTGCACAGCACGATGTAGGTGCCGTTGTTCTCGACCAGTTGAAAGCCGCGCCGCGCCACCTCGGCCTGGAACCGCTCCAGCCCGGCATAGCGTTCGACATCGCGGATCCGGCGATGGATCACCCCGCCCCGGTTCACCGCCTTGGCGGAAAACACCGCGTGCATCCATCGCTCCGGGCTCATGTATTCTGGAATCTCCGGCATGGCCCGAGACTGCCGCGACAAGGTTAAATCCGGGTTAAGCCTTGCCGCCGAAAACCGCGGTCCACATCGGCCCGACCAGCTTGGTGCCCAGCGGGATCAGCACAACCCCCAGCGCCAGCCCCAGCAGGCCATCCAGCGCCGCCTTGCCCAGCCAGGCCATCGCGCCCTGCCAGGACAGCGGTGCCAGCTGCGCCAGCGCGACCGACCAATGGTGGATCACCTCTTCCGGCCAGTGCCAGCCCAGCTCGCTCAGCCCGTGAATGACGATCGACCCGCCGACCCAGAGCATCGCCGCCGTGCCGACCACCACCAGCAGCTTCATGAACCCCGGCATCGCCCGCACGATCCCCCGGCCCAGCCCGCGGGTCAGCCCCAGCCGCCCCTTGGCCGCCATCAAAAGCCCCAGGTCATCCGCCTTGACGATCAGCGCCACCGCGCCATAGACCACCGCGGTGATGCCCACCGCCACCGTGGCCAGCGTCGCCGCCTCCATCCAGAAGGTGGTCTGCGGGATCGCCGCCAGGGCAATGGTCATGATCTCGGCGGAGAGGATGAAATCGGTCTTGATCGCGCCGCGCACCCGCTGTTCCTCGAGATGCCCCGGCGGCCCGGTGGGATGGCTGCCGTCCGGCCCGCCATGCTCGGCCCCGAACCCCAGCGCATGGGCCACCTTCTCGGCCCCCTCGAAACACAGGTACGCCCCGCCCAGCATCAGCAGCGGCGCCACCATCCAGGGCGCGAATTCGTTCAGCGCCAGCCCGACCGGCAGCAGGAACACCAGCTTGTTGAAGATCGAGCCCCGGGCAATGCGCCAGACCATCGGCAATTCCCGCGCCGGCTCGAACCCGGTCAGGTATTTCGGCGTCACCGCCGCATCGTCGATCAGCGCACCGGCCGCCTTGGCCCCGGCCTTGGTCGCCTGTGCGGCAATGTCGTCGACCGACGCCGCCGCCACCTTGGCAATCGCCGCCACGTCGTCCAGAAGCGCCAGTAACCCGCTCATCGCATTCTCCGTTTTTTCTCCACCGGCACTCTAGGCATCACGCGTCGGGCCGCAAGGCAAAGCGCCCTGCCCCATGCGCCGCAAGCACCAGGCAGCCGCCGGCAATCGCCCAGTTCTTGACGAAGATCGTCATCTGCCAGGGATCCTCGGGCAGGAAGTGAAACAGCGAGGTCACCGCGCAATACCCCGCCAGAAGCCCGGCAAAGAGCCGCACATGCACCCCGACGATCAGCGCCAGCCCGGCCAGCGCATTGAACCCCAGCGCCGGCCAGATCAGCCAGACCGGCCAGCCCCGCTCCGCCAGCAATGCCTTGGCGGGCCCCGGATCGACGCCCTTCTGCAGCGCGCCGCCGACAAACAGCGCTGCGATCAGAAGGCGGCCGGTCAGCACCGCGAGATCAGACAAACGATTCTTCATCTTCCCCGATCTAGCCCGCCTGCGCGAAAAACCAGACGTCGGTGTTAACGCAACCACCGGCCTGATAGCGCAAACCGGTATCGCCACCATGCGCACCCCCGCCACGGTTAACGCTATCATATTGGAAGATAAGACTTTTTACCTTGCCTTGCTGCGCCTGCATCCTATCACGGGGGGCAAAAGCACGCGCAGGAGAAAGCTCATGACCGTCACTGTCGGGATCAACGGATTTGGCCGCATCGGCCGCTGCACCCTGGCCCATATCGCCGAAAGCGCGCGCAATGACGTGCAGGTGGTCAAGATCAATGCCACCGGACCGCTGGAAACCTCGGCGCATCTGCTGAAATACGACAGCGTGCATGGCCGCTTTCCCGGCCAGGTCAAGGTCGCCAATGGCACCATGGATCTGGGCCGCGGCCCGATGGAGATGTTCTCGACCTATGATCCCGAGACCCTGGACTGGTCGGGCTGCGACGTGGTGCTGGAATGCACCGGCCAGTTCAATGACGGGGCGAAGGCCGATGTCCACCTCAGGCGCGGCGCGAAATCGGTGTTGATCTCGGCGCCGGCGAAGAACGTCCAGCGGACCATCGTCTACGGCGTCAACCACCGCGAGTTGATCCCCGGCGATCGCATGATCTCGAACGGATCCTGCACCACCAATTGCCTGGCCCCGCTGGCCAAGGTGCTGGACGAGGCCATCGGCATCGAGCGCGGGATCATGACCACCATCCACTCCTACACCGGCGACCAGCCCACGCTCGACCGCCGCCACGACGATCTCTACCGCGCGCGCGCCGCGGCCATGGCGATGATCCCCACCTCCACCGGAGCCGCCAAGGCGCTGGGCGAGGTGCTGCCCAACCTCAAGGGCAAGCTCGACGGCACCGCGATGCGGGTGCCCACGCCGAATGTCTCGGCGGTCGACCTGACCTTCGAGGCGGCCAAGGATGTAACCGTCGCGGACGTCAACGAGGTGGTGCGCGAAGCCGCCGCTGGCCACATGGGCGCGGTGCTGGGCTATGACCCCGAGCCCAAGGTCTCGATCGATTTCAACCATACGCCGCAGTCGTCGATCTTCGCGCCCGACCAGACCAAGGTCGTCGGCGGGCGCACCGTGCGGGTGCTGGCCTGGTATGACAACGAATGGGGGTTCTCGGCTCGGATGGCCGATGTGGCCGCCCACATGGGCCGCTTGCACCAATAGGGGCGCTGCCCCTCGGCCTTTGGCCTCACCCCGGGATATTTTTGAACCAGAGAAGCACCGGGACCAGGCTGTATTTCTCCGGTTTGCAAATATCCCGGGGGGTCTGGGGGGCTGGCCCCCCAGCCTGTCGGCGCGCGAAGGCGCGGCGATATTGACAGATCGCTGGCTCATTCCCTCCTCGCGATCCCCCGCGCCGCGGGTCGGCGCGCAGAAATCGCCGCCACACGGGTTGCCCCGGTCCCCGCTCTGCGGCAGATTTGACCCAGATCGGAGCCGCCTCGATGACCAACAGCATTGCGCTATTTCTCGGCCTTGGGCTGCTTGCCGCCATCGGCGCGGACTATTACCTTTTTGGATCCGAGCATTTCCTGTTTCTGTCCAAGAAGTTTCTCGAACTTCTCGAATGGGTCGCCTTCTGGCGCTGAAGGTGACGTTGACTTTTGGGGACAAATGGGGTTGTTAGCGTTAACGAAACCCGGAATCGCGGGGCTGCGCCTGCGGCCCCTTCACAGCGCCCCGAAACAAGGGAGAAGACCATGGCTGTCAAAGTTGCCATCAACGGATTTGGACGGATCGGCCGCAACGTGTTGCGCGCGATCATCGAAAGCGGACGGAACGATATCGAGGTCGTGGCGATCAACGATCTCGGCCCGGTCGAGACCAATGCGCACCTGCTGCAATACGACAGCGTGCACGGCCGCTTTCCGGTCGAGGTCAAGACCGGCGACGACTGGATCGACGTCGGCCGCGGCCAGATGAAGGTCACCGCCGAGCGCAATCCCGCCGACCTGCCCTGGAAGGACGTCGACGTGGTGCTGGAATGCACCGGCATCTTCACCTCGAAAGAGAAGTGCCAGGCGCATCTCGACAATGGGTCCTCGCGGGTGCTGATCTCGGCGCCGGGCACCGATGCCGACAAGACCATCGTCTATGGCGTCAACCACGACAGCCTGACCAAGGACGACATCATCGTGTCGAACGCCTCCTGCACCACCAACTGCCTCTCGCCGGTGGCCAAGGTGCTGAACGACGAGATCGGCATCGTCAAGGGCTTCATGACCACGATCCACAGCTACACCGGCGACCAGCCGACGCTGGACACCATGCACAAGGATCTCTACCGCGCGCGCGCCGCGGCGCTGTCGATGATCCCCACTTCCACCGGGGCGGCCAAGGCCGTGGGCCTGGTGCTGCCGGAGCTCAACGGCAAGCTTGACGGCGTGGCGATCCGCGTGCCCACCCCCAACGTCTCGGTCGTCGACCTGACCTTCGAGGCGGCGCGCGAGACCACCGTCGAGGAAATCAACGCCGCGATCCGCAGCGCCGCCGATGGCAAGCTGAAGGGCGTGCTGGGCTATACCGACAAGAAGCTGGTTTCGTCGGACTTCAACCACGACCCGCATTCGTCGATCTTCCACACCGACCAGACCAAGGTGATGGACGGCACGATGGTCCGCATCCTGACCTGGTACGACAACGAATGGGGCTTTTCCAACCGCATGGCCGATACCGCCGTGGCCATGGGCAAGCTGATCTGAGACCAACGGCTTCGCCGGACGTCAAAGGGCCTCGCCATGCGGCGGGGCCCTTTTTCGTCCTCGGGTTTGGTGGCCGGGTCGTGGCTCTTGCGCGCGCTGGCGCGGCGGTCCGGCTCAGAGCGGTCGCTTGATCCAGCGCGAGATCACGCCGACGATGCCTTCGCGGAACAGCAGCACGCCGATGACGAAGATCACCCCCTGGATGATCGTCACCCAGGCGCCGAAGGTGGCGAGGTAGTTCTGCATCGTCACGATGATCGCCGCCCCCACCAGCGGGCCGAAGATCGTGCCCATGCCTCCCAGCAGCGTCATCAGCACCACCTCGCCCGACATCGCCCAATGCACATCCGTCAAAGACGACAGCTGGAACACCTGGCTCTTCAGCGCCCCGGCCAGCCCGGCGAAGGTGGCCGAGAGCACGAAGACCATCAGCTTGTAGCGGTTGACGTTGTAGCCCAGCGAGATGGCGCGCGGCTCGTTCTCGCGGATCGCCTTGAGCACCTGGCCAAAGGGCGAATGCACGATCCGGTAGAGAAACAGGATGCCGCCGAAGGTCACCGCCAGTACGAAGAAGTAGAGCGCCACGTTGTCCTCCAGCGGGATCAGCCCGAAGAGATCGCCGCGCGGCACCGACTGGATGCCGTCCTCGCCGCCGGTGAAAGGCACCTGGAGCGAGAAGAAATAGACCATCTGCGCAAAGGCCAGGGTGACCATGGCGAAATAGATCCCCTGCCTGCGGATCGCCAGCGCCCCGATCGCCAGCCCCAGCACCGCCGCCGCCGCGGTGCCGCAAAGCACCGCAAGCTCGGGCGTCAGCCCCCAGACCTTGGCCGCATGGGCGGCCACGTAGCTTGCCCCGCCGAAATAGGCCGCATGGCCGAAGGACAGCAGCCCGCCGAAGCCCAGCAGAAGGTTGAAGGCCGCGGCAAACAGCGCAAAGCACATCACCTTCATGGCAAAGACCGGGTAGACGAGGAAGGGCAGCACCACCAGGAAGGCCAGCAGCACCGCAAAGATCGCCTTGTGCAGCCCGGGCATGCCCGCCTGCTCTGCCACCGGCGCGGCGTGGTTGGTTTCGGCAGCGGTCTTCTCCATCACGCGGTCCTTCCGAACAGCCCCTCGGGCTTGATAAGCAACACGATGGCCATGATGACAAAGATCACCACGGCCGAGCCCTCGGGATAGAACACCCGCGTCAGCCCCTCGACCAGCCCCAGCATGTAGCCGGTCAGGATCGCCCCCATGATCGACCCCATGCCGCCGATCACCACCACGGCAAAGACCACGATGATCAGGTCGGCGCCCATGTTGGGGTTGACCGAATAGATCGGCGCCGCCAGCACGCCGGCAAAGCCCGCCAGCGCCACACCGAAGCCATAGGTCAGCATGATCATCAGCGGCACGTTGATGCCGAAGGCGCCGACCAGCACCGGGTTCTCGGTCGCGGCGCGCAGGTAGGCGCCCAGCCTTGTCTTCTCGATCATGAACCAGGTGCCGAAACAGACCAGCACCGAGGCGACGACGACCCAGGCGCGGTAATTCGGCAGGAACATGAAGCCGAGGTTGCGCCCGCCCGACAGCGCCTCGGGGATCTGATAGGGCAGACCCGAGATGCCGTAGTAATTGCGGAACAACCCCTGGATGATCAGCGCCAGGCCAAAGGTCAGCAGCAGCCCGTAAAGGTGATCGAGGTGATAGAGCCGCGACAGCATGGTACGCTCGAGCAGCACCCCGAAGGCGCCGACGATCAGCGGCGCAAGGATCAGCGCCGGCCAGTAACCTATGCCGAGGTATTCCAGCAGCATCCAGGCGACGAAGGCCGCCGCCATGTAAAGCGCGCCATGGGCGAAATTGATGATGTTGAGCAGGCCGAAGATCACCGCCAGCCCCAGTGACAGCACCGCGTAGAAGGACCCGTTGATCAGCCCCAGCAGCAGCTGCCCCAGCAGGACCTGCGGCGGTATTCCCAAAAGCTCGAACATGATGGCCGTGCCCCTTCGCGGCGGATGGTCAGATGCAGATGTGCCCGGCCGCGCGGGCCGGGCACCTGCGGTGACGGTTTACATCTTGGAGAAGTCGCATTCGTCCAGCATCGGCAGGAAGGCATCCTCGCCGCTGATCGAGGAGATCTGCTTGTAGAGATCCCATTCGCCTTCGGATTCCGCCGGCGTCTTGACCTCGAAGAGATACATGTCGTGGATCGCCCGGCCATCGGCGCGCACCTTGACCTTGCCGAAGAGCGGATCGTCGATCTCCATCTCGCGCATCTTGGCGACGATGGCGCGGCCATCCTCGGCGCTGCCCAGCGCCTCGACCGCGGCGAGATAGGCCATGGTCGCCGAATAGGCCCCGGCATGCACCATGGTGGGTTTCGCGCCCATCTGTTCCTCGAAGCGGGCCGACCATTCGCGGGTGGCGTCGTTCTGATCCCAGTAGAAGGCTTCCGTCAGGTTCAGCCCCTGCGCGGTCTCGGCGCCCAGCGAATGCACGTCGGTGACGAACATCAGCAGTGCCGCCAGCGACTGGCCCGCCTGGGTGATGCCGAATTCCGAGGCCTGCTTGATGGCGTTGACCGTATCGCCGCCGGCATTGGCCAGGCCGATCACATCGGCGCCCGAGCCTTGCGCCTGCAGCAGGAAGGACGAGAAATCCTGCGACGGGAAGGGATGGCGGACGTTGCCCACGACCTCGCCGCCGTTGGCCTTGACCACCGCCATGGTGTTTTCCTCCAGCGAATGGCCGAAGGCGTAATCGGCGGTCAGGAAGAACCACTTCTTGCCGCCGGCATTGGTCACCGCCCCGCCGGTGCCATTGGCCAGCGCCGCGGTGTCATAGGTCCAGTGCACGGTGGTCGGCTGGCACTGCTCGCGCGTCAGGCTGGTCGAGCCGGCGCCGGAATCCAGCAGCACGCCATTGGCCTCGGCGGTGATGTCGGCCACGGCCAGCGCCACCGAGGAGGTCGGCACGTCGACGATGGCATTCACCCCGTCCACGTCATACCATTGCCGCGCGATGTTGGAGCCCACGTCGGGCTTGTTCTGGTGGTCGGCCGAGATCACCTCGACGCTCATGCCCTTGTCGGCGGCGCCGAAATCCTCGACCGCCATGCGGGTGGCGACCGCCGAGCCTTCGCCCGAGAGGTCGGCATAGATCCCCGAGCGGTCGTTGAGAACGCCCAGCTTGACGGTGATGTCCTGCGCCAATGCGCCGCTCGCGGCAAGCGCACCCAGCGCGGTGCCCAGGGCCAGTTTGTTAAGCATGGTTTTCCTCCGTGTTGTGGCGCGCATTGGCGCCGGTGATGGCTACACGCCCAGGTAGGCCTGCAGTTTCTCGTTGTTGGCGGCGAGGTCGGCATTGGGGATCATGTCGATCACCTTGCCCTGTTCGACCACGTAGTGCCGGTCCGCGACCGAGGCGGCAAAGCGGAAGTTCTGTTCCACCAGCACGATGGTGAAACCCTCCTTCTTGAGCGCCGAAATCGTCCGGCCGATCTGCTGCACGATCACCGGGGCCAGCCCCTCGGTCGGCTCGTCCAGCAGCAAGAGCTGCGCCCCGGTGCGCAGGATGCGGGCGATCGCCAGCATCTGCTGCTCGCCGCCGGAAAGCTTGGTGCCCTGGCTGCGGCGGCGTTCCTTGAGGTTGGGGAAAAGCTCGAAGATCCGCTCGAGGCTCAGCCCGCCCTCGGCGATGCGCGGCGGCAGCATCAGGTTCTCTTCGACATTGAGCGAGGAAAAGATACCGCGTTCCTCGGGGCAGATGGCGATGCCCGCACGGGCGATCTGGCGCGGTTGCAGGCCGATGGTCTCGACCCCGTCATAGCGCACCGAGCCCTCGCGCCGCGGCAGGATGCCCATCACCCCCAGGAGCGTCGAGGTCTTGCCCGCGCCATTGCGCCCCAGCAGCGTGACCACCTCGCCGCGGCGCACCTCGAAATCGATGCCGTGCAGCACGTGGCTTTCGCCGTACCAGCCGTTCAGACCCTTGACCGTCAGAAGGCTTTCGTCACGCATGCTCGGCTCCGATATAGGCTTCGATGACTTCGGGCGCCTGCGAGACGGTGGCGTAATCGCCTTCCGCCAGGATCTCGCCGCGCGCCAGCACGGTGATCCTGTCCGAGAGATCCGCCACCACCGACAGGTTGTGCTCGACCATCAGGATGGTGCGGTTCTTGGCCACCCGCCGGATCAGCGCCGAGATCCGCTCGACATCGGCCTGGGCCATCCCGGCCATCGGCTCGTCGAGCAGCAGCATCTGCGGCTCCAGCGCCAGGGTCGCGGCAATCTCGAGCGCGCGCTTGCGGCCATAGGACAGCTCGGCTGCCCGGTGATGCAGGAACTCGCTCAGCCCGACCTCCTCGATATAGCCGCGCGCGGCCTCGTCATACTGGCTGAGGGATTTTTCCGAGCGCCAGAAATCGAAGCTCTCGCCGCGCTTGCGCTGCAGGGCGACGCGGACGTTCTGCAGCACGCTGAGATCGGGAAAGACCGCCGAGATCTGGAACGACCGCACCATGCCGAGCTGGGCGATGCCCGCCGGGTCCATACGGGTGATGTCGCGGCCCTCGAAGACGATCTTGCCGCGCGTCGGTTGCAGGAACTTGGTCAGCAGGTTGAAACAGGTGGTCTTGCCCGCGCCGTTGGGGCCGATCAGAGCGTGGATCGTGC
This sequence comes from Paracoccaceae bacterium, assembly GCA_006226775.1. Taxonomy (GTDB): domain Bacteria; phylum Pseudomonadota; class Alphaproteobacteria; order Rhodobacterales; family Rhodobacteraceae; genus Marinovum. Next base: position 10,550 of record SBGD01000008.1, on the reverse strand, counting down.
CTTCCTCGACGCGCAGGTCGACATCCTTCACCGCGACGAAGCCCTTGAACTCCTTGGTCAGCCCGGTGGCTTCCAGTACTATGCTCACGTTGCAACCATTCTTTCTGCCGCCTCCCCCTTGTGCGTCCCGCGCCGTTGCAGACCGGCCGGACCTGCCCCCCGAGAGCCCCGACTCTGCGGCCTGATCTCCGGAATGCAGGCGGTATGATTACGGGGGTCTTCGGGTTTGTAAACAGCAAGTCCCAAGATTGATGACAGCGCCGTGGCGCACCGTCAGCTTCCTGCTTTCATTCGCAAATCCACCCGCCGCCCCGACCGTGGGTTGAGGGCCTTCGCCTGCTCGCCGCAAGGTTGTGCCGCAGGCCGGGCGTCGGGCGTCTTCGGTCCCGGATCGCCAGGCGAGAGGCGAAGACGGCGCGCCGTCATCCAATGGCTCACCCGTCGCCCTCGGCCCTCGAGATGAACCATTCCAGGACCGCCCGCACCGCGGCGCCGCGCTTTGGCCCGCGCGGGGCCAGCAGATAGAAATCCTGCTTGCCGGACAGCGCCCCGGGGATCAGTTGCACCAGGCGGTCGGCCTCGATATCGCGTCTTGCCAGGAAGCGGCTGACCAGCGCCGCCCCCTGCCCCGACAGCGCGGCATCCAGCGCCAGCGCGGTCTGGTTCAGCCGGATCCCCCGCCCGGCCCTGTCGTGGACATCCAGCATCGCCAGAAAGGCCGGCCAGAGATCGTGGGAATCGTGCAGCTTGGGCAGGCCGGCAAGCCTGTCCGGGTCAAGCGGCAAGGCCTGCCCGGCGACCAGCGCCGGGGCGGCGACAGCGACGATCTGCTGGCGGAAAAGCCGGATCGCCTCCAGCGCGGCGCCGAAGGGCGGCTGCCCCTGGCGGATCGCCAGATCGATGCCGTCGCCATGAAAACTCGACACCTTTTCCGTGGCGAGGATTCGCAGGTCGATCTCGGGATGGGCAGCAGAGAACTCCGGCAGGGTCGGGATGAGCCATTTCGCGGCAAAGGTCGGCGTGACGCTCACCAGCACCTTTCCCGGCTCGGGGCGCAGGTTCTCGGTGGCGGCGCGCAATTCGTCGAAGGCATTGGCAACCCGCGCGTGATAGCTGCGCCCCGCCGGGGTAAAGGCCAGCCCCCTGGGCACCCTGTCGAACAGCGGCACCCCCAGATGCGCCTCCAGCAGGCGCACTTGCTGGGCCACCGCGCCCTGCGTCACGCCCAGTTCGTCCGCGGCAGAGCGGAAGTTCAGGTGACGGCCAGCCACGTCAAAGGCGCGCAGCCCGCCAAGGGGGGGAATCCGGGTCATCCGGCGATAGTATTCCTCCTGGCACGCGCGATCAATTCTGGCGCGCAATCCACCGCGTTCGGCCCTATCCTCAAGGCCATGTCAAGGATGGAGGATAGCATGACAACGGAAAAAGTCGCGATCATCACGGCAGGCGGCAGCGGCATGGGCGCCGATGCCGCCCGCAGGCTGGCGGCAGATGGCTTTCGGATCGGGGTCCTGTCGTCCTCAGGCAAGGGCGAGGCGCTGGCAAGGGACCTGGGCGGCTTCGGTGTCACCGGGTCGAACCGCGCGACCGACGACCTCGACGCGCTGGTGCAGGGCGCCATGGAGCGCTGGGGCCGGATCGACGTGCTGGTCAACTCGGCCGGGCATGGCCCGAAAGGCCCGGTGCTCGAGATCGCGGACGTCGACTGGCACCTGGGCCTTGAGGTCTACCTGCTCAATGTCATTCGCCCCACCCGGCTGGTCACCCCGGTGATGCAGGCGCAGGGCGGCGGCGTGATCATCAATATCTCGACCTTCGCCGCCTTCGAGCCCGATCCGCTGTTCCCGACATCGGGGGTGTTTCGGGCCGGTCTGGCGGCCTTCACCAAGCTTTTCGCCGACAAGCATGCGGCGGACAATATCCGCATGAACCACGTCCTGCCGGGGTTCATCGACAGCCTGCCCGAGACCGAAGACCGCCGCGCCCGCATCCCCATGGGGCGCTACGGGCGGGCCGAGGAGGTCTCGTCGCTGATTTCCTGGCTGGCATCGGAGGGGGCGGGCTACATGACCGGCCAGAACCTGCGCATCGACGGCGGGCTGACCCGTGCCGTCTGATGTCGCGCGGGCGGGCGCCGTTGCAGGGCGCGCCGCCTTTGCCGTCAAATGGACCGCGTCGATCCTTCAGATTGCGGGCTACACGGCGACGGCCTTCGGCTGGACTCCCTTGAACCTCCATCTTTTCGTCGCGGGCGTGCTGGGCTGGTTCGCGGTGGGCGTGCTGTGGAACGACCGGGCAATCATGCTGATCCACCTCATAGCCCTCGGCGCCATGCCGGCGGGCATGAGCCGGGGCTGAACCTGTCGCGGGTTTGCGGATGCCCTCGCCCTGCACCGGCGCGACAGCGCCCCTCCGGGCCTGCCGCGGGAGGTATCCAGTGATACCTATCGGCACGAAATCGCGCTGTGTAGGGTCGCAGGAACACTCGAAACGACAGACGACCCCATAGTCGACCCCCAGGAGGAGGCCCCCATGAAAACCCTTGCGACGCTTGCCACATCCACGATCCTGAGCCTTGGCATGATCGGTTCCGCCCAGGCCGATCCGACCAAATGCGACCCCGGCGAAGAGGTCATCAAGTTCAGCCACATCGTGAACACCGACCGCCATCCCAAGGGCATCGCCGTCGAGATCCTGCGCGAGCGGGTCAATGCCGAGATGGACGGCACCGCCTGCATGGAGGTCTATGGCAGCTCGGTTCTCTACAACGACGACCAGGTTCTCGAGGCCATGCTTCAGGGCAACGTGCAGCTTGCCGCGCCCAGCCTGTCCAAGTTCGAGGCCTTCACCAAGCAGTTCCGCATCTTCGACCTGCCCTTCCTGTTCTCGAACATGGAAGCCGTCGACCGCTTCCAGGCCAGCGAAGTGGCCCAGGACATGAAGAAAGGCATGGTGCGCCGCGGATTGCTGGGCCTCGAGTTCTGGCACAACGGGATGAAGCAGATCACCACCAACCGCCCCGTGGTCGTGCCCGCGGACATGAAGGGCCTGAAGATGCGCGTGCAATCGGCCGATGTCATCATCGCCCAGATGAATGCGCTCGGGGCGACCCCGCAGCCGATGGCCTTTCCCGAGGTTTACGGCGCGCTGCAGACCGGCGTGGTCGATGGCCAGCAGAACACCTATTCCAACATCTACGGCCAGAAGTTCTTTGAAGTGCAGGATGGCGTGACCGAGACCAACCACCTGCTGCTCGACTACATGGTGGTCACCGCGGTCGACTGGTGGGACTCGATGACGCCCGAGTTCCGCGAGCAGTTCTCGACCATCCTGGCGGAAGTGACCGAGGCCCGCAACGGCGAGGCCGTGCGCGTCAACCAGGAGGCCAAGCAGGCAATCATCGACGCCGGCGGCACCGTGCGCGAGTTGACGCCGGAGCAGCGCCAGTTGTGGGTCGACGCGATGCAGCCGGTCTGGAAGCAGTTCGAGGCCGACATCGGCGCCGAGAACATCAAGGCCGCGCAAGAGATCGACGCCGCCGTCGCCTCGGGAAGCTGAGCCGACAGGCCGGAGGCTGCGGCCTCCGGTCCGGGCTTGCGCCGGGTCGCATCGGCCAGGCGTGACCTTGCCAAGTAGTCCGGCCCGCAGCACGCCGGGCCGAAGACACACCGCCGGGGATTGCCCCCGGCCCAGGGCGGAGCCGCGCAAGCGCTCCGCCTTTTGGCGTTTCGCGCAGGCGCCAGCGCCCGGGGTCCGGCACCGAAAGCACCCACAAGACAAGAAAAAGGCCCCGCCGGATCTCTCCGGGCGGGGCCAGTCTCAAGGTCTGCGTGCCAGGCCGCTCCTGCCGCCGGTGTCAGGCCACGGGCATCCGGCCCAGCGCATCGACAAAGAACGGACGGAAGCCTTCGGGGTGTTCGCTCATCGGGAAATGGCCCAGCTCCTCCATCACCGCGACGGTGGCGCCGGGGATCGCGGCGGCGGTGCGGCGGGTGTCCTCGGGCGTGCAGGTCAGGTCATAGGCGCCGACGAGGAAATGCACCGGCGTGCGGGCCGTGTCGATCCGGTCCAGCCGCCCGACAAGGCTGTCGTCGCGGGTATAGAAGCTCAGATCGCCACGAAACACCCCCGGCCCGCTGGCCATGAACATCCACAGCGTGTTCCAGCGCTCGGCCTCGGGCGCGTGGGGCGAGATATTGGCCGAGACCAGCGCCGCGCCCATTTCGCCGCCATGGGCATCGGGGCGGTCGAACCAGTCGATGTCATACCAGGCCGCCTGGAAATCCGAGGCCTCGATGGCGATGAACCCGGCAAAGCGCTCGGCGTGCAGCGCCGCGAGTTGCAGCGCGATGCGTCCGCCCATGGAACAGCCGGCCAGCACCGGCGCCTCGAGCCCCAGCGCCTCGGTCACCGCCAGCACGGTCTCGATATACTGCTCGGTGGTCAGCAGGTATTCCTCGGTCTGGAAACCTTCGGGCGGCAGGGATTTGCCGTGCCAGGGCATGTCGAAAGCGATCAGCCGGTGCCCCGCGGTGATCTCGGCATCGTTCATCAGGTGCCGCCATTGCCGGGTATCGGCGCCCGCGGTGTGCAGGCAAAGGACCGGCGGGCCCTCGCCCGCTTCCTCGAAGTAGATGCGATGCGGGCGTCCGCCCAGGGTCACGGTGACGTAACGGCCGATGATCGGCTCGAGCGCGGCAGTCATGCGAGGTCTCCTTTGCGCGGCAGGGCCATGAATTCCTTGAAGAACCTAAGGTTCTTGACGAGCATCAGGATATCGCCGTCGATGCGCCCCCGCCCGGTCTTCACCAGCCCGAAGATGTCGTGGAACCCGGGCGCCGGACGGGGCTGCCAGAAGGCTTCCAGCGCCTCGGCATCGGTCATGAAGGCAAAGCGCCAGGGCGTCTTGCGGCTCGGGCCTTCCTCGATCGAGACAAGCGCGCCCTTCTCGAAGGTCAGGTAATATTCCGCCTCTGCGATCTCGAGCAGCACGGTTTCCGAAAAGAGCCGGCCGAGCCGCAGAAGATGCGGTGTCTCGCCCAGCCGTTTTTGCATCTGCATGAGGGTCTCAAGCATCGCGGCCTCCAGTTTTGTCGCCGCAAGCGGCGTGGGTCATCCGCCCTGCATGGCATTTCCGGCGGTGTCTGGGCAATGCGGTGGCGGGTATGCTGCGATACCCCAGCGCCACGGCGCGGGGCAAAGGCGCCGCGCGGTTCCCGGTTGACCTGCCCTGCGCGGTGCCGTTGTCTTCGGGATGGAAGGATGGGCCGGATGCACTTCAAGCAACTTCAGTATTTCGTGGCGGTGGCCGAGGAAATGCACTTTGGCCGCGCTGCCGAGCGGCTGGGCATGGCGCAACCGCCACTGAGCCGCCAGATCAAGCAGCTGGAAGACCAGTTGGGCGCGGTGCTCTTCAACCGGGGCCGCAATGCCATCGCGCTGACCCAGGCGGGCGACCGGCTCTATGCGCATGCCCGCGACATCCTGCGCTCGGTCGAGGATGCCGAGGCCGAGGTCCGCCGGATCGGCGAAGGCGCCGAGGGGCGGCTGCGCATCGGCTTCGTCGGCTCGGCGACCTATGGCATCGTGCCCAATATCGTCAAATCGTTCCGCGCCAGCTTCCCCGCCGTGGCGCTGAGCCTCTATCCGATGAACAACGCCCAGCTCAAACGCTCGCTGATCCGGCGCGACATCGACATCGCCTTTGCCCGCCCCGCGCTGCGCGATGCCGAATTCGTCACCCGCAAGCTGGTGGACGAGCCGCTGCGCGCCGCGGTTCCCGATACATGGGTCACGCAGAACGACAGCGAGATCGCGCTGGCGGAGGTGCGCGACCAGGTCTTCATCCTCTACCCCGAGCGGCCCCGCCCCAGCTTTGCAGACCTCGTGCTCGAGCGCTGCCTGGCGCAGGGGCTCGAGATCGGCAAGCGGGTCTTCACCATGGATCTGCAGACCGCGCTCAGCCTCGTGGCGATTGGCGAGGGCATCTGCATCGTGCCCGATTCCGTCGCCTCGGCCCAGCGCAACGGCATCCGCTTTCCGCGCCTCACGCCGTCGCTGGGCAATACCGAGCTTTCGCTCAATTACCGGCTCGACGAACAGGGCAAGCACGTCCAGAACTTCGCGCGCACCGCCCGGGCCGAGGCCGCGAAGGCCGGCTGACTATGTGGCGACGGCGACGGAGTGCAGGGTCTTGCCGCGGTCGCGGCGGAAGAACTCGACCTTGTCGTCGTCCAGCGTGACGCCGATCCCCGGCCCTTCGGGCAGGTGGACGCTGAAATCGCCATAGGCAATCGGCGTGCTCAGGATATCCTCGCGCATCAGCAGCGGCCCGAACAACTCGGTCCCCCAGTCCAGCGCCTCGAAGGTCGAGAACAGCTGCAGCGAGGCGGCGGTGCAGACCCCGGATTCCAGCATCGTGCCACCGTAGAGGCCGATGTCGGCGGCGCGGCCGATGGCGGCAACCTCCTGCGCCCGCCGCAGACCGCCCGACTGGCCGATCTTGATCGCAAAGACATCGGCGGCGCGGGTGGCGGCGACGCGCAGCGCATCCTCGGGGCCCTGCAGCGACTCGTCGGCCATGATGGCGATGGCATGGCTGTCGGTCAGCGCTTTCAGCTCGCCCAGCAGGTCGCGCCGGATCGGCTGTTCGGCCAGGGTGACGCCGACATCCTGCAACATCTTCAGCCCGCGCCGCGCCTCGGTGACGCTCCAGGACTGGTTCAGATCGACCCGGATCTCGCCCCGCGAACCCACGGCCCTGGCGATGGCGGCGACATGCGCCACATCGTCGGCCACGGCGCGTTTGCCGATCTTGAGCTTGAAGATCCGGTGGCGGCGCCGGTCGATCATCTCTTCGGCTTCGGCGATATCGCGGCCCGACTCGCCGCTGGCCAGGGTCCAGGCGATGGGCATGGCTGTCCGTGTCGCGCCGCCGAACAGCCCGGCCACCGACACCCCGAGACGCCGCGCAAGCCCGTCCCAGAGCGCGGTTTCCACCGCGCAGCGTGCGATCGGATTGCCTTTGACAAGGCGTTCGACAAGCGTGATCGCGCCGTTGACATCGTCACCGTCCCGGCCTTCGAGCAGCGGCGCGACATAGCTGTCGATGGCCAGCTTGATCCCCTCGGGCGACTCGGCGCCATAGCTCATCCCGCCGATGGTCGTCCCCTCGCCGATGCCCACCGAGCCGTCCGAGAACAGCACCCGCACCAGCACGACGGACTGGCAGGTCATCGTCGTCATCGACAGCACATGACCGCGGATCGTGGGAAGATCGAGCAGGGTCGTTTCAATTTGATCAATCGTGGTCATGGGCGCATCCGTCCTCTGGCAATTGCCCATAACATGCGCGGCCAGAGCGCCCGGGTCCAATACCGACTGGGTGTCACCAGATACCTTCGCCAAAGATACCTTCGCCAGGCCCTGCCCCGCGCCGGCGCAGGGCCGTTCGGGACAATCCGCACCAGGCAATCCGCACCAGGCAATCCGCACCAGGCTGCGGCGCGCGGGCGGGCTGTCGCGGTCGGCCCCCAGGCGAGGACCGTGCCGACCGCGGAACTCCGACGCCCCCGGACCCCCGCGAGGCCCGGGGGGCGCGACAGGTCAGGCGAAGGCCAGGTGCCGCGCCCGGCCCGGGGCGTCACTCGAAGAGATCGACATCCTCGCCCTCGTCGCCCTCGTTGTCCTCGTCGTCCTCGTCGCCTTCGTCGAATTCGTCGCCTTCGTCGTCCTCGTTGTGCTCGTCGTCCTCGTCGTTCTCGTCGCCTTCATCGCCGCTGTCGGCGTGTTCGTCGCTGGCGCCTTCATCGTCCTCGTCGTTCTCGTCACCCTCGTTGTCCTCGTCACCATCGGGGGCGGCGACCTCGTCGCCTTGGTCGTCCTCGTCGCCTTCGTCGGATTCGTTGCCTTCGTCGCCCTCGTTGCCTTCGTCGCCTTCGTTGTCCTCGTTGCCTTCGTCGCCTTCGTCGCCCTCGTCGTATTCCTGGCCTTCGTTGCCTTCGTCGCCGTGGAACGCGGCTATCTCGTCGCCCTCGTCGCCCTCGTTGGCCTCGTTGCCTTCGTCGTGCTCGTCGGCTTCGTTGCCCTCGTTGCCCTCTTCGGTCGAGGTATAGACGTAATTGCCCGGATCAGAGGGATCCCCCGCCACGTAAAGGTTGTCGGTTTCGTCGCCTTCGTCGTATTCGTTGCCCTCGTCGGCTTCGTTGCCTTCGTCGCCCTCGTCGTCCTCGTCGCCTTCGTCGGTGCCACGGTCGCCGTCGGTATCGGCGATCTCGTCGCCTTCGTCGCCTTCGTTGTCCTCGTCGTCCTCGTCGCCCTCGTCGCCTTCGTCGTTCTCGTCGTGTTCGTCGCCTTCGTCGCCTTCGTTGGCTTCGTCGTCCTCGTTGCCCTCGTCGCCCTCGTCGTCCTCGTCGCCCTCGTCGGCGGCGTCCTGAGGATCGACGTATTCGTCGCCCTCGTCGCCTTCGTTGTTCTCGTCGTGTTCGTCGCCTTCGTCACCCTCGTGGGCTTCGTCACCTTCGTCGTTCTCGTCGCCCTCGTCGTTCTCGTCGCCCTCGTCGCCTTCGTGGGTTTCGTCGCCTTCGTCGTGTTCGTCGCCCTCGTTGCCTTCATCGCTGCCACGCTCGAAGGTGTCGTCGGCGATCTCGTCGCCTTCGTCGCCTTCGTTGTGCTCGTCGCCCTCGTTGCCCTCGTTGTCCTCGTTGCCTTCGTCGTTCTCGTTGCCTTCGTTGTCCTCGTTGCCCTCATTGCCTTCGTCGGCCTCGTTGCCCTCGTCGCCCTCGTTGCCTTCGTTGTCCTCGTTGCCCTCGTTACCCTCATTGCCCTCGTTGCCCTCATTGCCCTCGTCGCCTTCATTGCCATCGTCTTCGGGCCCAAAGCTCAGCGGTGCCAGAAGCGCGGTCTGCGCCTCGGCCAGCAGGTCGGAGATCAGGTCAGCGGTGAGGGGAGCGGTGGCGGTCATCGGGTGAATCCTTGAAATAAGGCGCGGCAGGCGCATTGAGGAAACCGCGCAACAGCCCAAAAAAAGCAGGATACACGGCGAAATGAATGCTCGTATTCGGGAAATGCTTTGCCCGAAATGTATCTTGAACAAGAAATTTCCGCGCCGCCCCCCGGCCCGGGCGGGCGCCGGGACGGTCAGAGAAGACGTCAAGCGCGGCGAGACCGCCGGAGAAGCTCCTGAAATTCCCCCGGTTTCAATTTGCGCGTGTGACGCCGTGGAACCCGATCGGTTTTTCGTCAAGCGCCGCGCCGGAACCGGCCCCCGGCTTTGCCACGCCAGGACGTCAGCCCGGCGAGATGGCCCGACAGCCCGTAGACAGCGCAGGCCCCGCCATCGACCAACCTCAGCCGGGTTTCGTGCCGGTCACCGTCATCGGGCGAAAAAGCGGCGCTGGCCGCGAAGGGCCTGACATCCGCCTCTGTCTGACGTCAGCGCCTGTGGGACAGATTCGAAGTTTTCATGACGGAGGATTTCTGGATCAGCGCAACCATCAAGGGGCGAAGATGAACCAAAAATCCGAAACATCGACAAACGCCGCTGGCAAGCTGGTCAAAGGCATCCGGCGCAGGACACGCGAACAGGACTCGGTCGAAGAGAAGATCAGGATCGTCTCGGCGGGCCTGCACGGGGAGCAGAGCATCGCCGCGCTGTGCCGCCGTGACGGGATCAGCAAGAGCTTGTATCCGACGTGGTCTAAAGAGTTTCTTGAAGCAGGCAAACAGCGCCTGGCCGGCGACACCACCCGCCAGGCGACCTCTCCCGAAGGCAAGGATCTGCGCTCGGAATCGGCGGCCCTGAAAGAGGTCGTTGCCGACCTGACCCTGGAACACCGCCTGCTCAGAAAAAGCGTAATCGAGGGTGGAGAGTACGAGGCAGGAGGTATCCCGCCTCGGAAAAGCAGGAGATCATCCGCACCGTGGAAGCCTCGCATCTGCCGGTTCGCCGGACGCCTGCCTTGCTCGGGAACTGTCGCACGTCCTGTTACCGCAGGTACCACCGATGGCCGGAATGCGGGCTTGACGCACTCGGGGACACAGCGCCTCACCCCGGGTCTGTGCGGAACCGCCCGCCGGATGAGACGCGTGCCGACATCGTCGAATTTGCCCTGAAGCATGAAGACCTGACGCCCCGCGAGCTGGCGGTAAAGTACACCGACGAGAATTGACCTGCCCCCAACCGGTCCCTCATCCATAACGAGAGTCTGCAGGTGGGAAACTGGTATTCTGGTTCCCCGTCCGGCGCAAGCGCGCCGGGTGCGGAACCGTCAAATTCTCAAGCGCTCGGCGCGCTTGCTGCGGTGTCTTGTTGCCGCGCGACGAGTGTGGCCTGACCGTGTTATAATCGTAGCGCCACAAAGCCAGCTTGCGTCTGGCGCCGTCCAGGCCGTCAAACAGGTCGTCGTTCAGCAGTTCGTCGCGCAGGCTGCCGTTGAACGACTCGATGAAGGCATCTTGAACCGCCCCGGGTTTACCGGAGAGGGTTTGCTTCAATAGTTAGGCTGCTTTTTCATCTGCGTTCAAGCTTGCGTAGAAGATTTCCTCTGCTT
>SBGD01000084.1 GCA_006226775.1 Paracoccaceae bacterium | reverse complement strand
GCAGGGGCGAGAGGTCGCGGCCCAGCAGCACGATGTCGGAGGCGACGCGCGCGGCGTCCAGCGCCGTGGCGGGCGAGATCGAGACGTCCGCCGCCGCCAGCGCCGCGGTATCGTTCAGCCCGTCGCCGACCATCAGCACATGCGCGCCCTCGGCCTTGAGCGCGGCGATCCGCGCTGCCTTGTCCTCGGGGCGGGCCTCGGCCAGCCAATGCGGGATGTTCAGCCGCACCGCCATGGCCTCGACCGCGCCGGTGGTGTCGCCGGACATCATGATGACCTTGTGACCGGCGGCCTGCAGCGCGCTGACAGCCGCTTCGGCGCCCGGGCGCAGCGCGTCGGTGAACCCGAAGCGATGGGTCGTGCCATCGGGCAGGGCCAGCCAGGCCGAGGTCTGCTGCGTCGCGGCATCCGATGCGCCGGCCCAGGCCGCGCGGCCCAGCCGGATGCGCGCGCCCGCCAGCAGGGCTTCGGTGCCATAGCCCGGCTGTTCGCGGACCGCATCGACCTGCAGGGGCTCCAGCCCCCGCGCACGCGCCGCGCGGACCAGCGCGCGCGACAGCGGATGCGACGAGCCTTCGGCCAGCGCCAGCGCCAGGCGCAGGGTGTCTTCGTCGTGGCTGTCGGGCTCGGCCAGTTCCGGCTGGCCCTCGGTCAGGGTGCCGGTCTTGTCGAAGACCACGGTATCGACCAGCGCCAGACGCTCGAGCGCGGTTTCGTGCTTGATCAGCATCCCGCGCTTGAAGAGCCGCCCCGAGGCCGCGGTGGTCACCGCCGGCACCGCAAGGCCCAGCGCACAGGGGCAGGTGATGATGAGCACCGCGGCAGCGATGTTCAGCGCCACGCGCAGGTCGCCGGACCAGGCCAGCCAGCCGAGGAAGGCCAGCGCCGAGAGGATATGCACCCCCGGCGCATAGAGCTTGGCGGCGCTGTCGGCCAGCGAGGTATAGCGGTTGCGGCCCGATTCCGCGATGGCCACCAGGTCGGCCAACTGGTGCAGCGACGTGTCCTTGCCCACGGCAGAGGCGCGGATCTGCAGCGGGCCGGTCAGGTTGACCTCACCGGCGCTGACCACGGTGCCCGGGGCGGCAAAGACCGGCAGCGTCTCGCCGGTCAAAAGCGAGCGGTCAAGCTCGGAGGTGCCCGCGGTGATCTCGCCATCCACCGGCATCCGCCCGCCGGGGCGCACCAGCAGGATGTCGCCGACGCGCAGATCGGCCAGCGCCACCTGCTCCTCCACGCCGCCTTGCAGGCGGGTGGCGCGGGGCACCTCGAGCGCGGCCAGTTCCTCGGCCGCCGAGCGGGCAATGGCGCGGGTGCGATGATCGAGATAGCGGCCCGCCAGCAGGAAGAAGGTCAGCGTGATCGCCGCGTCGAAATAGGCGTGATGGCCCGAGAGCCAGGTCTCCCAGAGCGAGGTGACGACCGCCAGCGCGATGGCCAGCGAGATCGGCACATCCATGTTGAGCTTGCGCACCCGCAACGCGCTCCAGGCGTTGACGAAAAACGGCTGGGCGGAAAAGGCGATGGTGGGCAGGGTGATGAAGGCCGAGATCCAGTGGAACATGTCGCGGGTGGCGCCCTCGGCCCCCGACCAGACGGCGACCGACAAGAGCATCACGTTCATCGCCGCGAAACCGGCCACCGCCAGCCGCATCAGCAGGTCGCGGCCCGCCTTGTCGGTCGCGGTGGCGCGCAGCATCCCGGCGTCAAGCTCATGCGCCTCGAAGCCCGCCTGTTCCAGCACCGCGATCAGGTCGGCGGCGACAACCTCGGGCGCGGCCTCGACCGTGACCCGCTTCAGGGTCAGGTTCACCCGCGCCGAATGCACCTGCGGCAGCGCCTGCAGCGCGCGTTCGACATTGGCGATGCAGGCGGCGCAATGGATCGTCGGCAGCGACAGCGCCAACTGCCCGCTGGCTTCCGTCTCGGCCAGCGCGATGGCTGCCGGTGCGGCAGCACAGGCGGGACAGGCGGAAGGAGAGGGGCGCAGCGCGGCGGTCATGGCTTACTCGACATGCAGGATGACGCGCTGCTCGAAGGGCGTGCCGTCCAGCGCCCGCGCGGTCATCCGCACGTTCCAGTTGCCCGGCCCGATCTCGTGGTAGGCCACGTAGGTGCGGCCGTTGAAGCGGAAATCCGGCGCGATGTCGTCCTTAACATGGGTGGCGCGGCCCAGCACCGCCTTGAGGTCGACCACCTGCACCGGCGCGCCGTCGGCCTCGGTGATCGACAGGATCACCTGGCCCTCGGTGGCATCGGCGGCCACCGACCAGCCCAGCGCCTCCTGGGCGTCGCGGCGGGCATCGAAGCTCTGGCTGGCGACATAGGAGTTCTTGACCTCGAGGCCGGGAAAGGTGCGGACCGCGCTGACCGCCAGCGCGATATTGACCCCGATGATCACCCCGAAGGCGCCGACAAAGATCGCCAGCACATGCCAGCCGGTGAGTTTGCGTTCCGCCGTTGCCATCTTTAGTTCTCCTTGCCGTTGAACACGGTGTCCTTGTGGCTGCGCTCGCCGCTTTCCAGATCCTCGACCCAGAGCCGGAACTCGGTGCGGGCGCGCTGCGCCGCCTCGGCCTCGGGCGCGGCGATCACGTAGACCTTCTGCAACAGCGTGCTGTCGGCGGGCACGGAGACGGTCTCGGCCTCGACGCCTTCCAACTCGATCCGCAGCGCCGGGTCGCCGGTGGCCGAAAGCTGGAACGGCCGGGCCTCGCCGTGCTTGTTGAGCAGCCGCACCTCATAGGTATTGCGGATCGAGCCGTCGGACAGGGTGACATAGGTCGGATTGCGCACCGGGGCGACGGTCATCTCGATATCCGGGCGGATGAAAAGCGCGAAGATCAGCAGCAGCCCGACCCCGGCCCAGAGCGCGGTATACATGATGGTGCGCGGCCGCAGGACGTGCTGCCAGACCGGCTTGGGCGGTTTGCCCGCACGTTCCGCCGCCTCGTCGGTCAGCGCCATGTAGTCGATCAACCCGCGCGGCTTGCCGATCTTCTCCATGATCTCGTCGCAGGCATCGATGCACAGCGCGCAGGTGATGCACTCCAGCTGCTGGCCGTTGCGGATGTCGATGCCCACCGGGCAGACGTTGACGCAGGCCATGCAGTCGATGCAGTCGCCCGGGCCCTGGTCGTTCATCGGCTGCGCCTCGATCGGGCGGGCATAGGGCACCGGGGTCGAGGCATAGGCGGCGCGGGCCGGGCCCTTGGCGGCCTCCTCGGCGGCGATCTGCAGCGAAAGCTGCTGGTTTTCCTTCTTGCGCCGCACCTTGCCCTTGCCGCGCGGCTCGCCGCGCCAGGCGCGGTAGCCGACGATCAGCGTGTCCTCGTCCATCATCGCCGCCTGGATCCGCGGCCAGGGGCAGGCATAGATGCAGATCTGTTCGCGCGCGAAACCGCCGAAGAAGAAGGTCGTCGCGGTCAGGATGGCGATGGTCGTATAGGCGACCGGATGGGCGTTCAGCGTCACCAGGTCGCGCAGAAGCGTCGGCGCATCGGCGAAATAGAACACCCAGGCCCCGCCGGTGGCCAGCGCGATCAGCAACCAGGCGGTCCACTTGGTCAGGCGCAGCCGGGCCTTGCGGGCATCCATCTTCTTCTGGCGGTGCAGGCGCAGTTGCGCGTTGCGGTCGCCCTCGATCCAGCGCTCGACAAGGATGAAAAGGTCGGTCCAGACCGTCTGGGGGCAGGCATAGCCGCACCAGACCCGGCCCAGCGCCGAGGTGAAGAGGAAAAGGCCCAGCCCCGCCATGATCAGCAGACCGGCGACGAAGTAGAACTCATGCGGCCAGATCTCGATCCAGAAGAAATAGAACCGGCGGTTCGCCAGGTCGATCAGCACCGCCTGGTCGGGCAGCGACGGCCCGCGGTCCCAGCGGATCCAGGGCACCAGGTAGTAGATGCCCAGGGTGATCGCCATGATCAGCCACTTGAGATTGCGGAACTTGCCCGAAACCTGTTTCGGGAAGATCGGTTCGCGGGATTCGTAGAGGGCTTGCTGTGGGGCGTCGCTCAACGGGGATCCTCCGGGATATAAGTCATCTGCATGTGGCTTCTTTCAGCCATGCTGCGTCGCGGCTTTGACTTGAGTCAAATAGCATATCTGCCACTAAGGTTATTGGTCTTTGTGACGCAGGGCCAGGCGCACGCCGCCCGGGGGCGGACCGGAGATCCCCCGGCCCGCCCCCTTGGCGGATCAGATCGGCGCCGGGGTGGCCTCGCGCGTGACCAGCGCGGTGATCACCGCCAGCGCCGCGCAGATGCCGATGGCCAGGATCAGCCGCGCCGGCGAGCCGTCGAAGAACAGACCCGTCAGCCCGATCATCGCGCCGCCCACCACCATCTGCAAGGTGCCGCCATAGGACGAGGCGAGGCCGGCCAGGTCGCCATGCTCCTCGAGCGCCAGCACCATGGCGGTGGGGATCACCAGGCCCAGGCAGGCATTGCCCGCCGCCAGCCCGGCGATCAGCACCACCAGCGGCACCTCCACCACCAGCGACAGGCCGAAAAGCGCCGCGGCACAGGTGGCAAAGCCGAAGGTCGCCCCCATGACCACCCGGCCGGCGCCATAGCGCGCGCCCATGCCCGCGGCCATCTGCGAGGCGGCGAAAAAGCCCACCGCATTGACCGCGAAGGCCAGGCTGAAGCCCTGCGGGGTCAGCCCGTAGGCGCCGGTGAAGACGAAGGGCGCCATGGCGATATAGACGAAGAAGCTCGCCATGCCGAAGCCGCCCACAAGGGTGAGCCCCATGAAGCCGCGGTCGCGCGACAAAAGCGCGATGCCGCGGATCATGGTGCCGGCATTGACCGGACGGCGCGCGCCCTCGGCCAGGGTCTCGGGCAGGGCGCGGATCGTGGCCACCAGCGCCAGCGCCGCGGCCAGTGCCAGCACGCCGAAGATCACCCGCCAGCCGCCGAAGGCCATCAGCAGGCTGCCCGCCAGCGGCGCCAGCATCGGCGAGACCGAGATCACCAGCATGATCAGCGCCATCAGCCGGGTCGCGCGCTCGCCGGTGTGGCGGTCGCGGATGATCGCGCGGGGCACCACCATCAGCACCGCCGCGCCGATCGCCTGGACCACGCGGGCCACGATCAGCACGCCGATGGTCGGCGCCAGGGTGCAGGCCAGCGTGCCTGCGAGGAAGACCACCAGCCCGGCATACATCGGCTTCTTGCGGCCCACCGCGTCGGACCAGGGCCCATAGGCCATCTGCGCCAGCCCGAAGGCGATGAAATAGGCGGTCAGCGTCGCCTGGGTGGCGGCAATGGTGGTGTTCAGGTCGCGGGTGATGTCGGGCATCGCCGGCAGGAACATGTCGATGGCGAAGGGCCCGGGAATGACCAAAGCGCCCAAGAGCAACGCCTCGCGCCAGAGCGAGGGCGCGGCGGTTCGGGATATGGATTGCATGAGTAAACCTCGTTTCACGTTTTTCGGCACGAGGCAAAGAAAAAGGCTGCCCCGTCTTGCACCGGGGCAGCCTCACGGAAAAACCGCAGGTTCTTTCGGATCCTAGAACCCGAGCCCCTCGTATTTCTTCTTGAACTTCGACACGCGGCCGCCCTGGTCCATCAGGCGGGTGTTGCCGCCGGTCCAGGCCGGGTGCGCGCTGGGGTCGATGTCCAGCGTCATGGTGTCGCCTTCCTTGCCCCAGGTGGAGCGCATCTGGACGACGGTGCCATCGGTCATCTTGACGTCGATGAGATGGTAATCGGGATGGATGTCTTGCTTCATCGGTCCGGTCCTTACGCTTCCGCGCCCGCTTTGGGCTTGTAGTTTGCGACCTCTGCGATCCGGGCGGATTTGCCGCGGCGCGACCGCAGGTAATAGAGCTTGGCACGACGCACCTTGCCGCGGCGGACCACGGTGATGCTGTCGATATTGGTCGAATAGAGCGGGAACACGCGTTCCACGCCTTCGCCAAAGGAAATCTTGCGGACGGTGAACGATCCGGCAATGCCCACGCCGTTCTTGCGGCTGATGCAGACACCTTCGTAGTTCTGCACGCGGGTGCGGGTGCCCTCGGTCACCTTGTAGCCGACGCGGATGGTGTCGCCGGCCTTGAAGTCGGGAATCTCCTTCCCGAGCGAGGCGATCTGTTCGGCCTCGAGCTGTGCGATCAGATTCATCTGATCCTCTCCTATGTTCTCACGGTTTTCCCCGTGAAGGTGGTCGGCCTCAGAGCTTCGGTCTTCTTTCGGGTCCGCGATATGCGCCCGCCGGAGGTCAGGTCGGCTTTGCTTGTCTCGTCTCCGGCGCGGTGCCCTGGCGGCCCGGGCAATCCCCGCCAGAAGCAGACGGGAATCGTTGATGGGCCAGCGTGGCGCGGAATGGGCGCGGTAAACCAGAGAATGCCCGCCAGTTCAAGTGAAATCACCGGCGCGGCGCCTGTCTCAGGCCACGACCTCGCCCACCAGCATCTTTGGCTTCGTATCGGTGAAATTGCGGATATCGGCCACCACCGGCGGGGCGGCGGCAAGCGCGGCCTCCAGCGCGGCCTTGTCGGCGAAGGTCATGGTCGCCACGGCATAGAACGGCGGCGGCGCATCCGGCGCACCGCCGCCCAGGCCCCTGGTGACGAGGACCTGCGCGATATGCGCGCCCATGTGCTCGGTCACCAGCGGCATATGGGTGCCGAGGTAGTAATCCATGTCGAAATGCGTGCCCTCGACCTTGGGGTAGATGACCTGAAGCGAGAGTGTCATGCGCGGTCTCCTTGTTGTCCGGGTGATGCCAGACTGCCACGGATCGGCGCCCGTGCCACGGCTTTTCGCGGGGCGAGGTCAGTCCCGGCGTTTCTGCCAGGCTTCCCAGAGATCGGGCCGCCGCGCCCTGGTGATCGCCTCGGACTGCGCCTGCCGCCATTTGGCGATCTCGCCGTGATGGCCCGAGAGCAGCACGTCGGGGATCCGGCGCCCCTGCCATTCCGCCGGCTTGGTGAAGTGCGGATGTTCGAGAAGCCCGTCGGAGAAGCTCTCCTCCTCGGCGCTGGCCTCGTTGCCCAGCACGCCGGGCAGAAGGCGCACCGTGGCGTCGATCATCGCCTGCGCGGCGATCTCGCCGCCGGTCATGACGAAATCGCCGAGGCTGACCTCGGTGATGTCGTAATGCTCGATCACCCGCTGGTCCAGCCCCTCGAAGCGGCCACAGATGAAGGTCGCGCCGGGGCTGGCGGCAAGGCGGCGGGCCATGGCCTGGTCAAAGCGCCGCCCGCGTGGCGAGAGATGGATCAGCGGGCCCGGCCCGGCGCGCAGCGCATGGTCGATCGCCCGGCCCATCACGTCGGCGCGCAGCACCATCCCGGCGCCGCCACCCGCCGGCGTGTCATCGACGTTGCGGTGCCTGCCCTCGCCGAAATCGCGCAGGTGCACGGTGTCGAGCTGCCAGAGCCCGTCCTTCAGCGCCCGCCCGGTGAGCGAGCCACCCAGCACGCCGGGAAAGAGCTCGGGGAAAAGCGTGATCACCGTGGCGTGCCAGACGTCGTGCAACGCGGGCGCGTCGGTCATCAGCGGCTGCGGCGCGCGCGTCGGGCGGATCGCCTTGCGGCCATGGGATTTCGGGGCGGGTCTGTCGGGCTGTGTCATGCGCGCTCCTTACCGCGTCGATCTGCGGGCGGAAAGGGCCGGAAGGCTTGCGACGGGGCGCAAATCGCGCATGGATGGCGCATGATGCTCGACGATGTGCCGCTTGCCGCCTGGGCCGCCCTGCGCCCCGACACACCCCCCGACGATGTCGAGGTGCTGGGGCCGCGGGTCTGGCGGGTGGGCGGCGATGTGCTCAAGCTCTATGACGGCGCCGACCGCAAGCGCTTTCGCCGCATCGTCCGCGCGCATCGCCAGGCCGGGCGGCTGTTTCGCGGCCAGGAGGGCCTGGCGGCGCAGCGGCTGCTGGGCTTTGCCGAGGCCGAGCGCGCCTTGCTGCTGGCCTTCGTGCCAGGCCGCTCGGGGCGCATGGCGCTGCTTGCGGGGGTCGATCCGGCGGACCTGCTGGCGCGCTCCGGCGCCTGGCTGCGCTGCCTGCACGCGGGGCGCAAGGGCGACACCGGGGCCTTCGATGCCAGCGGGCCGCTGAAGCGGCTGGTCGCTGCGCCGCGCTGCGCCGAG
>SBGD01000070.1 GCA_006226775.1 Paracoccaceae bacterium | reverse complement strand
GCCTGCATCAAGTGCGGCCGCTGCTATGCCGCTTGCGAGGATACCTCGCACCAGGCGATTTCCATGTCGCCCGAGCGCAGGTTCGAGGTGATCGATGCCGAATGCGTGGCCTGCAACCTCTGCGTCGAGGTCTGCCCGGTGGAGGATTGCATCACCATGGAGCGGCTTGCGCCGGGCACGGTGGACCCGCGCACGGGGCGCAAGGTGCCGGCGGAGGATGCCGACTGGACGACGCATCCGAACAACCCGATGGCACAGGCGGCGGAGTGAGGCGGCGATGAGCCCCTTGTGCGGTCTTTGCCGCTGAGCACCCGGCGCGGAATCAAGGCGAAGCCGCCGCGCATCGCCGGCGCGCCCCCACGCGTCGGCAATGCGCGGCTTGCACCCGGTGTCAATCGAGGACCGGCTACGGGACTACGGCGTCAACATCCGCCGGAACATGACATCCAGATGCGCCCCCGCCGCCTCGAAAGGATCACCCTCGCCCAGCACAGCCGTCACCTGCACCTCGAAATCGGCGTAATGTTGGGTCAGCGCCCAGATCGAGAAGATCAGATGCACCGGATCGACCGGCGCCAACCGCCCCTCGGCGGTCCAGCCGCGAATGATGACGCAGGTCTGCGCCACCAACTCCCGCAGGTCGCTCTCCAGGTAGGGCAGGATGCGCGGTGCGCCTTGCAGGATCTCGTTGGCGAAGAGCCGGCTTTCGCGCGGATAATCCCGCGCCAGTTCCAGCTTGCGGCGCACATAGGCGAGGATTTCCTCCAGCGGCGCGCCCTGCGGATCCAGCGCGCGCAGCGGATCGAGCCAGGTCTCCAGCAGGGTCTGCAACAGCGCCTCGTGCATCGCCTCCTTCGAGGGGAAGTAATAAAGCAGGTTCGGCTTGGACAGCCCGGCCTCTGCCGCGATCTGGTCGAGCGTGGCGCCGCGAAAGCCATATTGCGAAAAGACCTGCAAGGCGGCCTCGAGGATCAACTCACGATTGCGCCGCTGGATCCGCGTGCGGGGCTTGCCCGCGGTCGCCCCTTGCGCGGTCGCCGAAGTCTCTGTCATGCCGCCGGAATCCTGCCCTGATTTGCACCATTTGCCCGCCACGGCGCAGAGTGCCTTGACTGACCTCTCACCCGTGGTAGCGTTCTTTTGACCGATTGGTCAAATTCAATGAGAGCCCGAAGGGCCTTGCTACCGACAGGGGGTGACATGACCGAACCGACAGCCAACCTGACCATCAATGCCGACCGTCTGTGGGACAGCATCATGGAGATGGCCAGGATCGGCCCCGGCGTCGCGGGCGGCAACAACCGCCAGACCGTGACCGACGAGGACGGCGAGGGCCGCGCGCTTTTTCAAAAGTGGTGCGAGGACGCGGGCTGTTCCATGGGCCTCGACCAGATGGGCAACATGTTCGCGCGGCGCGAGGGGACGGACCCCGAGGCGCTGCCGGTCTACGTGGGCTCGCACCTCGACACGCAACCCACCGGCGGCAAGTATGACGGCGTGCTGGGGGTGCTCGGCGGGCTGGAGATCATCCGCACGCTCAACGACCTCGACATCAAGACCCGCCATCCCATCGTGGTCACCAATTGGACCAACGAGGAGGGCACGCGGTTCGCGCCCGCCATGCTGGCCTCCGGCGTCTTTGCCGGGGTGCATGACCAGGACTGGGCCTATGCGCGCGAGGATCATGACGGCAAGCGCTTCGGCGACGAGCTGGCGCGCATCGGCTGGAAAGGCGACGAAGAGGTGGGCGCGCGCAAGATGCACGCCTTCTTCGAGTTGCACATCGAGCAGGGCCCCATTCTGGAAGCCGAAGGCAAGGACATCGGCGTGGTGACGCATGGCCAGGGCCTCAGCTGGACGCAGGTCACCGTGACCGGCAAGGAAAGCCACACCGGCTCCACCCCGATGCCGATGCGCAAGAACGCCGGCCTCGGCATGGCGCGCATCCTCGAAAAGGTCGACGAGATCGCCTGGTCGCACAAGCCCGACGCAGTGGGTGCCGCAGGCCACATCGAGGTCTTCCCCAACTCCCGCAACGTGATCCCCGGCACGGCGATCTTCACCGTCGACTTCCGCTCGCCGCAACTGGCGGTGATCGAGGACATGGAGGCGCGGCTGAAGGTCGAGGCGCAGGCGATCTGCGACGAGATGGGGCTCTCGGTCGAATTCGAGAAGGTCGGCGGCTTCGATCCGGTGACCTTCGACGAAGGCTGCGTGACGGCGGTGCGTTCCGCGGCGGAACGTCTGGGCTATTCGCACCGCGACATCATCTCGGGCGCCGGGCATGATGCCTGCTGGATCAACCGGGTGGCGCCGACGGCGATGGTGATGTGTCCCTGCGTGGACGGGCTGAGCCACAACGAGGCGGAGGAGATTTCCAGGGACTGGGCCAAGGCGGGGGCGGATGTGCTGATGCACGCGGTGGTCGAGACGGCGGGGATCGTGGAGTGAGTCACAAGGCCAACCCCGTCCCGGGCTTGACCCGGGACCTCATGGCCGGCCACGAGGCGCGGGGGCCGGGGCGCGATTCACGCGGCTTTAACCATGCCTGCGAGATCATCGGGCATGGTCAATTTCGTCTATATCCTGGCCTCCCGTCCGGGCGGTGCGATTTACATCGGGCGCACGCGAAACCTTCGCGCCCGGGTCGAGGCACACCGCGCCGGGCTTTCGGAGCACACTGCGACTTACAATATCCGCACCCTGGTCTGGTTCGAGCAGCACGCAGAATTCGAAACTTCTCTTCTGCGCGAACACCGTCTGAAACGGTGGCGGCGCGCGTGGAAAGACCAGTTGATCATGGAACACAATCCGCAGTGGCGGGATATCACGCATCTCGTTCCCGAGTGAGCGCCGGTGAGGTCCCGGCGCAAGGCCGGGACGGGCGACACGAGGAGACATCCACATGAGCAAAGTCATCAAGAACGGCACCATCGTCACCCATGACCGGACCTACAAGGCCGACGTGTTGATCGATAACGGCCAGATCACCGAGATCGGCCCCGACCTCAAAGGCGACGAGACCCTCGACGCCACCGGCTGCTACGTCATGCCCGGCGGCATCGACCCGCATACCCACCTGGAAATGCCCTTCATGGGCACCTATTCCACCGACGATTTCGACTCTGGCACCCGCGCCGCGCTGGCGGGCGGCACGACCATGGTGGTCGACTTTGCGCTGCCGTCACCCGGCCAGGGCCTGCTCGACGCGCTCAAGATGTGGGACAACAAGTCGACCCGCGCGCATTGCGATTACAGCTTCCACATGGCGGTCACCTGGTGGGGCGAGCAGGTCTTCAACGAAATGGAGACCGTCGTAAAGGACCGCGGCATCAACACCTTCAAGCACTTCATGGCCTACAAGGGCGCGCTGATGGTGCAGGACGACGAGATGTATGCCTCGTTCCAGCGGATCGGAGAGCTGGGCGGCATCGCCATGGTCCATGCCGAGAACGGCGACGTCGTGGCCGACCTTCAGCAAAAGCTCCTGGCCGAGGGCAACACCGGCCCCGAGGCCCACGCCTATTCCCGCCCGCCGCAGGTCGAGGGCGAGGCCGCCAACCGTGCCATCATGATCGCCGACATGGCCGGGGTGCCGCTCTACGTCGTGCATGTCTCTTGCGAGGAGGCGCACGAGGCCATCCGCCGCGCCCGCCAGCAAGGCAAGCGGGTCTGGGGCGAGCCGCTGATCCAGCACCTGACGCTGGACGAGAGCGAATATTTCAACACCGACTGGGACCATGCCGCGCGCCGCGTCATGTCGCCGCCGTTCCGCAACCAGAAGCACCAGGACTCGCTCTGGGCCGGACTGCAATCCGGGTCGTTGTCGGTCGTCGCCACCGATCATTGCGCCTTTACAACCGAGCAGAAGCGCTATGGCGTTGGTGATTTCACCAAGATCCCCAATGGCACCGGAGGGCTCGAGGACCGGATGCCGATGCTCTGGACCCATGGCGTCGAGACCGGGCGGCTGACGCCGGAGGAATTCGTTGCGATCACCTCCACCAATATCGCCAAGGTGCTGAATTGCTACCCGAAAAAGGGCGCGATCCTGCCCGGCGCGGATGCCGATATCGTGGTCTGGGATCCGGAGAAGACCAAGACCATCACCGCCGGCAAACAGGTCTCGGCCATCGACTACAACGTCTTCGAGGGCAAGGAGGTCAAGGGCCTGCCCCGCTTTACCCTGACGCGGGGGCATGTGGCGGTGCATGACGGCGAGTTGCGGTCGCAGGAAGGCCACGGCGAATTCGTCAAGCGCGCGCCCAACACGGCGACCAACAAGGCGCTGTCGAAGTGGAAGGAACTCACTGCCCCGCGGCCGGTGGAACGGTCGGGCATACCGGCGAGCGGAGTGTGATTTCGTGGGGCGAAACTTTCAATCCTCACTCGTGCGGAATCAAGGCGAAGCCGCCGCACATCGCCGGGCCGCCCCCCGGCACGGCGATATGGTTGCCGTTGGCGCATCGTACCGAGGTTTTTCGGATGTGGAGAGATAGAGTGCTGCAATACTCCCGTCGGATCGCCGCACCGCGGCCCAGCGCTGCGCGTCTCGCGCTTTCCAGCGACTGTCGTGATATGATGAAGGAGCACCCCGCCCCGTGATCACCCCTGCCGCCCCGGCCGACCGCAAGGTAATCCCCATGACGCACCCGGCCCCCGCCGAGACCGTGATCCGCGCCAGCCACCTCGACCTGACCTTCCAGACCGGCGACGGTCCCGTGCATGCGCTCAAGGACATCACGCTGGATATCCCCAAGGGCGCCTTCGTCAGCTTCATCGGCCCCTCGGGCTGTGGCAAGACCACCTTCCTGCGCTGCATCGCGGCGCTGGAGCAGCCGACGGGCGGCAGCCTGAGCGTCAATGGCATGACCCCCGACGCGGCGCGGCGCGCGCGCGCCTATGGCTATGTCTTCCAGGCGGCGGGGCTTTATCCCTGGCGCACCATCGGGCGCAATATCGCGCTGCCGCTCGAGATCATGGGCTTCTCGAAGGCCGAGCAGCAGGCGCGGATCGCGCGGGTGCTCGAGCTGGTCGAACTGTCGGGCTTCGAGAAGAAATTTCCCTGGCAGCTGTCGGGCGGGATGCAGCAACGGGCGAGCATCGCGCGGGCGCTGGCCTTCGACGCGGATCTCTTGTTGATGGACGAACCCTTCGGCGCGCTCGACGAGATCGTGCGCGACCGGCTGAACGAAGAGGTGCTGCGGCTCTGGGCCAAGACCGACAAGACCATCGCCTTCGTCACCCATTCGATCCCCGAGGCGGTCTATCTCTCGACCCATATCGTGGTGATGTCGCCGCGGCCCGGGCGGATCACCGACATCATCGAAAGCCCGCTGCCCAAGGAGCGCCCGCTGGACATCCGCGACACGCAGGATTTCATCGCCATCGCGCATCGGGTGCGCGAAGGGCTGCGCGCGGGGTACGAGGAATGAGCGCGGGGCAGCGCCACGCCGTCCCGGACCTGATCCGGGACCTCCCGGCCCGCGAGCTGCGCGATGTCTGACGCGCTGGACATGAGGTCCCGGAGCAAGTCCGGGACAGCGGCGCTTCGGGTGCCGCCGGTGCTCACCGTGGTGCTGGCGCTCTTTGCGCTGTGGTACCTGGCCGTGGTGCCGATGAACGTGCAGGAAACCCTGACCCGGGCCGAGCGCGCCGGGGTGGCCATCACCCCCGACAGCGCGCTGGCCCGGCGCGACACCGGCAACCTTGCGCTGGTTGTCGGCAATACCCATGCGCTCGGCGAAAGCTGGAGCCTCGAGCGGCCCCGCCTGCCCGCGCCGCACCAGGTGGTGAGCGAGCTTTACAAGTCCACCTGGGTCGAGGAAACCACCGGCCGCCGCGGCATCGTGAACTCGGGCAGCCTGTCGAACCGCGGGCTGGTCTATCATGCGATGGTGACGCTGAACGCCACCATGGTGGGCTTCCTGATCGGCACCGGCCTGGGCATCCTCTTGGCGGTGGGGATCGTGCATTCCCGCGTCATGGACATGTCGGTCATGCCCTGGGCCATCGTCAGCCAGACCATTCCCATCGTGGCCCTCGCCCCGATGATCATCGTGGTGCTCTATTCCGTCGGCGTGCAGGGGCTTTTGCCCAAGGCGGTGATCTCGGCCTATCTCTCGTTCTTTCCGGTCGTCGTCGGCATGGTCAAGGGGCTGCGCAGCCCCGATGCCATGCAGATGGACCTGATGCGGACCTATTACGCCTCGTCAACCGAAGTGCTGTTCAAGCTGCGCCTGCCGGCCTCGGTGCCCTATCTCTTTGCCTCGCTCAAGATCGCCATCGCCGCCAGCCTGGTGGGCGCCATCGTCGGCGAACTTCCCGTCCAGAAGGGCGGGCTGGGCGCGCGGATGCTGGCGGGCAGCTACTACGGCCAGACGGTGCAGATCTGGGCGGCGCTGTTTCTTGCGGCGGCGCTGGCGGCGCTCTTGGTCTGGGCCATCGGCGCGGCCGAGAAACGCACGCTGCGGCGGATGGGGATGCGGCCATGATCCATGTCATCGGCGCGCTCGTGGTCTGGGCCCTGGGCCTTGCGGTCAACCTGCGGCTGGCCAATGGCCCGGCGCATGACACGAGGGCGGCGCGGCTGGCGGTGCCGCTGATCTTCGGCGCCACCATCCTGATCATGTGGGAGCTGATCGTGACCGGGCTGGGCGTGCCCCGGGTGATCCTGCCGCCGCCGAGCGAGATCGTGGCGACCTTCGCCGCCAACCTGCCCCTGCTCTGGGGGGATTTCGTGCAGACCATCCTCAAGGGCGCGCTCTCGGGCTGGGTGATCGGCTGCGGGGCGGCGGTGCTGACGGCGCTGCTGGTCGACCGCTACGCCTATCTGCGCGACGGGCTGCTGCCCCTGGGCAACTTCATGGCCGCACTTCCCATCGTCGGCACCGCGCCGATCCTGGTGATGTGGTTCGGCTTCGGCTGGCAGTCGAAGGCGGCGGTGGTGGTGCTCATGGTCTATTTCCCGATGCTGGTGAACACCGTCGCGGGGTTGCAGGAGACCTCGGCCATGCAGCGCGACCTGATGCACACCTATGCCGCCGGCTGGGGCAAGACCCTGCGCAAGCTGCGCCTGCCCGCGGCGCTTCCCTTCATCTTCAACGGGCTCAAGATCACCTCGACCCTGGCGCTGATCGGCGCCATCGTGGCCGAGTTCTTCGGCTCGCCCACCCAGGGCCTGGGCTTTCGCATCTCAACCTCCATCGGCCAGCTTGATCTCGGGCTGGTCTGGTCGGCCATCGTCGTCGCCGCGCTGACCGGCACGCTGGTCTACGGGCTGGTGGTCTTCGTGGAGAAAAAGGCAACCTTCTGGCATCCGTCGCAACGCGGGTGACCGGACATAAGAAACCAACAGGAGAGAAGACAATGAAACAGACATTCATCGCCGCCGCGCTGGCCAGTACCGCGCTGACCGGGGCCGCCATGGCGCAGGACGTGACGCTGCAACTCAAATGGGTCACCCAGGCGCAGTTCGCGGGCTATTACGTGGCGCTCGAGAACGGCTATTACGACGACGCGGGGCTGAACGTCACGGTCCTGCCCGGCGGGCCGGACATCGCGCCGACGCAGGTGATCGCCGGGGGTGGCGCCGATGTGATCGTCGAATGGATGCCCGCGGCACTGGCCGCGCGCGAGAAGGGGCTGCCGCTGGTCAACATCGCACAGCCGTTCAAGAATTCGGGTTTGATGTTGTCCTGTTGGAAAGATTCCGGGATCGAAGAACCCGAGGACTTCGCCGGTCACACGCTCGGCACATGGTTTTTCGGGAATGAGTTTCCATTGCTGAACTGGCTGTCCAAGCTGGAACTGGATACGACGGGCGCGTCCGAGGATTCGGTCGAGGTGATGAAGATCGGCTTCAACGTCGACCCGCTGCTTCAACGGCAGGCCGACTGTGTTACGGTCATGACCTACAATGAATACTGGCAGATCATGGACGCGGGCGTGTCGCCCGATGATCTTTCGACCTTCAAGTATTCGGATTATGACGTGGATATCATGGAAGACGGGCTCTACGTCCTTGAAGACAGCCTCGACGATCCGGAGTTCGTGGCCAAGATGGCGAAATTCGTCCGGGCCTCGATGCAGGGCTGGAAATGGGCCGAGGAGAACCCGGAAGAGGCGGCGATGATCGTGCTCGACTATGACGAGACCGGCGCCCAGACCGAAGAGCACCAGATCCGCATGATGGGCGAGGTGGCCAAGCTGACCGCGGGCTCGAACGGCGCGCTGGACCCGGCGGATTACGAACGCACGGTGGCGACCCTGCTGGCCGGCGGCTCGGACCCGGTGATCACGAAGGAGCCGGAAGGCGCCTGGACCTCCGTGGTCACCGACAAGGCGCTGAACTGACCTGAAGCGCAGGGTCCGGCGGGATGATCGCCGGACCCGGGCCTATTCGGCCACCAGCTTTTCCGGCGCGATGCCGCGTTTCTCGGCACTGGCGCGCACCGCCTCCTGCAAGACCTTGCTGCGCCTGAGCAGGCGCTGGAACTGGGCATTGCCGAGGATCAGGAAGGTCGAGGGCACGATGGCGCGCACCTCGGTCCGCACCGTGCGCTTGTTCAACAGCGCGATCTGACCGAACATCTCGCCCCGGCCCAGCCGCCAGGTCTGGCCGGCGCTTTCCAGTTCCACCGCGCCGGAGGCGATGAAATAGACGCTGGTGGCCGGGGTGCCCTTGCCGATGATCACGTCGCCGGCATTGACGTAGCGGGTCTTGAGCGACCGGCTCAGCCGTTTCAGCGCGGCATCGTCGATATCCTCGAACAGCGGAAACTGCCGCACGAACTCGGCCCGCTGCACCGCGATGTCGAGGCGGGGGCGCCGTTCGGCGGCGGCCCGCCGCGCGCCGAGATCCTGCATCAGCGTGTTGTAGACCTCGAAGCCGATCAGCCCGTCGCCGCGCATCGCGGTATACTCGCGTTCCTCCAGCCGCAGTGCGGTGCGGCGGATGAAGCGGCGCTCCAGCTTCTCGGCATAGCCGGGATATTGCAGCCGCAGCCCTTCCAGCGCGGTTTCCACCGCCTCAACCCGGCGCGACAGCAATTCGTGCAGCAGGTCAGCCACCCGGCGGCCATGGATCCGCCGGATCCGCCCGCCGATGAAGGCGCCCAGATCGCGCAGGATCAGGCGCTGCGACAACAGCCGCTCGAAGCGGTCGGCGGTCATTCGCGCCAGCGGGACGGAGATTCCCAGCCGGCTGTGCAGCTTGAGCGCGGCACGGATCGCCGGGCCATAGGAGGTGCTGCGCCGCGCCGCGCGCTGGTAGCCGCTGCGCCCGCCGGTGCGCGCGCCCTCGATCAGCCGGTCGGCGTCCGACAGCACCTGTTCGGCCATCCGCGCCGAGATCGTCCGTTCGCGCACCCGCGCCAGGATCACCCCGCGCTCGTGCCCGGCCAGCGCGATCAGCCCCAGGGTGATGCGGTCGCGGTCGAGGATGTCGGCGCTAGCCTCGGCGGTGGCCACCGCGGCGTCGAGCCTTTCGCCGAAGCGCTTGGCCTCGTCGCGCACGTTGTCATGGCTCAGGTCGTAGTTCTCGGTGGCGCGGGCCACGTCCTCACGCACGGTCTGCAGGGCGACGGCGACCACCTGGCGCGACAGCGCCTCGTCGATGGGCGACAGCCGGTCAAGCCCGAGCCAGCCGATCACGAAGCGCAGCGTGGTGCCCTGCACGATCAGGGTGAACAGGGTGAAGCCGGTGGCGAGGATGCCCACGATCCGCTGGATGTCGCTGGGCACCCGCAGGCTTTCGGTCACAGCCAGCGCCAGCGCCAGCGTGACCGCGCCGCGCATCCCGCCCCAGAGGATGGCGATGCGGTAGGGGCCCTCGACCGCGGGCGAGACCTTGAAGGCGGTCAGCAGCGGCAGCAGCAGGTAGAGGATCGCCGCCCGCGCGACGATCGCCGCCAGCACCACGACGCCGATCAGCAGGAAATCCTCGGCCCGCATGTCCTCCATGATCCGCGGGATCAGCAGGGCGGCGAGGATGAAGATCAGCGCCCCGGCCCAATGGGCCAGCACGTCCCAAAGCTCGCGCAGGTTCGACCAGGCCTGCGGCGGCACGCGCCCCGGCCCGGTCAGGTTCAGCGTCAGCCCGGCGGCGACCACCGCCACCACGCCCGAGGCGCCGATGGTCTGTTCGGCGCTGATATAGGTCAGGTAGGGCAGGGCGACCGAGATCGAGACCTGCGCCAGCTCGTGACGGCTGAACATCGCCATCACCCAGCCCGCCGCGCGCGCCAGCAGCCAGCCGGTCAGCGCCCCGCCGAGGATCAGCCGCGGAAACTGGGCCAGGGCATCGCCGAGGTTCGGGTCAGGCACGCCCAGCATCACGAAGCCCATGAACAGCCCGAAAAGCGCGATGGCCGCGGCATCGTTCAGCAGGCTCTCGCCCTCGATGATCCGCGCCAGCCGCCGCGGCGCCGAGATCGAGCGGAAGATCGAGACCACCGCCGAGGGGTCGGTGGTCGACACGATGGCGCCCACCAGCAGGCAGGCCGCCAAGGGCAGCCCGCTCACCCAGAACAGCGCGTAGCCCACACTCAGCGTGGCCACCACCACCGCCACGATGGCCAGCACCAGGATCGGAACCCAGTCGTCCATCATCCGCCGCAGGTTCATGCCCAGCGTCGCCTGGAACAGCAGCGTCGGCAGGAAGACATAGAGAAAGACGTTCGAGCGGATCGGCAGCCCGAGGATGGCCTCGGCCACCGGGTTCAGCGCGTCGGTGTATTCGGTCCGCAGAAAGAACATCGCCCCCGACCCGATCATCACCCCCAGGACGGCCAGGATGACGCCGTAGGGCAGCCGCAGGCGCGCCGCCAGGGGCTCGGCCGCGCCGACAATGACGAACAGCGACGAAATCACGGTGGTGACGAGAACAATATCCATACTGTCGAAATAGCTGGAAGTTCAGGGGCAGGAAACCGGCTTGAGCAGGGAAGGCCCGAGAAAATGCGCCTCTGCCGCTTGCGCGTGCAAACCCGGGGCCGCCCGGTCTCTAGCCGCGGCGCCGGGGCGGCATGACAAGCACGTCGACCGGAGAGGCGCGCAGCACCTGTTCCGACACGCTGCCGATCAGCATGCGCGACAGCCCGCTGCGGCTGTTGGTCGACAGCACGATCAGGTCCGCCTGCATCGAGGCCGCGGCCTGCAGGATCTCCTTGGAGGCGACGGATTCGTTGTGCCGCGCCACCTGGGCGATCCCGGCAAGGCCGGTCGCGGCGGCAAACCCCGCCAAATGCAGCAGCGCGTCGTCATGTTCGTCCTCGACATATTGCGCCTGGTCGCGCTGGCTCAGCACGTGGCGCATGGCCAGCCGCAGCGCCGGGGTGTCGTAGACATGCAGCAGGGTGGTCCGGGCGGTCGCGCCGAGATCCAGCGCCGCGAACCGGCGCAGCGCGTCGCGTGACCTGGCCGAGAGATCGGTGGTCTGCAGGATATGGCCATAGGGTTTCTGCGATACCGCATTCGCCATCAGCACCGGGCAGCGCACCGAGCGGATGGTGCGCTCGGCCGTGGTGCCGACAAAGATGTCGCCCAGCACCTGCCGCCGGTGCGGCCCGAGGACAAGCAGGTCAGGCGCCATCTCGGCGACGGTATCGGCGATGCCGACGAAGGGCGAGGCCAGCGCGACGCGGGTGGCGCAGTCGAGGCCCTCGTCCTCGGCCAGGCGCGCGGCGAGACGGTCCAGCAGGTCCTGCGCCTCGTCCCTTTCGACCGCGACGATCCGGCCGGGCTGGTCGTCGTCGACGACATGGACAAGCGTGATGCGGGCGCCGGACTGCCGGGCCAGATGGGCGGCGCGCCCGACCGCGCGGTCCGAGCGTTCCGAGAAATCCGTCGCCACCAGAATGGTCTTCATCGCCTTGGCTCCCCCGCCGGGTCAGGCCGCGTCACGCGCACGCCCGGGCTTCACTCGTTTGGTCTGCTTGGCGCAACGGTATCCGCAAGCCGGGACGGTTGGAAGGTGCCGCGCGCCAGGGCCGCCACGTCTCCGGCCATTGATCGAAGGAAAACGCGCTCGACACCTTGGCGCGCGCGTCGAGACGCGCAGGGTCGGGACCGGCAGCGATTTGGCGGGGCAAGGCGCGCGGCGCTTTGCGGGGCGCAGATGCCCCTTGCCACGACCGCCAGCCGGATGGGCGGCAATATGCGCGTCGGGCTGGAAGACAGCCTGTTCATCCGCCCGGGCAAGCTGGCCGAAAGCAACGCCCAGCAGGCCACCGGGATCCGCCGCATCGTCGAAGACCCGGGCTGTGAAGTGGCCACGCCGGGCGAGGCGCGCGGGATCCTGGCGCTCAAGGGCGGCGACAGGGTGGACTTCCGAGGCGTGCGACCGGGGCGCAGGCCGGACGGAAATGTCGCGCACTGCACCTTGCCGGTTGACGGCGGGGGATCGCTGACCAAAGCTGCAACGATGCGCAACAAGATCGTCTCCCCCGCCGAAGCTGCCGCCCTGATCAAGGACGGCGATGTGCTCACCACCTCGGGTTTCGTCGGCATCGGCGTGCCCGACCAATT
Source organism: Paracoccaceae bacterium (assembly GCA_006226775.1). Classification (GTDB taxonomy): domain Bacteria; phylum Pseudomonadota; class Alphaproteobacteria; order Rhodobacterales; family Rhodobacteraceae; genus Marinovum. The sequence continues at coordinate 30,239 of SBGD01000070.1, read as the reverse complement.
GCTCGCCGCGATCGAGACCCGGTTCCTCGAGACCGGCGCCCCGCGCGACCTTGGCCTCGTCTTTGCCGCGGGCCAGGGCGACGGCAAGGAGCGCGGGCTGAACCGGCTGGGCCACGAGGGCCTGCTGAAACGGGTGATCGGCGGGCATTGGGGGCTGATCCCCAAGGTCGCGGCGCTGGCGGTGGCGGGCAAGATCGAAGGCTGGAACCTGCCGCAGGGCTGCATCAGCCAGCTTTACCGGGACATTGCGGCGGGCAAGCCGGGGATGCTGTCGAAAGTCGGGCTCGAAACCTATGTCGATCCGCGCCAGGGCGGCGGCGCGGTCAATGCGATCTCGACCGAGCCGCAGGTCGAACTGATGGAGATCCGCGGCGAGGAGGTGCTGTTTTACCCCTCGCAACGGCTGACCGTGGCGCTTTTGCGCGGCACGACGGCGGACGAGATGGGCAATGTCACCATGGAGCGCGAGGCGCTGACCATCGACAACCTCGCCCAGGCGATGGCGGTCAAGAACGCCGGTGGCGTCGTCATCGTCCAAGTCGAGCGCGTGGCCCGGGCCCGCACGCTGCCCGCGCGCGAGGTGCATATTCCCGGCATCCTCGTCGATGCCGTGGTGGTCTCGCGGCCCGAGCACCACGTCCAGACCTATGGCACCGCCTTCAGTCAGGGCTTCACCAACCGGATGCGCACCCCGGCGGGCGAGATCCCGCCAATGGCGCTGGATGCGCGCAAGGTGATCGCCCGGCGCTGTGCCTTCGAGCTGCCGGTCAACGGGGTGGTCAACCTCGGCATCGGGATGCCCGAGGGCGTGGCCTATGTGGCGGCGGAAGAGGGGCTTCTCGATCACCTGACCCTGACGGCCGAGCCCGGGGTGATCGGCGGCCAGCCGGCCTCGGGCCTCGATTTCGGGGCGGCGGTCAATACCGACGCGGTGATCCCGCAGAACAACCAGTTCGATTTCTACGATGGCGGCGGGCTGGACATGACCTGTCTCGGGCTGGCCCAGGCCGACCTGCACGGCAACGTCAATGTCTCGCGCTTCGGCACGCGGCTGGCCGGGGCCGGGGGCTTCATCAACATCTCGCAGAACGCCCGCGCGGTGGTCTTTGCCGGGACCTTCACTGCCAAGGGGCTGGACGTGGCGATCTCGGACGACGGCGTCGAGATCCGCCGCGAGGGCGCGCAGCGCAAGTTCCTGCGCGATGTCGAGCAGATCACCTTTTCCGGCGCGCGGGCGGCGCGGCGCGGCCAGACGGTGCTCTATGTCACCGAGCGCTGCGTCTTCGAGCTGACGCCAGACGGGTTGAAACTGGTGGAAATCGCGCCGGGCATCGACCTCGAGAAGGACATCCTCGGCTGGATGGAGGTGCCGCCGATCCTCGACGAGATCTCGGTGATGGACGCGCGTCTCTACCGCGCGCAGGAGATGAAGCTGCGCACCGACCTGCTGCACCTCGACCTGCCGGACCGGATCGCGCTGGATCCGGCCAACGACCGGCTGTTTCTCAACTTCGAGAAGATGCGCGTGCGCTCGACCGAGGAGGTCGACCGGGTCGGCCGGCTGGTGGCCGAGACCTGCGCCGCCCATGGCCGCAAGGTCGACGTGATGGTCAACTACGACGGCTTCCAGATCGACGAGACGCTCGAGGCCGATTGGGCGCGCATGGTCGATGCGCTGATGGCGCAGCATTACCGGACGGTGACGCGCTATTCCGGCTCGGCCTTCATGCGGATGAAGCTGGGCCAGGTCTTTCCCGAGGCCCGCACCCATATCTACGAATCCAAGGACCGCGCCCGGGCCTTCCTCGACGGCACCTGACGCGCCGCTACTGGGGCACGACGCCGCGTTTCCAGTCGCCCTTGAAGAACCGCAGGTGGAAGGGCGCGAGCTTGACCAGCTCCTCGACCAGCAGCAGCGCGAAGATCCAGGTGACCGAGGCCTCGAACCAGAAAACGAAGACCGCCGTCGCCGGCACCCGGAACAGCCATTGCGACCAGAGAAAGACGTGCATGACATAGACCGTCTCGCCGCCCGCCCGCAGGGTATTGCCGCAGATCGCGTTCGATCCCTTGGGAAAGGGCAGCAGCACCAGGATCGGCAGGAAACTGAGCAGCATGACCTGGGTCTCGCGGTGCAGGTCGGCATAGATCCAGGGCGTCGCCAGGCAGACCGCCGCATAGATCGCCGCGACGATCCCCGAGGCCACCAGCGAGGCCCGCCAGGCCCCGGCCAGGAAGGCATCCAGCGTCGCCTCGGAGGTGCGGCGGCCCAGCAGTTGCGCCACGATGATGCCGGTGGACTGGGCCCAGGACATGCCGACCGTGCCGGCCACGTTGACCCAGGGGTTGATGATCGTCATCGCCGCGAACTGGTTGACCGGCAAGGTCGCATAGATCAGCCCGCAGACATTGGCCGCGATGGTGGCGCTCGCGAATGTGGCCGCGATCGGCAGGGCAAAGACCAGGTGCCGGCGCAGCGAGGCCGGGAAGGTGCCGTTGCGCCAGCCCGGCACCCGCAGCAGGTCGGCGCGGCTTCGCAGCAGCACCAGGGCGAGGAACCCCACCTGCAAGAGCGAGGCCAGCGCGCTGCCGATGGCGGCGCCGGTCACGCCCATCTCGGGCGCACCGTAAAGCCCGTGGATCAGCACGAGGCTGACCGCCACGTTCACCGGCACCGCGATCAGATAGCTGAGCGCGGGCAGGCGGGTTTCGCCGCAGCCGTTGAAGAAGCTGGTCAGGCAAAGGCCCACCGCCTCGGCCAGGATCACCACCGCAAAGACCGCAAGGTAGCGCCGGGCCTGGTCGGCGATCCAGGCGTCATGCGCCAGCCCGTCGATGATCGTCCTGGCAAAGGCCGCCAGCAGCACCAGCCCGGCCAGCACCACCGCAAGGTTGATGGTCAGCCCGACCAGCAGCGCGGATTTCAGGAACACCGGGTCATCGGAACCGAAGGCCTGGGCAATGCGGATCTGGGTCGCGGTCGAGAAGGCGACGATCAGCCCCAGCAGGAGCCCGGCGATCGAGGCCGAGAGCCCCAGCACCGCCACCGCCGCCTCGCCCAGCGAGGACACGAGGTAGGCGTCGATCACCACGATGCCATGCAGCATGATTGCCTTGAGCGTCAGCGGCCAGGCAAGGTTGAAGACGGACCGGTTGGACGGAACCACCCGGTCGGGGAAGGTCGTGCTCATCTGTGTTCTTTCCGCAGCCGGTCAGACCGGCGCAAAATTCATCACCCCGCCGGAACGGGGACAGCCACGCCGCGCGGGGCCCTGACGGTCCGGGGGAGAGGGCGGGGTCAGTCGCCGTTGGTGGTGTCGAAGTAGTTGGCGTTGGAGGCTTCTATCGCTGCGATGGTGGCGTCAAGCCGCGACAGGTGGGTCATCCCGGCCTTGACCGCGGCTTCGCCGTCGCCCTCGGCCAGCGCCGCGGCAATCGCCTCGTGATCTTCCAGCAATTGCGGCATCCGGTCTTCCTTGGACAGCCCCAGCATGCACAGCCGGTCGACCTTGGCCTTCTCGGTCGAAATGACCTCGAAGGCGAAATCGACGCCCGCGATCTCGCACAGGGCCTGGTGGAATTCATAGTCGAGCAGGCCGAATTCCTTGTAGTCGCCCATGCTCAGCGCCGTGCGCTGGCGCGCGAGGCAGGCGTCCAGACGGGATTTGGCCGCGGCATCGAAGCGGCGCGCGGCGCGGCGCAGCACCTCTGATTCGATGGCGGCGCGGACAAAGCGGGATTTGTCGATCTCGCGCGAGGAGAAGCGCTTGACCTCGGTCGCGCGCTGCGGGCGGATCAGCAGCAGGTCGAGATTGGCCAGCCGGGTAAAGGCATCGCGCACCGGCTGGCGCGAGACGCCGAATTTCGCCGCGATCTCGGCCTCGGAGATGCGGTCGCCGGGCAACAGGCGCAGGTTGTCGATTTCGTCCCGGAGATACTCGTAGATCTCATCGACGGTGGTGCGTCGTTCGCTCGTGAAGATCTGCTGCATACGTCGATTTTCTCTCTGGGTTACGGATTTATAGTCACGTTTGTCGGAATCGCCAATCGGTGATCTGACAGCGGTGTCACGGGGACTTGTCATCGTGTTGCCTTTCGCACGCTGGGTGTTGCTTGTCATCGGTCATTTGCCAATCGACAATCCGGGGTCTGCGACGGGCAGATACGCGGGTCCGCCGCGGCCGTGCCGCCGGCTTTGTCCCCGTGCCTGCCCGCCCCCGGCGTGCCGTTCGCGGTCTCATTCCTTCCCCCCGATGCCTGTCCGCCAGCGCGGTCCGACCCGGGGTTTCGGTCTGCCCTGAGCTTGATACTAGTATCCCAGTTTATTTACTAGTATACCAGTGAAAAGTTTTCGACGAATCACCGTAGCGTGCTGCCGACAGGGCGTCGGAATGCCGCAGGGTGGCTTGTTGCAGGCTTCATGGTCGACGCTGGAACCTACAGGAGGAGAGGACATGTCGGGAGTTCGATTGGAGGGCATCGTCAAGGCCTACGGCGCCGTCCAGGTGGAGCATGGCATTGACCTGGAAGTGCAGGAGAAGGAGTTTGTCGTGCTCGTCGGTCCGTCCGGCTGCGGCAAATCCACGACGCTTCGGATGATTGCCGGCCTGGAGGAGATCAGCGATGGCGATCTCACCATCGACGGGCGCCACGTCAACCGCGTCGCCCCCAAGGATCGCGACGTGGCGATGGTGTTTCAGAACTATGCGCTCTATCCGCACCTGAACGTCGCCGAGAACATCGCCTTCGGTCTGCGCATCCGCAAGGAAAGCAAGGAGCAAATCGCGGAATCGGTGGAAGAGGTCGGCAATATCCTCGGCCTCACGCCCTATCTGGAGCGTCGTCCGGCGGATCTCTCCGGGGGTCAGCGCCAGCGGGTCGCCATGGGCCGGGCCATCGTGCGCCGCCCCAAGGTCTTTCTGTTCGACGAGCCGCTGTCGAACCTCGATGCCAAGCTGCGCACCCAGATGCGGGCCGAGATCAAGCGGTTGCACAAGCGGCTCGGCGTGACCTCGATCTACGTGACCCATGACCAGGTCGAGGCCATGACCCTGGCCGACCGCATCGTCGTCATGCACGACGGGCGGATCGAGCAGATCGGCAGCCCGATGGACCTGTTCCTCAACCCGGCCAATACCTTCGTCGCCGGTTTCCTCGGCTCGCCGCCGATGAACATGGTCAAGGCGACCATCGTCGCCGGTGACCAGGGCCCGGTCGCAGAGCTTGACGGCCAGCGCATCCAGCTTCAGCAGATCCCCTCGTTGACCAATGCGGTGGGCCAGCAGGTGACGCTGGGCATCCGGCCCGAGTTCGTTTCGGTCGCCGACCAGAACGATCCCAACATGATCAACCTCGATGTCGACCTGGTGGAAACCCTGGGCTCGGAAGCGCTGATCCACGCCAACCTTCAGGGCGAAACCTTTGTCATCCGCACCGATACCGTCGGCCAGATGCACATTCTCGACGGGATCTCGGGCTTTACCATCGACCCCAAGCTGATCAAGGTCTTCGACGCCAAAACCGGTGAGGCGCTGCCCGGCCAGGTGGTGGCGCAATGACCAACGATCCCGATTTCACCACCGCCGCAGGGTCGTCGACGGAGGAACTGATCTTCGACGCCAGCGAATCCCGCCGCCACCGCCGGCCCAGCCGCATCACCCGGGTCGGCGATCACCTCAAGCGGGAATGGCAGCTTTACGTCATGCTGATCCCGACGATCCTCTGGCTCGCCATCTTCCTCTACAAGCCGATGTACGGGCTGCAGATCGCCTTCAAGGATTACTCGATCTTCCGCGGCGTCGCCAACAGCCCCTGGATCGGGATGGAGCACTTCCAGACCCTGTTCGGCAACGACCAGTTCCTGCGGGCGCTGAAAAACACGATCATCATCAGCTTCTACGGCCTGATCTTCGGCTTTCCCATGCCGATCCTGCTGGCGCTGATGTTCAACGAGATCCTCAAGCAGTGGTTCAAGAAGACCGCGCAGACCATCGTCTACCTGCCGCACTTCGTCTCATCCGTCATCATAGCGGGGATCGTCATCACGGCCTTCAGCCCAAGCGCCGGCATCGTGAACACCTTCCTGGGCTGGTTCGGGGTCGAGCCGATCTACTTTCTGACCAAGCCGGAATGGTTCCGACCGATCTTTGTCGGCACCGGCATCTGGCAGGAGGCGGGGTTCCAGTCGATCGTCTATCTCGCGGCCATCGCAGGCGTCTCTCCGACGCTCTACGAATCCGCCGTGGTCGACGGAGCAAGCCGCTGGCAGATGATGTGGAAGATCACCCTTACCCAACAGAAAGTCCCGAGAGATGCCCGGCGCACCCGCACCCATGCTCGATGAACCCAAGACCGGCCGCCTGACCATCCAGTATGCACCCGACGCCGCGAGCGAGGTCACCGAGAACCCGCCGCGGTTCACCTGGCTGCCGGTGATCGAGGACGAGGCGCACTACGTGCTGCGCATCTCGACCGATCCCGCCTTTCCGGCCAAGGACACCAAGGTCTTTGCCAATATCCCGCTGAATTTCTTCACCCCCGACGTGGCGCTGGCCCCGAGCACCTGGCACTGGTCCTACGCCGTCTGCGACGAGGCCGGCAAACCGGCCTCGGGCTGGAGCAGCACCCGCAGCTTCACCCTCACCGAGGACCTGCCGCAAACCCCGCTGCCGTCGCGCAAGGACCGTTTCAAGGACGCGCCCACCGGCCACCCCCGCCTCTGGCTGTCGCAGGACCGGCTGGCCGAGTTCCGCGCGGCCGTGAAGGCCGATCCCGACCATTGCTCGTGGTCGAACTTCTACGAGAAATCCGTCACGCCCTGGATGGACCGTGATGTGATGCGCGAGCCCGCGGGCTATCCCAACCACCAGCGGACCGCGCCGGTCTGGCGCCAGACCTATATCGAGCTGCAGGAGGCGATGTACGCCATCCGCCACCTCGCCATCGGCGGGAAGGTGACCGAAGATCAGGCGATGCTCGACCGCGCCAAGGAGTGGCTCCTGGAAGTGGCGTCGTGGGATCCGATGGGCACCACCAGCCGCGCCTATACCGACGAATGGGCGTATCGGACCACCAATGCGCTGGCCTGGGGCTATGACTGGCTTTACGACCAGTTGTCCGACGACGAGCGCAAGACGGTCCGCGCCTCGCTGCACGAGCGCACCCGCGACATTGCCGAACACGCGATCATCAACGCCAAGATCCACCTCTTTCCCTATGACAGCCACGCCGTCCGCTCGGTCTCGCTGACGCTGATCCCGGCCTGCATCGCGCTTCTGGGCGACGATGAGGGCGACGAGGCGCGCGACTGGCTGAACTACTGCATCGAGTTCCTGGCCACCGTCTATTCGCCCTGGGGCGATGCCGATGGCGGCTGGGCCGAGGGCACGAACTACTGGATGATGGGCATGGCCTATCTGATCGAGGCGGCAAACCGGCTGAAGAGCTTCACCGGCATCGACCTCTACCAGCGCCCCTTCTTCCGCAATACCGGCGACTTCCCGCTTTACTGCAAGGCGCCCAACACCCGCCGCGCCACCTTCGGCGACGACTCGACGCAAGGCGATCTGCCCTGCATCAAGACCGGCATCAACCTGCGCCAATACGCGGGCGTCACCGGCAACGGCGCGTACCAGTGGTATCACGAGGAGCTGATGCGCCTGAACCCGGGGACGGAAGGCGCCTTCTACAACTGGGGCTGGTGGGACACCAATTTCGACGAGCTGACCTACCTGACCGATTTCCCGCTGGTCGAGGCCACCGATCCGCCCTCGGGCATGAAGCACTTCCGCGGCATCGGCTGGGTCGGCATCCAGCACGAGATGGCCAACCCGGACAAGCACATCCAGTTCGTCTTCAAGTCGTCCAAGTTCGGCTCGATCAGCCACAGCCACGGCGACCAGAACGCCTTTTGCATGTCGGCCTATGGCGAGGACCTGGCGATCCAGTCGGGCTATTACGTCGCCTTCAACTCGACCATGCACCGGCTGTGGCGGCGCCAGACCTGGTCCAAGAACGCCATCCTGATCAATGGCAAGGGCCAATATGCCGAGAAGGACAAGGCCAAGGCGATGGCCGCGACCGGCCGCATCCTCGCCGCCGAGGTGCATGACGATCACTACTACATCAAGGGCGATGCCACCGCGGCCTACCGCTCGCTTTCGCCCGAGGTGACGCTGGCCGAGCGCGAGGTCTATTTCGTGCGCGGCAGCTATTTCGTGATCGTCGACAAGGTGGATGCCTCCGAGCCGGTCACCATCGACTGGCTGCTGCACGCCAACCAGCCTTATGACCTGGGCAAGATGTCGTTCCGCAATACCGTCCAGCGCGCGGGATTCTATGGCCAGGTGGTCTGGTCCGAGGCGGGCAAGCCCGAGCTGACCCAGGAAACGGGGTTCCCCGATGTCGATCCTTCGGAATACGAGGGTCTGCCGGAAAGCACCTGCCTGCACGCGAAATACCCGGCGGCCACCCGCCACCGGATCGCCACGCTGCTGGTGCCCTACAAGCTCGATGAGCCCAAGCGGATCTTCAACTTCATGGACGACCAGGGCTACGACGCCGACCTCTACTTCACCGACGCGGACGAGAACACGTTCAAGGTGGTGATGAAGAAGCTGGCCAATACCTGACCCAACGCGCCCCGCGGCACCGGCCCCAACGGGCCGGCGCCTGACCCACAAGTATTCGTGGAGACACAGAATGACCGTAAAGAACTACTTCCCCGCCTCCGAGAACAGGCTTTTCGACGCCGGGGGCGGGCTGACCCGCAAGGTCGGCGCCTACAACGACAATGCCATGGTGGTCGAAGTGCACTTCGACACAGGCACCGTGGCCGCGCGTCACCACCACCCGCATGAACAAATCACCTATGTGATCTCGGGCCGGTTCGAGTTCACCGTGGGCGACGACACCTACATCGTCGGCCCGGGGGATTCGCTCTACAAAGAGCCCAATATCGAACACGGCGCGACCTGTCTCGAGGCAGGTACGCTGCTGGATATCTTCACGCCTCATCGCGAAGATTTCCTCTGAAACGACAACCCACAAGAACACCTGAACAAGAACACCTAAAGGGAGTGCACGGCATGTCCAAACCTGTCATCGGCTTCATCGGCCTCGGCCTCATGGGCGGCAACATGGTCGAAAACCTTCAGAAGAAGGGTTACGAACTGGTCGTCATGGACCTCAACAAGGATGCGGTGAAGGCGGTCATCGAACGCGGCAACGCGCGCGAGGCCGCCTCGGCCAGGGAGTTGGCCGAGGCCAGCGACATCGTGATGCTCTGCCTCACCAAGTCCGACGTGGTCGAAGGCATCGTCTATGCCGATGACGGCCTGCTGGCGGGCCTTGGCGAGGGCAAGGTGCTGATCGATTTCGGCACCTCGATCCCCGCCTCGACCCGCAAGATCGGCGCGGATCTGGCCAGGAAGGGCGTCGGCATGCTCGACGCGCCGCTGGGCCGCACGCCGGCACATGCCAAGGACGGGCTTCTGAACATCATGGTCGGCGGCGACAAGGCGACCTTTGACAAGGTCAAGCCGGTGCTCGACGACCAGGGCGAGAACATCTTCTACCTCGGCGCGCTTGGCGCGGGCCACACCACCAAGCTGATCAACAACTTCATGGGCATGACCACGGTCTGCACCATGAGCCAGGCCTTTGCCGTCGCCGACCGCGCCGGTGTCGACCGGGCGCAGCTTTACGACATCATGTCGGCGGGCCCGTCGAATTCGCCCTTCATGGGGTTCTGCAAGAACTACGCCGTCGATGGCGTCAGCGACCTGGGCTTTTCGATCAACAATGCCAACAAGGACCTGGGCTATTTCCTCAAGATGGCCGAAGACCTGGGCACGCGGGCCGAGATTGCCGAGGGCACCTCGAACAACCTGCAAGCCGCGGTCGACGTCGGGTTGGGCGAAGGCAACGTGCCGGAGATCTTCGACTATTTCCTGAAGCTCGACCGGGCCTGATCGCGCCCCGCGCGGGCTCCGGATCGGCACCGCCCGGATCACCCGCAGCCCCGGGCGCAGCGTCGGCATGTACCTGATTTCGCTCAACAATGGCGAGCGCAGCTTTTCCTACTGGCGCGACACCTCTGCCGCGCGGCTGCTGGCGGATGACGAGGTGGCCATGGCGGCGGCGATGGAGAGCGCCGACCTGATCTATTTCTCCGGCATCACCCTGGCGATCCTTGACGAGGCGGCGCGGGGCCGTTTCATCGACGCGCTGAAGGCGGCACGGGCCAGGGGCAGGACCATCGCCTTCGACCCCAACCTGCGGCCCCGGCTGTGGCAATCGGCGGGCCAGATGACCGCCGCCATCATGGCCGGCGCCGAGGTCAGCGACCTCGTGCTGCCCTCCTTCGAGGACGAGGCCACCCATTTCGACGACGCCGATCCGGCAGGCACCGCCGCGCGCTATCTGGCTGCCGGGGCGAGTAGCGTGATCGTCAAGAACGGCGCCGATCCGGTGCATTACGCCCATGACGGCGCGCGGGGCGAGGTCGGCCTTGCCCCGATCGCACGGGTGGTCGACACCACCTCGGCAGGCGACAGTTTCAATGCGGGCTACCTTGCCACCGAGGGCCTCGACCTGCCCTTGCCCGACCGCATCCGCGTCGCGGCGGCGCTGGCGGGGCAGGTGATCGGCGGCAAGGGCGCGCTGGTGCCGATCGACCGCACGCCGCTGGATGCCTTGTCGCGGGCGGCAAAATAGGGGATGCAGCGGGGACACTTACCTTGGGGCAGAGGGCCGGGGAGACCCGCCAGCGCCCCGCATTCATCGGGGAGACCGGAATGATCGAGATCACTTGCGTAGCACCGACGCGCTCTCAACTGGGCGAGGGGGCGGTCTGGGATATCGCGGACCAAAGGCTCTGGTGGGTCGATATCAAGGGCGGGCTGATCCACCGCTACGACCCCGAGAGCGGCAATAACGAGAGCTTCGATTTCGGCGAGCCGGTCGGCTGCATCGCGCGGCGCGACAAGGGCGGGCTGGTCGTCGCGGCGCAGTCCGGCTTCTGGTTCTTCGATCCCGAGACCGGCGCGCGCGAGGCGATTGCCGACCCCGAGGCGCATCTGCCCGAGAACCGCTTCAACGATGGCGGCACCGACGCGCAAGGGCGGTTCTGGGCCGGCACCATGAAGGACGGCGGCGAGCCCGAGGCGCGCGGCACCTTCTACCGGCTCGACCCCGATCTGAGCGTGACCGCCTGGCAGGACGGGTTCTTTACCACCAATGGCCTGTCCTTCTCGCCCGATGGCAAGCGCATGTATGTCTCGGACAGCAACCCCAAGGTGCGCACGATCTGGGCCTGCGATTACGACACCGAAACCGGCACGCCCGGCCCGCGGCAGGTGTTATTCGACACCCGCGCCGTGGCCGGCCGGCCCGATGGCGGCACGGTGGATGCCGAGGGCTGCTATTGGCAGGCCGGGATCGACGGCTGGCACCTTTACCGGATCTCGCCCGAGGGCGAGGTGATCCAGACCATCGATCTGCCGGTGGAACGGCCCACCAAGCCGATGTTCGGTGGCAAGGACCTGGACATCCTGTTCTTCACCTCGCTGAAGATCGGGCTGACCGATCCGGAAAAACAGCCCGAGGCCGGCAGTCTCTTTGCCATCACCGGGCTGGGCATCAAGGGCATTCCGCAAACCCGGTTTGCCGGCTAGGGGACACGGGGGAGCATGGGCCTGTGAAGGGAAAACCGCCGCGCGCGCTGCGCAGGGTCTATGCGCTGGAGGATTTCGAGCCGCTGGCCCGCCGCCGCCTGCCGTCGCCGATCTTCGGCTACGTGGCGGGGGCGGCAGAGACCAATGCCTCGGTGCGTGATAACCGGGCGGGGTTCGGCGAGATCGGCTTCCTGCCGCGGGTCGGCCGGGACGTGTCGCAGCGCCGCCTGACCTGCCGGGTGATGGGGCTGGACTACGATCTGCCCTTCGGCATCGCACCGATGGGGGCCTCGGCGCTGACCGCCTATCGCGGCGATCTGGTGATGGCGCGGGCGGCGCGCGAGGCGGGGATCCCGATGGTGGTCAGCGCCGCCTCGCTGATCCCCCTGGAAGAGATCGTCGCCGAGAACCCCGACGTCTGGTACCAGGCCTATCTGCCGCAGCATCCGGCGGACATCATGGCGCTGCTCGACCGGGTGGCGGCGAGCGGCATCGACACGCTTGTCGTCACCCTCGACAGTGCCGTGGTGCCCAGCCGCGAGAACAACCTGCGCTCGGGCTACCGGACGCCGATCCGGCCCGATCTGCGGCTGTTCTGGCAGGGCGCCACCCATCCTCGCTGGGCGCTTGGCACCTTCGTGCGGACCTTCGTCCAGCACGGCGCGCCGCATTTCGAGAACGCCACCGCCGGGCGCGGCGCGCCGCTTCTGTCGCGCCAGGCGGTGCGGGATTTCTCCGGGCGCGAGTTCCTGAACTGGGAGTTGCTGGCCGAGGTACGGCGCAAGTGGCAGGGGCGGCTGGTGCTGAAAGGCATCCTGCACCCCGATGACGTGGCGCGCGCCCGGGCGCTCGGGGCGCAAGGCGTGATCCTGTCCAACCATGGCGGGCGGCAGCTTGACGGCGCGGTTGCGCCGCTGCGCGCGCTGTCGGCGGCAGTGGAGCGGGCGGGCGACATGGCCGTCATGCTCGACGGAGGGGTGCTACGCGGCACCGATATCCTCAAGGCCATGGCGCTTGGCGCCAGCTTCGCCTTCGTCGGCCGCCCGATGAACTACGCGGCCAGCATCGCCGGGCAGGCCGGGGTCGCCCATGCGATCGACCTGCTGAAGGTGCAGTTGCGCGCCGATCTGGGGATGCTCGGGCTGGTCTCGCTGGAGGCCTTGGGGCCGGAGGTGCTCGACCTCGGCGGCTTTCGCCCGCTGGCGTTCGCGGGCTGAGTCTGCCGCCCGACTGCCGGCTCCACCGCGTCGCGGAAAGCGTGCCAACCGCCAGCGGGTCGATCCATCGCCCGGCAGTGCTCGGTGGCGGTCGCGATCAGGCCGGACACCCCTTCAAGCGAGTGCCGATGCGGATGAGCCGGTCAGGGCAGGCCAACATGGGCTCCTGACCGGCTCCCGGCCATCTAGTGCTCGGTTTCGAGCTTGTAGAAGGTCACCTGATCCGCGTCGCGCCAACCGGGAAGGGTGATGTTGTTCTGCGAATAGGCCCCGGCCTTGAAGTACATGAAATCGTCGGCGACGTTATAGCCGCTGTCGATCATGTCATAGGGGGGCGCCACCACTTCGGTGCCATCGTCGCGGATGATCCTGACGTCGAGCATCGGGTGGATGGTGCCGTCGATTTCCTTGTCCGAGACCTTGATCTCGTAGCTGAAGATCTCGTCCAGCGCGATGCCGTCCTCGGGATTCTCGGCGCTGTCCTTGCGCGAGCCGATCATCTCGAACCAGATGTCGTCCTGGCCCACGGCTTCATGGGCGTAGTAGATCGACCCGAACTTGTGGTGCGGCAGCTTGCGGTAATAGAGCCGGATCGGCTCGTCGTCCTTGGCGTGGATCTGGCCGATGATGACCCGGCCCGCCTTGCCCTGTTCGCCCGAGCGCGTCACCTGGTTCACCGCCAGGGTGGCGCGCAGGATGCCGTCGACACCGCCGGCCATGTCCTGCGCTTCCTTCGGAGCCGAAGAGAAGACCCAGTTGTTTTTCGTTGGTGTGCCATCGTCGTTGCGGGTCGAGATCGAAGTATCCCCGGCGCGCATCATCTGGCGCAGTTCCGACCGCGCATAGCTTGATCCGGAGGTGGTGACCCCGTCAGGAATGGTGCGGAACACCATGCCGCCGGTGACCGGATCGGTGTAGAAAACCTCCGGGTCCTGCCAGCCTTGGTTCAGAGCGATTTCCTCGATCTCGTCGACCTTGCCGTCGCCGTTCTTGTCGTAAGGCACGGTGATCTTCCAGCCGGTGAGGTCGAAGTTCTCGGACGGTGGCACATCGGTAAAGAGCCCGTAAAGCCCCTTGTTGGAATATTCGCCCGAATCCGATCCGTCGCCGGTGGGGTCGATCATGCCCTCGCCGCAGCCATAGGGCTGGATCTCGAGGATCGAGTTCCACTCGCTGGCCTCGTTGCCAAGCGCGGTGACCTTGATGTAGCGCGCTTCCATGTCCTCGACGTCAAACCGCTGGATCACCGTGGTCTTGCCGGCGCTTTCGGTGCGCCCGAGCAGGCCCTGAAAGGTCTCGCCGTCGCGCGAGGCCGAGATCTCGAAGATGCTCTTGCGCTCGTGGCCCTTGTAGAAGGCGATGCCCAGCTCCTTCACAAGCTGCGGCGCGCCCAGGTCGAGCACGATCTCGCGCCCGATGCCCTTGGCCGACCAGCGCGAATCCGGAAAGAAGGTATGGTCGATCACCCGCGCGGGTTCGTATTCCTTGTCATAGTCGCCCTCGGCACTGACCGAGACGACGCCCAACTGGCCCATCCCGTCGCACATGGCATCACCCGATTGCGCCTGTGCGGCGGCGGGGGCCAATGCAGCCAGGGCCAGCACGGTCCAGGCGGTTCGTTTCGTCATGACACTATCCTCCATAGGTGTCGGGTGCCCTGCTTGCGCGGGGCGGGTGTACTTGGCGGAAATCGCCGCGTCAGTAGTTCCAGAGCGTCCCGTCCTCCAACCGGACGATCGGGTGGCTGCCGGGCTCATATTCGTAGCGGGCGACTTCCTTCTCGTCGAAGTCGACGCCCAGACCCGGCGCATCGCTGACATGGAACATGCCGTTCTCCATCCGATGCTCTGAGGGGAACAGCGCGTCGCACTCCGGGGTGCCGAGCACGAGGTATTCCTGCACGCCAAAGTTGGGCGCCCAGGCGTTCAGATGCGCCTGCGCGGCCATGCAGAGCGGCGAATGGCTGGGCGCGCCGTGGAACCCCGTGCGGACGTTGTGCAGGCCCGCAAGGTCAACGATGCGCTTGGTGGGCGTGATGCCTCCCGCATAGGTCACGGCAACGCGGATGAAATCGATCATCTCCTGCTCGATCAGCTTGTTGCATTGCCAGACCGAGTTGAAGACCTCGCCAATGGCAATCGGCACCGTGGAATGCTGGCGGATGAGGCGCAGCGCGTCCTGATCCTCGGCCGGGGTCGGGTCTTCCAGCCAGTAGAGGCCCACCGGCTCCACCGCCTTGGCAAACTCCGCCGCCTCGCGCGGGAGCAGGCGGTGATGCACGTCGTGCAGGATCTCGACGTCGGGGCCGAAGCGGTCGCGGATCTCCATCAGCGCGCCGGGCATGTAGCGCATGTATTTGCCGGTGTCCCAGACCTCGACCTTGGGCTTGATGCCGGCGTAATTGGTGATGTAGTTCCTGGCGCCCTTCTCCTCGGGCACCGCATAGCTGGCCGAGGCCATGCCGGGGATGCCACATTGCACGCGGATCGCCTTGTAGCCCTCCTCGACATAGCCCGCGATACTGTCCATCAGGTCTTCGAGATCGGCGCCGGTGGCATGGGCATAGACCATCGCGCCTTCGCGGCTCTTGCCGCCGAACAGCTGGTAGAGCGGCATGCCCGCCAGCTTGCCCTTGATGTCCCAGAGCGCCATGTCGATGGCGCCGTAAGCGGCCATGGCAATCGGCCCCCCGCGGAAATAGGCGCCGCGGTAGAACATCTGCCAGATGTCTTCGGAGTTGCGCGGGTCGAGGCCGATCAGGTTGGGGATCAGGTAGTCCGTCAGGTATTTCGCAGGCAGCGTTTCGCGGTTGTTCAGCGTCGCGTCGCCCAGACCGTATATGCCCTGATCGGTCATGATCTTGAGCGTGACATAATTCTTTTTCGGGCCGCCGACAAAGACCCTGGCGTCGGTAATTTTCATGTGGTCTCCTCCCCCGGAGGCGTTCAGTTCAGGCCGGACACATCCGTCCAACTGTCGTTCTTGCGAATGATCTCGATGATCTGCTGGTACTGGCTGCCTTCGCGGAAGGTCGGGTAGGGCTCGCCCGTTTCGCCGTTGATATCGCGCACGAATTCCCGCGCGAGATGGTGCCAGCACTGCTCGGTCTCGCCTTTCACATCCGGCACGGCGGCGGCGATGTCGGCGGGCAGGGGTTGTTCCTCCCAGCCGCCGTCCTTGTGCAGATAAAGCGCCCCGCTGCCGTAGTGGCCCTTGATGTAAATCGCGCCCCTGGTGCCGTAGAACACGATGTGATCCTCGTGAAAGCGCGGCACCAAACCGCCGTGCTTGAAGAGCACCGAGACCGGCTTCTCCGCGAAGGGGCTGTCGAGCTGCGCCAGCACGGTATAGGACCGTTCGACGTTGCTCTCGCCCCATTTCAGCGCGGGGTCATCGAGGTTCTTGGGAATGAAGTTCCGCCGCGTGGCGAAGTTGTGGACGCCTTCGACGATGGGCGCGCGGCCGAGGTCGTCGCGCACCTCGCCGCTGACCTTGAGGATCGTCTCGCCCACCACCGAACAGGCAATCGACAGCGTATGGGTGAAGTTGTTGTTCAGCCGCCCGCCGCCCTCTTCGCGCCGGTGCGACCAGCCGAAGGGAATCTCGCGCTCGAGGTTGAAATGCGAGATACACTCGATCTCGGTCGGCTCCCCGATGGCGCCTTCGGCCACAAGCCGCTTGGCGTGCAGCACGCTGGGCGCATAGCGGAAACTGGCGGCATAGGCGGTCTTCACGCCCTTGGCCTGCGCCTGTTCGTAGAGAGCGACGGCGGTTTCGGCGCTCTCGGTCATCGGCTTGTCGCAGAAGACGTGGCATCCGGCGGCGATGGCCTGTCTGATGGGTTCGAAATGCGCGCCGCCGGGGGTGGCGATGGAGACGATATCGGGCTGGCAGGTTGCCAGCGCCTCGGCCCAGTCTGTGCCGGCGAAGGGGATGCCCATCTTTTCCGCCACGTCCCGGACCACATGCGGGGTGCGGCCGACGATGCCCACCACCTCCGCTCCGGCGCCGCGGAAGGCCTCGGCATGGCCCTGGCCTGCGAAACCGGTTCCGGAAATCAGGACTTTCAGCTTGCGACTCATGGGGGCTTCCTCAGTTATGGTTACTAGTATGCTAGTCTTCACGGAAAGGTTTGACAACCGAAACTTGTGGGGCCGCGGGCGGTGTTTCGCCGACGACCGGGCAGGGCCTAGGCCAGGGAAGGTGCCGGGATGGCGCCCTTTCGCTTGTCGCGCCGGGTTGTTTTGTGAGATGACCGGGGGAAGATATTGATGACACGACCACCCGGCGGAGGGCCAGATTGTGACGGAATTCGTCCTGACACCGGCGACAGCGACGGTGATCTTCGTGCTGTCGTGCCTGTGCGGTTACCGCTATCGGCGGGTCTGGAAGGCGGAAGGGCCACGTTGGCAGTTGTGGCTCTTCGGCGGGCTCACCGCGCTGGGGCTGGCGGTGCTGGGATTCGTGCCGTTGGAGGTCGCGGGATGAGCCTGGCGACGGGTTGACGGGCCGGGACTGACCTGGCGGGTTGCGCGACACGCGCCCCGGGCTTGACCCGGGGCCTCCGCGTCAACCTGGCCATGTCGTGAAACGGGCTATGGTGGGGTGGAAAGCGTGAGGTCCCGGATCAAGTCCGGGACTGCGGTGCGCGCGGATGGCGAGGGGCGCCGTCAAAGGCGTCCCCTCAACCAGCGCTCCGACCGGCAGGCTGCGCGTCAGCCGACGATCAGCTGCTTGAGCTTCAGGGCCTCGTGCTCGAGCTCGTTCAGGCGGTGGTTGACCACGTCGCCGATGGTGACGATGCCGCGCAGCAACCCGTCCTCGACCACCGGCATGTGGCGGAAGCGGCCCGCGGTCATGCGGCGCAGGACCGAGACCAGAGGCTCGTCCGTGGCGCAGGTCTCGACCTTGTCGGTCATCACGTCGCCCACCAGTTGCGGCAGGGTCTGGCCGGGGGTTTCCGCCAGTTTGCGCACGATGTCGCGCTCCGAGAGGATGCCGATCAGCCCGCCGGTCTCGTCGGTGACCAGAAGCGCGCCGATGCGCTTGTCGCGCAGCACCTTGACCGCGGCGCCAAGGGTTTCGGCGGGACGGATCGAGAACACCTCGGTCCCCTTGCGGTCCAGAAGCTGGGCCACGGTGGCGATCCCGGCCTTGAGATTGGACGCCGTGGTCTGACTGTAGGTGGCGGGCTTTTCGTGGTCTTCCCGCTTCGGCGCTTGATAGGATGAGGGCATGGTGAAACTCGACTCCCGAGGGCAGTTGCAACTGTCTTTGTCTCAGCTTGGCGCATTTTCACCGCGGTTGCAAAGGCTCACTCGCCGCGCCGCTCAGCCTTGCTGCGCCGCCAGCGCCGCGCGCTCCTGCTTTTGCCTGGCGCGCGGGCATTCCAGCCGCTCGCGCAGCGGGCTGTCGGGGTCGATTTCCTTCTGGCAGACCATGCAGTGATCGGCGTCGCCGATGGCATTCAGCCCGCCGCAGCTTCCCTTGATCCGGCGTCCCATCACGATCACGCCAAGCGCCATGCCCAGCACGATCAGCAGCAGCAGTCCGAAGGTCAGAAGGAAGGTTGTCACGGCGGTGGTCTCCTGTGATGTGGCCTCAGCTTGTCAGCGCGGCAAAGCGCGTGCTGGCCTCGGTGCGGAAGCGCAGGTCGGACACGGATGTGTCGCGCTCGACAAAGAGCACGGCAAGGTTCTGCGCCTCGGCGATCTCCATGCCGCGGTCGCGGCCCAGCACCAGCATCGCGGTGGCCCAGGCATCGGCCAGCATGCCGTTCTCGGCCAGAACCGTGGCCGAGGCGGTGCGGTGCTCGATCGGATAGCCGGTGGCGGGATCGATCACATGCGAATAACGCTGGCCGTCCTGCTCGAAATAATTGCGGTAATCGCCCGAGGAGGCGAGGCCGAGGCCGGTGACCCCGATCACCTCCATAACGCCGCGGTTGTGCGAGTCCGGCGTCTCGATGCCGATCTGCCAGGGCTGGCCGTCGGGGTTGTGCCCCGCGGCATAGAGGTCGCCGCCGATCTCGATCATGAAGTCGGTCAGGCCCAGATCCGTGAGCGCGCGGCCCACCAGGTCGGCGCCGAAGCCCTTGCCGATGGCGGCGAGGTAGACCTGGGCGTCGGCCTGCGTCTTGCGCATTTCTCCGCCGCCCAGGCGCAGGGTGTTTTCATGGCCCGAACGCTGCCGCGCCGCGGCAATCGCCGTCGCGTCCGGCATCGTCCGTGCGCCCGGCGCGCCAAAGCCCCAAAGCTCGATCAGCGGGCCCATGGTGGTGTCGAAACGGCCCTCGCTGGCGCGATAGACGGTTTCGGCGGCGTCCATGACCTCGGCCAGCGCGGGCGACAGGCGTTGCGCGCCGGTGCCGGTTCGGGCGTTGAAGCGCGAGATCTCGGAGGTCGGATCCCAGTTCGACATCCGGGTGTTCACCTCGGCCAGCGCCCCGTCGATCGCGGCGCGCAGCGCGGCATCGGTCACCCGGTGCGAGGGATCGACCGCCACCACGTTGTAGCGCGTTCCCATGGTGAATCCGCTGATCTCGTAGACCAGATCGCCCGGCTTGCAGGCCATCAGCGCCAGCGGCATCACAAGGAAAGAACGGCGTGTAAGTGAGGTCAGGTCGGACACGTTGGGCCCCCTTCGGTGACAGGCATTGTTATTTCGATCAGGCACGCGGCTTCTTGACCATATCAGGGGTCAGTTCAACAAAAAAGTAGGACTTCAGCGGCAAATCGACACTTTCTTCCACGGCGTTCCTGTAGCATAAGCCTACGAAATTTCTGGATCGAGGTGGAATGCTTTGAAGCGTTTTTCGCTGCGCAAAGGTTTGAATGTGCCGATCTCGGGGGCGCCAAGGCCGGAAATCGGCAAGGCCGGCGCCGTTCGCACGGTCGGCATTCTGGGCGACGACTATCAGGGTCTGAAGCCGCGCATTGTCGTGTCCGAGGGCGATGTCGTGGGGCCGGGCACGCCGGTCATGTTCGACAAGAACATGCCCGAGGCACAGATCGTCTCGCCGGTGGCCGGGACCGTGAAGGCCATCAATCGCGGCGCGCGGCGCAAGCTGATCAGCATCGAGATCGAGGTGCAGGAGGGCGCCGCCCCGGCGGTTGATTTCTCCGAGGTCGGCGATGTTTCGACCCGCGAGGGGCTGGTCGAGCGGCTCTGTGCCGCCGGGCTCTGGACCTCGTTCCGCACGCGGCCCTATTCCAAGGTGCCGCAACCCGACACCACCCCCGCTGCGATCTTTGTCACCGCCACCGATACCGAGCCGCTTTGCGCCGACCCGGCCATTGCCATCGGTGACGACAGCGCCGCCTTCGTGCGCGGGCTGGAAGCGGTGGCGATGCTGACCGAGGGCACGACCTATCTCTGCCAGGGCGGGGGCGATCCGCTGCCGGGCGGCGACCTGCCCGGCGTCGAGGCGGCGAGCTTTACCGGGCCGCATCCCGCGGGCCTGGCCGGGACGCACATGCATTTCCTCGCGCCGCCGCGCGCCGACCGGATTGTCTGGAGCATCGGCTACCCGGACGTGATCGCCATCGGGCGGCTGCTGCTGACCGGGCATTACGATCCGTCGTGCCTGATCTCTCTGGCCGGGCCGGTCTGCGGCGATCCGCGTCTCGTGCGCACCTTCACCGGGGCCTCGATGCTGGATCTGGCGGCGGATGACCTGCCGGCCGATCTGCCGGTGCGGGTGATCTCGGGCTCGGTCCTGTCGGGCCGGGGGGGCGCCGGGCCGACCGCGTACCTGGGGCGCTATGCGCGCCAGATCACCCTGATCGAGGAAGACCGCAAGCAGATCCCGCTGGGCTGGATCCGGCCGATGGCCGAGAAATACGCGGTGCAGCCGGTGCTGGGCTCGGCTTTTGCCAAGAAGCTCTATCCGCTGACCTCCAATCTCAACGGCGGGCGCCGCGCCATGGTGCCGCTGGGCACCTTCGAGGCGCTGATGCCGCAGGATTTCCTGCCGACCCAGCTTCTGCGCGCGCTGATCGTGCTCGACACCGACCAGGCCCAGGCCCTGGGGGCGCTGGAACTGGACGAAGAGGACCTCGGGCTTGTAGGCTTTGCCTGTCCGGCCAAGTATGAATACGGGCTGGCGCTGCGCGATTGCCTGACCAAGATCGAGAAAGAGGGATAGGCCCATGGGGTTGCGTGACTTTTTCGACCGAATCGAGCCGCATTTCGAGAAGGGCGGCAAGTGGGAGAAACATTTCACCATCTACGAGATGGTGGAGAGCTTTCTCTACACGCCCAAACACGTGACCACCGTCGCGCCTCATGCCCGCTCGTACATCGACATGAAGCGGATCATGACCTACGTGGTCGTCGCCACCATCCCCTGCATCCTGATGGCGCTTTACAACACCGGCTACCAGGCCAACCTGGCGCTGGTGGACTTCGAGCCGACGGGCTGGCGCGCGGCGATCATCTCGGCGCTGGGGATCGGCTTCAACCCGGCCAATCCCTTTGCCAACATGATGCACGGGGCGTTCTATTTCTTTCCGGTCTACATCGTGACCCTGGCGGCGGGCGGCCTTTTCGAGGTGATCTTCGCCACCGTGCGCAAGCATGAGGTCAACGAGGGCTTTCTCGTCTCCTCGATGCTCTATGCGCTGATCCTGCCGGCGACGACGCCGCTGTGGCAGGTGGCGCTGGGGATCATCTTCGGCGTGGTCATCGGCAAGGAGGTCTTCGGCGGCACCGGCAAGAACTTCCTCAACCCGGCGCTGACCGGGCGGGCCTTCCTCTACTTCGCCTATCCGGCGCAGATGTCAGGCGACAACGTCTGGGTGCCGGTCGACGGCTATACCGGCGCCACCGCGCTGGCGGTCTCGGCCTCCGAGGGGTTCCAGGAACTGGCGGCGCGCGGCATGTCGTGGTGGGACGCCTTCCTCGGCTTCGTGCCCGGCTCGATGGGCGAGACCTCGACCCTGGCCTGCCTGATCGGCCTGGCCTTCCTGCTGATCACGCGGATCGCCAATTACCGCATGGTGGTGGGCTGCCTGGTCGGCATGATCGGCTTCACGCTGCTGCTCAACGTGATCGGCTCGACCTCGAACCCGATGTTCGCCATGCCCTGGCACTGGCACCTTGTCACCGGCGGCTATGCCTTCGGCCTGGTCTTCATGGTGACGGAACCGGTCTCGGGGGCGCATACCAACATGGGGCGCTACATCTATGGCGCGCTGATCGGCTTCATGGTGGTGATGATCCGGGTGATCAACCCGGCCTTCCCCGAGGGCATGATGCTCGCCATTCTTTTCGGAAACGTGTTTGCGCCGCTGATCGACTATTTCGTCGTTCAGGCCAACATCAAGCGCAGGGCCAGACGACATGCCTGACAAGGATACCGAAAACCGCGTGACCGAGGCCGAAGACCCCGAGTTCACGCCCGAGATGAACCCGCCCGCCCGCGACGCCACGCCGGAGGAGGTGCCGCAAAAGGCCGGGATCATCCAGCGTTTCCTGGCCATGCCGACGGATTCGGTGGCCAAGACCCTCGTGGTGGCGGTTGCCGTCTGCCTCGTGGCCTCGATGGTGGTCTCGGCCGCGGCGGTCGCCCTGCGGCCGATCCAGCAGGTCAACGCGCTCAAGGACAAGCAGATCAACATCCTCCAGGTCGCCGGGATCTATGACCCCGAGGTCAACGTGATCGAGGCCTTCCAGGCCTTCGAGCCGCGGGTGCTCGAGCTTGAGACCGGCACCTTCACCGACCGCTTCGACCCGGCGGCCTTCGACGACCGCGCGGCGGCGGACGACCCGGAGATCTCGGTCGCGCTGGCGGATGACCCGGCGGGCATCGGCCGGCAGAGCGAATATGTCACCGTCTACCTGCTGCGCGACGCGGAGGGCGCGATCGACAAGGTGATCCTGCCGATCAGCGGTTACGGGCTGTGGTCCACGCTCTACGGCTTCATCGCGCTGGAAGAGAACGGCAACGACATCTTCGCACTGCAGTTCTACGAACACGCCGAGACCCCGGGTCTGGGCGCCGAGGTGGACAACCCGCGCTGGAAGGCGCTCTGGCACGGCAAGAAGCTGGCCGACGACCAGGGCGAATTGCAGATCAGCGTGAGCAAGAGCGCCCCGCCCGCGGGCGATGAGTTCCACATCGACGCGCTGGCCGGGGCAACGCTGACCACGGTCGGCATCGACAATCTGGTGAAGTTCTGGATGGGGGAACGCGGCTACGGACCCTTCCTGGACAACCTCAAGGCTGGGGATATCTGATGGCACACAAACGGCGCGCAATGCTGATCGACCCGCTGGTCGACAACAACCCGATCACCCTGCAGGTGCTGGGCATCTGTTCGGCGCTGGCGGTGACCTCGTCGCTGAAGGTGGCCTTCGTCATGGCCATCGCGGTGACGCTGGTGACCGGCTTCTCCTCGATGTTCATCTCGATGATCCGCAACCAGATCCCGGCCTCGATCCGGATCATCGTGCAGATGGTCATCATCGCCTCGCTGGTGATCGTGGTCGACCAGTTGCTCAAGGCCTTCGCCTACGAGATCTCCAAGACGCTCTCGGTCTTCGTCGGGCTGATCATCACCAACTGCATCGTCATGGGCCGGGCCGAGGCCTTTGCCATGAAGAACCCGCCGCTCGACAGTTTCATCGACGGGGTCGGCAACGGGCTGGGCTACGGGCTGATCCTGATGATGGTCGGCGTGATCCGCGAGCTTTTCGGCTCGGGCAGCCTGTTCGGCGTCACCATCCTGGAAACCGTCAACAACGGCGGCTGGTACGTGCCCAACGGCATGTTGCTGCTGCCGCCCTCGGCCTTCTTCATCATCGGGCTGCTGATCTGGGGCTTCCGCACCTGGAAACCCGGCCAGGTCGAGGATCGTGAATTCCGCATTCAGACCGTGGAGGCGCATTGATGGAAGACCTGATCTCCCTCGCGGTCAAGGCGATCTTCGTCGAGAACCTGGCGCTGTCGTTCTTTCTCGGCATGTGTACCTTCATCGCGGTGTCCAAGAAGATCTCGACCGCCATCGGCCTTGGCATCTCGGTCATGGTCGTCCAGGCGATCACGGTTCCGGCCAACAACCTGATCCTGACCTACCTGCTGGCGCCCGGCGCGCTGGCCTGGGCCGGGTTCGGCGATGTCGACCTGACCTTCCTCGGGTTGATCTCCTATATCGGGGTGATCGCGGCGCTGGTGCAGATCCTCGAGATGGTGCTCGATAAGTACTTCCCGCCGCTCTACAACGCGCTCGGCGTCTTTCTGCCGCTGATCACGGTGAACTGCGCCATCCTCGGCGGCTCGCTCTTCATGGTCGAACGCGGCTATGACTTTTCCGAAAGCGTGACCTACGGCGTCTCGTCCGGCTTTGGCTGGGCGCTGGCGATCACCGCGATGGCGGGGGTGCGCGAGAAGCTGAAATACTCCGACATTCCCGACGGGCTCCAGGGCCTGGGCATCACCTTCATCACCGCGGGGCTGATGGCCATGGCCTTCATGTCCTTCTCCGGCGTGAAACTCTAGGGGGCTGCGCATATGACAACTTTCGGCCTCGGCGTCTTCCTCTTCACGCTGATCGTTCTGGCGCTGGTCGCGATCATCCTCGCCGCACGCTCGCGGCTGGTGTCCAGCGGCAATGTCAACATCATCATCAACGGCGAAAAGACCATCTCGGTCCCGGCCGGCGGCAAGCTGTTGCAGACACTGGCGGCGGAAAAGCTCTTCGTGCCCTCGGCCTGCGGCGGCGGCGGCACCTGTGCGCAATGCCGGGTGCGGGTGCATTCCGGCGGCGGCTCGATCCTGCCGACCGAGGAAAGCCACATCACCAAGCGCGAAGCCGCCCTCGGTGATCGCCTGTCCTGCCAGGTCGCGGTCAAGCAGGACATGGAGGTCGAGGTCCCCGAAGAGGTCTTCGGCGTCAAGAAATGGCAATGCGAGGTGGTGTCGAACGAGAATGTCGCCACCTTCATCAAGGCGCTGGTGCTGAAGCTGCCCGAAGGCGAGAATGTCAACTTCCGCGCCGGCGGCTACATCCAGATCGAGGCCCCGGCCCATCACGTCAAGTATTCCGACTTCGACGTGCAGGAGGACTACCGCGAGGATTGGGACAAGTTCAATCTCTGGCAATACGAGAGCGTGCTCGAAGAGCCGGTGGAACGCGCCTATTCCATGGCCAACTACCCCGAGGAACGGGGCATCATCATGCTCAACGTCCGGGTCGCCTCGCCGCCGCCGGGCTCGAACGGCATTCCGCCGGGCAAGATGTCGTCCTTCATCTTCAACCTGAAACCCGGCGACAAGGTCACCATTTCCGGCCCCTTCGGCGAGTTCTTTGCCCGCGACACGCAGAAGGAAATGATCTTCATCGGCGGCGGCGCCGGCATGGCGCCGATGCGCAGCCATATCTTCGACCAGCTCAAGCGCCTGAAGAACCGCGACCGCAAGATCAGCTTCTGGTACGGCGCCCGCTCGAAACGCGAGATGTTCTTCGTCGAGGATTTCGACGAGCTGGCCAAGGAATTCCCCAACTTCACCTGGCACGTGGCGCTCTCCGACGCGCTGCCCGAGGATGACTGGGACGGCTATACCGGCTTCATCCACAATGTCCTCTACGAGGAATACCTCAAGGACCACCCGGCGCCGGAAGACTGCGAGTACTACATGTGCGGCCCGCCGATCATGAACGCCTCCTGCATCAACATGCTGCTGGAGCTGGGCGTGGACCGCGAAGACATCATGCTCGACGATTTCGGCGGCTGAGCCCAGCCCCCGCCCACGAAAAAAGCCCGCCCCCTGCAAAGGATGGCGGGCTTTCTCATGTCATCGCGCTCAAGGTCCGTCCCCTGCGCCGACCCCACCCCTTCATCTTGCCGATAAACTCCGGGGGGTCTGGGGGGCTGGCCCCCCAGCCGGTCGACGTGCGCTGAAGTGATACCTAGCGATTTTCCCTGAGTGATACCTAAGGATTGTTCGCGGAACGGCGTGGCCGTGCTGTTAAGGTGCTGAAATTGTTGGGGAAGTGGCGGGACGCCTAGTGGCCGCAATCGGGTGCGGCTTCGAGATGGGCTAAGTTATTGATTTTGTTGAGCGCGACTTTGATTGCGGCAACGATTGCGGCAACAATTGCGGTCGTTACTCGCTGTAGAACTCAGCGAAGACAATTGCGTTCAGGCAATGTTGGACGTCCTGGTACTCCACCCGTTCCAATTCGCCCAATATATCTCGAAGCGCTTGGTCTACGTGCTGCGATATCTGCGCAGGTATGAACCCGCCTTGACGCAAGAATTCCGGGTATTCGTCGAGCTTCGGTAGCCAATTGTGGTGCATTCTGACTACCGCCAGTGTCAATGCCGCTCGCTCTTCATCTGACAGAAGATCGAACTCGAACGCAGCCTTCAAACGCTCTTGGGTGTCTTTTTCCACGAGTCTGGCATATCGCGCTGGGACTTTCCCTCTTCGCCGCCAGCTCGTCACAGTACTTCTTCCGATGCCCAAAACAGCAGCAAGTGCTTGGTCTGTGTTAACTTTCAGGCGTTTTTGCAGAGCGCTCAGAACATCTTCTGCATCACTCGATTTGGCTACTGCGCCTTCGACGGCTGGAGTCTTTTGAGGACCATCAACCACATGAAGATCGCCTTGCTTGTCTCGGATGTAGCTACCACCCCGCGACGGCACCTTGTTCATAGCATTCCCCGTTGACTTGGGCGCAATGCGCCCATATATGTTGCAAAGCGCCCAAAACCAACAAAAGGAAGTGGCCGTTGTTGCATCTTGATACACCATCCAAGGAGCTCTTGAAAGAGGTTCGCGCGATGTTGGTGCGCCGGGGCACCTCCCTTCACGCCGTTTGCCGAAAGCACAATCTTCACCGGCAAGCCGTCTCGGCTGCGCTTACAGGCGAACGCCAGGGCCCAAAAAGCCGGGAACTTGCCTTGCAATTCTTAGAAATTGTCCGAGGCTTGAAGTGAAATATGTAGGTGCCTCCCAATTTGCTGTTGCTGCGGCGGTGCCTGAAAGAACTGCGCGGTACGCGTTTTCGGTGGCAAGTTCGGGAAAGACGTGGCATGGGCACCGCCTGCCGGTTGTCCAGCTTCCGGGGCAGCGGGGCGGATCGCGCGGTGTCACTTGGGGTCTGGACATGTCGCGGGTAACGCCGGAGCTGCTGGACGCTCTGCCCGGCCTGAAAGCCCTGCAAGAAGTCTCTGCGGATACCCAAGAGCAAGCCTCTGGCGTCGAGATCGAACCTTGGCGCGTGGAACGCCAGGCGGAACGGTTCGAGATCATCAAGCCCGCGTTGGGCACCAAGCCCCGGAGCCGGGCGAGAGCCGAGGCGCTGGCAAAAATCGCTGCACAAACAGTGATTTACGGCGGCAGGAAGCAACGCCTGCATGTCAAGACATTCCGCGAATGGCTGATCGCCTATGATCGCGACGGGCTGGCGGGGTTGTTGCCCAAGCCGAACGGCGAACCCGGCAAGCGGCGGGTGCTGGTCAGTCGCGCGTGGGATCAGGGCATAGACCTTTCGGCGGAGGCCATGTCGAGCGTGGCAGGGATGTTGGAGCGCTATTGCTTGAGCCTGATTGCCAAGAGCATGTCGGGCCGCAAGGTCCGCGTTCTGGCGGGCAAGAGGCTGGTGGAGCTTTGCGAGGGCGCGGGCAGCGGCTTGGACCGCAAGCAGCTCGAAAAGCTCTGCAAGGTCACTCAGAAATACACGGACCGGTTGGCGGATTGGAAGCGCGTTGCGCGGCACGATCAGGACAACAAAGCCTTTTTCGACAGGGACTTGCCACGGATCGCGCGAGGCAAATGCGACTGGCCCATGGAAGTCGTCTATGGCGACGTTCACCCGATCGACATCTATGTGCGGGATCACGACGCGGGCGGGCAATTGCGCCTGCGGTTGATTGCCTGGATGGATGATTACAGCCGCCACATGTGGGTGACCGTCGCGGTGCTCGGGAAGGGCCAAGGCATCCGGCAGACGGACATTGCCGACGCGCTCTATAACCTGGTGTGCGATCCGGCGGCGGGCGTGCCGCGCGTGATCTACCTGGACAATGGCGGCGAATATTCTGCCCTCGGGGCGGCGATGCTGGAAATCCCCGGTGCGATTGACGCCCTGTCTTCGGCGGGCGGTCGCGTGCTGGCGCAACCCTACAACGGCCCGGCAAAGGGCGGTCTGGAAGGGGCATTCGGCAAGCTGGAGCAAGGCTATCTGCGCCATATTCCCGGCTGGATCGGCGGGGATCGGACCAACAAGAAAACCCATGCTGTTGGCAAGCCTGTAAAAGGGTTTGAAGGGCCCATTGAAGACCTCATTCAAGCGGTCTTGGACATGGTGGCAGTCTACAACGACACGCCGCAAGACGGGCTGCTGGACGGCCTGTCACCGCGCCAGGCAATGCAGGATGCCATGGACCGGGGCTGGCAGGCCGTCACGCTGGACGAAGACGCATTCGACTTTGCCTTTAGCCGCCGCGATGCCAGGCAGATCACCCAAGGCAAATTCCGCTTCGACAATGAGCTCTGGGTCAGCGACGAAACCCTGCGGCTGGGCGCGGGCGATACGGTCGATCTGCGCATTCCGCTGCGGAGTAGCGCGCAAGGCGCATTCGTCCTGCGAAATGGCGAGCGGCTTCCGGGCCGGGCGTTTCCGGAAACCCGTTATCACCCACTGGACCGCGACGGCGCGCGCGAGAAGTCGCGGCGCGTCAAGATTCAGGACGGGGCGATCCACGACCTCAAGCGCCACGTGGATCCGACCGTCGATCCGGCGGTTGAGCTTCTGAAAGGCGTCAACCGCGGGCCGCTGGCGGGCGCACACGGCGCGATCATCCGGCTTTCCGACAGCGACCCGGAGCGCGCGGCACGCGACGACGACGACGCGCGCCGGGCATTTATTGATGAGTTTCTGGCCGTCTGTGGCCCGAAAGAACGAAGGACCGATGGGCAATGATTGTCGTCAACCCCACCGATCCTTCCGAACGCAATACCAGTCAGAAAGGAACCTTCATGACGGTCTTACCAGACATTCCTAGCATCGAGACGAACCTCTCGACAATGATGCATTCGGTCCTGACGCAGGTCACGGACGGGGCCGGGTTGGCTTTGCTGCGCGGCCCGGCGGGGATCGGCAAGAGCTATTCGCTCAACCGGTCACGCGACATGCTCGAAAACGATGGGGTGCGCGTGGTCAGCATCACGGCGACACCGGCCATTGGCGGCTCGCTCGGGGCCTTTGTCCGCGCCATTCTGGCACAATACCGGATCGAGGCCAGCTCGACGCCGGACGGGGTGGAAAGCCTCTACAACCAGGTCAAGGGCTTTCCGTTCCGGAACTACGGCCCGCGGTGCCTGTTTCTTGTGGATGAGGCGCAAGAGCTGAAAACCGCAATCCTTGAGAGCCTGCGCGGCTTGTGGGACCGGGGCGACATGGCCCGGCTGGGCGAGTCGAACCAACCGGCATTCGGTTTGGCGCTTGTCGGCAATGACACCTTCATGGGGCGCAACGGGGGTATCCACACCGCCTATTTCCGTCCGCTCCTGTCGCGCGTCACCCACAACGTGAGCCTGCCGCGCCCGAACGCCGGGGAGCTGCGCGACTTGGCCGAAAACCTGTTTCCCGATCAGAAGGCGCTACAGGACATGGCCGCAGCCTTTGGCGAAGACCAGGGCAGCTTGCGCGCGTCCGCCTCGGCCGCGCGCCAGGCTCGGGTGATCGCGAAAGGGGAAACCGTCACGGAAGCGCACCTGCGCATGGCCATTCGCATGATGGGAGGCCGGTGATGAGTATTACTATCGGATTGCAGATCGACCTGCCGAATTCTGCCATTGACGGAAAAGTTGCTTTGGTTTTGCTGGGCCGACCAGGCAGCAAGGCTGCCCTTCTCCAACGTGCATCACGCCAAGAGGCCTATGCAGCGCAGCAGCTTGAGGAACTGCGCTTTCACAAGGCACGTCTGGATGAACAAGGGGTAGGCGACAAGGAAGCCGCCGCATCACTTCTTTCGCTTCTCTCGTTGGCGGAACAAGCCGCCAGCGATGCCGCCGAGCTGCGCGGGGCAATCGCCGCCTGCGCGGAACTCGGACCGTTTTCAAGAGAGGATGTGCAATGAGCAAGAACTTCAACGCGATGCGGCTGTCCATGGCAGTCGAGATGGGCGACGGCGATTTGGACACCCTTCTGACCACGCTGGAAGAGGTTCCTCAACGCCTCTCCAACGTGGCGGGCGCGCTCGACATCTTGGCGAGAGGGTTCGAGAGCGGGTTTTTCGAAGGGCAAGACTTGCGCGTGGCGGGGCTGTGCGCGCTGCTGGCGCGGGGGATGCATTTCCTTGCCGAGGAAGAAGGCGAGCTCCTGATGGAACATGT
>SBGD01000060.1 GCA_006226775.1 Paracoccaceae bacterium | reverse complement strand
ACACCGCGCATCCTCACCCCCGCCGTTTCCGTGCCGAGGGTGAATCACGTTCTCAAATCCTTGTCGAGGCGGGACTATTTCAGCACCCTGCTAGGTGCTGCGCCAGGTCAGATCGCGTCGATGGCCTTGGTCAACAGGTCGCGCACCTCGCGGGCGATGGCGGTCAGGTCGTCGTTCTCGATGGCCTGCATCGAGGCCACCGGATCGACCGCGCTGACCTCGACGCCGCCGTCGACCTGGCGCAGGATGACGTTGCAGGGCAGCATCGCGCCGACCCGAGGCTCGAACCCGATCGCCTGGTGCGCCAGCTTGGGGTTGCAGGCGCCGAGGATGCGATAGGCCGGCATCTCGATCTCCAGCTTCTTTTTCATCGTCGCCTTGACGTCGATCTCGGTCAGCACGCCAAAGCCCTGATCGGCCAGCGCCTCGCGCGTGCGGGCGTCGATGGCGTCGAACTCCGTGTCCTCGAACATGCGGTTGATGGTGTAGGTCATGTGGGGTCTCTCCTTTTGTGAATGCAGGATCCTGATGCGGGCGGGCATGGCCGGAAGCCGCCGCCCGGCTGAACAGGAAACCGCCCGGGAGGCCTTGCGGTTCCCTGCGCGCTTGACCGTTGCCGCGAAATCCGCCCGACGTCGCCCGCGCCAATCCAGCCGCTGCGGATGCAGGTTTCGGCGCCCCGCGCAGGCCGTCGGGGTCGGGCACACCATCCGGGCTTCGACAGGACAACACAAGTTTTCTCTTGCCATGTGGGATTAAACATCCATATACCATCCACAGGGATGGAGAGAAGCACATGAGCAATATCCGCCAGCTACGCGACAAGACCCCCGACAGTGAGAAGATCACCATCAACCTCGGCTATGTGGACCTGGGCCGGATCGACCTTCTGGTGAAGGAGGGGTTCTATTCCAACCGCAGCGACTTCATTCGCACCGCGATCCGGCGGCAGATCGACAGCCACGTCGAAACCGTCAGCAAATCGATCGAGCGGCACACCATGGAGCTGGGCCTGCGCGACTATACCCGAGACGATCTCGAAGCGCTTCGCGATGCCGGCGAGGTGCTGCATGTCAAGGTTGTGGGACTGGCCCGCATCGACCCCGACGTCACCCCCGAACTGGCGCTTGCGACCATCGGATCGATCACCGTTCTGGGCGCGCTTCAGGCCAGCCCGGAGATCAAGAAAGCCCTTGCCGACCGCATCAGCTGAGATGCCCGGCCTTCAATCGAGGACCTCGAATGACCGACTTCAACATCGGCGCATGGCGCCCGGTGGATGATGACGCGCGCTCTGCCCGTCTGACCGCCGCGAACGATCTCGTCCAGCAGACGCTGGCGCGGCACGGACTGGTGCCGCCGCAGGGCGGTGCCCAGGCACCCCAGGCCAAGCCCGGTTTCCCGGCGATGGACGCGGTGCTGCAGGGCCTGGGGCAGATGCCGGGTGCGACGCCCGTGCCTGCTGCTCCGCTGCCGCCCGGCGCCGCCTTCCGCGACAGCCGGTTTACCTGCGCCGCGGGCAGCCGCGGCTATCGGACCTACGTGCCGTCGACGGCCGCGCAGGGCGTCTCCGGGCTGGTCGTCATGTTGCACGGCTGCACCCAGACGCCGGAGGATTTCGCGCTGGGAACCGGGATGAACGCCCTGGCCGAGCGGCACGGTTTCGTCGTTGTCTACCCGCAGCAGTCGCGCGGCGAGAATGCGCAATCGTGCTGGAACTGGTTCAGCCTGGGCGATCAGCGGCGCGACCGGGGGGAACCGGCGATCATCGCCGGGCTGACCCGCGAGGTGGGCGCCGAGTTCCAAATCGGCGAAGGGCGCATATTCGTCGCCGGGCTGTCCGCCGGGGCGGCCATGGCGGTGATCCTCGGCGAGACCTACCCCGAGGTCTTTGCCGCCGTCGGCGCGCATTCCGGCCTGCCCTTCGGCGCGGCAAAGGACGTGCCCTCGGCCTTTGCCGCCATGAGCAATGGCGCGACGCGGACCGCCGCCCTGCCCGGCACGCCGGTGCGCACCATCGTGTTTCACGGCAGCGCCGATGCAGTGGTGCATCCGGCGAACGGCGATCACATCGTGCGCGACGTGCTGCAGCGACTGCCGGGCCAGACGCTGCAAACCGAAGACCGCGGCACCGCGGCCAACCGCAGCTTCACCCGCAGGGTCACCAGCGGCGCCGATGGGATCAGCCGGTTGGAGCACTGGACCATCGACGGCCTGGGCCATGCCTGGTCCGGCGGCAATCCCGCCGGGTCGCATGCGGTGGCCGAAGGCCCCGACGCCAGCGCGGAACTCGTCCGCTTCTTCTTTCAAACCGACACCGGGGCCTGAGATGACAAACATGGAACTGACCTTCGACGCCGTGGACGAAGCCCGGCCCGGGCCGAAATGGAAAGCCCGCTGGGACCGGTCCTGGCCCGCCTACGAGGCCTGGTTCGTCGCCCGGGGCGGCGATCTCGGCCCGTCGCGCCAGACCTGCCGGCGCGCGATGCAACACCACATGCCCGAGCTTCTGCCTACCTATGACCGTCTGGTCGCCCTGGCCGGGGGCTCGGATCGCGCGGCGCGGTTTCTCTCGACCTGGTGCCCGCCGCCCTACCTCGGCGGCTGTTCGATTTCCGCGGTCGCCAACAAGAAGGACGTGCGGCTGGTGCGCAACTACGACCTCTCGCCCGATCTGAACGAGGGCCTGCTGCTGCGCAGCGCATGGTCGGGGCGCCCGGTGATGGGGATGGTCGAGTTCCTCTGGGGCCTGTCGGACGGGATCAACGCCGCCGGTCTGACCGTCGCCCTGGCCTTTGGCGGCCGCTCGGACACCGGCGAGGGCTTCGGCATCACCACGATCCTGCGCTACCTGCTGGAAACCTGCGACACGGTGGACCAAGCCCTGGCCGTGCTGAAGCGGGTGCCGTCGCACATGGCGTACAACGTCGTGCTGGCGGATGCCGCGCGCCGCACCGCGAGCGTGGAACTGTCGCCCGGCGGCGGGATGCGGCGCATGCCGGAGGCCATCGCCACCAACCACCAGGGCCCGGGACAACTCGCGGATCGCCCGGTCTTTACCCGCAGTTTCGAGCGCCATGCCTGCCTCGCGCGGATGCCCGCGAAGCCGCGCAAGCTCAACCAGAGGTTTCTGAAGCCGCCGCTGCTGCAGGACCGTTATGCCGAAGGCTTCGGCACGCTGTTCACCGCGGAATACGATCCGGGGGCGAAGTCGCTGGGGCTGACGATGCGGGGCAATCGCTGGGATCAGGCGCTTGACGCCTTCGAGGAAGGACAGCGGGTGGTCGATTATGGCGCATCGCCGGCAATTGGGGCGCCGCTGGACGGGCCTGACTGGTCGAAGGCCGCGCAGGTCGACTGGGCCCGCGTCGGGCGCGACTATGCCAACGGCAGGGGGCGACCGATCGAGAGCTACCTCGGCGCGTCGACGGCCAGCGGACAGGTGGCATGCAACCGGTGGTAGCGCGCTGCAAGCACCACGCTCGGCGACCACACGATGAAATTCGACACGAAGCGCCGGAATAGCTGGTGGATTTGGTGTGCGCCTGACAGCGCCCCCGATCCGCCACGCCGTCCCACATCCTGTCAGATTTGCCGCACGGCTTTCGAGGTCGGATCCGAGCTCGATTTGCCGCATGCGGCGGGACGCACGCAGGCCGGGTAGCGCCGGCGGGCAGAATGTTTTCAACGTGTGCTCGGGGCCTGTCCTGGGTTTGAACCCCGGAAATCGGGCAATCTGCCAGTCCTTCTCCAGCCCAGCGCATCAGCAGTCGATCGCGGTTGCCGTTCTCATCGTGAATTGGTACGCAATAGTCTGATTGGCCTTCTGTCCATGGTCCCAGGCGGCAGGCCTGCATTGCCAGGCCTCCTGAACAGGTCTTGCCCCTACCGGAGATGGAAATGACAGATCTCAACAGCCGTCACGGCCTGAACCCGCCCCACAGCGAAGTGGTCGAGGCTTGCCAGCAGATCGAGCCCTGCGACGCCCTCGATATGGGGTGCTCGAATGGCCGCAATGCCCTTTACCTCAGCCAGCAGGGGTTCAACGTCACCGCAGTGGACAGCAACGCCAATGCCATTGGCATGCTGCACTCCATCGTCGCGCAGGACGGCATCAGCAATATCGATCCGCGCGTCTATGACATCAACCGGGCAGACCTGGATGCCGACTACGGGTTCATTGCCTGTACCGTAACCCTGATGTTTCTCGACCCCGGACGGGTCGAGGCGGTTCTCGCCGACATGCAGGCGCATACCGTGCCCGGCGGCTATAATCTGATCGTGTGTGCCATGGACACGGCCGCCCATCCCTGCCCGGTCGGGTTCCCGTTCACCCTGAAGGAAGGCCAGCTCGGCACCATGTATCAGGGCTGGGACATGATGAAGTACAACGAAGACCTTGGCACCATGCACAACGGGGCACAGCTACAGTTTGCAACCCTGCTGGCGCGCAAACCGGCATAGGCGCCAACGTCCTCGAACACGCGCACAGGACCGTGCCATGACAGCCGCCCTTTCTGGCGAGTTAGGTCTTGGGGGTAATGGTTCCTGCGCCTCCGCGAATAACGCCGACGGGTGGCCCGGAGGCTCCAAGACCACCCGTTGTCGAACACTGGTCGAATGCTGACACCCGCTCAGAAATCGAGGTTCTCGACGCTCAGCGCGTTCTTCTGGATGAACTCGCGGCGGGGTTCGACGACATCGCCCATCAGCTTGGTGAAGATGTCGTCGGCCTCGGCCACATCGTCGACCTTGACCTGCAAGAGCGTCCGCGCATCCGGGTCCAGCGTGGTTTCCCAGAGCTGGTTCGGGTTCATCTCGCCCAGGCCCTTGTAGCGTTGCACCGCGTTGCCCTTTTCGCCCTCTTCCAGGATCGCCTGGAGAAGATCGAGCGGCCCGTGGATCAGTTCCGAGCGGTCCTTGCGGTGCAGACGCGCGGCGGATCCGTAGACCTCCTGCAGCGACTGGGTGAAGGACCCGGTGCGGCGCGCCTCGCCCGAGCGCAGCATCGGGCCGTCGAGGGTGCGCACCTCTTCGACGCCGCGCAGGATGCGCGCCAGCCGGATGCCGTGGTCCTGGGTGATGCGCCCGCGCCAGCCCTTTTCGTATTCCAGCGCGATCAGGTCGAGCCGTTCGGCCACCTTGTCGGCCACGCCCTGCAGGTCGGCATCCACCGCGCCGGGCACGAAGGCGCCGGCAATCGCCGCCTGCTCGAGGATGTGGCGCGGGTAATGCGTCGGAAAGGCGTCGAGCACGCGCTTGAGTTGCCGCGCCTCCTCGACCACCCGCAAGAGGTCCTGCGCCATCATCTCTTCGCCGCCCGCCAGCTTGAGCACCGCGCCCTCGACCCCCTGGGCCATCAGGTAGTCGTCCATCGCCGCCTGGTCCTTGAGATAGACCTCGGACTTGCCGCGGCTGACCTTGTAGAGCGGCGGCTGGGCGATATAGAGGTGCCCGCCCTCGATCAGCTCGGGCATCTGGCGGTAGAAGAAGGTCAGCAGCAGCGTGCGGATATGCGCGCCGTCGACATCGGCGTCGGTCATGATGACGATCTTGTGGTAGCGCAGCTTGTCGATGTTGAACTCGTCGCGCCCGATGCCGGTGCCCAGAGCCATGACCAGGTTGCCGATCTCCTGGCTGCCGAGCATCCGGTCGAAACGCGCGCGCTCGACGTTGAGGATCTTGCCCTTGAGCGGCAGGATCGCCTGGGTGCTGCGGTCGCGCCCGGTCTGGGCCGAGCCGCCGGCGCTGTCACCCTCGACGAGGAACAATTCGGTCTTCGACGGATCTTTTTCCGAGCAATCCTTCAGCTTGCCGGCGAGGAAGTTCACATCCATCGCCGTCTTGCGCCGGGTCAGCTCGCGCGCCTTGCGCGCGGCTTCGCGGGCCATCGCCGCCTCGACGATCTTGCCGACGATCAGCTTGGCCTCGGTCGGGTTTTCCTCGAACCATTCCGACAGTTTCTCGCCCACCAGGTTTTCCACCGCCGGGCGCACCTCGGAGCTGACCAGCTTGTCCTTGGTCTGGGACGAGAACTTCGGATCGGGCACCTTGACCGAGAGCACGCAGGTCAGCCCCTCGCGCGCGTCGTCGCCGGTAAAGGTGATCTTCTCGCGCTTGGCGATGCCGCTTTCCTGGGCGTATTTCTGGATGGTGCGGGTCAGCGCACCGCGGAAACCGGCAAGATGCGTGCCGCCGTCGCGCTGGGGGATGTTGTTGGTAAAGGGCAGGACGGTCTCATGGTAGCTGTCGTTCCACCACATCGCCACCTCGACGCCGATCTCGTCCCGCTCGCCGTTGACATAGATCGGCTCGGCCATCACCGGGTGCTTGTGGCGGTCGACATACTTGACGAATTCCTTGACGCCGCCCTCGTAGAACAGCTCGAGGTAGAGCGGTTCCGCCGGGCGCGCGTCTTCTAGGATGATCTTCACCCCGGAGTTCAGGAAGGCCAGTTCGCGCAGTCGCTTTTCCAGCGTGTGGAAATCATAGTTCAGATCGGAAAACGTGCCGGTCGAGGCCAGAAACCGCACCTCGGTGCCGGATTCGCCCACCGCATCGGCGACCACGCGCAGATGCTCGGTGGTTTCGCCGTGCTCGAACCGCGCCAGGTACTCCTTGCCATTGCGCCAGACCCGCAGCTCGAGCCAGACCGAGAGCGCATTGACCACCGAGACGCCCACGCCGTGCAAACCACCCGAGACCTTGTAGGAATTGCTGTCGAATTTCCCGCCGGCATGAAGCTGGGTCATGATGACCTCGGCGGCGGACACGCCCTCTTCCTCGTGGATGTCGACCGGGATGCCGCGGCCGTTGTCGCGCACCGAGACCGAGCTGTCGGCGTGGATTTTCACGTGAACATAGTCCGCGTGACCGGCCAGGGCCTCGTCAATGCCGTTGTCCACGACCTCGTACACCATGTGATGCAGACCGGACCCGTCGTCGGTATCGCCGATATACATCCCCGGGCGCTTGCGGACCGCTTCCAAACCCTTGAGAACCTTGATGGAATCCGCGCCATATTCAGGCGACGGCTGCGCTTGCTCGGACATGCTTTGCCTTCTTTTTCTGTTGCCCGGAATATAGGCTTTTTCGGGGGGCATGTCACGCGGATGACACCATATTTTGTGTCTTTTGCCCCGCGACCTCACATCGCTGCGATACGCGATTCCCCGTCGGTTTCCTGCACCTCGAAGTGCTGGGCCCTGTCGCTCAGATCGGCGAAAAGTTCCGGCCCGGTGCCGGTCATCCAGGCCTGGCAGGACAGCGCGCAGATCTCGTCGTAAAGTGCGGCGCGGCGGCTGGCGTCGAGGTGGGCCGAGACCTCGTCGAGCAGAAGGATCGGCGGGCTGCCGGTCCCGGCGGCCAGCGCGCGGGCATTGGCGAGGATCAGCGAGATCAGCAGCGCCTTCTGCTCGCCGGTCGAGCAATCGCGCGCCGGCGTGCCCTTGGCGCTGTACTCCGCCGCCAGGTCGGCGCGGTGCGGGCCCACCATGGCGCGCCCGGTGATCAGGTCGCGGGGGCGGCTCTCGGCCAGGGCGGCGCGCAGGGCCTCCTCGCCATCGGGCATCCCGCCCTCGGCGGTTTCCAGCGCCAGGTCGGAGATCGGGAAACTGGTCTGCGCGTCCTGCTGGGCCGCCGTCACCCGCGCCAGCGCCGACTGCCGGTTGGCATGGATCGCGGCTCCGGCGCGGGCCATCTGCGCCTCGAGCGCGCGGTACCAATGCGGGTCGCGCACCTGGTCCTTGAGCAGGCGGTTGCGCTCGCGCATGGCCTTTTCGTAGTCCAGAACCGCCTGGGCGTGACCGGGATGGAAGCTGAGCGTCATTCGGTCGAGAAACCGCCGCCGCCCGTCCGCGCCTTCGATCCAGAGCCGGTCCATCGCCGGGATCAGCCAGAGCACCCGCGCGAGGCTGGCCAGCGCCACCTGCGGCGCCGGTTTGCCGTCGATCCGCACCTGCCGCGCGCTGCCGGCCTCCGACTGGCTTTCGACCTCGTGGATACGCCCGTCGGCCTCGACCTCGCCGGAGACCTTCCAGCCCAGCGCCTCGGGGCGGCGGGTCATCTCTTCGGCGCTGGCGCGGCGCAGGCCCCGGCCGGGGGAGAACAGCGAGACCGCTTCGAGGATATTGGTCTTGCCCGCGCCATTGGGCCCGAACAGCGCCACGGGCCGCGCATCGCAGGTCAGCGCGACGTGCTTGTGCGAGCGGAAATGCGAGAGCTTGAGGCGGGTGATATGGGTCGGCATGACCTACCCGTTTCGTGCGAGCCGCGCCATCGCCGACCCGCGGGGGGGCGATCCAACGGATGAGCGGAGCGCTTTATGGTGCCAGATCCGCAAAAGCTTGGACCGTTGCGCTGCCTTCAACAAATCGCCGCCCGTCACGCCGGAGGCGTGCCACCCATTAGTGGCGCACCGTAGGTGCGACGGGGCGGGTCGTGCCGAAGGCACGCCTTTGGCGTGACGATCGCGCGGCGGCCTGCGGCCTTGATTCCGCGCCGGGCACGTAGATGCGTCCGGTGTCACACCCGCATCGGCATGACGACATAGACCGCGCTGGTGTCATTGCCTTCGCGCATCAGGGTCGGATCGCCCGCCGAGTTGAACAGGAAGACCGCGTTCTCGCGGTCCACCTGGCTGGCGATCTCCAGCAGGTACTTGGCGTTGAACCCGATCTCGAGCTTCTCGTCGGCATAGGCCACTGCCAGTTCTTCCTCGGCGGCCCCGCTGTCGGGCGCGTTCACCGACAGGATCAGCCGGTCCTCGTCGAGCGAGAGTTTCACCGCGCGCGACCGCTCCGACGAGACCGTCGCCACCCGGTCCACCGCGCGGGCGAAATCGGCGGCGTCGACCTCGAGCTTGCGGGTGTTGCCCTGGGGAATGACGCGGGTGTAATCGGGGAAGGTGCCGTCGATCACCTTCGAGGTCAGGGTGATCTCGGGCGTGGCAAAGCGCACCTTGGTCTCGGAGACCGAGACCGCGATGGCCATGTCGTCGTCTTCCAGCAGCTTGCGCATCTCGCCCACGGTCTTGCGCGGCACGATCACGCCGGGCATGTCGGCGGCGCCTTCGGGAAGTTCCGCGTCGATCCGCGCCAGCCGGTGACCATCGGTCGCCACGCAGCGCAGCACCCTGCCGCCCTCGCCATCGGCCACATGCATGTAGACGCCGTTCAGGTAATAGCGGGTTTCCTCGGTGGAAATGGCGAATTTCGACTTGTCGAACAGCCGCCGCAGCACCGGCGCGGGGGCCGAGAAATTGGTGGCATATTCCGACGAGGCCATGACCGGGAAATCTTCCTTCGGCAGGGTCGCGAGCGAGAAGTTGGACCGCCCCGCCTCGACCGTCAGCCGCCCCGAGGCCCCCTCTTCCGCCAGGGTCACCAGCGCGCCATCGGGCAGCTTGCGCACGATCTCGTGCAGGGTCACGGCGGAAACCGTCGTGGCCCCGGCGCGTTCCACGACCGCGTTGGCCTTGTCCACCACCTCGATATCGAGGTCGGTGGCGCGGAAGGACACGGTGTCGCCTTCGGCTTCGATCAGGACATTGGCGAGGATCGGGATGGTATTGCGACGCTCGACCACCGACTGCGCCTGCGCCACGGCTTTCAGCAAAGTGCCACGTTCTATGCTGATCTTCATACTTGGTCCCTCCGAAAGCCCGGGACCGGCACGTTAGCCGTATCCCCCCATAGCGCCAAGCCCTTTTTCAGGGCTTTCGCCAAGGTTTCCAATGCTTTTGCAGGGCCGTCAAGGGACGGCGGGCGCGGATGTCACATCGCCCGCCGTAGTGTTGCATCTGCTCAGGCTTCCAGCGTCCGGCGCAGCATTTCGAGGTCTTCGGCAATCTGGCCGTCCTGGACCTTCAATTCCTCGATCCGGCGCACCCCGTGCATCACCGTGGTATGGTCGCGCCCGCCGAAGCGGCGGCCGATCTCGGGCAGCGAGCGGCTGGTCAGCTGCTTGCACAGGTACATCGCCACCTGCCGCGGCCGGGCAAAGATCCGCACCCGCTTGGGCCCGACCAGTTCCGACAGGCGGATGTTGTAATGCTCGGCCACCTGGCGCTGGATCTCCTCGATGGTGATCTTGCGCTCCGAGGCGCGCAGCACATCGGCGAGGCAATCCTGGGTCAGCTCCATGGTGATCGGACGACCCACCAGCGAGGCAAAGGCAAAGAGCCGCGTCAGCGCGCCCTCCAGCACCCGCACATTGGTCGAGATCCGGTGCGCGAGGAATTCCAGCACCTTCCCGTCCAGTTCCAGCTCGGGATATTGCACCCGGTGCGCCGCCAGCTTGGACTGCAGGATGCCGAGCCGAAGCTCGTAATCCGTGGGGTGCAGGTCGACCACCAGCCCCGATTGCAGGCGCGACTGGATGCGGTTCTCCATGTCCTTGATCTCGCCCGGGGCGCGGTCGGCGGAAATGATGATCTGCTTGTTCTGGTCGACCAGCGCGTTGAAGGTGTGGAAGAATTCTTCCTGGGTGCTGTCCTTGCCGGCGATGAACTGGACATCATCGACCATCAGCACGTCGACCGAGCGGAAGATCTGCTTGAAGTCCATCATCTTGCGGTCGCGCAGCGCCTGCACGAAGCGGTACATGAACTGTTCCGCCGAGAGATAGAGCACGTTGAGATGCGGCATCCGCACCTTCAGCTCCCAGGCGATGGCGTGCATCAGGTGCGTCTTG
Source organism: Paracoccaceae bacterium (assembly GCA_006226775.1). Lineage (GTDB taxonomy): Bacteria > Pseudomonadota > Alphaproteobacteria > Rhodobacterales > Rhodobacteraceae > Marinovum. Next base: position 203,183 of record SBGD01000060.1, on the reverse strand, counting down.
CCCAGGCCCACGCCGCCATAGAGAAACAGCGGGTTGAAGGTCACCTCGCCGCCCTCGGCCACCCGGCGCGCGGCGGCATGGGCAAGCTCGTTCGGCTTGCCGACGACGAAGGTGTCGAAGGTGAAGCGACGATCCAGGGGCGCGCTTGGCAGCAGGTCGCCCAGATCCGGTTTCGTCGCCTTGCCCTGTGACGGGCGCTGCGCCGCGGATCTGGCAGCCTCGGCCCGCGGCGAGCTTGTCTTGTTGGCAGCAACGTCGAATTCGATCCGGCGCACTTCGGCGCCGGCGTTGGTCATGGTGTAGAGCAGCAGATCGCCGAAGGTGCGCGACACGTAGTTGCCCATGAAATTCGTCGGCACCAGAAATTTCGCCACCCCGTCCGTCACTCCGTCGAACCGCAGCGGTTCGATCCAGTTCGTGTAGTTGTTCGCCCCTACGGTTTCCCGCAACTGTCCCTGTAGTGCGCCCCACTGGTCTTTTGTCATGTTGTACCTGCGTCCGTTCCCAGTATGCCCCGGATGTCCCACACGCATCCGGGTCCCCATTAAGCTACCACACATCCCCTTGCCGAAAGTTCCGGCTGCGTGGTTGTCGGCGGAAACACGCGATTCAGGCAGGGGCGCTAGCCCCTGTGAATCGGCTTTCCGGCCGACGTCAGTCTGTTGGACATGGCTTTGAGCAATATGCTCCAAGACATTCAAAGCAGGTTTTCCTGTCCTTGAATGCTTCAGTCGCGGCAATTCGACTGGTCTGGCCTGTCCCCCCATTGCGACGGTGAATCGCAGGACTCAACCTAGCAACACGCGCCGCAGAGCGGCAACCCAAACGTAATCTTGACTCGTGGTATCCCGGAAAAGAATCCCCGGCCCCGTGCAGAAGGGCCACAGAGCCCTGAAAAAGCCCATATGGAACGCAAAAAAGGCGCCTCGGGGCGAGGCGCCTCTTGCATTTCGCTTAAAAAGGGTCGAGTCAGGCCAGCGCTTTGACCCGGGCCGACAGGCGCGACATTTTGCGCGCTGCGGTGTTCTTGTGCATGACGCCCTTGGTCACGCCGCGCATCAGCTCGGGCTGGGCGTTGCGCAGGGCGGCGGCGGCGTCATCCTTGTTGCCCGAGGCAATGGCCTCTTCGACCTTGCGCAGGTAGGTGCGGATGCGCGAGCGGCGGGCCTTGTTGGTGGCAAAGCGCTTCTCGTTCTGACGAGCGCGTTTCTTGGACTGCGGCGTATTGGCCATGTGCGGTTCCCCTCTTCGGGTCTGAGCGTTTCTGTATACGCGATGCCAGACCGATCCTGGCAGGGATCTACCGGAGGTGATTCGAGCCTGGGCGGGCTGCACGCGCATGTATGACGGCGGCATATAGACAAATCGGCCGGATTTGCAAAGGCCTATTGTGCCGCACGCCTGATCTAGCGGTCGCGGAACTGCGCCTCGCGCTTTTCCAGGAAGGCCGTCATGCCTTCGGTCTGGTCCTCGCTGGCAAAGAGCGAATGAAACAGCCGCTTCTCGGTCAGCAGGCCCTCGGCCAGGGACGTCTCTTCCGCCCGGTTGACCGCTTCCTTGGCGGCCATGGCGGCCAGCATGCTCTTTTCGGCGATCTTCTGGGCGGCGCTCATCGCCTCTTCCATCAGCTTCTTGGCCGGCACGACGCGGCTGACCAGCCCGGCGCGCTCGGCCTCTTCGGCATCCATGAAGCGGCCGGTCAGGTGCATGTCCATCGACTTGGACTTGCCCACCAGCCGGGTCAGCCGTTGCGTGCCCCCCAGCCCGGCAATGACGCCGAGGTTGATCTCGGGCTGGCCGAACTTGGCGGTGTCGGCGGCAATGATGAAATCGCACATCATCGCCAGCTCGCAGCCGCCGCCCAGCGCATAGCCCGCCACCGCGGCAATCATCGGCTTGCGGGTGGCGGTGATGGCCATGTGCTCGGGCCAGAAATAGTCGGAGGAGAAGACGTCGACAAAGGATTTCCCGGACATCTCCTTGATGTCCGCCCCTGCCGCGAAGGCCTTGCTCGACCCGGTCAGGACGATGCAGCGCACCTTGTCGTTGTCCTGTGCCTCGCCCAGCGCCTGGCACAGCTCGGTCAGAAGCTGCGCGTTCAGCGCATTGAGCGCATCCGGGCGGTTCAGGGTGATGGTGGCAACGTGGTCTTCTACTTCGACGACGATCGTCTCATAGGCCATGTCTGTAGCTTTCCGTTGTTTCGGTCAGTTCACCGTGCTTATCACTCTGATTGCACGGTTCAAGTTATCTTTGGCAGGCCGGGCAATAGAAGCTCGACCGGCCCGACTGAACCACGCGGGCGATCCGGGCCGTGCAGCCTTGGGTTCGACAGGCCTCGCCCTCGCGGCCGTAGACGTCGAAACTGTGCTGGAAATATCCAAGCTCGCCATCGGCCTGGCGGAAATCGCGCAGCGAGGATCCGCCCGCCGCGATGGCCTCGGTCAGCACGTCGCGAATCGCCGGGACCAGCGTCTTCAGCCGCGCCACGGCGATATTGCGCGCCTTGCGCTGCGGCGAAATGCCGACCCGAAAGAGCGCCTCGCAGACGTAGATATTGCCCAGCCCGGCGACGATCTTCTGATCGAGCAGCGCCGACTTGATCGGCGTGTTGCGGGCCTTCAGCGCCGTGGCCAGGTAGCTCTCGTGGAAATCATTGCCCAGCGGTTCCGGCCCCAGTTTCGCGAGCAGCGGATGCGCCTCGGCCCCTTCGCTGGCCATCAGGTCCATCGCCCCGAAGCGGCGCGGATCGTTGAAGGTGATGCGCGCGCCGTTGTCCATGTCGATGACAACGTGGTCATGCTTTTCCGGCGCCGGGTGGTCGTGCACGAAGCGGCCCAACGCATCGCCGGAGATCAGGATGCGCCCCGACATGCCGAGATGAATCAGCAAGGTCTCGCCCCGGTCGAGATCGGCGAGGATGTATTTCGACCGCCGGCGCAGCTGCATCACCCGCGCGCCGGTCAGCCGCTCGGCCATCCGTTCGGGGAAGGGCCAGCGCAGGTCCGGGCGGTTGACCGCCACCTGCGCGATGCGCGCGCCCTCCATCACCGGGGCCAGGCCGCGGCGAACCGTCTCGACTTCGGGCAATTCGGGCATTTGGTGCGCTCCGTTTCCAGGGGCCGCATTGTAACGGCCTGCCAGCGCTCTATAAGAAAGCCGAACAGGACAAAACGGCAAGGCGCCATGACCGACGACGAGCAGAAGACCACGCATTTCGGCTATCAGACCGTGCCGGAAGAGGAAAAGGCCGGCCGGGTGCAGGGCGTCTTCAATTCCGTCGCCGCGCGTTACGACGTGATGAACGACGTCATGTCGATGGGCATTCACCGGATCTGGAAGGATGCGATGATGGACTGGCTGGCGCCGCGGCCCGGCCAGCAGCTTCTGGATGTGGCGGGCGGCACCGGCGACATCGCCTTTCGCTTTCTCAAACGCGCGGGCCGGGGCCATGCCACGGTGCTGGACCTGACCGAGCCGATGCTGGTGGAAGGGCGCAAGCGCGCCGAGGCCGAGCAACTGGCCGCCAGCCTCGACTGGGTGGTGGGCGACGCCATGGCCCTGCCCTTCGAGGACAATAGCTTCGACGTCTACACGATCAGCTTCGGCATCCGCAACGTGACCCGCCCCGACCAGGCCCTGCGCGAGGCCTTTCGCGTGCTGCGTCCCGGCGGGCGGCTGATGGTGCTGGAGTTCAGCCAGATCCCCAACCCGGGGCTGCAATGGGCCTATGACCGCTATTCCTTCAACGTGATCCCGGAGATGGGCAAGCTCATCGCCAATGATCGCGAGAGCTATCAATACCTGGTGGAATCGATCCGCCGCTTCCCCGACCAGGAGACCTTCCTGCAGATGATCCGCGATGCGGGGTTCGAGCAGGCGAAGTATCGCAACCTGACCATGGGCGTGGCCTGCCTGCATTCCGGCTGGAAGCTGTGAGATGAGGGGACCGCACAATATCTTCCGGCTGATCCGCACCGGCGCCACGCTGGAACGCACCGGCGCCATGACCGATGTGCTCGATGCCTTCGAGGCGCCGCCCTTCCTGCGCGCCGCGGCCCGCACCCTGGGCTGGCCGTTCAAATGGCTGGGCTACAAGGGCGACCCGAGCCTGCCGCCGGTGACCCGGGCGCTGACCGTCATGGGGCCGGCCTATATCAAGTTCGGCCAGATCCTCTCGACCCGGCCGGATGTCGTCGGCCCGGAACTGGCGGTGCAACTGCGCGTCCTGCAGGACAAGCTGCCGCCGTTTTCGGTGGAAGAGGCGCGCGACACCATCTCGCGCGCGCTGGGCGTCTCGTCCGAGTCGGTGTTTTCCGAGTTCAGCGAACCGGTCGCCGCCGCCTCGATCGCCCAGGTCCACAAGGCGCGCGTGGCCGAGACCGGCGAAACCGTCGCGGTCAAGGTGCTGCGCCCGGGCATCGAACGCGCCTTCCGGCGCGACATCGACACCTTCTATTTCGCCGCGCGCTCGATCGAGCTTCTGTCGCCCTCGTCGCGCCGCCTGCGCCCGATGGAGGTGATCCGCCACTTTGAAGGCGTGGTGATGGGCGAGTTGGACCTGCGGCTGGAAAGCGCCTCGGCCTCGGAATTCGCCGCCAATACCAAGGATGACGAAGGCTTCCAGCTGCCCGAGATCAAGTGGAACCTCTCGGACCGCCGGGTGTTGACCATGGGCTGGGCCGAGGGCCTGCCGTTGGGCGACAATGCGGCGCTGGACGCGGCGGGCCATGACCGCCAGCTGCTGGCCGAGCGGGTGCTGCAATTGTTCCTCAGCCATGCGCTGCGCGACGGGTTCTTTCACGCCGACATGCACCAGGGCAACCTGAAGGTCGCGGCGAACGGCAATATCATCGCCTATGATTTCGGCATCATGGGGCATATCGACGAGTATACCCGCCGGGTCTATGCCGAGATCCTCTTCGGCTTCATCCGGCGCGACTACAAGCGGGTCGCCGAGGTGCATTTCGAGGCCGGCTACGTGCCCGCCGACCGCGATGTGGACGAGTTTGCCCGCGCCCTGCGCGCGGTGGGCGAGCCGATCTTCGGCATGGATGCGACGCGGATCTCGATGGCGAAACTGCTGGCCTATCTCTTCGAGGTGACCGAGCGCTTCGGCATGGAAACCCGCACCGAGCTGATCCTGCTGCAACGCACCATGGTGGTGGTCGAAGGCGTCGCGCGGTCGCTCAATCCCCGGACCAATATCTGGGAAGTGGCGCGGCCGATCGTCGAGGATTACATCCGCAACAGCATCGGCCCGCGCGCGCTGACCCGCGATCTGGCCAGCACCGCGCGGGTCCTGGCGCGGTTCGGGCCGCGGCTTCCGGGCCTGGTCGAGGCCGCCCTGATCCGCCAGTCCGAACAGGGTGCCCCGCGACCGGCGCCCACCAACAGGATTCGTGCCGCGGGCCTGGTGGTGCTTGGCGCGCTTGCCGGGTCCGGGCTGACCGCGCTGGCTTTCCTGGCAGGCTGAGCAGGTCCCGGCGTCTGGTCGTCAAACGAAAAAACCTCCCCAAACGCGAAAACGGCGGCCAGAAAAGACCGCCGTTCCCGAATTCTACGACCTGTTCGGCCCGAGCTTACTGGGGCGTACCGGACGAGCTACCGCTGTCGCCATCACCCGAAGTTGCCGCGGCAATGATGACAAGCGCCGTCACACCGCCAATGATGGCGAGTTCGGTCGTGCCTTGGGTTGCCACGAACGGATCGGCTGCGACGTCCGCCTGTTGGGCGACAGCAGGTGCTGCCGAAGCGAGCGCAAGTGCTGCAGCGGCGGCAAAGGTAAACTTTTTCATAATGTTCTCCAGACAGTCTTGGGTGAACATACACCCCACGCGTTCGCAAAGTACATGCATGGAAAGCCAGATTCAAACCTGATTCTGCAGTTTTTTTCGCCCATCCGGGGCGCCCCGACCGATGCGACATAAATGCAACGAATATTCCCCAAATGGGCGAGTTTGTGGCTGCACTGCATCAGTCAATTGCGGATTTTTGATCAAATCGCGGGTTATTGGCGAATTCCGGTGACCGCCTCGGGCGTCAGGATGAACCCCCCGGCGAGAACCAGGTAGATCTGACCGCCATCGATCAGGGCCTCGTTGACTTCATTGTAGGTCGAGACCGGGGTCAGCCCGATTGATTCGCCGGCGGTGAAATTGTCAACGACGAAAGAGTATTGGCCTTCGGGCAGGGGCTCTCCGGCGTCGTCCAGCCCGTCCCATTCGAAACTGGTCTGGTCCGGCGTCAATGGGTGGGTCTGCAGAAGTGTCCCTTCGTCATCATAGACCTCGAGCACCGAGTAATCCGCGCTGAGCGCCTGCGACACCGAAAGCGAGATCGGATCGCCTTTGAAATAGGCCGGCGCCTCGCTGCGCACCTCCTGCCCGACCCAGCCTGCGAGATCGCTCAACCCGCCGGACCCGAGCAGGCTGACCATGCTGGACAGCAGATCGTTGGTGACCACCTGTTGCTCCACCGCGGAAAATGTCGCCAGTTGCGAGGCATATTCCGTCGAATCCAGCGGATTGAGCGGATCCTGGTTCATCACCTGGGCGGTCAGCATCTTCAAAAAGGTATTGTAGTCCGAGTTCAGCACCGTCTGATCGGCCGCGGGCGCCTGCGTGCCGGACAGGATCTGGGGGGTGGCGGCAGTGGTGGGTGTAATCATGTCATGCTCCTACAAGCGGATATCCAGCCGTCCGGGAACCAGCATCTGGCCCCGGGCCGCCCTCGGTGCCGGTGGCAATTCGGCGACCTGCCGGTCCTCCGGCGCTGTCGGTTCACGCGGCGATTGCGGTTCGCGGCCGCGCTGGCCCGAGAACGAGAACTCGAACGCTATATCCTGATACCCCAGATCACGAAACGCGCGTTCGACGATCTCGATATGCCGGCGCATCAGGTCATGCGTCTCGGGCCGCTCGCTGAGGATCTGCAGCACGATCTGCCCGTCCGATCCGGAAAGCCGCATCCGGACCTGCCCAAGCTCTTCCGGCCGCAGGGTCAATTCGGTCACCTCACCCGGAAGCGATCGGGTCACCTGCGACAATTGCTGCGCCACGTCGCGGGCCAACGCCGCGTGTTGCGCGGGCGGCGGCGCCTGGGGGTCACCCATGGGCGGGATGTCCCGCGGGACATGGCCCATCGTCTCCGGCGCGAACCGCGGCATCGCGAGATCCGCAGGCGCAGACACCATCTTGTTGACCGCACCGTCCTGGGCCTGTGGTATCTCTGTCGACGCGAGCGTAGGCTTGGTCACAGCGTCACTGCGCGCCATTTGCGGTGAAGCAGTTTCGGGCGGCAGAGCCCTGCCTGCATCAAGGCGGTCCGGGTGCCGCGAATGGCCCGGCTCCTCCGCCCGGGTCGACGCAAGAGGTGACGGTTCCCCGACACCCAGTGCCGGGCTTGGTCGGGATCGGGCCGTTTCCCTTCCACCGAGCCACCGTTCCGCACCTTCATCCCGGGATAGAGTCCCGGATCGATGGGCTGATAGCTGTTGTTCCATCAACCCGGGTTCCGAACTCAGGCGCTCGGCGTCCGTCGCCGTGACATTTCGCGGACCGAACCCATGCGACCCGATTTCCGCTGGACCCAGCCGCCGATCACGCCCGGTTTCATGCGTCTCGAGGACCGAAGTGAGAACTCTCGAATTGCCCACGTCTTCAGCCGGTCCCGCCCCGGCGGATTGCGGCGGACGTAATCCGTCGTGCGTTGGCGTCAGAACACGAGCCATCTCCGCCGGTTGGCCATTTGGCGGATCTGCGAAAGGCTGCGCCGCGGGTTCAGATCCTCGGACGGTGGTTACCGCGAGGGGTATCGTGACTCCACCGCTGTCAGATAGACTGAGGCCAGGCACCTTTGTGCCCGGGGGCTCTTCGAGCCGGCCAGAAGTCTCAACAGCCGGATCCCCGGTCGTCACCATCGCGGGCGGTGTCGTGCCAGCGACCACACCGGCGTTTCTGGCGGCAGCGGGATCCGGCCGGGGTGCTGTTTCGACCGAACGAATGGGTATCGTTCCGCTCTGTCCAGTCTTTACGCCAAAGCTATTGCCACCCGCAGGCATGACGCGCTGCAATTCCGGACCCGTTTTCGCCGTGGCTTCTTCTTCGGTTACACCTGTCGCCCCGACGCGGACCTGGCCCGCATCGGGGCGACCGATCACGGAGGTCACCTCAGGCGCCTGTTCCCGGCCCGCCATCAAAAAGGCCTCCGTGCCATCGCCAGCACCCGCTTTTCTCAAGGCGCCGAAGCTCGCAATGGATGAGTTTTCAAATGAGCGAGTGGGCTGTGCACCGTTCTGGCCCCGTACCAAGCCAAAGCGATCACGATCCGAAAGCACGACACGCTGCCCTTCCGGTTCGGCTTTCCTCATGCCAGCCTTCTGTTCGGTCGCATCTGTCGCTGCGAGACGGAGCTGGGCCGGGTCGGAGCGATTTGCCGATGAGTTCACGCCGGACAACGGATCCCGGTCCGCCAACGATGCACTCTGCTGCCGGACGGCGTCTTCCGAGAGCTGGACTGTTCCCAGGCGGGTGCGCGCGGGTTCGGAAAATTGCGCCTCCGAGCCCTCCGCAGTGTTCAAAGTAGCTTGGGTTGGGACGGCATGGCGGGTGAGTCCTGGCCTGAAGTCAGGCTCTTCGCTTGCAGCTACATTCAGCCCTTCTGATAGACGTGAAGAAGCCACGGGGACAGCGGTCATGGCCGGCAAGTCGACATACGTCGGGGAGAATCGTAGCTCATGGCCTCCGGGCGCAGGAATCGTCGACAAATCGGCAGAGACAGCATCCGCCGGGACGGGCGGCCAAGTCGCCGGATTGATGGCTGAGTCTGATATCCCGACCGACGTCGCTGTTTGCATGGTTGACGCCAGACCTTTCCTCTCTGTCCGAGGGGGGCTCACAACGGTGCCGATCAAGCGATCATGATCTTGCACGACCTGCTCACCCCGAACGGTGTGCCCCTCGTACCGCGGGTTCATCCGCGAGTTTTCCATGCCGGCAAAGGCACCTCGCATCTGGCTCGCCGGAAAAGGCCACAGCGACCCCGGTGATTCTGGCATGTCCTGTCGCGCGGACGTCGGTTCTCGACGGGCTGTGGGCATAGCCGCCATCTCTGCGGGAAGTCTCCCTAGGTGATCCGCGCCGGCCTCAGGCTCGACTCCCGCAATTTCAAGAGGCTGTGCGCGGTCATATGTCCGGCCCGCATGACGCTTCGAATCGATGGTCGTGATTTCCGGCTGGCCGGTCAATCCGCTTTTGCTCTCCGGAGCGCCGGAATTGGTGAAGTCCAACTCGCCCGCCTGTGTCGCGCTTTCACGATTCGCGCCTGAGCCAATCCGATTTCGGTACATGGCTTTATCGATTCTGGGCTCAAACTTTCCCGCCTCTGTTTCCCGCCTTGGGCCTGGCGGCGCAACCATCGGCGCCTGTCCAGCAAACAGCTCTTTCCGGGCATGTGATGCGCCAATTGTATCCTGTGTCTCGAGGGAAACGGTATGGGGAACTTCGGCCCTTCGCTCTCCTAAAAGTTCGGACGCAAATTGATCTGGCACAAATGGCGACTCCTGCGCTGTGACCTGTTGGTTCGCCCCGAAGCGGTCGACACCCTGCGCTTTTATCGGTCCCATCGAGGTCGCATCGCCATGGCCAGAGTCGGCATGGCCAGAGTCGGCCCCCGCCATCGCGGCGGGTTCGCCGGTGTGACCCTTCACATCAGCGGTCAAACCCGGCGCAGGGCGCTCGGGTTGCGCGGTCTCGTCTGGCACCGCCTCCGCTTCATCCGGCGGCGTGTCTTCGTCGGCGAGGACCTCTGCATCCTCGGCTTCACCCTCCGCGACTGGCGTGCGCTTGTCCGTGGGCGCGGCCACTGTTTTCGGCGTTTCGCGCCTCATCTCGTCGGCGGACTGCCGCGCGAACACGCGTCCGAAATCCATCTCTTCGGCGCCCTCGGACGCCTTCACCTGGCCGGGCGTCGCAGCGTGGTCGTGCAGCGGAACGGACAGAAATATCTCGGGTTGCATGCGATCTCCAGGAATTCTTCCCAACACCGCCCCTTATCCGCCATGACGGTTACCAGATCTTTACCGGTGCTGCGGCAAATTGCTCAAAACCTGTACAATTTGGAGGATCCTCCCATGCTCGAAGCGACCGGACCCCATCTGCCGATGTCGCCGTCCCGACCGGACACCATGCGCAAAGCCGCCCAGGACCTCGAGGCGACCTTTCTGGCCGAGATGCTGAAATCGGCCGGTTTCGGCCAATCTTCCGAAGCCTTCGGCGGCGGTGCCGGGGAGGAGCAGTTTTCGTCTTTTCTCGTGCAGGCCCAGGCCGATGCCATGGTGCAGGCCGGGGGACTGGGCCTGACCGAGATCTTTTTCAACGCGCTGATGGAGGCGGATAATGACTGACCGGGCATCACAACTTCTGGACGAATTGAACGATCTTCTCGACAAGGAGCGCGCGGCCTTGCTGGGCGGCGATATCGATGAGGTCGGGCGCGTGCTGGAGACCAAGGAGAGGCTGCTGCGCGAACTGACCGAATGCGCTGCCGCCGATACCGCCGGGCTCGGCGACCTGAAAGACAAGCTTACCCGCAACCAGGAGCTCATCGAAAGCGCCATGAAGGGCATCCAGGCCGTGGCGCAACGGTTTTCCACCATCCGACGGGTGCGCAAATCGCTGGAGACCTATGACCGCAGCGGTCAGCGGCAGATGATCGAGATTTCGTCGGGCGGCAGGCTGGAGAAGCGGGCCTGAGCGCATTTTAGTCAAATGCCCGAAACGGGACATACGCTGGTTAGGAACCCATTAGTACATATCCGTCAAGTTGGCGGCGCACCGGAATGGTGGCGCACCCGTAACGAAAACGTTCGGATTGCACCTGTCAGAATGACGTCTTCGCGAACGCCCCGTGCTTCGCATGTAATCGGCGCAAAAGCGTCATGTGTATGAAGGAAATCATATGTCCAGTATTCTGACGAACAACAGCGCAATGGTCGCGCTGCAAACCCTCAAGGGCATCAACAAGGGCATGGCCGACGTCCAGTCGCAGATCTCCACCGGCAAGTCGGTGGCCACTGCCAAGGACAACTCCGCCGTATGGGCGATCTCCAAGGTCATGGAATCCGACGTCAAGGGCTTCAAGGCCATTGGTGACAGCCTATCGCTGGGTCAATCGACGGTGGCTGTTGCGCGCAACGCATCGGAATCCATCACCGATCTTCTGACCGACATGAAGAGCAAGATCGTCGCCGCACAGGAAGACAACGTTGATCGGGGCAAGATCAATGACGACGTCACCGCCCTGAAGAACCAGATTGAATCGATCGTGAACGCGGCGCAGTTCAATGGTCAGAACCTGGTGAACGGTAGCACGGCCTCTACCAGCATCCTGGCCTCATTGGACCGCGATTCGTCTGGCAATGTGACCGCTTCCTCTATTGCGGTTGCCGGGCAGGATCTGTCGGTCGGAGGCTATGTGGCCAAGGCTGCATTCACCGGATCCGATGGGGCTTCCACCGCTGCCGACACATTTGCGACCACACTTGATGCCGCCGATACGACTGGCATTGACGTCGTAATTCCAGCGGCCACAACCTTTGCTGACGGTGACAAAATCTCGATCACCATCGGGGATCAAACCGTGTCCCACACCGTGACGCAAGAGCAAATCGCTTCCACGACCACATCGGATCTGATCGCAACCTCACTCAAGTCGAAAATCGACGGACTCGGGATCGAAGGCCTGGTCGTCGACTATGACTCAGGCACCGCTGGTGGGTTGAATATCAAATCAGCTACGGCGGTTCCCGGTCCTCCCGCTGTACTGGCAACAGCGAATGACCTGTCCATCACGGGTCAGTTTGTCAATGCCGGTGCCGGTGGTCTTGGCGCGCTTTCGAGTATTGACGTAAGCGATGCAACCCAGGCGGAGGCCGCTCTGGCGACAGTTGAAACACTGATCGACACTGCGATCAATGCGTCCGCTTCGTTCGGCTCTGCTCAAGGCCGTATCGATACGCAAGCCGACTTTATCAGCCAATTGTCGGACAGCCTGACATCGGGCATCGGTTCGATGGTGGATGCGGACATGGAAGAGGCCTCAGCCCGCCTTCAGGCCCTGCAGGTCCAGCAGCAGCTGGGTGTCCAGTCGCTCTCGATCGCCAACCAGGCGCCGCAGCAGTTGCTGTCGCTCTTCCGGTAATCCGGTAGGGCAGGGGCGGAGAAACCCTCCGCCCCTGATCCTTGACCCAGGATATTTCCGCGCACCAGAAGGAAGGATGCGACATGCACGTTCAGTCCATGGCCCAGCGCGCCTATGCGCAATCAGCCGCTCCGACCAAGACCGACCGACGATCCGAATACGAAACCATCGCTCGCGCCACGCACGAGCTCAAGGCCGCCGCGGAAAAGGCGAAGGCGGATTTTCCCGTGCTCGCCGGCGCCTTGCATCGCAACAATCGTTTGTGGACCATGCTCGCCGTCGATGTGGCCGACCGCGACAACGGCCTGCCTGCCGATCTCAAGGCCCGCATCTTCTTTCTTGCCGAATTCACCAAGCGTCACACCGCCCAGGTGCTCGCCGGCAAGGCCACCGTCGTTCCGCTGCTCGATATCAATACCGCCATCCTTCGCGGCCTGCGCCACGGGGGCAACCGGGCATGAGCGGGCTTGTTCTGAAACTCGGCCCCAAGGAACGGGTCCTGATCAATGGCGCGGTGATCGAGAACGGCGAACGCCGCAGCCGGCTCAACATCGTCACACCGAACGCGCATATCCTTCGGTTGCGCGATGCGATCCACCCGGAGGAGGCCAATACGCCGGTCCGCCGCGTCTGCTTCGCCGCCCAGCTGGTTCTGACCGGTGATGCCGAACCGGAGGAGTCGCGCCATCAACTGCTGCGCCGCATCGAGGAGCTGAGCCAGACTCTCACCGATACCGACAGTCGCAAGCTGCTGACCGACGCGACCGACGCGGTTCTCGGAGATCAGTTCTATCAATGCCTGAAATCGCTTCGGGCGCTGATCCCGCGCGAGGATCGCCTGCTGGCGGCGGGGTCGAAATGAGCTTTCAGCCGATCCTGCCATCGACCGGGCTTGTCGGCTGGAAACTGCTGACCCGGACGATGGAAACCCAGCAGCAGGCGCTGAGCAAGAGCCCCGAGATCACGCGCGACACGGAGTACTACAAGGCCAATATCGCCAAAATCGAGACCGCCGAGCAACTGGTGAGCGATCGGCGGCTTCTGCGCGTGGCGCTGGGAGCTTACGGGCTGCAAGACGATCTCGACAATCGCTTTTTCATCCGCAAGGTCCTGGAAGAAGGCACCCAGGCCTCCGACTCCCTTGCCAACAAGCTGGCGGACGAACGGTATTTCCTCTTTTCCGAGGCCTTCGGATTCGATCAGTTCACCGGCCCGAATACCTATTCCCCGTCCTTTGCCCAGAAGGTGGTGGACCGCTACAATCGCGCCACCTTTGAAATCGCGGTCGGCAACCAGAATGAGGACATGCGACTGGCGCTGAACACCGCCCGCGACCTGCCCGAGCTTGCCACCCGGGACGGCACCGACGACAGCCGCTGGTTTCTTGTCATGGGCACGCCCGCGTTGCGCAGCGTGTTCGAGACCGCGTTGAACCTGCCCAGCGGCTTCGGGCAACTCGATCTCGATCAGCAGCTTTCCGTCTTCCGCGACAAGACCGAGCAGCGGTTCGGGGTGTCGGAAGTATCCGACTTCGCCGACGGCGCCCTGCGGGAACGGCTGATCGAGCAGTTCCTGCTGCAAAGCCAGCTTGACCAGAGCACCAGCTATTCCGGCATGTCGGTGGCGCTGACCCTGCTGCAATCCGCAACGCGCTCCTAGAGTCGTCGCGCCGGGCGCGGGACCGGCACCCTGCCCGGTTTGAGCTGATTGGGACGAAAGGCTTCGGCCTCGCGCAGCACCAGTTCCAGACGCTCGAAGCTCTTGGCGATGGTGTCCGGCTCTTTCTGGGCAATCAGCGAATCGAGCTTGTCGAAGACATGCACTGCCTGATCCAGCACCAGATCGCCGCCCGGTGAATAGAGCCCGGCCTTGATCATGGTTTCCGAGCCGTGATAGGCGCTCATCAGCTTGCGCGCCAGGCCGATGCGCTCATTCTCGCGGTCGCCGGCGCAGGCCGGCAGGCTGCGCGACACCGACCTCAGCACGTTGACCGCCGGATAGCGCCCACGCTCGGCAATCGCCCGATCCAGCACCACGTGCCCGTCCAGCACCCCGCGCAGCACATCGGCCACCGGCTCGTTCATGTCCGAGCCCGCCACAAGCACCGTGTAGATCGCGGTAATATCGCCGCCGCCCTCGAGACCCGGGCCTGCACGCTCGCAAAGCGACATGATCATGTGCGCCATCGACGGCGGATAGCCGCGAAGGGCGGGCACCTCGCCGCCGGCGACCGCCACCTCGCGATGCGCCTCTGCCAGGCGGGTGATCGAATCGGCCAGGAACAGCACCTTCAGCCCGCAGTCGCGAAAATACTCGGCAATCGCCATTGCCGCGGCGGGGCAGCGGCGGCGCACCAGGGGGGACCGGTCCGATGTGGCGGCGACCACCACGCTGCGCGCCATGCCCTCGGGGCCCATCACATCGTCGATGAATTCGCGCAATTCCCGGCCGCGCTCGCCCACCAGGGCAACGACAACGACATCTGCCTCGACCTTGCGCGCGAAATGACCAAGCAGGCTGGTCTTGCCGACACCGGACCCGGCAAACAGGCCGATTCGCTGGCCCCGCACGATGGGCAACATGGTGTTGAACAGCACCATCCCGGTTTCCAGGCGGGCGCCCATTCGTCCGCGGCCCGCGGGATCGGGCGGGCGGGCATGGATCGGGCGCAGATCCGGCCCGCCATGCAGCGGATATCCGTCCAGCGGCGCGCCATAGGGGTCGACCACGCGGCCGATCCAGCCGTCATGCGGCGCGATCTGCGCCTCGGGCATGAGGAACACGCGGTCGCCCAGCGCCACCCCCTCCAGGGCGTCATCGGGCAGCATCATCACGCCACTGGGCGCGATCTTGAGCACCTCGCCGCGCAAGGGCGCCCCGCGCGAGCGGACCAGGCGCAGCTGATCGCCCATCCGCACCTTCTGACCCAGGCCATCCACCATCAGGTAGGTGCCATCGACGCTGATCACCCGCCCGAACGGACGGATGGGCGTCAGCCCGGCGATCCGTTTTCTCAATCCTTCCAGCCTTGGCTGCTGCATCCGTGCGGTTCCTTCATCTGCTGAAAACCATTTCTAAAGGAATCAGGGTTAAGCCTTGGTTGAAGCCAATCGAGGGAGAAGCCCCGATGTTCGACAATCTGGAAGTCCTGCGCCTGTCGCAGGCCATGGCCCGCCATGCCGGCGCCCGTCAGGCGGTTGCCGCGCGCAACATGGCCCATGCCGATACCCCCGGCTACAAGGCCCGGGACCTGATGTCCTTTCCCGAGATGATCAACCAGGACGCCGCGGGATTCCACCTGCGTGCCACCCGCGCCCCGCACCTGAACGGGGCGCAGGCCGGGCAGATGCCCGATCCGGTGGCCGACGAGGGCGCGGTCGGCGATCCCAACGGCAATACCGTCTCGCTCGAGACCGAGATGCTGCGCGCGGTGGAGATCCGGCGCCAGCATGACCGGGCGCTGGCGATCTATCGCGCCTCGCTCAACATCCTGCGCTCGAGCATTGGACGCCAGTAGAGAGGGCCCCGAGATGACCGATTTTTCCTCTTCCTTTTCGATTTCCGCCAGCGGGCTCAAGGCCCAGGCAACGCGACTGCGGCATGTGTCGGAAAATATCGCCAATGCCGATACGCCCGGATACCGGCGCAAAACCGTGCCGTTTGAAACGGTCCGCCAGAATGGTGGCACCGAGGGCGGGGTGACCACCGGTCGCGTGCGGCTGGATCAGAATGATCTGGCCCGACTTTACGATCCTTCGCATCCGCTGGCCGATGAAACCGGCCATTACGCAGGATCCAACGTGAACCTGGTGATCGAGATCGCCGACGCACGTGAAGCGCAGCGCAGCTACGAGGCGAACCTCAAGATGTTCGACCAGGCCCGCCAGATGTCGGGCAACCTCATGGACCTATTGCGCCGTTAACCCTGAAGGAGACCCAGAATGGATGTCCGTACCATATCCGCCGCCCAGAAATACGCGGCCTCCCGCCCGGCCACGATCCCCGACGAATCGCAAATGTCGATCGGCGAGGCGATCGGCGACAAGGCCCGCGATTTCGCCACCACCCTGCAAGAGGCCGAGGAAACCGCCAAATCGGCGATGGTCGGCGATGCCGATCCGCATGCGCTGGTCCAGGCGCTGGCGCAATCGGAGCTTGCGGTCGAAACCGTGGTGACCGTGCGCGACAAGGTGGTGGAGGCCTACCAGGAAATCCTGAGGATGCCGGTCTGATGAGCGAAGCGATGTTCTACGACACCATGCGCCACGGGCTCTGGGTCTCGGTGATCATGTCGCTGCCGATCCTCGGCGCGGCGCTGGTGGCCGGAGTGACCGTCGGGCTGTTCCAGGCGCTGACCTCGATCCAGGAAATGACGCTGACCTTCGTGCCGAAACTGGGCGCCATCGTCGCCGTCTTCTGGCTGTCGATGAGCTTCATGACCGAACGGCTGGTGTCGTTCTTCCACGGCTGGATCATTCCGCTGATCGCGGGGAGTTGAGATGGAAAACGCCGGCTACACCACGCTGACCCGTCAACGCGGGCTGATGCGCGAGATGCAGATCGTCGCCAACAACATCGCCAATGCCGCCACCACGGGATTTCGAAGCGAAGACATCGTGTTCTCGGAACATGTGACCCGGATCGAGAACGGGCCGTCGATCTCGATGGCCACGGCCAATATCTCGACCACCTCGCCGATCCAGGGCGCGCTGACGGCGACCGGCGGCAGGTTCGATTTCGCCATCGAGGGCGAGGGCTATTTCCTGGTCCAGACCCCTGTCGGCGAACGGCTGACCCGCGCCGGGAATTTCTCGCCCAATGGCCAGGGCGACCTGGTCACCAAGGACGGCTTTCCTGTGCTCGATGCCGGCGGCGCGCCGATCTTCATACCGCCCGATGTCGCCGATCTGAGCGTGGCCGGCGACGGCACGCTGAGTGCGAATGGCCGCCCCCTGGCACAACTGGGCGTTGTTGTGTCGCTGGAAGGCGAAGACCTGATCCGCGAGGACGGGGTGATGTTTCGCGCCGACGCCGGGTTCGACCCGGTCGAGGCGCCGCGCGTGGTGCAAGGTTTTCTCGAAGGCGCCAACGTCGATCCGATCCGCCAGATCGCCCGCATGATCGAGGTGCAGCGCGCCTATGAAATGGGTCAGAGCTTTCTCGAAACCGAGAACGAACGCGTGCGGACCGCGTTGCAGACATTGATGAAATAAGGAATGCCAACATGCGCGCCCTGAAAATCGCCGCCACCGGGATGGCCGCCCAGCAGATGCGGGTGGAGACCATCTCCAACAACCTCGCCAACATGTCGACCACCGGCTACAACGCCCGGCGGGCGGAATTCGCCGACCTGCATTACCAGCAATATGCCCGCGCCGGCACGATCAGCGCCTCGGACGGAACCGTCCTGCCGACCGGGGTTCAGCTTGGTCTCGGCGTGCGCCCGGCGGCGGTCTCGGTACATCTGCAACAGGGTGCGCTGAGCGCGACCGCCAGCGATCTCGACGTGGCGATCGACGGCAAGGGCTATCTCGAGGTCACCCTGCCCTCGGGCCAGGCCGCCTATACGCGCGACGGCTCGCTCAAGCGCAATGCCGAGGGGATGATCGTCACCTCCGACGGCTTTGCCGTGGCGCCCGAGATCGTGATCCCCTCGGATGCGCGCAGCATCTCGATCAACGGCGATGGCGAGGTCTATGCCTATTTCGCCGAAACCGCCGAGGCGCAGCTTCTGGGCCAGTTCAGCCTGGCCGGGTTCACCAATGCCAAGGGGCTGGAGGCGATGGGCTCCAACCTGTTTGTGGAAACCGAGGCCTCGGGTCCGGCGATCGTCACCACCCCAGGTCAGGATGGCTTGGGCCTGTTGCGGCAGGGCTATCTCGAGGACAGTTCGGTCGACGCGGTGCGCGAGGTGACCGAATTGATCGAGGCCCAGCGCGGCTACGAGTTGAACGCCAAGGTCATTTCCGCCGCCGATCAGATGCTCGGCGCGACGACCCAGATCAGGTAATGAAACTCGCCGCCTGCGCCATATGCCTCGTGCTGGCCGGCCCGGCCCCGGCCGAGACGGTTGTGCCGTCCCAGACCCTGCGCGCCCATACGATCATCGCGCCGCATGATCTGGTGCTGCGCCCGGTCGAGACGCCGGGGGCGATTTCCGATCCGCAGGAGATCATCGGCCTGGAAACCCGGGTCACGCTTTATGCCGGGCGGCCGATCCGGCCCGACCATATCGGCCCGCCCGCGCTGGTGACGCGCAACCAGCTTGTCGTGCTGCGCTATGCGGTGGGCGGGCTCAGCATCCTTGTCGACGGCCGCTCGCTGGGCCGCGGCGGCGACGGCGACCGGGTTCGGGTGATGAACCTGTCGTCGCGCTCCACGCTGTTCGGCATTGTCCGGCCGGACGGCACAATCGAGGTCAGTCAATGAGGCCCCCTGAATGTTGATCCGCATGTCCTTTGCCCTTGTGGCGTTTTCCCTGGCCCTGCCCGGCTGTGCCCGCCTCGACCACGTCGGGCGCGCGCCCACTTTCAGCGAAACCGACGACACGCCGGAGCATTTCGCCATGCTCAGCCCGGACGGCCTGCCGCTCGAGGTCGAGCAGGGGCGGCGCTTTCCGCAGTCCTCGCTGTGGGAAAGCGGACAGCATTCGCTGCTGGGCGACCGCCGGGCCTCGAAACGCGGCGACATCCTGACCGTGGTGATCGAGATCGACGAAAGCGCCGAGATCTCGAATTCCACCTCCCGCTCGCGCTCGGGCGGTGAATCGCTGCAGGTGCCGCAATTGCTCGGCCTGCCGCAGCGGATCGATCCGAAACTGCCGCTGGGCGCCTCGTCCGCCAATGCCGTCGACCTGAGTTCCTCGTCCAGCTCCGGCGGCGACGGTTCGGTCCGGCGCAAGGAAAAGCTCGAGCTCAAGGTGGCGGCGACGGTGGTCGAGGTGCTGCCCAACGGCACGCTGAAAATCCAGGGGCTGCAGGAGGTGCGGGTGAATTTCGAGCTGCGCGAGCTGATCGTCACCGGCTATGTCCGGCCCGAGGATATTTCCCGCCTGAACGAGATCACCTACGACAAGATCGCCTCGGCGCGCATCTCCTACGGGGGCCGCGGCCAGATCACCGATGTCCAGCAACCGCGGATCGGGCAGCAAGTGCTCGACGTCGTTCTGCCGTTCTGAAGGAAGCCGCATGGGAAAGATCCTGCCGATCCTGCTTGCACTCATCGGCATCGGCGCCGGCGTCGGCGCCGGGCTGATGCTGAAGCCCGAGGCCGAACCGGTCGCGCTCGAGAACCCCTGCGGCGACCTGCCCGCGCCCGAGAAAGCCGCAAAGGACGAGACCGCGGCGCCGACCGACGTGGAATACCTGAAGTTGAACAACCAGTTCATCGTACCGGTGGTCAACGAGGCGCGGGTCTCGTCGATGATGGTGATCGCGCTCAGCGTCGAGATCCCGCTGGGCCGCTCGGAAGAGGTCTATTCGCGCGAGCCGAAGCTGCGCGACGCCTTTCTGCAGGTGTTCTTCGATCATGCCAACCTCGGCGGCTTCACCGGCGCCTTCACCTCGTCGCGCAATCTCGATGTGCTGCGCCGGGCCTTGCGCGAAACCGCCCAGAGCCATTTCGGCGACCTGATCCGGGATGTGCTGATCACCGATATCGCCCGTCAGGATGTCTGAGGCCGCGACGCTCCGCTTCGCGACAGCGGGGTGACGCCGCCGCCGATCAATCCCCGCGTCCCGGCGATTGCATCCATCGCCGTCCCAGTTCCAGATCAACCAGGGATTGCGCCTCCTTGCGCCCCGCCTCCTCGGCAAGCTCCCGCCTGGCGGTCTCCTCCAGGTCCGCCAGCGCGGCGCTGCGCCCGAAGGAGGTGGTGGCGCGGGCCTTGATCTCGGCGGTGATGGCGCGTTGATGGGCAAGGCGCGCCAAGAGATCCTTGCGCCGCATGTTCGCCCAATCCTGCCAGAGCGCCTCGCCGGTCTGGGCAAAGGCGACCTCCAGATCGCCCTGCAAGGCCGCCGCCCGCCGCGCCTCGGATTGCGACAGCGCATCGAGTTCGGCCAGAAGTTCGGACTCCCGGGCCAGTGCCGCGCTCAGCTCCTGCGCATCGCGGTCGAACTGGGCCTTGGCGATGCGGCGCAGATCTGCCAGTTGCGTCACATCCATGCGCGTTTTTTCCGGCTGAGTGCATCGGCATAGCGGATCGCCACCGCCACCGCCTCGTAATGGTGCGGCTGGATCTGCCGATCGATCTCGACATTGGCATGAAGCGCCCGGGCGGTGGGCGGATCGCTGTAGATCGCCACGCGGTTTTCGCGCGCGATCTCCTTGATCTTCAGCGCCACCTCATCGACGCCTTTCGCCACGCAGACCGGCGCCCCCCCGGCCGCGCGCGTCCATTTCAGCGCGACGGCATAATGGGTCGGGTTCACGATCACCACGTCGGCCTTGGGCACCTCCTTCAACATCTGGTTGAAAGCGATCTCCTGCGCCTTGCCGCGTCGGGCGGCTTTGAGATGCGGATCGCCCTCGGAATCCTTGACCTCGTCGCGGATTTCCTTGTCCGACATCCGGTGCTTGGCCATATGGGTGCGGTATTGCCAGAGATAGTCGACCAGGGCGATGGAAATGGCGATCCCCAGCACGATGCCCAGCAGGTTGGCCGACAACTCCAGCCACAGGATGACGGCGGCGCTGGCGGGCAGTTGGATCGCGCCGAGGATCACCTCGTTCTTGCTGCGCAGATAGGCAGCGAGGATCACGGCATAGATCACCAGCTTCACCGTGCTCTTGAGAAACTCGAAGATCCCGTTCCAGCCGAACTTGTTCTTGAAATTTGCCAGCGGCGAAATCCGCGACAGCTTGAGGCGCAGCTTTTCCGGGGCGAAGACAATGCTGCGCTGGGCGAGGATCGACAGCAGCACGGTCACGAAAGGCAGCGCGATCCACGGCATCGCCGCCAGCAGCACGGCCGAGATCAGCCAGCCCGAGAATACCGTGCCGTCGCCCCGGAACACGCCCTCGGCCAGGGTGTCGGAATGCGCCAGAAGCGGCGCCATCGCCTCGCCGAAAGCGCCCAGCGAAAAGCCGCCGAAGACCAGCGCGACGATCAGGAAGCCGACATACATCGCGGCCGTGTTGACCTCGGCGGATTTGACCAGCTCGCCCTTGCGGCGCGCGTCTTCCAGCTTTTTCGGCGTCGGATCATGTGGCTTGTCGCCGGATTCAGTCTCGGAAGACATCAGGGCGCCCCGAACGGATTGGTGAGGAAGATCTCGACCGCCTCGCGCCAATGGGACAGCATGTAGGGCGCCGCCAGCGCCAGAAAGGCGAGGCCACCGAGGGTGATCACCGGCGCGCCGACGAAGGAGACCATGAGTTGCGGCATCGCCTTGTTGATGACGCCCAGGGTCACGTTGTAGAGCATCGACAGGATGACGAAGGGCACCGCCAGCCGGAAGGCCAGCGCAAAGGTGCTGCTTACATGCTGCGCCATCCACATCGCGAGATCGCCGGGTTCGGGCCGGGCGCCGATCGGCCAGAGATCGTAGAACCCGGCCAGGGTCTTCAGAAAGGTCAGGTGGGCGCCGGTCAGAAACAAAAGCGCGAGACCGCCGACCACCATCACATGGCCGATCGCCGGCATCGGCTCGACGCTGGCATTTCCGAAAATCTGGCTGAGCGAGGTGGATTGCGCGGCAATCGTGCCCGCGGTGTGCAGCGCGAGGATCATCAGGCGAAAGGCCAGCCCGATGGCCAGCCCGATGATCGTCTCGGTGATCAGCAAAAGAGTGGACAGCTCCGGCACCGGTCGGCCCGGATCCTGCAGAAGGACGGCGAAAAAGGCGCTGAGCGCAAGGGCCAGGACCAGCTTGACGCGCACGGGCACGCTCTGGGTGCCGATTCCGGGCATGACGGAGACCACCGCACCGATGCGAAAGAACACCAGCGTGGCAAGGGTCATCAGCCCGCCCAGCGCCTCGAAAAGCGCCTGGTCGCTCATGCCGCCACGGTCCCGACCAGCATTGGCCGGGCGTCGAGGCCCAGTTCCTCGAAGGACAGGACCGGCGTCTGGAAGCCCTTGGCCCGCACGATCCGGCGCAGGAACCTGCGGCGGCGCGACGAGGTGACGATCGAGGCGGCAAATCCGCTTTCGCTGCTTTTCTCGATGGCGTCGGCCATCGACCGGGTCAGCTTGGCAAAGACCTCGGGCGGCAGGGCGACGTCGACGGTGTTCTGGTCCGATTCGACCTGGTAGGTGCCAAAGGTCTCTTCCCATTCCGGCGCCAGTTGGATCAGTGGCACGCTGCCATCTTCGCGCCGCAGGCCGGCGACGATCTGAAAGCCCAGGTGCTGGCGCACATGCTCGCAGATCGCTTCGGCCTGGGTGGTGAATTTCCGCGCTTCGCCAATGGCTTCCATGATCACGGGCAGGTTCCGGATCGAGACCTGCTCATCCAGAAGATGCTTGAGAACCTGGTGCAGGAGGTCCATCGGCACCCGGTCGGGGATCAGTTCATCGAACAGCTTGCGGTTGGCTTCGGCGCGGGCGGGATCGGAGAGGTTGACCATCTCGTCCAGCAAGCGGCGCAGCGCCTTGTGGGTGAAGAGCCGGCTGAAATTGGTCTTGATGATCTCGAGCAGATGGGTCGCCAGCACCTCGTTCGGGGTCACGATGGTCAGCCCCTGCAGCGCGAGGTCCTCCTGTTCCTCGGGCTTGATCCAGCGCGCGGGCGCGCCATAGACCGGCTCATCGACGTCGCGCCCGTCGGGCAGGTCGCTGGGCCCTTGCGGGACCAGCGCCAGGACCAGGTCGGGATGCACCTGGGCGCGGGCCTGTTCGACCCCCTGAATATGGATGATATAGGTGCCGGGCGGCAGGGAAACGTCGTCGGTCAGGCGGATTTCGGGCAGGATCAGGCCGAAGGACGAGGCGATATGCGTCCGCATGTTGGAAATCCGCGCGTCGAGCCCGGAAGAAGGATCGAGCACCATGTCGACGAGGTCGCTGGCAAACTCGAGGTGAATGTCGTCCAGCGCCAGCACGTCGCCGATCGGTTTGCTCCGCGGCGCCTCGGGCACCGCGTCGGTCTCGGGTTGCACCCGTTCCGCCGCTTGCTTTCGATAGCGATGCAGGCTCATCGCCGCGAAGAGGCAGGCGCCCAGAACGAAAGGCACGAACGGCAGACCGGGCAGGACGGCGAAGGCCAGTTGCAGCGCCGCCACCGCCATGAGGGCGGCCGGGTGGCTGCCCAGCTGGCGCACCACCGCAATGTCCACCGCGCCGGTATTGCCGCCCTTGGCAAGCAGCAGGGCCGAGCCGATCGAGACGACGACCGCGGGGATCTGGGTGACCAACCCGTCGCCGACGGTCAGGATGGCATAGGTCTGGATGGCGGAACTGAAATCCATGCCATGCGCCAGAACGCCGTTCGCCGTGCCGACCACAAGGTTCAGGACGGTGATCAGCAGGCCGGCCACTGCATCGCCTTTTACGAATTTCGACACCCCGTCGAGGGATCCGAGAAATGTGGTTTCGCGTTGATCATGCTCACGCCGTTTCTTGGCGGTTTCGTGATCGATGGCGCCCGCGGACACGTCCGAGTCGATGGCCAGCTGCTTGCCCGGCATCCCGTCAAGCGCAAAACGCGCGCCGACCTCGGCCATGCGCGCGGCACCCTTGGTGATTACGATGAAATTCACGATAAGGATGACACAAAATGTAACGATCCCGATGACGAAATTGCCGCCCATGATGAAATTGGCAAAACCGTCGATGACGTCGCCGGCGGCCTGGGTGCCGGTATGGCCTTGGCCGATGATCAGCTTGGTCGAGGAGACATTGAGCGCGAGGCGCAGCATCAGCCCGGCCAGCAGGATCGTCGGAAAGGAGGAGAACTCCAGCGGCTCATCTATGAACAGGACGATGACGAAGACGAGGATGGCCAGTGCAAAGCTGAACGACAGGCCGAGATCAAGGATCACGGCCGGAATCGGGAAGATCATCATCGCCACGATCCCCAGCAACCCCATCGCAAGCAGCACGGTGTGGTTGATCACGAGGCCGGGCAACCCCTTGGCAAAAGAACGCGTGCTGTCGGCAGGCATGGTCACTCCACTCCTGGCTGTCTGGGGCTTTCGATCGCCGGACCGGTCATGGATCAAGCCTCAGCGCGGGATCACCAAGCATCTCGGCCACGGCCTGCGCCAGATCGGAGGTGCTCTCGGTCAGGGCATTGGCCCCGGCCAGGGTCAATCTGTCAGGATCGGGATCGGCGTCGCCCTCCGACGGGGTGCCGGACTCCGGCGCAAGCAAGGGCGCGACCGGGTCCGCCATGCCGAGCCCCAGTCCGACCTGCCGGGCTTCCACCAGACGGCCGGCAGACAAGAGCGCGTGATAGCGGGCTTCATCCGCTTCCGGGCCGACATCGGCATCTGCGAAGAGCATGTCGTCGGGGATACCGACTTCGCCGAAGAGCCGCGCGACCAGGGCCTGGGTCAGCAGCGCCGGATCAAGCGGTTCGCCGATATCCAACAGCGCCGACGCGGCGGCAAGGAAATTGTTCTCATACAGCCGGGCGGCCACGGCCTGGCGCACCTCGGGCGGCGCAGTGAGCGCGAGACCGGTTTCGGACAGGGCGATCTTGAGGAAGGTCACCGTATCGCCCTTGCGCGACAGTTCGGCAAAGAACTGCGCGATGGTGGCCTGCTGTTCGCTGGTGCCGAGGGCGCCGCTTTTGAGAATGCCCAGCGCCGTCTCGAATTCACCGCGCGAGATAAGCGAGAATGCCTCGGCCTTGCGCAGCATCCCCGAGGGGTCGCCGTGCCGCTGTTCTTCGGCCTGGCTGGCCACCAGGTCCGACAGCGGTTCCGGAACCGTCTTGCCGGCCTGCACGTGGCGGTCGACCAGCATGGCGCTTGCCGTGGCTGCCTCGGCGGTATTGGATTGCGAGATCTCGTCCAGGATGACCTCCTGCTCGCTCTCGTCCGTGGCCAGCAGCACGTCCGCCATCGATTTGCCGGCGGTTCCGCCGCTGCGGTCGAGGATCTTGTCCACCAGGCTGGCCGGATCCGGCTGGCCCGAGGCAACCAGATTGGCAATCAGGCGCGGCGCAATGATCCGCAGAAGATCGCGCGGCAAGGCCTCGGCCGCGCGGGCCACCTGCCAGCCGGTTTCGTCAGCCATCCGCGCCTGCGCGCCCGCAAGGACAGGCCAGAGGGCATTGCCCGGCGCGCAATGAGCAAAGGCCTCAAGCCGGTCGCGAGGGACATCCTCCCGCTCCTCGATCACCGCCGCAATATCGGCGAGAAAGGCGGCGCCGCCGGCATCCCGGCCCGTCATGTCCAGGATCTGCCGCGCTTCCGCGCCCAGACCCCGGGACAGGTAGAGTTGTGCCAGGTCGATCGCGGCGCCGGCGTCCAGATCCAGCCCCTCAGTATAGAGTTTCGCGGTGATCCCGGCCTTCTGAGCGGCAAAATCGCCGGGCTCGGAAAACCGCCCGAGCGGGTCCTTTGCCAGCATGTCGCAATTGGTATCCCGCGCCGATGACGCGCCGGACCGCGCCCCTGCCCCGCCCGGCAGCGCGATATTGGGCAGGTCGAGATTGCGCAAACCGGCGGTTCGGCTGTCCTTCGGCCGGCCTGCGCCGTCCCCGGTGCCGATCTCGAGAACCTCGCGGGTGGTTTGCTGCGCCAGGGCCTCCGCAAACTGCGAGAGGCTGGAGGTGGAATAGGACTGCCGTTTGATCAACTGGTCGCGAAACGCCTCGCGCATCTCCGGGGGCGCTTCGGTCATGACGGTCTCGGCAGGTTCGGCATCGGTGACGTCGATCACCAGCATCCGGGGCGCCTGAAAGAACGACGACACCGTGCAGTCGCAGGCCAGATCGATCGTCAACCGGTTGGCTCCGGCCTGGGAGACCGCGGCAATGCGCGTCCTCGGGATGCGGTCGAAGACCGAACTCGTGTCGAATTCGTGGCTTTTCCGACCGATGATCTCGACCTCGACGCGGCGGCCCTTCTGTTCGACCGTCCATTTCGGCTTGACCGGCAGAAAGGCCACCAGCCGGGCGAAATCCGCGTGGTCCCCGGACCGCAAGGTGATCGTCTCCGCCCGGGCAAGCCCGGCAGAGCAGATCAGCGTCAGGATGAGGAGGACCCGACTCATGCGGCGTCCTGTTTCAGGGCCTTGAGAGCCTCTTCGAGATCGTTGAAATCGGGGCGGATATGCGATGGCGTGTTCTGCCGCCCGACCTCGATGCAGATATTGGTCGGGTGGGCATGCAGGTTGGCGACCAGGACCTCGCGGATCAGCTGGTGGAAATGCGAATCATCCTCGACCACGGTCTTGACCCGGGCGGCGAAGGGGCCGACCAGCCCATAGGCCAGAAACACGCCGAGGAAGGTCCCGACCAGCGCGCCGCCGATCATCTTGCCCAGCACCTCGGGCGGCTGATCGATCGAACCCATGGTCTTGATCACCCCGAGAACCGCCGCGACGATGCCCAGCGCGGGCAGCCCGTCGGCAATGGTCTGCAAGGCGTGGCTGGAGTGCATCTTGTGATGCAGCGAGGCTTCCATCCGCTTTTCCAGCACCTCCTCGACCTGGTGCGGATCGTCATAGTTCATCGTCGCCGCGCGCAGGGTATCGCAGATCAGGTCGACCGATTCCTTGTCGCCCTGGATCTTGGGATACTTGGAAAAGATCGCCGATTCGGCGGGCGATTCGATATGTTCTTCCAGTTGCACCGGGTTCTGCTTGGCGATGCGGATCAACTCGAACAGCAGGCACAGCAGGTCGCGATAATCCTCCTGCTTCCATTTCGGGCCCTTGAAGACCTTGCCGATGTCCTTGATCGTGTGTTTCGCCCCGGCGCCGTCATTCGAGATCAGGAAGGCACCCACCGCGGCGCCACCGATGATGATCATCTCGAACGGCAGCGACTTCATGATGATCGCCAGCTTGCCGCCGGCCAGAAGGTAGCCGCCGAACACCATGACGAAGACAACCGCAATACCAATGAATCCGATCATCGGGGCCCCCCTTGATTTGTACGCTTCCGGAATCGCATGAATTCCTAAAGAAACCGTTGGCTTATTCCTTCGGAACCTCGGCATTCCGCCCGGCCAGCACGACGCTGATGGTATAGGCGGCATCCGGGGTCAGCCCGGTCATGATGCCGGCGGCCGCTTCCGGACGCATGCGGCCGAGAAAACCTGCGGCGAATTCCGGGGCCATGGTCTCGAACAGCGCGGCGGCGTCCTTGGGCTTCATGTTCTCGTAGACCGCGGTCAGCCGCGCGAGGTCGGATTCCGCCGCCTCGTCGGCCAGCGCGATCGTCCGGCGCAGGGCGTCTTCCGAGGCCTTGAGTTCCGCCAGTTTCTGCTCGATCCGGTCATCCGCCACCTTCAGCGCCCGCATCCGCATGGTCATCCGTTCCTCGCGCTCGCGAATCCGCTCCTCGCGCTCTTCCATCGCCTGCAACAGCGGCAGGAGATCGGGATCGGTGACACATTGCTGCGGCGCCACCTCGGTCTGTGCGGCGATCGGCATGGTCCCGGGCTCGGCCTCGCGGGCGATGGCTTCGGTGGCCTCCAGCCCCAGACGCAAGAGCGCAGACCCCACCAGCAGCAGGGCGATCACCGTCAGGGTGCCGCGTCCCGGCCGCCGGCGTCTGCGCGCCGGTTGCGCCTTGGGCCGCGTTGCAGGACGGGCCATGTCACGCCCTCCTCTCTTCACGGGGATGGCGCGCGAAGACCGGCGCCTGCGTGCCCTCGGGCCGGGAGGGCGGCTCGGGCTGCGCATCCTCGTCCTGGATGTCGTGCATCGAGGCCACCAGCAACTCGAGCTTGCGCGAGACGGATTCGGCCCGATCGGTCAGATCCTCGAGCGACTTGCTCGACCCGTGCGCCGCCTTTTGCGCCGCCTGCAGGGTGCGCGTGAGGTCGTCGACCTGGGCCGAAAGCACCGCCACCGCGCCGCCGACACCGTTTTCCAGGTCGTTGAACCGGCTCAGCCGCCGGGCAAGCACGTAACAGTACATTCCGGCGCCCAGCGCCCCGGCGACAAGCAGTATGTCGGCGATCATTTCCACCATGTCGTCCCCCGTCAATTAACCACGAATTCCATCACCAGCAGGTTGTTCACCCGCTCGTCGCCCAGAACCAGCTGCGCCCGGCGAAGCAGGTGAGAGCGGTATTTCAAAAGCGCGGTCGGCTTTTCCAGATCGGCCACCTCGACCGCGCGCAGGTAGGAGTTGAAGACATCCACCACCCGCGGTTTCAGCCGCTCGACCTCGGTCGCGGCGGCGCTGGGCACCTCGAGCTGGGCGGTGAACCGAAGGTGCCGCGCGCCGCTGTTCGACGGCAGCGAAATCACCATCGGATCAAGCGGCACGAAAGCCACATCCGGCATCTCCATCGCCGTCCCCTGGCCCACGTCCCCGGCATGGCCGTCACCCTGCGCCGCCGCGTGATCCTCACCGCCCGCGCCGAGAATCATCCCGGACTGGACGGCATAAAAGCCACCGCCGCCGCCCGCCAGAGCCAGCACAAGGCCGATGATCAGCGGCAGTTTCGATGCCTTCTTCTTGCCGACCGGTTCGTCTTCGGTGTCGTCGCGTTCTGCCATGGGCCACCTTTTTCTCGGTTTCCCTGTCTATAACCGCAGAGGAACTAACCGATTGTTAAGGCTGATCGTCCAAAACCCTAGGCAGACGTCGTGCAGAACGCCGACCCGACGGAGGATGCCGTGGAGCAGATTGCCAGAACCTGGGCAGGACTGAGTACGAGAAAGAAGATCGGCGCCATCGTGGCCGGCCTGGGGATGTTTGTCGCCGTGTTCTTTCTCAGCCGGATGGCCGCGACGCCGAACATGGCCCTGCTCTACGCCGGGCTTGAAAACGGCGCCGCCGGGGATGTGGTGCGGTCGCTGGAACAGCGCGGCACGCAGTACGAGATTCGCGGCGGCTCGATCTTCGTGCCCACCGACGTCCGCGACGAATTGCGCCTGACACTGGCCAGCGAAGGGCTGCCGGCCAATTCCACCAAGGGCTATGAGCTGCTCGATTCCCTGAGCGGATTCGGCACCACGTCGCAGATGTTCGACGCCGCCTACTGGCGCGCCAAGGAAGGCGAGCTTGCGCGCACCATCCTGTCGGGCACGGGGGTTTCGGCGGCGCGGGTGCATATCGCCAATGCCTCGACCAACCCGTTCCGCCGCGATTCGGACGGCTCGGCCTCGGTCTTTGTCACCACCTCCGGATCGGGGATGACGGCGCAGCAGGCGAAGTCCTTGAAATACCTTGTCTCTTCGGCCGTTCCCGGGCTGTCGCCGGAAAACGTCGCGGTGATCGACAGCGCCGGCGGGCTGATCTCGGCCGCCGAGGAAGATGCGCCCGCCTCGGTCGGAGACGAACGCTCTGCGGCGCTGCGCGAGGCGGTGACCCGGCTGGTCGAGGCGCGTGTCGGTTTCGGAAATGCGGTGGTCGAGGTCAGCGTCGATACCGTGACGACCAGCGAATCGATCCGCGAAAAGCGCATCGACCCGGAAAGCCGCGTCGCCATTTCGACCGATACCGAGGAACGCTCCAACACCGCGCAGGAGGCGGGCGGCGGCGATGTGACCGTGGCCTCGAACCTGCCCGCCGGCGATGCCGCGGGCGGCGGCGAATCGCAGTCGCAGGGCAGCGAAAGCCGCGAGCGGGTGAATTACGAGGTGTCGCAGACCGAACGCGAACTGGTCCGCGGCCCCGGCGCCATCAAGCGCCAGACCGTGGCCGTGCTGGTCAATGGCACGCGCGAGATCGACGCCAATGGCAACGAGGTCTTCACCGCCCTGCCCGACTCCGAGATCGAGGCGCTCCGCGAACTCGTGGCCTCGGCCGTCGGCTTCGACGAGGCGCGGGGCGACGTGATCACCATCCGCTCGATGGCCTTCGAGCCCATTGCCGAGGCCGGCACCGCCGCCGCGCCCGGGATGCTGTCGCAACTGCCGATCAATCTCGGCACGCTGATCCAGATGGCGATCCTGGCGATTGTCGCGCTGATCCTCGGCCTGTTCGTCGTCCGCCCGATCCTCAGCAACCCCGGCACGTCGGACATGCTCGCCCTGCCGCCTGGTGGCCCGGATGCGCGCTCCGACAGGACGGCGCCGCTCTCCGACACCGAGGATTTCGCGCCCCTGGACGGCGAGATCGACGACGGCGAAGGCGGGTTCGTTCCGCTGAACCCGCGCGCCATGGGCACCTCCGATCCCTTCGATCTTGAGCCTCTGGCGCCGCCGCCGGCCGATCCGGTGGAACGGTTGCGCGCCCTGATCGGCGAACGGCAGGAAGAAACCGTCGAGATCCTGCGCGGATGGCTGGATGACACCGGGGAGAAGGTCTGATGTCGATCCTGCACCTGCTGGAGGATTTCGGCGGTCCGCGGCCACAGGCCCTGTCGACCGTGCCCGTCCCCGACGAGGAAGAGCTTGAAACCCGCCGCCTCGCCGCCTTCGAGGAAGGCTACCAGGCGGGTTGGGATGACGCGGTCGCGGCCCATACCAAGGAAAAGCTGCGGATCACCTCGGACCTGGCCCAGAACCTGCTGGACATGTCCTTTACCTATAACGAGGCCTATACTCACCTGTTTCGCGATCTGCGGCCCCTGCTCAAGGAAATCGTCGACAAGCTGCTGCCCCGCACCATGGGTCGCGTGATCGGCCCGCGCATCATCGAGGAATTGCAGCGCGCCGCGACCGGCAACCTGTCCAGCGAGGCGCATATCCTGGTCAATCCCGGCGTGGTCGACATGGTCGAATCCCTGGTCAAACGCGAAGAGTCCTTTCCGGTCTCGGTCCGCGGCGATGCCAGGTTGGCCGAGGGCCAGGCCCAGCTGTCGCTTCCGGACCGCGAGGTCGAGATCAATCTCGACGAGATCATTGCCGAGATCTCGGCGGCGCTGGACGCATTCACGCATGATCTTCAGAAGGAAGAGCCAAATGAGCGAAACCAAACCCTTTGACACGGCAACCAGCCCGTTCAAGTCGGTGCCGATCGAGATCACGATTTCGGTCGGCAAGGCACGCCCCACGGTGCGCGATCTGCTGCAACTCGGGCCGGAATCGGTGCTGCCCCTCGACAGGTGCGTCGACGACCCGGTCGAGCTTTACGTCGGCACGCGGCTGATCGCGCGCGGGGAATTGATGGAGGCGGGCGAGGACATGCCGGGCCAGCTTGCAGTCCGGCTGACCGAAGTGGCGGACCTCAGGGACGATCTGGGCGGCGCGTGATGTCGCGCCTATTGATTTGCGGCATCGCGGCGCTTGTCCTGCTGTGCCTCGGCATGACCTCGGCCGTGCAGGCCCAGGAATTGTCGCTGGACCTCGGCGACGGCGGCTCTCTCACGGTCAGGTCGGTTCAGCTGATCCTGCTGATCACCGTGCTCAGCCTGGCGCCCGGCATCGCGATCATGATCACCTGCTTTCCGTTTCTGATCACCGTCCTGTCGATCCTGCGCCAGGCCCTGGGCCTGCAGCAGGCGCCGCCCAACATGCTAATCGTCACCCTGGCGCTGTTCTTGACCTATTACATCATGGATCCGGTGTTCACCGCCGCCTGGGAACAGGGCATCCAGCCGATGATCGAGGATTCCCTGGCCCCGGAAGAGGGGTTCCTGCGTGCGCTCGATCCGTTTCGCATCTTCATGGCGGGGCGGCTTGATCCTGATACCTTCGACGCCATGGCCGCCCTGCGACCCGATGTCGGCGCGACAGAGGTCTCACCGGATGCACCGCTCAGCGTCCTGATCCCCAGTTTCCTGTTGTCCGAAGTGGCGCGTGCCTTCCAGATCGGCTTTCTAATCTTCCTGCCGTTCCTGATCATCGATCTGGTTGTCGCGGCGGTTCTGATGTCGATGGGCATGATGATGGTACCACCGGCGATCGTCTCGCTTCCGTTCAAACTCGCCTTCTTCGTCATCGCCGACGGATGGGCCCTGGTCACCAGCAGCCTGGTGCGCGGATACCTCGAATAGCCCGTAGCCCTGAAACGACAGCTCTCCAGAACTTCGCAACCCGTCCTGTGATCCCGAACATGCCGGGTGTCAAAGCACCCGTGGGCACTCACACTGCTGACGGAACGGATTGCCGTGACAGGCGGCCCGAAAAGCCTGAATCGATTTGCGCCTCATCGGCGCGTGTTCCGTCAAGACCGGAATGACCGCAATCCAACGGTCGGGGATTGTCCTTGATCGGGTCTGTCGGACCCTGCCCCCTGCCTACCCGTCGCGCGGATCGGCCGTCGAGCCCGCCAAGCACGGTCAACTACACGGGCAATCCCCGGGTCGCGGCCGGGCGTCCCGGCCGCGGCTGGCACTCTTGTTTCAGCGCACGACGAATTCGGCGTGCAGCGCCCCGGCGGCCTTGATCGCCTTGAGAATGTCGATCATGTCGCGTGGCGCCACGCCCAGCGCGTTCAACCCCGCCACCACCTCGGACAGGGATGTTCCGTCCGGCACCTCGGCCAGATTGATGCCGGGTTCTTCCTCAAGTTCCGCCCGCGTCCGCGGCACGACAACGGTCTCGCCATCGGCAAAGGGGTTCGGCTGGATCGCCACCGGAGCTTCCTCGATTCGCAACGTCAGGTTGCCCTGGCTCACAGCCACGCGGGAAATCCGGACATCGTCGCCCATGACGATGGTGCCGGACCTCTGGTCGACAACCACACGGGCCTTGCGTTGCGGTTCGACTCGGATGTTCTCGATGCGGCCAAGCGCATGCGCCGGCGACTGCATGCCGGTCGCCCCGATATCGAGGCGCACCGTGCCGGAATCGAGCATCAGCGCGACCTGTCGTCCGAACATCTGGTTGATCGCCCGCTCGATCCGGCCGGCGGTGGTGAAATCCGGCTCCCGCAGGGCGAGGCGCAAGACGTCCAGGGACGCGAGGTCGAAATCGACCTCCCGCTCGATCCGCGCCCCGGCCGGGATGACCCCCGCAGTCGGAACGCCGAAGGTCACCTGCGCCGCATCGCCCTCTGCCTTGGCGCCGCCAGAGATGACGGTGCCCTGAGCCACCGCGTAGATCTCGCCATCCGCGGCTTTAAGCGGCGTCATGATCAAGGTGCCGCCCAGAAGGCTCTTGGCGTCACCGATGGCGGAGATCGTGACATCGATCATGCTGCCCGATCGCGCGAAGGGCGGCAGGGTGGCGGTGACGAAGACCGCGGCGACGTTCTTGGGGCGAAATTGCTCGCCGGTGACGTTCACCCCGAGGCGTTCGAGAATATTGGTCATGATCTCTTCGGTAAACGGCGCATTGCGCAACCCGTCACCCGAGCCGTCGAGCCCGACCACAAGGCCATACCCCACCAGGTCGTTGCCGCGCACGCCGTCGAATTCCACCAGGTCCTTGATGCGGATCGGGTTGGCGGCGGAAAGCACGGGCAGGCAGACGAACAGGAGCAGTGCCAATATCTTGCGTATCACGATATCACCTCATGAAATCCAGCAGCGACAGGCGCGAGGCCCGCACCGTGACGGCGTAAAGAGCTTCGATCTGGGACTGGACCTGATCCAGCCGGGTCGCCGACTCATAGGGATCGATCCCCAGCAGCGCGTTGCGCGACATCTCCAGGGTCAGCGAGGCAGCCTCGTTGCGCACCTTGTTGTCGTCGATCCTTGACTGAACCAGCCCGAGCCCCGCGATCCTGTCCGTCAGGTCAGGTTGCAGTTCGATCAGGTCGGTCCCCGCGCGGGCCACCATGCTGGACTGCAGGTCCG
The DNA here is from genome assembly GCA_006226775.1 of Paracoccaceae bacterium. Lineage (GTDB taxonomy): Bacteria > Pseudomonadota > Alphaproteobacteria > Rhodobacterales > Rhodobacteraceae > Marinovum. Next base: position 169,220 of record SBGD01000060.1, on the reverse strand, counting down.
GACTGAAACCCGATGCCTCGTCACCGGCCAATGCCGCCATGGCGGTTGCCTTCAGGACATTGCGAAAGACCGTATCGTCGGCCCGAAGCGACAGGCCGACACGAACGTCGTCGGAAAGTTGCAATGGCGTCCCGTCGGTGGTCGATCCGAGGTATCCATCGGTCTCGAACCCGCCGCCGGGCATATCGAACCAGGTGTCGAGCGCGGACTGCACCCCGGTCAGCGTGGTCTCGCCGGCCACGGCGGTTCGCAATGCGGCCAGCATCTCTTCTCCGGTTGCGAGCGCGGCGGTGTCATAGGCGGCGCCGGAGAACAGGCTTCGGGTCGCGACCTGGCCGTTCAACTGGCTGACGATGGCGGAAAAGGCGTGTTCGGCATCGGCGGACACCGTGGCCAGCCCCTGCCGGGCGCCTGATTGCGCCGCCAGCAGCAGGCCGGAGGACAGGTCGGACGAGACGTCCTGGATGGTGCCCAGCGCAGATTGCATGGCCAGGGTCATCGTCTCGGCCTCGTTGATGGCAAAGCGATAGGTATCGAGCATCGAAATGCTGCGTTCGATGTCGCTCAGATGGGCAAAATCGCCGCCAAGATGCTTGCGAGTATCGGCGGCATGGCCGGTTGTCACCTCGGTCTGCAGCGCCAGCATGTCGGTTTTCAGGTCGGCTTGCCTTTGGCGCATCATGAAAGAGTGCGACAGGTCACCAATCGACGAAACATTCATCAAGTTACTCCCATCAGGACGTCGAGCATTTCGTCGACGATTTGCAGCACCTTGGCATTGGCCGCATAGGCGCGTTCGATCTGCATCAGCTTCTGCAATTCGGTATCGCTGTCGACACCGTCGAGCAGCCTCTGTTCGGTCAGTTCGGCGCTGCGGGCCGAGGCGAAACTCAGCCGGTCCTCGCCCTGGGTGAGGTCGGTGGCGATACCGGAGGCCAGCATCGAGGTCAGCTCCGAGGCGGTCGCCACGAGACCCGCCTTGCTGCCCGAGGCAACCGGCAGATCGCCTTTCAGCGCGTCGATCATTCCCAGCAACAGCGCGCCGTCGCCGGAGGGCCCCGGTGCCGGAGCGTAGAGCCCGTCGCGCAGGCGCCAGAGCGCGCCGCCCGCCTCCGGATCGACCTGGGCATTGATCTCGAGGCGGCGCGAAATGCCGACCTCGTCGGTTGCCGCAAAGGCAAAGCCGCCATCGGTCAAGAGCCCGGCGTCCCCGGCGCCGATCGTGGGATCGAGGCCGCTGTTCTGAAACCGCTCCACCAGGTTGCGGGCCAGCGCGTCGATCTCGCCCTGGTAGCCGACGAGGGTTTCATCGCGCAGCTCGAACATGGCCGCCAGCCGGCCGCCCTTGAGACGGCTGTTGTCGCCGAAAACCGGGATGTCGACGCCGTCGATCGAGATCCCCGACACCAGATCGTCCTGCAGGGTCATGTGTTCGGTCACGACACCCGAGGCGGTGAACTCCAACTCGGCCGCCGTGCCGTCGAGCAGCACCGCGCCCGAGGTCGAGACCAGAGCGACGGCGCCATTGTCACGCGGCAGAACGCGCAGCGGCACGAGTTCGGAGATCCTGTCGATCTCGGTCTGTCGCAGGTCGGACAGCGACTGGGAATGGATGCCGTCCGGTTGCGCGCTGCCGATCCGCCGGTTGAGATCGACGATCTGCTGCAGGCTGGCATTGACCTCGCCCACCAGGCGGCCGATGTCGGTGTCGATTTCCGTGCGCAGATCCTGCACCCCGGTGGAAATCACCTTGAAGGCGCCGGCCAGGTCCCGGGCGCTGGACAGGACGATCTCCTGCCGGATCGGCAGGTCGGGCCGCGCCGCCGCCGAGACCAGCGAGGACTCGAACCGCGTCATCAGCGATGACAGCGATCCGGCCTCGTCCGGCGCGCCCAGCAGGCGGTCGACCCGCGCCAGGTAGCTGGTCCGTGTCTCCAGCCCCGCCGTATCGGCCCCGGCGCGGCGCCATTCGCCCAGCAGGGGTTCGTTGACCTGGCGCAGCACGCCGTCCACCTGCACGCCGCCGTAAGAGCGCGACGACAGGCTGATGTTGCGGACGGCGTAGTCTTCGTTGGTCGCATTGGCCAGGTTGGACGACACCAGCTCGGCCGCCAGCGACGATGCCCGAAGGCCCGACAATGCGTTGGAAATCGATCCTGAAAAGGACATGGGTCACCTCGGGTCCGGCGCGGACGCCTTAACGTTTGATATTGGTGGTTTCCTGCAGCATCTCGTCGACGGTCTGGATCACCTTGGCATTCGAGGAATAGGCCCGCTGGGTCTGGATCATCGAGGTCAGCTCGGTCGCGACATCGGTGGTCGATTCCTCGCGCGCGTAGGACTTGATGTCACCGGTCGGCCCGTCGCCGGCATCCCACAGGAAGAAGGCGCCGCTTTCGGTCGAGGGGCGATAGGTCTGCTGATCGAGCGCCTGCAGGCCGTTCGGGTTGGGCATGTCGACCAGCGGAATCTGGTAGATGCGCTTGGTCACGCCGCTGTCGAACAGGGCAAAGACATTGCCGTTCTCGTCGACTTCGACCGAGGTCATGTTGCCGACCGGAGATCCGTCCTTGGTGATCGAGATCGGGGCGAAACTGTCGGAGAGTTGCGACATGCCCTGGTTGTCGCCGACCGCGCCGATGTCGAGGGTGATCGGCCCGCCAGCGACGGTCAGGTCGATTTCACCCGACACCGGATCATAGGCACCGCCGGAGACCGTGGTGACCGAAGCAATGGTGCCGCCTGCGGTGCGGCTGTCGTCGAAGGTGACGACATATTCGCCGACCACCGCGTCGTCCTGGGCCGAATCGGTCATGACGATGGTCCATTCGTTCGACGCGCCGGTGGCCGGCACCGTCGGCGTGAAGGTCATGGAGATGTTCTGCGACGTGCCGAGATTGTCGAAGTATTCGACCGACAGGCTGTAGGGGTCGCCGGACGACCCGGCGGCGGTGCCGGTGGCGGGCACATTCAGGCTCATGTCGATGGCGGTTGTCGGATCGCCGATCAGGTTGAGCGCGAATTGAACCGGCTCGAGCCCGTCGGAGGTATCGCGCGAGAACGGCGGGATCGAGCCATCGAGCGCCGCGGGCCAACCCATCAGGATCAGGCCCGAATTGGTGGCCAGATAGCCGTCTTCGTCGATGCGGAACGACCCGGTCGTGGTCAGCAGCAGTTCCGGATCGCCGGTTCCGCCCAGAACCTCGGCCGCGGAGGCGACCGGGAACATGCCGCGCCCGCGCACCGCAAGGTCGGTCGGGTTCGAGGTGGTGACAAGCGATCCGCCCTGGTCGATCAGCCGCTGGTTGATCGTGCGCACGCCGCCCGCGGTATAGGAGCGGCCGGAGGAGCCCAGCACCAACGAATGGAAATCCGTTTCGACCCGCTTGTACCCGAAGGTCGAGGAATTCGCGATATTGTCGGAGATCGAGGCCAGGCGGGTCGCATTGGCACTCAGCCCCGCCACGCCGGCATTGAGGGAGGAAGAAATCGTCATAGATACGCCTTTCTGCTGCATCGCTTCACGTCGGATGCAACAGATAGACCGCCCGCCTTAACGCCGGACTAACAGATAAAATCGACCCTAGTTTTCCGCCCGCAGGAAAATCACCTCGAGCCGGCTGTTGCGCAGTGACAGCGGGTTGGGACCCGCCAGCTCGCGGTCGGCGTGCCCGGTGACCCGGGCGATGTCCGACGCGCTCAAACCTTCCTGCTCCAGCAGCCCGCGAAACAGCTGCGCGCGTTCGACCGACCGGTCCCAGTTGACATTGCGGCGCACCACGATCGGGCTGGTGGGCACATGCCCCTCGATGGCGATCGGGTTGGAGACGGTGCGCGCCGCTTCGACCAGCGCATCGGCCAGCACCGCCAGCACCTCGGTCGGCTTGTCGGCATCGTCGAACAGCCGGCTCTCGGGCAACTCGAACAACTCGATCACCAGGCCTTCGTCGGTGCTCTTGAGAACGACATGTTTCAGCGCGTTTTCCAGCACCATGCTTTCGCCACCGCGGCCGTAGAGCGCCTCCTTGATGGTATTGACCTTCTCCTCGAAGACCTCGCCCTGCCCGGCCTCTCCGGCCTCGGCCCCGGTGTCGCCGCGCGCCTGGCGCTCGGTCGTGGCATAGCGGCTGGAGGCGCCGGTGCCGTTCTGGGACAATGTCTCTTCTGAAAACACGCTGTCGCCGCCCAGCGCCCCGCTGCCGCCGCCGGAGACCCGCGCCACCGCAATGGTCGGCGCGAAGTAATCCGCAATGCCTTTTCTCTGTTTCTCGGTTGTCGCGTTCAACAGCCACATCAAAAGGAAAAACGCCATCATCGCCGTCACGAAGTCGGCATACGCGACCTTCCAGGCACCACCATGGTGCCCCCCGCCGCTGACGACTTTTTTCCGTTTGATGATAACCGGCGCGACGTTTCCGCCACTCGCCATGATCTCACCACCTTATTCACCCGGGGTCGTGGATATCAGGTCAGCCGTTACCACGCGCTTAACGGTTCGAATTGAACCCTTTTTCGGCCCCCTCGCGACCGGATCGTTCGGAATTTGCCACATCTGCGCGCTTTCGTGACCTCGCGCGATGGACTTGAACGCATGTTGCGCTTAACACTTCCGCCAAGAGTGTCGGGACAGGGCCAATCATTTCATGCCGCGATCATCGAGAGCAACCCTGAGAGGAAGCGCCGCCGTGATGCTGGCGGGGCTGGTCGCGCTGCCCTCGGCGGCGGTCTTTGCCGAAAGCGTTCCGTCCTACAACATGTACGGGGTTCCCGGGCTGATCGACATGCCGACGGCCAATGTCGCGCCCGATGCCACCCTTTCGGCGACCCTCGGCGGCGCGGGCAACCAGGCGCGCGCGACCCTGAGCTTTCAGTTCGCCCCCCGCCTGAGCGGCAGTTTCCGCTATTCCCGGATCTCGGATTTCGACGCCCGGGACTCGGTCGACGGGGTGTTCTATGACCGCAGTTTCGACCTGCGCTTCCAGCTTCTCGAGGAAGGCGACTACCTGCCCAGCGTGGTGGTCGGCCTGCAGGATTTCATCGGCACCGGGCTTTACGGCGGCGAATACCTTGTCGCCACCAAGGAGGTCCTGCCGGGCTTCGAGATGACCGGCGGGATCGGCTGGGGGCGCCTGGGATCGCGCGCGCCCTTTGCCGAGATCGGGACCCGCAAGGCAGAGAAACTGGGCGAAGGCGGCCTGCCGACCTATGATCGCTGGTTCCGCGGCGATGCCGCGGCCTTTGGCGGGCTCAGCTATGCGCCCAATGACCGGCTGCGCTTCTCGGCGGAATATTCGTCCGACAGCTACACGCGCGAGCGGGCCGATGGCGGCCACGAGGACGACAGCCCGTGGAACTTCGGCGTCGATTACCGCTTTCGCAACGGCGCGCAGCTGTCGCTCTATCACGCCTATGGCAATTCGGTCGGGTTCCAGCTGACCATGCACACCAACCCGCGCCGCGCCGCGGTGCCGGGCGGCGCGGAAACCGCGCCGGTTCCGGTGGCGCCGCGTGCGCGGGGTGCGGCGCGCGATCTGGGCTGGGTCGGGACCGATACCTCCGGCTATCGCCAGTCGCTCAATACCGCGATGACCAACGACGGGCTGGTGCTCGAAGGCCTGACGCTCGAGCCGCAGACCGCCACGGTGCGGATGCGCAACCCGCGTTATGGCCAGGTGCCGCAGGCGATCGGGCGCACCGCGCGGGCGATGACCCGGGTGCTGCCCGCCTCGATCGAGACTTTCGTGATCGTGCCGATGGTCGAGGGCATGGCGCTCTCGGCGGTGACCTTCAGGCGGTCCGACCTCGAAGCGCTGGAGCACGAGGACAATGCCGAGATCCTTGCCCGGACGCGGATTACCGACGGGTTCGGCCGCGCCCCCAGCGCCTTTGACGATCAATATCCGAAATTCGGCTGGGCGCTGTCGCCCTACATGCAGCTCAGCGTCTTCGACCCCGAAAGCCCGCTGCGCGCCGATTTCGGCGTGCGGGCCAGGGCCAGCTACCGGCCGATGGCGAACCTCGTGATCTCGGGATCGGTCACCAAGAAGCTGACCGGCAACCTCGACAAGATCGACCGCCAGGACGACGACGCGCTGCCTTTGGTGCGGACCGAAAAGGCGCGCTATTCCGCCGAGGGCGATCCCGCCATCGAACGCCTCACCCTGGCGCATTACGGCCGTCCGGCCCGCGATTTCTACAGTCGGGTGACGGTGGGCTACCTGGAATCGATGTATGCCGGTGTCTCGGGCGAGGTGCTGTGGAAACCGGTCGACAGCCGCCTCGCGCTGGGCGCCGAGGTCAATTATGTCAAGCCGCGCGACTTCGATCAATTGTTCGGCCTGCGCTCGTCCGAGACGCGCACCGGGCGGATCCCGGACGTCAACGGCCATCTTTCGGCCTATTACGATTTCGGCAAGGGCTACCATGGCCAGCTTGATGTCGGGCGTTTCCTGGCCGGCGACTATGGCGCCAAGGTGACCGTCGACCGCGAGTTCGCCAATGGCTGGCGCATCGGCGCCTATGCCACCGTCACCGATGTGCCCTTCGAGGATTTCGGCGAAGGCTCGTTCGACAAGGGCATCCGGATCACCATTCCCTTCGGCGCGGTCACCGGCCAGCCGTCGACCGATCGCAGCAATTTCGTCATCCAGTCGCTGACCCGCGACGGCGGCGCGCGGCTGAACGTGGACGGACGCCTCTACGAACAGGTGCGCAGCTATCATCAGCCCGAGATGGCCAAGACCTGGGGCAAGTTCTGGAGATGAGCGTGACATCCGATCCCCGGCCCTTCCGACGCCTCGGCGCGCTTGCCGCGCTGGGCTGTTCCCTCCTGCTGGCCGCCTGCAGCAGCGGCGGCGAGGGCAGCGACATCACCAAGTACGTGCGCGAGTTCGCCGCGCAGAAGATCGGCGGCAGCTCGGCCGGCGGGCCGCAGCGGATCACTCCGCAGCAGATCCAGCAGGTGGCGGCAAAGTCGAAACAGCCGCTGGTGCTGATCGACTTTCCCGAAAAGAAGTCCAACGCGCTGATCATCGAGATTGCCCGCAATGGCGCGGTGCAGACCTATGCCACCTCGGCGCGCCAGACGGTGGCGCTGGAAAACGGCCTGGCCCGGGGCAGCCGGGGGCTTGGCGGCGACCTGATGTCGGCGGACCTGGGGCGTCTGCCCCACATGATCGCGCAGCGCCGCGGCGGCATCAACCATCGCGAGATGCGGTTCCTGAACGGCGAAGACATCACCGTGCGCTTTCACTTCAGCTGCAAGGTCGAGGTCGGGCCCACCGGCGGCAACCCGCGCACCACCACGATGACCGAGGATTGCACCCAGATCAACGGGTTGGCCAGCTTTACCAATACCTACCAGGTGAACGGCGCTGGCCGGGTGCTGAAGTCGGAACAATGGTTCGGCCCGTCCCATGGCCAGGCGGTGATCCAGCAGATCCGCTTCTGACCGCTGCCCTGCCCCTTCGTGCCAAGGCCTTCCGGGCCTAGAGCCCCGCGGCGTCGCCGTCGATCTGTGCCATCGCCCGGACCCTGCGCCGCTCGACCCAGCGATCGGCGATCACATGCACCGCGGCGCTGTCATGCGCATCGATGGCGCGGCGCAACTCCTGCAGAACATTGGCCATTTCCAGTTCCGACAGGTGATGCTCCTGCGCGCGCAGGATCTTGGGATGCGGCGTGGTCAGCATGTCGGACCCGATCAGCAATTCCTCCTCGAGCTTTTCGCCGGGGCGCAGACCGGTGAACAGGATCTCGATATCGCCGCCCGGATTGGCGGCATCGCGGACCGTATGGCCGGAATTCTCGATCAGCTTGCGGGCAATCCGCCGGATCGAGATCGGCTTGCCCATGTCGAGCACGAAGACATCGCCGCCACGCGCGAAGGATCCGGCCAGCAGAACGAGGCGCACCGCCTCGCTCACCGTCATGAAGTAGCGGGTGACGTCGGAATGGGTCACCGTGACCGGCCCCCCGCGCGAGATCTGGTCCTGAAACAGCGGAATGACCGATCCCGACGAGCCCAGCACATTGCCGAAACGCACCATCGAGAACCGCGTCCTGGTCGAGCGGGTCGCCAGGTCCTGCACCAGCATTTCCGCCAGCCGCTTGGACACGCCCAGCACGCTGGTCGGGCGCACCGCCTTGTCGCTGGAAATCAGGATGAACCGTTCGGCGCCAAAATCCCGCGCCGCCTGGGCCACCACCCTCGTGCCGATGACATTGTTGCGCATCCCCTCGATGTCGTTGGTTTCCAGCAGCGGCAGGTGCTTGTAGGCCGCCGCGTGCAGCACGACGTCGATGTCATGTTCGCGGAACACCCGCTCGATCAGCTTCGGCTCGCAGATCGACCCGAGGATGCAGACGATCTCGACGCTTTGCTGGATGGTGTCCAGCTTGCGCTGGATCTCGTAGAGCAGCCGCTCCGAGTGATCCAGCAGGATCAGCTTCGACGGCTGGCACATGGCGATCTGGCGCGACAGTTCCGAGCCGATCGAACCGCCCGCGCCGGTGACCAGCACGCATTTGCCCTCGTAGGCATCGCTCACGCCGGGCAATTCCGCCTCGAGATGGTTGCGCCCCAGCAGTTTCGAGAAATCCAGCGGCTGGGTCTCGGTGCGCGCGTTCTGGTTGACCAGAAGCTGCGCGAAGGACGGCATGATATGCACTTCGCAGGCCAGGTGGCTGAGTTGCCGCGCGATCCGCGCCTTGTCGGCCTCGCTGGCCGAAGGCATGGCGAGGATGATCCGGTCGATGCGCAGCGCCTCGACCAGTTCCTCGACCCGCGACGGCGGATGAACCCGCGCGCCGGCAATCGTCAGCCCCTGCATTCCGGGGTTGTCGTCGATGAAGCCTTCCACCGACAGCACGATGTCCGACAGCAGAGCCGAGGCCAATTGCTGTCCGGTGCGCCCGGCGCCATAGATCAGCACCCGTTTCAGCCCGTTGCCGCGCCGGTAGATGCGAATCACCACCTCGCGCAGAAACAGCCGCGCCCCGGCCGAGGTGATCAGCAGGATCATCGAGGCGATCACGAAAAGCTGGACCGAGATATTCGCGCCGTAGATCACGCTGGCGATCACCCCCGACAGGCCCACCATCATCGCCATGAAGGCGGTCTGAAGCACGCCTTTCAACTCATAGGCAATGAGCTTGGTACGGTGCAGGTCGAAATAATGCGTCAGGCCGAGCGCCACCGGGATCATCACCGCAAGAAACGGCACGCTGGCCACCAGCAACCCGTAGGTCGGCACCTGGCCCGAGAGCAGGGAATTCGCCCCGACAAAGGAAAAGACGACGAGAAACACGTCGATGGTAGCAAGAATAATGGCTTTTTGACCGCGGCTCATTTGAACCAGGATGGAATGCAGCATTTGAAATACCCCAGGTGACGAGCAAAAATCCCGCGTTGGCAGAGGTGCGGCGCTCGTTAGCAGTCTTCGGTGAGTCTTTTACCCTGTTCCGAGAGATTTCTCCACATTCTGACGCTCCGCCGGGGTTTCGGATACACTTATGGCGGGATTCCGCCGATCCGGGGGCATGTCAACCCCTTGATTTCCCTGCACGCACAGGAATAACGCGAAAAACTGTCGCAAACATTAACCTCAGGTCGTAACAGACCGACTGGTTGGCGGCATAGATCAGGTCAAGCTCGGCCTTGCGGGGCACGCAGCGGCGGGAATAGACGGAATCGGTCTCTTCGGCTGTGGTGCAATCTGCCAGCAGCGCCTCTTCGCGCCGATGAAAGACCAGGGTCGCCAGCCCGGTGATCCCCGGACGCGATTTCAGCACCTCGCCATAGATCGCGGGAAACCGCTCGACATACATGCGCAACGGCGGGCGCGGGCCGACAAAGCTCAGATCGCCCTTCAGGATGTTGAACAATTGCGGCAGTTCATCCAGCCGCTTGGCGCGCAGGAACCGGCCCGTTGCCGTGACCCGCGCCGCCTTGTCGCCGCCGGACACGCCGGAATCGGCGGACGAATGCGCCATGGTCCGGAACTTGTACAGCTTGAAGCCCGCGTCGGGCGCTTTCATCCGCTCCGAGACATAAAGCACCGGCCGCCCGTCGCGCAGCAGGATCAGCGCGGCGATGACAACCATGACCGGGCCAAGCACGAGCAGCAAAAACAGCGCGCTGGCAATATCGAAGATCCGTTTCTGCCAGGTCATTGCGCACTCGCATATTTTCGCCATTCGTCAACCAGTTGCACCGGATCGGTGCTGTCATCGCCAAGGTCGATCAGCGCGTTCAGACGATCCATGTTCAACACCATTGCCGGCAATTCGCAGTCCGGGACCGGCCGCCAGGTGAAATCCCGCCCCGCCGCCTGCACGATATCCTGCATGGCCACCGGCCGCCGCCCCCCCACGTTCATCACCCGCGGCACGCCGTCAAGCGGGCGGCACGCCAACACCTCGACAATCCTCGCAAGCGTTGTCGGCGCCACATAATTCCGCACCGGGCCGCTGCCATCGGCGAACTGGTCGAGGAAAATCTCCTTGTCCTGCCAGAGCGCATCGAACAGACCACCCGCCCCCACCACGTTGCCGATCCGCAGGATCAGCGGGGTCGGTGTCTCTGCCGCCAGGTGCCGCTCCATCCGCAGCTTTGCGCAGCCGTATTCGTTGCGCGGCGCGCAGGGCGCATCCTCGTCCAGCACCTGGGCCGAGGGGGCGTAGACCGCGGAGCTCGAGGCATGAATGACACGATCCGCGCCACGATGTCGCGCCACCTCCTGCGAGGCGCGTGCCAGCGTGGTATTGATGTCCAGCGTTGCGCGATCTCCCGCCACCGGACCCCAAAGCGAAAAAACGGCGTCGCACTGTGGCAGGGAATCCACAGGTTCGCCCGGCGCCCAGACCAGGTCGACCCCGGGAATCATCCTGCGCGACACCCAGACTAACTCGATGTTTTCAGGTGGTTTTTCGTCCCAGACCCGGCGCAGCGAGCGGGCGACGCGCCCCGTGGCGCCAAGAACAAGCAGGGTTTTTTTCCGTCCGGGCCGTGACACCAGTGCAAACCATCTCATTTATTGGATTCCCGGACTGTTTATCACCGTCAAGAGCGGCTAGAAAGTTTGTCAAAACAAACAGCGGTATTCGGGGGAAATCGTGGTGACAGGCTTGGTGCGCGTTTTATCGATCGTGCTGATCTTCGCAGTGTCCGCCTGCGGCAGTCTGCCCCGCGGCGCCGCGTTGCAGCGCGAAGTCACCCGCGAAGCCAAGATCGAGAACTCGCAGTTCCAGGTGCTGCCGGTCACCCGCCACAATGCCAAGTTGATCAGCCATTGGCCGGTCACCGGCTGGAGCGGCTCGTTCCACTGGATCAAGGCCAGCCGCGGTCCGCAAAGCCAGGTGCTGCGCGTGGGCGACCAGGTCAACCTGCGGATCTGGGACAACCAGGCCAATTCGCTGCTGACCCCGGTGGGCAGCAACGTCACGGTGATGGACGGCCTGGTGGTGGCACCTGACGGGACAATTTTCGTACCTTACGTCGGCAACGTGGTGATCAACGGGTTGACCGCCGGTGGCGCCCGGAGCCGCATCCAGAGCGAGCTGTCGCCGATTGCCCCCGATGCGCAGGTACAGCTGACCACGACGCCGGGCGTCATCAACTCGGTCTCGGTCGTCGGCGGCGTTGCCAGCCCCGGCACCTATCCGCTGCCCACCCGCGACACCTCGATCCTCAGCGTTCTGGCCTCGGCCGGGGGAATATCGCAAACGCTGCGCAACCCGCTGGTGAGCGTGCAGCGCGGCAACAGCACCTATTCGATCCCCGCCAAGGACCTGTTCGAGAACCCCGACAAGAACACCCGCCTGCGCGGCGACGACAAGATCATCGTGCAACAGGACGACCGCGCCTTTACCGCGCTGGGGGCCTCGGGGGCGGAAGACCTGATCTATTTCCCCAAGGAATACGTCACCGCGCTGGAAGCGGTGTCGCTGATGGGCGGGCTGAACGACGATCGCGCCGATCCCAAGGGCATTCTCGTGCTGCGCGAATATCCCGCCAAACACGTGGTGGCCGAGCCGCTGAATGGCCCGCGCAAGCCGCATGTGATCTTCGCGCTCGACCTGACCTCGGCTGACGGCTTGTTTGCGGCGCGGAATTTCCTGATAAACCCGAACGATACGGTCCTTGCGACCGAATCGCCGATTGTCGCCGTCCGCACCATCATGTCGCTCTTCGGATCGGCGCTGGGGACGACAGCCCAGGTTGTGAATACGTCCAACACCTTGAGCAACTGACCTGAACCTGCAAACCGGCCCCTGCGCACGGATGCACGTGCAAAGGAGCCGAGATTTGCGTGAGCGGTCTTTTCTGCTGGAAAACGCGCCCTGGCTGGCCGCCGGGGCGCTTCTGGCCTTCATGTCGAGCTTTGGGCAGACCTTCTTCATCTCGATCTTCGCGGGCGAGATCCGCGCCGAATTCGACCTGAGCCATGGCCAGTGGGGCGGCATCTATTCTCTGGGCACCACGCTGTCGGCGGCGGTCATGGTCTGGGCCGGCGGGCTGACCGACCGGTTCCGGGCACGGGTCCTGGGATCTTTCGTGCTGGTGCTGCTGGCCTTTGCCTGCCTGTCGATGGCGCTGTCCACGGTCTGGTTGCTGCCGGCGGTGATCTTTGCGCTGCGGCTGACCGGCCAGGGCATGACGGTGCATATCTCGGCGGTCGCCATGGCGCGCTGGTTCGTGGCCTCGCGCGGCAAGGCGCTGTCGATCGCGCACCTCGGCTTTTCGGTGGCGGAAGCCTTCCTGCCGATGATCTTCGTCGCACTGCTGGCGGTCTGGGACTGGCGCCTGCTCTGGATGCTTTCGGCGACGGTGGCGATTGCCGGCATTCCGCTCTTGCTGGTGCTCTTGCGCACCGAACGCACGCCGCAGAGCCTGGCCGAGAGCGATCAGAGCCTTGGCATGAACGCCCGCCACTGGACGCGGGGCGAAACCCTGCGCCACCGGCTGTTCTGGTTCATGATCCCGGCCCTTCTGGGGCCTTCGGCCTTCAACACCGCGTTTTTCTTCCAGCAGGTGCATTTCGCCGAGGTCAAGGGCTGGGCGCATCTCGACCTCGTCGCGCTCTTCCCGATCTATACCGCGATGAGCGTCGGCGCGATGGTGGTCTCGGGCTGGCTGCTCGACAAATACGGCACCGCGCGGCTGATGCCGTTCTACCAGTTGCCCATGGTGCTGGCCTTTGCCGCCTTTGCCTATGCCGGCACTCCGGCCTCGGCGCTGGTCGGGTTCCTGTTCCTCGCGCTCACCACCGGCGTCAATGCCACGCTGCCCAATGCCTTCTGGGCCGAGTTCTACGGCACCGCCCACATGGGGTCGATCAAGGCGATGGCGGCGGCGGTCATGGTGCTGGGCTCGGCCTTGGGGCCGGGGTTGACCGGGGTGCTGATCGACGTCGGCATCGGGATCGAGACGCAGTATCTCTGGATTGCCGGGTATTTCGTGTTTGCCACGGTGATGATGGCGATCGGCATCACCCAGGCGCGCGCCGCCTTTACCGCCGCCGCCTGAGATAGACGTAATAGGCGCCGCCGCCGCCGTGGCGCAGATGCGCCTCGCTGACCTGAAGCACGAGATGGCCGACCGGCGCCATGCGCAGCCAATGCGGCACCTGGTGGCGCAACACGCCGCGGCGCTGCGGCATCGGGCCGTCGTCGGGCGCGCGCTTGCCCTTGCCGGTGATGACCAGCACCAGCCGCAGGTCCTGGGCGGCGGTGCGCTGGATGAAGCCGATCAGCGCGGGATGCGCGCGTTCCAGCGTCATGCCGTGCAGGTCGATCCGCGCCTCGGGTTTCAGCTTGCCACGCTTGAGCCGGGTGAAGGCCTTCTTGTCCATCGCCACCGGCGCGCCCGCCAGTTCATCCGAGATCGACGGCGCCAGCACGGTACGCGGCGCGGCGGTCTGCGCCTTTTGGCCCATGCTGAACTGCGGCAGGTCGGGCCGGGCCGGGGGCTCGATCTCCTTGGTGCGGGGGGCGGGGCGCGGCGGTGCTGCGGGTTTGCGGCCCGGCATGGGGATCGCGGTCCGCGCGACCTGGCCCCAAAGCTCGGCCTCGTCGGGCCGCACGCGCCGCTTTCGCGTCATTGCACCGATTCCGGCAAGAGCGCATAGGCCCGCTGGATCGGCATCAGCACCATCAGCCGGCCCGGATCGCGCAGTTTCCCGGCGGCGCGGCCCGCCGCATCGCCGGTGCCGAAGAAGATATCGGCCCGCTGCGCGCCCTTGATCGCCGAGCCGGTGTCCTGGGCTATCATCAGCCGCCGCATCGGCGCCTTGCCACCCTTTTCGATCCAGACCGGCGAGCCCAGCCGCACGATGTCGGGATCGACCGCGATCGACCGCAGCGCGGTGATCGAGCGGTTCATCGCCCCCAGCGGACCGCGATGCGCCGGAACCTCCGAGACCTCGCGGAAAAAGACGTAGGACGGGTTGTGATAGAGCAGTTCCTCGCCCAGCACCCCGTTGCGCTTGACCCAGTTCCTGATGACCGCCGCCGAGACCTGGTGCGGCTCATAGACGCCGCGGCGGACAAGTTCCTGCCCGACCGAGCGGTAATCATGGCCGTTCTTGCCGGCATAGCCGACGCGCACCACCGAGCCATCGGTCATCCGTATCCGGCCAGAGCCCTGGATTTGCAGGAAAAACAACTCGACCGGGTCATCGACCCAGGCAATCTCGAGACCGCGGCCCTCCATCACGCCGGAGGTCAGGATGTCGCGGCGGCTGAGCCAGGGCTGGTTGTGCCGCGCCTCGGGCGGCATCCGGTGCACCGGGAAGCGATAGCGCGGGGTCGGCACCCGCGATCCGTCAAGCTCCGGCTCGAAATAGCCGGTGAACAGCGCCTCGGCGCCGTCCTCGATCAGCACCGGGCGGAACATCAACTCGAAGAAGGCCTTGCCGTCCTTGACGTCATGGGCAAAGGCGCAAAGCGATTTCCAGTCCGGCCCGCGCATGTCGATGCAGGTTTCACGGAACACCTTGAGGGCGGCGTCGTGATCGTCCTCGGCCCAGCCCTCAAGCTGGTCGAAGGACAGGACGTGATAGTGGATCTCGGCGGATGCGGGGGCGGGACCCATGGTCAGGCCGATCAGACCGAATAGGGTAAGAAGCCTCCGCATGGCACCCGGTCACGCATCGGTGGCCACGAGCACCCAGTTCGGATCGTTCGATCCCATGGTGCGGGCAAAGGTCCAGATGTCCTTCTGTTTCTTCGCCTGCGTCGGGCTGCCCTCGATCACTTCGCCGGAATTGTCGCGCACCACCTGGGTCATCTCGCCGATGAACCGCATGGTGATCTCGGCCCGGTCGCTGGCCTTGTCGAAGGTGGCGCCGTGCAGCGTCAATTCGCGCACGCCGACGAATTCGGCCTCGATGGTCAGGCCCTGGGCCTCGCGCGCCTCGACCACCTCGGCAAAGCTCTCGTAGACATCTTCGGCAAGGAACGGCTTGATCTCGGCCAGGTCGCCGCGCTCGAACCCCATCAGGATCATCTCGTAGGCGCCGCGCGCGCCGGCCATGAAGTCGGAGACGCTGAAATCGGGCTCGACCCGCTTCATCTCGGTCAGCGCCTGGGCGGTCGGGGTGCCATCCTCGACGTGATCGGTGATGTCGGGATCGGGGCCGCCTTCGATCACCTCGAAGTCGCGGCGCTTGTCCGAAGACGTCGCCCCACGCGGCAGCGGCGGCTTTTCGAAACCGTCGCGCGTGCCCAGCACGGATTTCAGCCGCAAGATCAGGAATACGGCGATCCCAGCGAGGACAAGAAGCTGGAGCAGGGGCGAGTTCATTTGGACCTCATGAGTAACGCACTTTGAAAGCGGCCTTGGTTGCACTTATGTAGGCGCAGTGCGGGGTCAAGTCCACCGCACGAACCGCAAGCCTTTGGGATTACCGTCATGTATCTGCTTCTCGCCTTCCTTCTCGTTCCGCTGATCGAGATTGCCTTGTTCATCCAGGTGGGCGGCGCCATCGGTCTCTGGCCGACTTTGGCCATCGTGGTGCTGACGGCGATTGCCGGGACGATGCTGGTGCGCCGGCAGGGGCGGCACGCGATTGCCAACCTGCAACGGTCGTTTTCCGACCTGCAGGACCCGACGAAACCGCTGGCCGACGGGGCGATGATCCTGTTCTCCGGCGCGCTGCTTCTGACGCCGGGATTCTTCACCGATGCGCTGGGCTTCGCGCTGCTGATGCCGCCGGTGCGGCAGGCGGTCTACGAGTTCATCCGCAAGCGGGTGAAGGTGCAGCGTTTCGAGATGGGGCAGGGGCCCGGGCGCGATCCGCGCGGTCCGCGGCCGCGCGACACGGTGATCGATGCCGATTACGAGGACGTGACCCGCGAAAAGCCCGATGACACCAAACCCTCGGGCTGGAGCAGCCATTGAGCCTTGCCCAAGGGGCTGGTAAAGCACGGCAAACCAACTGCGGAGACAGAGACATGGCGGAAAACGAAACCGAAAACGGTGCGGCAGCCCAACCGGAGCAGCCCCAACAGCAGCCGATGAAGATGAACGTGCTGGCGCAATATGTGCGCGACCTGTCGTTCGAGAACATCCTGTCGCAGAAAGGCGCCTCGGGCGAGGTTCAGCCCGACATGGAGGTTCAGGTCAACCTCGATGCCAAGAAACGCCAGCAGCCGAACCAGTACGAAGTGGTTCTCAAGCTCAAGGTCACCTCGAAATCCAAGGCCACGGGCGATGTGCTGTTCCTGATGGAGATGGACTATGCCGGTGTCTTCCTGATCGAGAACATCCCCGACGAGCAGCTGCATCCCTTCCTGCTGATCGAATGCCCGCGGATGATCTTTCCCTTCGCGCGGCGCATTGTCAGCGATGTCACCCGCGATGGTGGCTTCCCGCCGCTCAACCTGGAAACCATTGATTTCGTGGCGCTTTACCGTAACGAGATCATGCGCCGCCAAGCCCAGCAGGCGGCCGAGAAGCCCGACGCCTGACCATCGCGCAGGCCGGGCTTCGGCCCGGCTGTCGCCAGTGCCGGGCTGAAGCCCGGCCTACATCTTCTTCCACAATGCGGCCTCGCCCATGGCCTCGACAAAGGCGGCATGGGCGGCGTTTTCCTCGGGCGTCAGCCGCGGGGGCAGGGGGGCGGGGCGCGGTTTCGGCGTCCACCTGCCTCCGCTGGCCACGTTGGTCTTCTCGATCGACGACAGCACCAGCCCGGGCTGGCGCCCGCCGATCAGCTCCAGGTAGACCTCGGCCAGGATCTCGCTGTCGAGCAGCGCGCCGTGCAGGGTGCGCGCCGAATTGTCGATATTGAACCGCCGGCAGAGCGCATCGAGCGAGGCGGGCGAGCCGGGGAATTTCTTGCGCGCCATGGCAACCGTGTCAATGGCGCGTTCCATGGCGATGCGCGGCAGGTTGATCCAGCCCAGCTCGGCATTGAGGAATTTCATGTCGAAACTGGCGTTATGGATCACCAGTTTCGAATCATCGGCTATGAAATCGAGGAACTCCTGCCCGATGTCACGAAACAGCGGCTTGTCGGCCAGGAAGTCGTCGCCCAGCCCATGCACCTCGAAGGCATCGTTGGGCATGGCGCGTTCGGGGTTGCAATACTGGTGATAGGTGCGCCCGGTGGGCACATGGTTGTAAAGCTCGACCGCGCCGATTTCGACGATGCGGTCGCCGGTTTCCGGATCGAAGCCGGTTGTTTCCGTATCGAGAACAATCTCACGCATGGTCCAACCTCTCGCGAATGGCCTTGAGCACTTCTGCCACCTGCGCGCGGGCATGGTCGAGCGTATCGGTCTCGATCCGGTAATCCGCGCGCGCCAGTTTTTCCTCGATCGGCATCTGCTTGGCAAGGATCTGCCGGAACTGCGGCTCGCTCATGGTGCCGCGGGCCAGGACGCGGGCCTCTTGCACCTCTGGCGCGACGAAGACGCAGGCGACGGCATCCATTTCCGCCTCGATCCCGGTCTCGAAGAGCAGGGGGATGTCGAAAACCGCGATCTCGGCCGCGGTGGCGGCGGCGAATTCCGCCCGGTCCCGGGCCACCAGCGGATGCACGAGGGCTTCGAGCCGCGCGAGCGCGCCCGGATCGCGGCCAATGATCGCTTTCAGCACATCGCGCGAGACCGTGCCATCGGTCACCGCCTCGGGCCAGACCGCGGCAATCGGCCCCACCGCCGCGCCGCCCGGGCCGTAGAGCTTGTGCACCGCCGCATCGGCATCCCAAAGCGCGCAGCCGGCCTCGGCGAACATGCCGGCGGTGGTGGATTTGCCCATGCCGATCGACCCGGTCAGCCCCAACCGGAAGGTCATGGCAGAACGGCCAGGCGCAAGTCCTCGTCGACCTCGGGGCGCTGGCCGAACCACCGCTCGAACCCCGGCACCGCCTGGTGCAGCAACATGCCCAGGCCGTCGACGATATGGCAGCCCCGGCGCTGGGCCTCGTCCAGCAGATGGGTGCGCAGCGGGTTGTAGACCAGATCGGTGACCACGGCCCCCCGTTGCAGCCCGTCGAGCGGCACCCGCAATTCCGGCTGGCCGGTCATGCCCAGCGCGGTGGTGTTGACCACCAGCGAGGCCTCTTCCAGCATGTTGCCCGCCTGGACCCAGTCGACCACCTGGATGCGTTTGCCGAATTCGTATTGCAACTGTTCCGCCTTGATCCTTGTGCGGTTGGACAGAAGGATCCTGGCCACCCCGGCATCGATCAGCGCCGAGACCACCGCGCGACAGGCGCCGCCGGCGCCCAGCACCGCCACGGTGCAATCCTTCGGCGTCCAGTGCGGCGCGCCCTGGCGCAGGTTCTCGATAAAGCCGAAACCGTCGGTATTGTCGGCCATGATCTTGCCGTCGCGGCGAAAGATCAGCGTATTGGCCGCGCCGATGATCGTCGCGCGATCGGTGATCTGGTCGACCAGGTCGAGCACCTTGACCTTGTGCGGGATGGTGACATTGCAGCCGACGAACCCCATGCGCGGCATCGCCCGGAGCACCTCGCCCAGATCGGCGGAAGCGACCTCCATCGGAATGTAGTGCCCCCGGATCCCGTAACGGCGCAGCCAATGGCCGTGCAGCACCGGTGACATCGATTGGTGAATCGGCTGCCCGATCACCCCGGCCAGAGGCACGTTTTCCGTCATGTCGCAATCTCCCCGCGAATCGCCAGCCAATTCAACAGTGGCAGGAGGGGAAGTCCAAGTACCGTGAAGTAATCTCCGGAAATCGCAGCAAAAAGGCGGCTGCCTTCCTCCTCGAGCTTGTAGGCGCCGACCGCATCCGCGATGCCCGGCCAATTGCGGGCGACGTAGTCGGCGATATAGTGATCGCTCAACTCGCGCATCCGCAGGGTGACCACGCCCACGTGCCGCCAGACCGGCTGGCCGTCTTCCACCACCACGCAGGCCGAGAGCAGTTTGTGCGCCTTGCCGCGCAGGGATTTGAGCTGATCCTCGGCCTCTGCCGGGTCGCGCGGTTTCGACAGGATTGTGCCGTCGAACTCGAGCACCTGGTCACAGCCGATCACCAGCCCCGGCCCCGACCTGGCCGCGGCCTTCGAGGCTTTCATCTCGGCCAGAAGATCGGCGACGTCGCGCGGGCTTCCGCCCTCGGCCAGAACCGCGTCCCGGATCGCCGCTTCATCGATTCGCGCCGGGCGAATGTCGATCTCGAGACCCGCATTGCGCAGCAGCCGGGCCCGGATTTCGGACCCCGAGGCCAGAATGAGGGGCTTCGCCATGTGGATGACTCCGTGGATGAGGGGCGGAACGACTGCAGGACTACATCCGCGAAAGCGCGAGGTCGAGGCCCGGAATATCCCCCGTGCCCGGATCTCGCCGGGTTGCGGCGAAGATGGCCACAGCGGGAAAAGTACAAGTCGGCGCGGCGGGGCAAAAGCGGTCTTGCAGGAATCCTCCCTGCGGATATGCACAGGGGGCGGGATGGCAGTTTCTCATGTAACTTATTGAAATATAACAATTTATGGAAGTGTCAGGCAGACATAGGGACACTTGTCCGGAAAACATCCGAAAAGTCTTCACATTGTTGATAAGTCACGGCACAGGTCGATAATCCACAGTCGGGGCGCTCCCTAACATCATCATCATTCTTTTCTAAATATTTATTAAAGAGAGAAGGACTGGACCTCGTGCCCCCGACCATCGGGGACAGGTCATCGGAATATTGACAAAGCCCATGGTCGCGATTACCTAGGCCTCAATACCGTCCGGTATGTGATTTTCCCAAGAGAGACGATGCCAAGACACCGCCAAGCGGTGAGGGCGTGGATATCCCATGACAACAGAACACCTGAACCTGGCGGACCTGAAGGCGAAAAGCCCCAAGGACCTGCTTTCCATGGCCGAAGAGCTTGAGATCGAGAATGCCTCGACCATGCGCAAGGGCGAGATCATGTTCCAGATCCTGCGCGAACGCGCGGATGAGGGCTGGAAGGTCTCGGGCGATGGCGTGCTCGAGGTGTTGCAGGACGGTTTCGGCTTCCTGCGCTCGCCCGAGGCGAACTACCTGCCCGGCCCGGACGACATCTATGTCTCGCCGACGATGATCCGCCAGCATTCGCTGCGCACCGGCGATACCATCGAAGGCGAGATCTCGGCGCCCGACGATACCGAGCGCTACTTTGCGCTGGTCAATGTCACCGCGATCAACTTTGAGGATCCGGAGCGGGCCAAGCACAAGATCGCCTTCGACAACCTGACGCCGCTTTATCCCGACGAGCGGTTGAAGATGGAGATCGAGGATCCGACGATCAAGGACAAGTCGGCCCGGGTGATCGACCTGGTGGCGCCGATCGGCAAGGGCCAGCGGGCGCTGATCGTGGCCCCGCCGCGGACCGGCAAGACGGTGATCCTGCAGAATATTGCCAATTCGATCGAGACCAACCATCCGGAATGCTACCTGATCGTGCTGCTGATCGACGAGCGGCCGGAAGAGGTGACGGACATGCAGCGGAGCGTGAAGGGCGAGGTGATCTCCTCGACCTTCGACGAGCCGGCGGCACGGCATGTTGCGGTTTCGGAAATGGTGATCGAAAAGGCCAAACGGCTGGTCGAGCACAAGCGCGACGTGGTGATCCTGCTGGATTCGATCACCCGGCTGGGGCGGGCCTTCAATACCGTGGTGCCGTCTTCGGGCAAGGTGCTGACCGGCGGTGTGGACGCCAATGCGCTGCAGCGGCCGAAGCGCTTCTTTGGCGCGGCGCGCAATATCGAGGAGGGTGGCTCGCTCACCATCATCTCGACCGCGCTGATCGACACCGGCAGCCGGATGGACGAGGTGATCTTCGAGGAATTCAAGGGCACCGGCAACTCGGAGCTGATTCTTGACCGAAAGGTGGCGGACAAGCGGGTCTTCCCGGCGATCGACATCCTGAAGTCGGGGACACGGAAAGAGGAACTTCTGATCGACAAGGTCGACCTGCAGAAGACCTTCGTGCTGCGGCGAATCCTCAACCCGATGGGGACGACGGATGCGGTGGAATTCCTGTTGTCGAAGCTGAAGCAGACCAAGACCAACGCGGAATTCTTCGATTCCATGAATACCTGACACGGAGGCCAGAATGGACACGATCTTTGCCCTGGCATCGGCCCAGGGGAAGGCCGGTGTTTCGGTCATACGGATTTCCGGCCCGCAGGCATTTGCCGCGGGCCGTTTGCTTTGCGGCGCCTTGCCCGAAGCGCGCCGGACCGGCGTGCGGGTCCTGACCGATGGGGACGGGCGGCGGATCGACGAGGCGCTGGTGATCTGCTTTGAAGACGGGGCGAGCTTTACCGGCGAGGCGGTGGTGGAACTGCATGTCCACGGATCGGTGGCGGTGGTGCGGAAGGTGCTCGCGGTCCTGGGGGCGATGGATGGTCTGCGGATGGCGGAGGCGGGGGAATTCACCCGGCGGGCCTTTGACAACGAGCGGCTTGATCTCGCCCAGACCGAGGGGCTGGCCGATCTGGTCGATGCCGAGACCGAGGCGCAGCGGCGGCAGGCGCTTCGGGTCCTGTCGGGCGACCTGGGAAAGCTGGTCGCGGGATGGCGGGATCAGCTTGTGCGCGCGGCGGCGCTGTTGGAAGCGACGATCGATTTTGCCGATGAAGAGGTGCCGGTGGATGTGTCGCCCGAGGTCACGGATCTTCTGGACCAGGTCAGCGCGAGCCTTCGGCGGCAGGTGGAGGGCGTGGCAATCTCGGAGCGGATCAGATCGGGCTTCGAGGTAGCGATTGTCGGAAAGCCGAATGTCGGCAAATCTTCCCTGCTGAATGTGCTGGCCGGTCGGGATGCCGCGATCACCTCGGAAATTGCCGGAACGACTCGCGACGTTATCGAGGTTCGGATGGACTTGAACGGTCTGCCGGTGACTTTGCTGGATACGGCCGGGCTGCGCGAGACCGAGGATCGGATCGAAGCGATTGGGGTCGCGCGCGCGAGGCAACGGGCGCAGGCGGCGGATTTAAGGGTTATCCTGCTGGAGCCTGGCGACAGGTCGGAGATCGAGGTGGGTCCGGGGGATATCCTGGTTCGCGCCAAGGCGGATCTGCATGGGGTGGAGGGCTTCTCGTTATCGACCATATCTGGTGAGGGTATCGATGATCTTGTGGTGCGGATTACCGATGTGTTGACGGAACGGAGTGCTGGGGCTGGCCTCGCCACGCATTTGCGGCATCGGCAGGGCATGGAAAAGGCGCTTGAGGATTTGTCAGTTGCCAAGGATTGGGTTCGGAATGGGTCGGAGTCCTATGATATAGCTGCAGAAGAATTGCGGATCGCGATTCGTGCCCTGGAAGGTTTGTTAGGGCGGGTCGATGTGGAAGACTTGCTTGACGAGATCTTTTCGCGGTTTTGTGTCGGAAAATAGGAGTGTTTCACGTGAAACATTTTGATGTCATTGTCGTCGGCGGCGGCCATGCTGGATGCGACGCGGCGCATGCGGCGGCTCGGATGGGCGCGGAAACCGCGCTGGTCACCTTGAAAAAGGATGGCATTGGTGTGTTGTCCTGCAATCCGGCGGTTGGGGGACTGGGCAAAGGGCACTTGGTTCGCGAAGTCGATGCCATGGATGGCGTCATCGGACGCGTTGCGGACCGGGCCGGAATACAGTTCCGCTTGCTCAATCGCCGGAAAGGTCCGGCGGTTCAGGGCCCGCGGGCGCAGGTGGATCGACAGGTCTATCGCCGTGAAATGCTGAGCGAAATGGAGCAACGGCAGGGGCTGACGATCCTGGAAGGTGAGGTTTCCGATCTCCTGGTTTCCGGTGAAACCGTCAATGGCGTTCGCCTGGCGGATGGGAGCGAGATTTCAGCACGTGCCGTGATCCTGACAACCGGGACATTCTTGCGCGGAGTGATTCATATTGGCGATGTGTCGTATTCCGGCGGGCGTATGGGGGACAAGGCGGCAACTGCGCTTGCCGAACGTCTCTATGGACTGGATCTGCCGATGGGGCGGCTCAAGACCGGGACGCCGCCGCGCCTGAAATCCTCGACCATCGATTGGGAAGGCCTCGAGGTTCAGCCGGGCGACGATCAGCCCGTGCTGTTCTCCTTTATGCACCGGCATCCGCATCTGCGGCAGGTGACCTGCGGGATCACGCATACCAATGAGCGGACGCATGAAGTCATTCGCGACAACCTTGAAAGGTCTGCCATGTATGGCGGGCATATCGAAGGGGTAGGACCGCGCTATTGCCCGTCGATCGAGGACAAGATCGTGCGTTTCGCCGACAAGACGAGCCACCAGATCTTCCTTGAGCCGGAAGGGCTGGACACCGGCACGGTCTATCCCAATGGCATTTCCACCAGCCTGCCCGAAGAGGTTCAGGAGGTCTACGTCCGTTCGATCCGGGGACTCGAGAACGTGGAAATTCTGCAGCCGGGCTATGCCATCGAATATGACTACGTCGATCCGCGCGCTTTGAATTCTCAACTGGGTCTGAAGGCGCTGTCGGGCTTCTTCCTCGCGGGTCAGATCAACGGGACGACCGGCTATGAAGAGGCGGCGGCCCAGGGATTGGTTGCCGGGTTGAACGCCGCGGCTTACGCCCTGGACAATGAGCCGGTCTTTTTCAGCCGGGCGGAAAGCTACATCGGCGTCATGATCGACGATCTGGTCACCCGTGGCGTCTCAGAACCCTATCGCATGTTCACCTCGCGCGCCGAATTTCGGCTTGCCTTGCGGGCGGACAATGCGGACCAGCGGCTGACCGACCGAGGGATCGAGATTGGATGTGTGGAGGAGGGGCGTCGCC
Organism: Paracoccaceae bacterium; assembly: GCA_006226775.1. Taxonomy (GTDB): domain Bacteria; phylum Pseudomonadota; class Alphaproteobacteria; order Rhodobacterales; family Rhodobacteraceae; genus Marinovum. The sequence continues at coordinate 144,981 of SBGD01000060.1, read as the reverse complement.
TGGCCTATCGGCAGAAGGCCGAGGCGCTTGCTAAGGGGCGCGACTTGCTTGTGACCTCGAGCTTCACGCCGCGGGAATTGGCCCCGTCCGGGATCAACCTCTCGAACGACGGGAAACGCCGGTCGGCTTTCGAGCTTCTGGCTTTTCCCGACGTGACAATGGCGCAGATCGGGAAACTTGTTCCGGACTTCATTGACATGGACGAAGATATTGCGGTGCAACTGTCACGAGACGCGACATATTCCAATTATGTCGAACGCCAGCGCCATGATGTGGATGCGTTGAAACGGGATGAGAATATGCGGATCCCCGGCGATTTCACCTATGACGAAATCGCTGGCCTGTCTAATGAACTAAAGGCAAAGCTCTCCAGCGCGCTGCCCGAAAATATTCTTCAGGCGTCAAGGGTCGAGGGCATGACGCCAGCGGCCCTGATGCTCCTGCTGTCCAAACTCCGTAAGCACGAACAGCGGAAATCCGCATGACGCTGCATACCGCTGACAGTCTGAGTGTTTCACGTGAAACATTCGAGCGCCTCGAAATCTATGTCACGCTGCTAAAAAAGTGGTCCCCACGGATCAATCTCGTTTCGAAATCGACCTTGGACAACCCGTGGGACCGCCACATTCGCGATTCGCTGCAACTCCTCGGCCTCGCGGTGAAATCAACCGGCCCCTGGGTCGATCTCGGATCCGGCGGCGGGCTGCCCGGTCTGGTCATCGCACTCTGTCAGCCCCCGGAAAGGCCCGTCACACTGATTGAATCCGACACCCGGAAAGCCACTTTCCTGCGCACCGTCCTTCGTGAAACCGGAACACAGGCTGATGTCCTCGCCGAGCGCATCGAAACCGCGCCTCCCCAATCCGCCGCCGTCCTCTCCGCGCGCGCGCTCGCACCTTTGCCGAAACTTCTCGAGTATTCCGAACGTCATCTGCGGCCCGACGGTGTCGCGCTACTGCCAAAAGGCATCACTTGGAAAAACGAACTCGCTGCAGCGCAGAAGTCGTTTTCATTCCATTGGGACAGCAGTAAAAGCGAGACTCAAGACGGCGCAGTCATTCTTCGCATAGGAGCCATTTCCCGTGTCTGACCCGATCCGCCCAGCAGGCCCCAAGATCATTGCCATCGCCAACCAGAAGGGCGGCGTGGGCAAGACAACCACAACCATCAACCTCGGAGCCGCCCTGGCGGAAAAGGGATTCAATGTCCTGATTGTCGACCTTGATCCCCAAGGCAACGCTTCGACCGGGATCGGCGTGGTTCCGGAAGAACGCGACATGACGACCTACGAACTTCTGCTCGAGGATATCCCTCTGGGCGAGGTGATCCAGAAAACCACGATCAAGAATCTCTCCATCATCCCGGCGACGGTGGATCTCTCCTCCGCGGATATCGACCTGATCTCGAACGAAAAGCGCAGCTTTCTTCTGCATGATGCCCTGCGTCAGCCGGCCATCGACGCCTTTGCCTTCGATTTCGTTCTGATCGATTGCCCGCCGTCGCTGAACCTTCTGACCGTCAACGCCATGGTCGCCGCGCATTCCGTCCTCGTGCCCTTGCAAAGCGAATTCTTCGCGCTTGAAGGCCTGTCGCAACTCATGCTCACGATCCGCGAAGTCCGTCAGAGTGCCAACCCGTCGCTGCGGATTGAAGGCGTGGTGCTCACCATGTACGACTCGCGCAACAACCTGTCGCAACAGGTCGAAAACGATGCCCGCGACAATCTTGGCGATCTGGTCTTTCAGACCCTGATCCCGCGCAACGTCCGCCTCAGCGAGGCGCCATCCTATTCGATGCCGGTTCTGGACTACGATCCGAATTCCAAGGGTGCGATCGCCTATCGCGCATTGGCACAAGAACTGGTAGGAAAGAACGCAAAGCGCGCAGCATAGGGGGGTATGGGGATGAAACCTGTGAAAGAAAAGCGCCGCGGCTTGGGCCGCGGCTTGTCGGCGCTGATGGCAGATGTCGAGCCGTCGCCGGGGGAAAGCCCGGAAGCACCGCGCCGGGCCGACCGGCAGATACCGGTCGAGCGGATCTCTCCCAACCCCGATCAGCCTCGTCGGCAATTCACCAGAGACGCGCTGCAGGAGCTTGCCAATTCGATCGCCGAAAAGGGCGTGATCCAGCCGCTGATCGTTCGCCCGCGTGAAGGCGACCGCTTCGAGATCGTAGCCGGCGAACGCCGCTGGCGTGCCGCGCAAATGGCGCAACTGCACGAGGTTCCGGTCATCATTCGGGATTTCACCGATACCGAGGTCCTCGAAGTTGCAATCATCGAGAATATCCAGCGCGCCGATCTCAACCCGGTGGAAGAGGCGATGGGCTATCGGCAATTGATGGACCGCTTCGGCCACACCCAGGAAAAGCTGGCCACCGCTCTGGGCAAAAGCCGCAGCCATATCGCGAACCTGCTGCGGCTTCTCAATCTGCCCGAACCGGTTCTGGACATGCTGCGCGCCGGCGATATCTCCGCCGGCCACGCCCGCGCGCTGGTTCCCTGCGAGGATGCGATCGGCCTGGCCCAGCGCATCGTGGCCCAGGGCCTTTCGGTCCGCGATACCGAAAAGGCGGCCAAGCCCGGCGCGGATACGAAAAAGCCCGATCAGCAACCGGCGGGTTTCCTCTCCGAGGCCACAGGCAAAGACGCGGATACCCGCGCGCTGGAAGGCGATCTCTCCGCGCATCTTGGCCTTAAGGTCAGTGTCGAGCACAAGGCCGGCACCGAAGGCGGCAAGCTGGTCCTGCACTACAAGTCGTTGGAGCAGCTTGACGATCTCTGCCGCCGCCTGGCCGGCGAGTGATCAGTCGAGGTCGCGGATCAGTTCCGAGATGACCGCATTCAGCACCGGCCGCCCTGCCGCGGTCACCGCAATGCGGTCATCCTCGACCACCAGCATCCCCAGGTCCTGAAGCCCGGCAATCCGGGCCGCCGGAATCTTCACCCCGGTTCTCTGCCGCAACCTTGCCAGATCAAGGGGCTCCATCGTCCGCAACCCCATCATAATGTATTCCAACGCAATATCTTGTGGGCTCAAGCGGCTCCGCGTCTCCGCCGTCCCTTGTGCCACCGCGTTCAGCCAGGCCCCGGGATTGCGCGTCGCCGCCGTGGCCCAACGCCCGTCCTCCAGCGACAACCGCCCATGCGCCCCGGGCCCGATCCCGGCGTAATCCCCGCCGCGCCAATAGATCAGGTTGTGCCGCGATTCCGCCCCGGCCCGCGCATGGTTCGAGACCTCGTAGGCTGGCAGGCCAGCCGCCGCGCAAAGCGCCTGGGTCAGGTCATACATGTCCGCCGCGCGATCGTCCGGCGGCAAGCCGCGCAGGGTGCCGCGCTTGAACCGGTCGCCAAAGGCAGTGCCCGCCTCGATGGTCAACTGGTAGAGCGACATGTGATCGGCGCCAAACGCCAGCGCCTCGCGCAACTCGCTTTCCCAATCCGCCAGGCTCTGGTCCTGGCGCGCATAGATCAGGTCGAAACTCACGCGATCAAAGGTCTTGCGCGCAATCCCCAGCGCCCGCCGCGCCGCAGCAACATCATGAATGCGTCCCAACCTCTGCAGGTCCCGGTCATTGAGCGCCTGCACCCCCAGCGACACGCGGTTCACCCCCGCGGCGCGAAAGCCGGCGAACCGCGCGGTTTCCACCGATCCGGGGTTGGCCTCCAGGGTGATCTCGATATCGTTCGCCAGGGTCCAGGACGCCGCCACCCGCTCAAGCACGGCGGCCACGGTCTCGGGCTGCATCAGCGATGGCGTGCCGCCGCCGAAATAGACCGACCGCAGCACCCGCCCCGGCGTCCGGGCCGCAACCCGGTCGATCTCTGTCAGGTAAGCCGCGGTCCAACCCGCGTGGTCGATGCTGCGGACGACATGCGAGTTGAAGTCGCAATAGGGGCACTTGGCCTCGCAAAACGGCCAGTGGACATAAAGCCCGAAGCCGCCGATCTGCCAGTCCTCAGTCAAAACAGCCCTTCACGAAAGCCTCGATCGCCCGCGCCCGGTGGCTGATCTTGTTCTTTTCCCAGCGATCCATCTCGCCGAAGGTCAAATCATATCCCTCGGGCCGGAACATCGGATCATAACCGAAGCCGTCCGCCCCGCGAATGGGCCAGACCAGCGTGCCCTCGACATGGCCCTCGAACACCTCGTCATGCCCGTCAGGCCAGGCGAGAACCAGCGTCGAACAGAACCGCGCCTGCCAGGGCTGCGGCGCAGCGCGGGCCACCAATTCGTCATGCGCCCGGGTCATCGCCATCAGGAAATCCCGCCCCTTGCCGGTTTCCGCCCAATCGGCGGTATAGACCCCGGGCGCACCGTCCAGCGCGGCAATCTCGATGCCGCTGTCATCCGACAGGGCCGGCAGGCCCGAGGCCTTTGCCGCCGCATGGGCCTTGATCCGCGCATTGCCGACAAAGGTCTCCTCGGTCTCCTCGGGCTCCGGCAGATCCATTTCCGCCGCGCCCACCACCGACACGCCGTAAGGCTCCAGCAGATGCGCCACCTCTTCCAGCTTGCCCTTGTTGTGCGTCGCCAGAAGCAGCCGGTCGCCCGAGAATTTCCGGGTCATGCCACCGCCGCTTTCTGCACCGCCACCAGTTGTTCGACGCCGGCCTCCGCCAGGTCCAGAAGTGCATTCATCTGGTCGCGGGAATAGGTCGCGCCCTCGGCGGACATCTGCACTTCGATCAACTGCTTGTTGCCCAGCATGATGAAATTGCCGTCGACCCCGGCTTCGCTGTCTTCCGGGTAATCGAGGTCCAGCACCGGCTGGCCGGCATAGATGCCGCAGCTTACCGCCGCCACCGGCTCGGCCAGCGGGTCCGAGACCACGTCGCCCACCTTCATCAGCTTGTTGACCGCCAGTTTCAGCGCCACCCAGCCGCCGGTGATCGCCGCGCAGCGGGTGCCGCCATCGGCCTGGATCACGTCGCAATCGACGGTGATCTGCCGCTCGCCCAGCGCCACCCGGTCGACACCGGCGCGCAGGCTTCGACCGATCAGCCGCTGGATCTCGACCGTCCTTCCACCCTGCTTGCCGGCGGTCGCCTCGCGCCGCATCCGGGTGTTGGTGGCGCGCGGCAGCATGCCGTATTCTGCGGTCACCCAGCCCAGGCCCGATCCCTTGATGAACGGCGGCACCCGGTCCTCGATCGTCGCGGTGCACAGGACATGCGTATCGCCCATCCGGATCAGGCAGGAGCCCTCGGCATGTTTGGTCACGCCGGTTTCGATTGAAACGGCGCGCATTTCGCTTAAGTTCCGTCCGGAAGGTCGCATGAGAAAGTCCCTGTTGATTTCCCTGCCGGGATACGGGGGGCTTGCCCGTTACGCAAGCCTCGTGACAGGGTGAGCGATGACAATCAGAGGGTCGATTGGCCAATGACTGACGGCTCCAAACTGCTGGAGGAAATGAACGACCGCTCGCGCGAGGTGTTCCGCCGCGTGGTCGAAGGATACCTGAGTACCGGAGAGCCTGTCGGCTCCCGGACCCTGACGCGCACCCTGTCGGAAAAGGTCTCTGCCGCGACGGTGCGCAACGTCATGCAGGACCTGGAATACCTCGGCCTGCTCAACAGCCCGCATGTCAGCGCCGGGCGCATCCCCACCCAGATGGGCCTGCGGATGTTCGTCGACGGCTTGCTCGAGGTTGATGAGCTGGCGGTCGAGGATCGCGCCGCGCTCGATCAGACCATGGGCGACAATGCCTCCGATGTCTCGGGCCTGCTCGACCGGGTCGGATCGGCGCTTTCCGGCGTGACCCATGGCGCCTCGCTGGTGCTGACGCCCAAGCACGAGGCGCCGATCCGCCATATCGAGTTCGTCTCGCTGGCCCGGGACCGCGCGCTGGTGGTGCTGGTCTTCGCCGATGGCCATGTCGAGAACCGCATCTTCACCCCGCCGCCGGGCCAGACGCCAAGCTCGATGCGCGAAGCGGCGAATTTCCTCAATGCGCTGATCGACGGCCGCACCCTCAGCGAGTTGCGCAGCCAGATCCGCAAGCAGATCTCCGAACGGCGCCAGGAAATCGACGTGCTCAGCCAGGCGCTGGTCGAAAGCGGGCTGGCGGCCTGGTCCGAGGAAGCCGGGGATTCCGCCCGGCTGATCGTGCGCGGCCGGTCGAATCTGCTCGGCGATCAGGCCGAGGAAGCCGACCTCGACCGCATCCGCGTGCTCTTTGACGACCTCGAGCGCAAGCGTGACATCGCCGAATTCCTCGAGCTGACCGAAGAGGGCGACGGGGTGCGGATATTTATCGGCTCGGAAAACAAACTTTTCTCACTTTCGGGTTCCTCTTTGGTGGTCTCTCCATATATGAACGCAGATCGAAAGATCATCGGAGCGGTCGGCGTCATCGGCCCCACGCGGCTGAACTACGGGCGCATCGTTCCGATAGTGGATTACACGGCACAGCTGGTCGGCAAGCTGATTTCCGACCGCAGGTAGAGGTGAAGAATGGCAGAGCCGGAAAAGGACGATTTCCTCGACGACATCGATGCAGCCGAGGCCGAGGAACTGGCGGATGAAATCGAAGAGATGGATGACGAAGCGGTCGAGCTTGACGCGCTGCGCGCGGAACGCGATGCGCTGAAGGACAAGTTCATGCGCGCCCTGGCCGATGCGGAAAACGCCCGCAAGCGCGCCACGAAGGAGCGTCATGACGCCGAGCGCTATGGCGGCTCGCGGCTGGCGCGCGACCTGTTGCCGGTCTACGACAACATGAAGCGCGCCCTGGACGCGGTGCCGCAAGAGCAGAGGGAAACCGCCAAGGCGCTGATCGAAGGCGTCGAACTGACGATGCGCGAGTTGATCAACGTGTTCCGCAAGCACGGCATCGAACCCATCGCGCCGGTGGTCGGCGACAAGTTCGACCCGCAGCACCACGAGGCGATGTTCGAGGCCCCGGTGCCCGGCACCAAGGCGGGCGAGATCATCCAGGTCTCGGCCGACGGCTTCATGCTCTACGATCGCCTGCTGCGCCCGGCGCAGGTCGGCGTGTCGTCCAACACCGGCGGCTGACCCGCATCGCCTGAAACCCCGGGTAGGCCGGGCTTCAGCCCGGCACCCCCCACCAGAGCCGGGCTGAAGCCCGGCCTACACCTCAGATCATCCCTTTCAATTCGTAAAGCACCTGCAGCGCCTCGCGCGGAGATAGTTCGTCGGGGTGCAGCGCTTTCAGCCGGTCCTCGATTGGCGAGGGTTCCGGCCTCGCGGCAGGTGGCGCAGCCGCCTGCATCGCCGAGAACAGCGGCAGATCGTCGATCACCGCCTTGGCCTTGCCGCCTTCACGCTCGCCCTTTTCCAGCGCATCGAGGATCTCGCGCGCGCGGCTGACCACCACCTTGGGCAGCCCGGCCAGTTGCGCCACCTGCACGCCATAAGAGCGGTCCGCGGCACCCTTCTTGACCTCGTGCAGGAAGATCACCTCGTTTTCCCATTCCTTCACCGTCACGGTGGCATTCTCGACCCCTGCCATCCGCCCGGCCAGCGTCGTCATCTCGTGGTAATGGGTGGCGAAAAGCCCGCGGCAGCGGTTCACGTCATGCAGGTGTTCCAGCGTCGCCCAGGCAATCGACAGCCCGTCATAGGTCGCCGTGCCGCGCCCGATCTCGTCGAGGATCACCAGCGCGCGGTCGTCGGCCTGGTTGAGGATCGCCGCGGTCTCGACCATCTCGACCATGAAGGTCGACCGGCCCCGCGCCAGATCGTCCGAGGCGCCGACCCGGCTGAAAAGCTGAGAGACGATGCCGACCTTGGCCTCATCCGCCGGCACGAAGGACCCCATCTGCGCCAGCACCGCGATCAGCGCATTCTGCCGCAGGAAGGTCGATTTGCCGGCCATGTTCGGCCCGGTCAGCAGCCAGATCGCCGAGGCACCATCGCCGTCGTTCAGATCGCAGTCATTGGCGACAAAGGGATCGCCCTCGCGCCGCAGCGCCGCCTCCACCACCGGATGCCGCCCCGCCACGACGTGAAAGGCCCGGCTCATGTCGACCTGCGGCCGGGTCCAGTCCTCCTGCGCCGCCAGTTCCGCCAGCGCGCAGGCCAGGTCCAGTTCGCTCAGGCCCCGCGCCAAGTCCCCCAGCGGCCCGGCGGCCTCCAGAACCGCCCGGCGCAGATCGGAAAACAGCCGTTTCTCGATCTCCAGTGCCCGGTTGCCGGCATTGAGGATTTTTGTCTCCAGCTCCGACAGGTCCACCGTGGTAAAGCGCACCTGGTTCGCCGTGGTCTGGCGGTGGATGAAGGTCTCGGACAGGGGCGGCGAGAGCATCTTTTCCGCATGGGTCGCGGTGGTCTCGATGAAATAGCCCAGCACGTTGTTGTGCTTGATCTTCAGCGCGTTGATCCCGGTCCTTGCGACATAATCCTGCTGCATCCGCGCAATCACCGACCGGCCCTCGTCGCGCAGGGTGCGCGCCTCGTCGAGATCGCTGTCGTAGCCGGCGGCAATGAACCCGCCGTCGCGCGCCAGCAGCGGCGGTTCCGCCACCAGCGCCTGGTCGAGCAGGTCGCGCAGGGCGTCATGGCCTGTCAAACGTGAAACAGCCCCGGCCAGCCGCTCGGGCAGATCCGCGCCCCGATGCTGCGCGCCGATGGCCAGCGCCTGTTCCAGCGCATTGCGCATGGCGGCCAGGTCGCGCGGCCCGCCCCGGTCCAGCGCCAGCCGCGACAGCGCGCGGTCGACATCCGGCACCCGCCGCAGGCTGTCGCGCAACCCGCTGCGGAACCCCGCGTCGTCGCAGGCAAACCCCACCGCATCCAATCTTGCGGAAATCTCTCCAACATCGCGTGACGGGCTGGATACCCGCCGCTCCAGCAGCCGCGCACCGCCTGCCGTCACCGTCCGGTCAATGCAGGCCAGCAGCGAACCGGCCCGCCCGCCCGTCATCGCGGCGGTCAGTTCCAGGTTCCGCCGGGTCGCCGCATCGATCTGCATCACCCCGCCGGTGGCTTCACGGACAGGCGGGCGCAATAACGGAAGTTTGCCCTTCTGGGTGATCTTCAGGTAATCGACCAGCGCCCCCATGGCCGAGAGTTCCGCCCGCGAGAACTGGCCAAAGGCATCGAGCGAGGCGACGCCGAACACCCCGGCCACCCGGTCGCCGGCCAGCGCGGAATCGAACGACGCCCGGCCCAGCGCGGTCAGCGCCGCGCCGGTGTCCTCGATCACGCCGGCCAGATCCGCCTCGTTGACCTCGGAGACCAGCACCTCGGACGGCGCCAGCCGCGCCAGTTCCGGGCCCAGCCGCACCTGCGGCACCTCCATGACGTGAAACGCCCCGGTCGAGATATCGACCCAGGCCAGCGCCGCCGCGTCGCGCACCGTGCCGAAGGCGGCAAGGTAATTGTGCCGCCGCGCCTCCAGCAGGCTTTCCTCGGTCAGCGTCCCCGGCGTCACCAGCCGCACCACGTCGCGCTTGACCACCGATTTCGAGCCGCGCTTCTTCGCCTCCGCCGGGCTTTCCATCTGCTCGCAGACCGCCACCCGAAACCCCTTGCGGATCAGCGTCAGAAGATAGCCTTCGGCGGCATGGATCGGCACGCCGCACATCGGGATATCGGCGCCGTCATGCTTGCCGCGCTTGGTCAGGGCAATGTCCAGCGCCTCGGCGGCGGCCCTGGCGTCATCGAAGAACAACTCGTAGAAATCGCCCATCCGATAAAACAGAAGCGCATCCGGGTGATCGGATTTGATCTCCAGGTATTGCGCCATCATCGGCGTCACGGTGGTTTTGCCACTGGTCATGAAGTCCCCCAAACCTGGGGCGGACCATACAAAGCCGGATTCACCGGGAAAAGCCGAAAGACCTGATTGCCCTGCATGGCGGGGTTGCCATTGGCCTTTTTCGCAGCGTTAGATAAACCGCCCGAGGATTGAAGGGAGGCCATCTTCATGCGCAAACAGAAGTACACCCGTGAGGAGGCCCTGGCCTTCCACCTGGAACCGACGCCCGGCAAGTTCGAGATCACGCCGACCGTGCCGATGACAACCCAGCGCGACCTGTCGCTGGCCTATTCGCCCGGCGTCGCCGTGCCCTGCGAGGAAATCGCAGCCAACCCGGAATGTGTCTATGACTACACCAACAAGGGCAACCTCGTTGCGGTGATCTCGAACGGCACCGCGGTGCTGGGGCTCGGCAACCTTGGTGCGCTGGGCTCGAAACCGGTGATGGAGGGCAAGGCGGTGCTGTTCAAGCGCTTTGCCGACGTCAATTCCATCGACATCGAGCTGGACACCGAGGACCCCGACGCCTTTTGCAATGCGGTGCGGCTGATGGGGCCGACCTTCGGCGGCATCAACCTCGAGGACATCAAGGCGCCCGAGTGTTTCATCATCGAGCAGCGGCTCAAGGAAGAGATGGACATTCCGGTCTTTCACGACGACCAGCACGGCACCGCGGTGATCTGTGCCGCCGGGCTGATCAATGCGCTGCATCTTTCCGGCAAGAAGATCGAGGATTGCCGCATCGTGCTCAATGGTGCCGGGGCGGCCGGCATTGCCTGTCTGGAGCTGGTCAAGCGCATGGGCGCCAAGCATGACAATTGCATCATGTGCGACACCAAGGGCGTGATCTACCAGGGCCGCACCGAGGGCATGAACCAGTGGAAATCCGCCCATGCGGCGGAAACCGACGCGCGCACGCTGGAAGAGGCGATGAAGGGCGCGGATGTGTTCCTCGGCGTCTCGGCCAGGGGCGCGGTGACCCAGGAGATGGTCACCTCGATGGCCGATGACCCGGTGATCTTTGCCATGGCCAATCCCGACCCCGAAATCACCCCGGAAGAGGCGCATGAGGTGCGCCCCGATGCCATCGTCGCCACCGGGCGCAGCGATTATCCCAACCAGGTCAACAATGTCCTCGGATTTCCCTATCTGTTTCGCGGCGCGCTGGATATCCACGCCCGCGCGATCAACGACGAGATGAAGATCGCCTGTGCCGAGGCGCTGGCCAAGCTGGCGCGCGAGGATGTGCCGGACGAGGTGGCGCTGGCCTATGGCAAGAACCTGACCTTCGGGCGCGACTACATCATTCCGACGCCCTTCGATCCGCGGCTGATCCACCGCATTCCGCCCGCCGTGGCCAAGGCCGGCATGGACACCGGCGCCGCCCGGCGGCCGATCGTCGACATGGAGGCCTATGAGGTCAGCCTGAAATCGCGGCTCGATCCCACCGCCTCGATCCTGCGCGGCATCAATGCCCGCGCGCGCGCCAGCCAGGCGCGGATGATCTTTGCCGAGGGCGACGATCCGCGCGTGCTGCGCGCCGCCGTCATGTACCAGCGCAACGGGCTGGGCCAGGCGCTGGTGGTCGGGCGCGAGGATGATGTGCGGGCCAAGCTTTCCGCCGCCGGCATGGGCGATGCCGCGCGCGAGCTGGAAATCATCAACGCTGCCAATACCCGGCACCTGGCGACCTACAAGGACTATCTTTACAAGCGGCTTCAACGCAAGGGCCACGACCAGAAGGACATCCACCGGCTGGCCGCGCGCGACCGGCATGTCTTTGCCGCGCTGATGCTGGCGCATGGCCATGGCGACGGGCTGATCACCGGCGCGACACGGAAATCGGCGCATGTGCTGGAGCGGATGAACTATGTCTTCGACGCCGATGCCGAGCATGGGGCGGTGGGTGTCACCGTGCTGCTCCACAAGGGGCGGATCGTGCTGATCGGCGACACGCTGGTGCAGGAATGGCCCGACGAGGAGGACCTGGCCACCATTGCCGAGCAGAGCGCCATCGTGGCGCGGCACCTGGGGCTCGAGCCGCGGGTGGCCTTTGTCAGCTTCTCGACCTTCGGCTACCCGGTGTCGGAGCGGGCGACCAAGATGCATGTCGCCTCGAAGGTCCTCGACCGGCGCGGGGTGGATTTCGAGTACGAGGGCGAAATGACCGTCGACGTGGCGCTGAACGCCCAGGCGCAGAAGGCCTATCCCTTCTCGCGGTTGACCGGCCCGGCGAATATCCTCGTGGTGCCGGCGCGGCATTCGGCCTCGATCTCGACCAAGCTGATGCAGGAACTGGCCGGGGCCACCGTCATCGGCCCGATCCTGACCGGGGTGGATCACTCGATCCAGATCTGTTCGTCGGTTTCGACCGCGAATGACATCCTCAACATGGCGGTGCTGGCCGCCTGCAAGGTCGGCTGAGGCGCGCGCCGCTTCTGCCGGGGCGCCCGTGGAGAGTGCAGGAGCCTCCGGCGGGAGTTTTTCTGGCAAGATGAAGGGATAGTGTCGTGACCATATTCAACCTGGGGTCCATCAACGCCGATCTTTTCTATCACCTGCCGCATCTGCCGGGGCCGGGGGAAACCCTGGCCTCGACCTCGTTTCACCGCGGGCTGGGGGGCAAGGGTGCCAATATGTCGGTGGCGGCGGCCCGGGCGGCGGCGCATGTGGTGCATATCGGCGCGGTGGGGGCGGATGGCCATTGGGCAGTCGAGCGCCTGCTGGAATATGGTGTCGACACCCGCCACATTGCCGAGCTCGACATCGCCACCGGCCATGCGATCATCTATGTCGATGCGGCGGGCGAGAACCAGATCGTGCTTTATCCCGGCGCCAATCACGCGCTGGGCCGGGGGCAGGTGACCGCGGCGCTGGCGGGGGCGACGCCGCGCGATACGCTGATGCTGCAGAACGAGACCAACCTGCAAAGCTATGCCGCCGGGCTGGCGCGGCAGAAATCCATGCGTGTGCTTTATGCCGCGGCGCCGTTCTCGGCCGAGGCGGTGGAGGCGGTGCTGGACCGGATCGACCTGTTGGTGCTGAATGAGGTCGAGGCGCAGCAGTTGAGCGACGCGCTGGAGACCGGGATCGGCGCGCTCGAGGTGGCGGATGTGGTGGTGACTCTGGGCGGCGACGGCTGTCGCCATCATGACAATGCGGCGGGGACCGAGCGGCATTATCCGGGGATCAAGGTCGAGGTGGTCGATACCACTGGGGCGGGGGATACCTTTACCGGTTACCTGGCCGCGGGGCTAGATCGGGGGATGCCGATGGAACAGGCGATCCACCGCGCCCAGCGCGCCGGGGCGCTGATGGTGACGCGGCAGGGCACGGCGGATGTGATCCCCGATCTGAAGGACCTGGAAGGTTTCGACGGCTGATCAGCCGCCGGCAAAGGGCGCGGCGCTGCCCCAGAGCTGGCGCACGCGGGCATCGCGGCCACAGGCGTCGCGATAGCGCTTGTAGGCCTTGGCGCGGGTGATCACGCCGAAACGGGTCAGGGCGCGTTCGTCGGATTTGTAGTAATCCTGATGATAGTCTTCCGCCGGGTAGAAGGTCGCGGCGTTCAGGATGGGGGTGACGATGGTCTTGCCCAGCGCCGCCTGGGCTTGGGCCTTGACCTGTTCGGCGATGGCCGTTTCGCCGGCGCCCTTGGCGAAGATCGCGGTGCGATAGCTCTCGCCCCGGTCGCAGAACTGGCCGCCGGCATCGGTCGGGTCGATCGACCGGAAGAACAGCGCCATCAGGGTGTCGCGCCCGATGACCTCCGGGTCGAAGCGGATCTGCACCGCCTCGTAATGGCCGGTGCCGCCGCGGGTCACCTGCTTGTAGGTCGGGTTGGCGACATGGCCGCCGGTATAGCCGCTGACCACCTCGGAGACGCCGCGGACCTTCTCGAAATCCGCCTCGACGCACCAGAAGCAACCGCCGGCCACGGTCAGCCCCTGCACCTCGGCGGCCACCGCGCGCCGGGCCTCGGCACCCAGGCCGATGACGATCAGCACCGCCAGCAGGATCGGTTTCATGTTGGAAAATCGCGCCATCTGAAGTCCTCCTGCCGTCCAGCCTTGAGCAAGTTGCGCCATCCGGCAAGGGGGCGCGGGGCCCTGTCACACAGAGGTGAGCGGAGGTTACCGCGGGTTTGTCGAAAAAAATTCCGGGCCGGGTGAAACTTCTTTCGCGGCACCCCCGTAACTCTGGGCATGGCGGGATCAACCGAGCCCGCAGAAACCTAACGACCGGGAGACTTGAGAATGACACGTTTTGCCTTGACCTTTGCCGCCACCGCCTTTGCCGCGACCACCGCCTTTGCCGCGGGTCACGGCATGGCCCCCGCCGTGGAAGCCGCCGATCAGGATGTTTCGGCTGGCACCGTCACCGCCTCCAAGGTGGTTGCCGGTGAAAACGGCTGGCTGGTGGTGCACCGCACCGATGCCGACATGAAGCCCGGCCCGGTGGTCGGCTATGCGCCGCTGAAGATGGGCGAGAACATGGACGTTGCCGCGATCCTGCAGGACGAGGTCGCCGCGGGGGACATGCTGATGCTGATGGTCCACGCCGAAGCCGGCGGGATGAAGACCGGCGTGTTCGAGTACACGCTGGGCGCCACGGAAGACGGGCCGATCAAGCCCGACGGCAAGCTGGTGATGGCGACGATCACCGCCAAGTAAGTGGCGGTTGTGGCGCACGCGCGGGGCTGATCCGCGGGTGTTCGTGATGACGAGTGTTGGGGCTGTCCGATTTGCGCGGACGGCCCCTGTTTTCGTGATGCGGAAGGGCCTGTGTCGAGGGCATCCCGGGCTTGACCCGGGATCTCTTGTTCCCCCTGGCCGGGGAGATCCCGGGTCAGGCCCGGGATGACGTTGCGCGAGGGGGCGGGCCTCAGCCCTTCAGCCGCCGGTTCCGCGCGGCCAGCAGCTTCAGCCGCAGCGCGTTGAGTTGGATGAAGCCCGCCGCATCCTTCTGGTCATAGGCGCCGGCATCGTCCTCGAAGGTCACATGCGCCTCGGAATAGAGCGAATGCTCCGACCAGCGGGCGACGGTGCGGGCCATGCCCTTGTAGAGCATCAGTTTCACCGTGCCGGTCACGTGCTCCTGGCTCTTGTCGATCAGCGCTTGCAGCATCTCGCGCTCGGGCGAGAACCAGAAACCGTTGTAGATCAGCTCGGCATAGCGCGGCATGATCGAATCCTTGAGGTGCCCGGCGCCGCTGTCCAGCGTGATCTGCTCGATGCCGCGGTGCGCTTCGAGCAAGATGGTGCCGCCGGGGGTCTCATAGATGCCGCGGGACTTCATGCCGACGAAACGGTTTTCCACGAAATCCAGCCGTCCGATGCCGTGCTTGCGGCCATAGTCGTTCAACTCGGTCAGGATGGTCGCGGCGCTTTTTGCCTCGCCATTGATCGCCACCGCGTCACCCTTCTCGAAGGTGACCTCGATATACTCCGGCGTATCGGGCGCGTTCACCGGATCCTCGGTGCGCTGATAGACGTAATCGGGCGCCAGTTCCGCCGGATCCTCCAGCACCTTGCCCTCGGACGAGGTGTGCAGCAGGTTGGCATCGACCGAGAAGGGCGCTTCGCCGCGCTTGTCCTTGGCGATCTGGATCTGATGCTTCTCGGCAAACTCCAGCAGCTTGGTGCGCGAGGTGAGATCCCATTCCCGCCACGGCGCGATCACCTTGATGTCGGGGTTGAGCGCATAGCAGGCTAGCTCGAACCGCACCTGGTCGTTGCCCTTGCCGGTGGCCCCGTGCGCCACGGCATCGGCGCCGGTCTGCTCGGCGATCTCGACCAGCCGCTTGGAAATCAGCGGGCGGGCGATGGAAGTGCCCAGCAGGTAGAGCCCCTCGTAGACCGCATTGGCGCGGAACATCGGGAAGACGAAATCCGAGACGAATTCCTCGCGCAGATCCTCGATATGGATCTCCTTGACGCCCATCATCTCGGCCTTCTTGCGCGCCGGTTCCAGCTCCTCGCCCTGGCCCAGGTCGGCGGTGAAGGTCACCACCTCGCAGCCGTATTCCGTTTCAAGCCATTTCAGGATGATCGAGGTGTCGAGGCCGCCGGAATAGGCCAGGACAACTTTCTTGGGCGCGGACATGGGGCGTTTTCCTTCTTGCGTGACGCCCGCGCGATAGCCGGTTTTCCCGGCCAGAGCAAGCCGGCCCCGTTGACCTTGCCCCGCCGAGCCCGCACCATGCGCGCCAATGCTGGTCTCGGAGATTTTCATGAAAGCCTGGTCGATGTTTGCCCATTCGGTGCGCCTGGTCCTCAACAACCTGGATGTCGCGCTGCGGATATCGCTGGTGCTCTACGCGGTGCAGGTGGCGTCGCAGGTCTACACCCACACGGCCTCGGGCGGCGAGACGGTGCGCGGCCCGGACGGGGCGCTCTATCCGGTGTATTCCGCAGGCGAGACCTTCATGATCCTGATCCTCGGGATCGCCGCGCTCTGCGCCAGCCTGTGGATCGCGGTGGCCTGGCACCGCTACGTGCTTTTGGGCGAAGAGCCGCAGGGCTGGATCCCGCGATGGCCGGGCGGCACCATCCTCGGCTATCTCTGGCGGTCGATCCTTCTGGGCCTGGCGGTGGGGCTTGTGCTGGTGCCGGTCATCATGCTCGGCCTCTTTCTCGGCCCGGTGCTGATGCTGGCGCTGGCGGTGGGCGTCGGGGCCTATTTCTTCTTTCGCCTGTCGCCCATGCTGCCGGCGATTGCCGTGGGGCGCGAGATGGGCTTCAAGGACGCCTGGAGCAAGACCGCCGGGGACTCCGGCACCCTGGTCGCGCTGGCGGCGCTGATGATCCTGGGCTCGCTGATCCTGCAGATCCCGACGATGGTCAGCGGCGATCCCGACTCCCTGCTGTCGCTGGTCTATACCGTCGTGATCAACTGGTTCGCGACGATGATCGGCATATCGCTGCTGACCACGGTCTATGGCCATTGCGTCGAGGGGCGCGGCATCGACTGACCCGACGCGGCGGCGGTTTCGCCCAAGTTTCGCCCGATCCGGGCGCTATGGTCGGCGCGACCATGGCGCGGATCGTCTTATCGGTGGGCTTGACCCCGGGGTCCGGTTTGCGCTTTACCCCGCTGCCAGTGAATGCGATGTGCCTATGAATATGCCCCGTTGGACCGACCCCATGATGACACCCGTCCCGTTCCGGCCCGATAGCAAGCATCTGCGCCTCTATCGCAATGCGCTGGGCCAGTTCGCGACCGGGGTGACGGTGGTGACGACCCTCACCGCCGAGGGGCCGACCGGCATGACCGCGAATTCCTTTACCTCGGTCTCGCTCGACCCGCCGCTGGTGCTGTGGTGCCTGGCCCGGGGATCGCTGCGCTATGACCTGTTCAGCAATGCCGAGCGCTATGCGCTCAACGTGCTGCATTCCGGGCAATACGACCTGGCCATGGGGTTTGCCAAGGACGGCGGGCATTTCACCCAGGCCAATTCCTTTGCGGGCGAACATCGCGTGCCCTTGCTGCGCCATACGCTGGCCGCCTTCGAATGCGCGCTCGAGCAGGTCGTGGATGCGGGCGATCATCGGATCATCATCGGTCGGGTCGAACAACTGCGCTATCGCGACGGCGATCCGCTGATCTTCCAGGGCGGGCATTTCGGCACCTTCGCCGGCTGAGGTCTTGGCGACACCCGCCCCTTTCCTCGGCCCGTCGGTTGCTCTCGCGTTCTCGGATACCCGCTGCCTGCTGATGGCGCCCTATGCGGTCGCGGCCTATGATGACGCGGATTTCGCCCGCTGGCGCCTGGTGCGCCCCGGTTTCCTGGCGCGCGCGGTGCCCAAGCGGCGGGCGGAATACCTGGCGGGGCGGGCGGTCGCGCGGCAGGCGCTGGCCCGTCTCGGCCTGCAGGATTGCAAGATCGGGCGCGGCGACAGGGGCGAGCCGCTCTGGCCCGCGGGTGTCACCGGGTCGCTGTCGCATTCGCATGGCACGGTCGGTGCCTGGGTGGCGACCGATGGCGCGCTCCTGGGGCTGGATATCGAGGCGCTGGCCGATACCCGCGCGACCCGCGCCATCCGCCATTCCGTGCTGATGCCCGAGGATCTGGCCGGTCTCGGCCCCGATCCCGATGCCGCGACCTGCACCGCGGTCTTTTCCGCGAAAGAGGCGCTCTACAAGGCGCTCTATCCCCGCGTCCGGAGGTTTTTCGGCTTCGATCATGCGCATGTCGTGGCGATCGGCCCTTCGGGGGTGACCCTGCGGCTGGCAAAGCCCTTGGCCGCGGACCTTCCCGCCGGGCTGACAATTGACATTGCCCAGCAATGGCGGGCAGGCAGGGTCATCAGCCGCTGTGAGATTGCCCCATGACCGAGACGCTTTACCGTACCGCCCGCGCGCTCTTTGACGCCGCCGTCGAGGCCGCCGATCCGGCGATTGCCCTGCGCCGGGCGCTGGCGCGCCATCCCTTGCCCAACCCAAAGGGGGCCCTGCACCTGATCGCCATCGGCAAGGCCGCGCCGGCAATGCTGAAGGAGGCGCTGAACCACGTGGCGCGGCCCTGCGAGGCGCTGGCCGTCACCCATTACGAAAACCCCATGGTGGTGCCGAAGGCCGAGGTTCTGCGCGCCGCGCATCCGGTGCCCGACGAGGCCGGGCTGCGCGCCGGGCAGAAGATCATGCGTCGGCTGGACAGGCTGGGGCCGAAGGATGCGGTGGTGGTGCTGGTCTCGGGTGGCGGCTCGGCGCTGGTCCTGGCGCCGGTCGAAGGCGTGTCGCTGGCCGACAAGGCGGCGGTCAGCCGGTTGCTGCTGGGCGCCGGGCTGGACATCGTGCAGATGAACCTGGTGCGCCAGCAATTGTCCGAACTCAAGGGCGGGGGCCTGTTGCGCCATGCCGCGCCGGCGCCGGTCACCGCGTACCTGCTGTCGGACGTGATCGGCGACGATCTGCGCGCCATCGCCTCGGGCCCGACGGTCGGCCCCATCGGCACCCGCGCCGAGGCCGCGGCGATCCTAAAGGAGGCCGGTCTCTGGGACGCCTGCCCCGAAAGCGTGCGCGCCCACCTGTCAAAAGAGGGGGACGCGCCCGCGACCCCGGCCTGCGACAACCACCTGATCGGCTCGAACCGCAAGAGCCTCGAGGCGATGCAGGCGGCGGCCAGCGGGCTCGAGGCGCGGATCGTCTCGGACGCGCTGGTGGGCGACGTGGCCGAGGCGGCGCGCTTCGTCCTGCAGGAAGCGGCCAAGGCACCCAGGGACCGGCCCGTGGCGCTGATCTTCGGCGGCGAGACCACCGTCACCTTGCTTGGCGACGGGCGCGGCGGGCGCAACCAGGAGTTGGCGCTGCGCGTGGCGCTGGGCGCGGCAGAGCACGATCTGCCGGAGCCCTGGCTCTTCATGTCCGCCGGGACCGACGGGCGCGATGGGCCGACGGATGCGGCGGGCGGCATCGTCGATGCCCGCACCGCCGCGGCCATGGGACCGGATGCCCAGGCCCTGCTCGACAACAATGACAGCCACGAGGCCCTGCGCCGGGCCGATGCGCTGCTGATCACCGCGGCCACCGGCACCAACGTGGCCGATGTCCAGGTCTTCCTAACCGGCAAGCCGGGTCTCCAGCCCGGCTGAGAATTCCGCCCGCGACGCGGCATAGACCGCGCGGATGCGATCGACATCCACGGTCTCGCCCGCGCCCGCGGCGGCCGCGCTCTCGCCCGCCTGGCACAGGGCGGAAAAGTCATCGAACCCGAGGTTCAGCGCGCTGCCCTTGAGGAAATGCAACTGCGCCTCGAGGTCGGCCATGCCCGGTGACAGGGTCCGGATCACGGCATCGACCTCTTCGAGGAACAGATCCACGACCTCGGCAAAATCCTCTTCACCGATCTCTTCGCGCAGTTCCGTTGCGCGCGTCCAATCGATCATCTGACCGCCCTTCCTTTGCTACCGGCCCTGTCTTACCGGATCGAAATCAAGAAATGCTTTCGGGATTGGATAAAGTTTTCCGAAAATCCCGTCCTTCATCAGCGATTAAGATCGGCAGCCGATACGGGAGGTATCGAGGTAACAGGACGGACGATCACGATATGGATGTGGCGGCACAGAAACAGGCGCGGTCCGAGGTTTTCGGTACGGCCGGGCAGTTGCGAATCCTGATCGTGGATGACAGCCGCTTGCAGCGCCGGATTCTCTCGGCCTCGCTGCGCAAACAGGGCTATGCGGTGACCGAGGCCGAAAGCGGCCAGGACGCGCTGGCGCTCTGCGAAATCGACCCGCCCGACCTGGTGCTCAGCGACTGGATGATGCCGGGCATGGACGGTCTGGAATTCTGCAAGAAATTCAGGGCGATGGAGCGTGACTCCTATGGTTATTTCATCCTTCTGACCTCCAAGAGCGAGAAGGGCGCCGTGGCCCGTGGCCTCGACAACGGGGCCGATGATTTCCTGTCGAAACCGGTCCATCCGGATGAGCTTCGCGCGCGCATCACCGCCGGGGAACGCATCATCCGGATGCAGCGCCAGCTGAGCGATCAGAACCGCGTCATTTCCAAGACGCTGACCGAATTGCAGGGGCTTTACGACGCGCTCGACAACGATCTGATCGAGGCCCGGAAGTTGCAGCAATCGCTGGTCCGCGAGCGGTTTCGCCGATTCGATACCGCCGATCTGTCGCTGCTTTTGCGCCCCTCGGGCCATGTCGGCGGCGATCTCGTGGGGTTTTTTCCGGTCAGCAAGACCCGGCTGGGGGTCTATGCCATCGATGTTTCCGGCCATGGCATCAGTTCCGCGCTGATGACCGCGCGGCTGGCCGGTTACCTCTCGACCAGCACGCCGGACCAGAATGTCGCGCTGCGTGAAACCGGCGAGGGGCAGTACCGGATGCTGCCCCCGGCCGAGGTGGTGGCGCGGCTGAACACCCTGGTGCTCGAGGAGATGGAGACCGAGCATTATTTCACCATGGTGCTGGCCGATGTCGATCTTGCCAGCGGCCGGGTGCGCATGGCCCAGGCCGGCCATCCCTTTCCGCTGGTCCAGCGGCAAAACGGCCGGGTCGAGCTGATCGGCAAGGGCGGCCTGCCCGTGGGCCTGTTCGAGGGCGCGGAATTCGAGCAGTTCGAGACGGTGCTGGCCCCCGGCGACCGGCTTCTGCTCTATTCCGACGGCATTACCGAATGCCCCAGGGCCGAGGGCGGGTTCATCGACGACGACGGGCTGATGCGGCTGACAGATGAACTGCGTCACCTGGCCGGGCGCGAATTCCTCGAATCGCTGGTCTGGAACCTCTCGGAACAGTCCGGGCAGGAGGAGTTTCCGGACGACATTTCCGCCGCCCTGCTGGAATTCACCTGACCAGGCCAAGCCGCATGGCGCGGCGAAAGAGGTAGGGATCGACCGGGTTGTCCAGCCTGCCCTCGACCTCGGCCACCGGCACGAATTCGACCTCGTGGCCGGCCTCGCCCGGCGTGTCGAGGGACCGGACCGGATGCGCCAGGAAGACGGTGCAGAGCTTTTCCGCCCAGATCCCGTAGTCCGGCATGAAGACAAAGCGCCGCGCGGCGCCGATGCGGCGGGGATCGGCGATCCGCCAGCCGGTTTCCTCGAAAACCTCGCGGTGCAGCGCCTGAAGCGGTGATTCGCCCGGATCGATCCCGCCGCCGGGCAATTGCAGGGGCTCGGTCGAGCCGGCCTTGCGGGTCAGCAGCACCTGATCGCCAAGCGGCAGAATCGCATAGACTCCGGCGCGCAACCGATAGGCCCGGCCCGGTTCGGGCGCATTTCCGACACGGCGGATCATGGTCTGTCTCTTGGCCCTCTCTTGGCCCCCGTCTTGCCGGGCCTATATAGAGGCGATATGCCGGGGCCGGGCAACAGGGAAATCCCATGACATCCGTGAACTCCATCGCCTGGGACGATACCGTCCTGCCGTTTCAGCTTGACGCTTCCGACATCCGCGGCCGGGTGGCGCGGCTTGACGGAGTCTTGGGCGGCATCCTGAAACAACACGATTATCCGCCGCAGGTCGAGGCGCTGGTGGCCGAAATGGCCCTGCTGACCGCCTTGATCGGCCAGACCGTCAAGCTGCGCTGGAAGCTCTCGCTGCAGATCCAGTCCAATGGCCCGGTGCGGATGATCGCCACGGATTACTACGGCCCATCCGAGGACGGCGAACCGGCGCGCATCCGCGCCTATGCCAGTTTCGATCCCGACCGGCTGACCGGCGTCAACCCTTTCGACCAGGTCGGCGAGGGCTATTTCGCCATCATGATCGACCAGGGGCAGGGGATGCAGCCCTACCAGGGCATCACGCCGCTGACCGGCGGCTCGATCCGCGCCTGCGCCGAAAGCTATTTCGCCCAGTCCGAGCAATTGCCGACCCGCTTCTCGCTGAGCTTCGGCAAATCGACCGAGCCGGGCAAGGGCGAACATTGGCGCGCCGGCGGCATCATGATCCAGCACATGCCCAAGGCCTCGCCCTTTGCCAGCGGCGAGGGCGGCTCGGGCGAGGGCGGCCTGCTGACCACGCAGGACCTGCTGGGCGATGACGACGCCGCCGAGAACTGGAACCGCGTCAATATCCTGCTCGATACGGTGGAGCAGATCGAGTTGATCGGGCCCACGGTGCCGCCCACCGACCTGCTGGTGCGGCTGTTTCACGAGGAACGCCCGCGGGTCTTCGATACCCAGCCGGTGAAATTCGGCTGCACCTGTTCCGAGGACCGGGTGCGCCAGAGCCTGTCGATCTATTCCGCCCGCGACATCGCGACCATGACCACCGACGACGGCCTGGTGACCGCCGATTGCCAGTTCTGCGGCGCCCATTACGAGCTTGACCCGGCCACCGTGGGGTTCGAGGCCGATGACGGCTGACCCGCTGGCCCAGGTGATCGCCGCGCTGACCCGTGACGGCGCGGCCTCGTCGGATTTCGATCTGAACCCGGATTTCAAGCTGCCGGAGGGCCGCAAGCTGCGCCCCGCCGGGGTGCTGGCCGGGTTTGTCCAGCAGGACGGCGTGCCGCATCTGATCCTCACCAAACGCTCGTCGGCGCTGAAGAATCACCCGGGCCAGATCGCCTTTCCCGGCGGCAAGCAGGACGAGGGCGATGCCGACGTGATCGCCGCCGCCCTGCGCGAGGCGCATGAAGAGGTGGGGCTGGATAGCGCCCAGGTCGAGGTTCTGGGCACCCTGCCCGCGCATGAAACCGTGACCAGTTTCCTGGTGACGCCGGTGCTGGCGCGGGTGACCGGCGATTTCACGCCCGTGCCCGAACCCGGCGAAGTGGCCGAGGTCTTTACCGTTCCGCTTGCGCATGTCACCAATCCGCACAACTATTCGGTGCAATCCCGCCGCTGGCGCGGGCATCGCCGACATTATTACACGGTGCCCTACGGCCCGTATTACATCTGGGGGGCGACGGCGCGAATCCTGCGGGCGCTGGCGGAGAGGATGGCGGCATGAAGGTGACAGGCGACTGGCTGAGTGATCCCACGACGCAATCGGTCTGCGCCATGCTGACCGAGGCCGGCCACACCGCGCATTTCGTCGGCGGCTGCGTGCGCAATGCGCTGCTCGGCGCGCCGGTGTCGGATATCGACATCAGCACCGATGCGCGGCCCGAGCGGGTGATGGAGTTGGCCCGCGCCGCCGGGTTCCACGCGGTGCCCACCGGCATCGACCATGGCACCGTGACCATCGTCGCCAACCATGTGCCGCATGAGATCACCACCTGGCGCAAGGATATCGAGACCGATGGCCGCCGCGCCGTCGTGGCCTTTGCCGACAGTCTCGAAGAGGACGCCCGCCGCCGCGATTTCACCATGAACGCGCTCTATGCCGATCCCTCCGGCGCGGTGGTCGACCCGGTGGGCGGGCTGGCCGATCTCAAGACGCGGCGGGTGCGGTTTATCGACGACGCCAATGCCCGCATCCGCGAGGATTACCTGCGCACCCTGCGGTTTTTCCGCTTCAATGCCTGGTATGGCCGCGAAAAGGGCGGCTTCGACCGCGAGGCGCTGGCGGCGATTGCCGAGAATCTCGACGGGCTGGAGACGCTGTCGCGCGAGCGGGTGGGCGCCGAGATGCTCAAGCTGCTTGCCGCGCCCGATCCGGCGCGCGCGCTGGCGGCGATGGAGAAATCCGGCGTGCTGCTGCGCATCCTGCCGGGGGCGGACGCGCGCACCATCGGCCCGCTGGTCTATGTCGAGGAGGAGACCGGCATCGACCGCGATCCGATCCTGCGGCTGGCCGCGCTGGGCGGTGGCGAGGACGTCGCCGACCGCCTGCGGCTGAGCAAGGCGCAGGCCCGCGCGCTGGCGTTTTTCCGCGAAGAGCTGGGCTCGGCCACGCCGCCGCACGAGATCGGCTATCGCTTCGGCTCGGATCTGTCGGAAAAGCTGCTGGTCCTGCGCGCGGCGATGCTGCAGGAACATGTCGACCGCAAGGCCTTTGCCGCGATGGAAGAGGGCGCCAATGCCAGCTTTCCGATCTCGGCCGCCGACCTGATGCCGCGCTACGAGGGGCCGTCGCTGGGCGACAAGCTGCGCGCGCTCGAGATCCTGTGGATCGCCTCGGGCTTTACCCTGAGCCGGGACGACCTGCTGAAAGATGTTTGACCCGCTCTTCGGCTTCGTCTTTCTCGGGCTGTTCTCGCCGGGCCCGAACGTCATCCTGCTGACCGCCTCGGGCGCGCGTTTCGGGCTGCGCCCGACGCTGCCGCATCTCGCCGGGGTGGTTCTGGGCGTCGGCATCACCGCCGGGCTGACCGGGCTGGGCCTCGGCGCGCTGCTGGCGGCGGTGCCGGGGCTGGAAGCCGGGCTGCGCATCGCCGCGGCGCTGTGGATTCTCTACATGGCCTGGCAGCTTTGGCACGCCCGCGCGCGCGACCCCGGGACCGGCCTGCGCCCGATGAGCTTCGGCGAAGCGGTGCTGTTTCAATGGGTCAACCCCAAGGTCTGGGCGGTGGCGCTGGCCGCGGCCTCGGCCTATCCCGGCGGCCTGCCGCCCTGGGGCGAGGCGCTGCGGCTGGGCGCCACCTTCTCGGGTATCAACCTCTTTGTCTGCCTGTTCTGGACCTCGGCCGGATCGCTGCTGTCCTACCTGCTGGCCGCGCCCGCGGCGCTGACCCTGTTCAACCGGGCGATGGCCCTGGCGCTGGGCAGCTATGCGGCGCTGTTGTTCGTCTGACACCACCGAACAGCCCCTTGCATCGCCCGGGGGGTGACAAACCGTCACATCCGCGGTAAAGCAGGCCAACTGAACAGGAGACAGCAGCATGGAGCCAGAGAACATCTTCCGCCTCGGCTGAACCACGTTCTCTGACGCGTGGGTCGCCCCCACGTTTCCCCCAAGTTGCCCATCTGCTCGCAGGAGCGCCTCCATGTTCAAATTCTTTGAAAATCTCGTCGATCCCTATTGCGCCTACGATCAGACCGATCATCCGCCGCGGACGCTGCG
Source organism: Paracoccaceae bacterium (assembly GCA_006226775.1). GTDB lineage: Bacteria > Pseudomonadota > Alphaproteobacteria > Rhodobacterales > Rhodobacteraceae > Marinovum. The sequence continues at coordinate 119,842 of SBGD01000060.1, read as the reverse complement.
CGCCTTCCTCTGGGATTATTCCCAGCCGTTCAAACAGGTCTTCGCGCTGGCCGCGCTCCTGTCGGTGCTGGTTGCCGGGGTCGAGATCGGGCTGATCTGGGTGATGGGCTGGGTGGTCGACATCCTGTCGGGCACGCCCGAGGAGGTCTGGGCGCAATACGGCCCCTGGCTGATCGGGCTGGCGCTGTTCCTGCTGGTGCTGCGGCCGATCCTTCAGGCGCTGGACGTGGCGGTTCTGAACAATGCCATCCTGCCCAATTTCACCGCGTTGATCCGCTACCGCGCCCACGCCCATGTTCTGCGCCAGTCGGTCGGCTGGTTCGAGAACGATTTCGCCGGGCGCATTGCCAACCGCATGATGCAGACCCCGCCCGCCGCCGGCGAAGCGGTGTTTCAGGTCTTCGACGCCATCACCTTTTCGCTGGCCTATGCGGTCGGCGCCTTTGTCATGCTGGGCCAGGCGGATTGGCGGCTGGCGGTGCCGCTGGTGATCTGGCTGGGGCTTTACGGGCTGCTGATCCGCTGGACGGTCAGGCGCGTCGGCCCCGCGTCCAAGGCCGCCAGCGATGCGCGCAGCGTGGTGACCGGGCGGGTGGTGGATGCCTATACCAACATCCATTCGGTCAAGATGTTCGCCCATCACGACCGCGAAATCGACTTTGCCCGCGAGGCCATCGAAGGCTCGCGCCGCACGTTCCAGTATGAAATGCGGCTGTTCACCATCATGGACATTACCTTGACACTGCTGAACGGTCTGCTGATCGTCGGCGTCGTGGGGGCCGGGCTGGTGCTCTGGATGCAGGGCCAGGCCAGCGTCGGCATCGTCGCGGCGGCCACCGCGCTGACCCTGCGGCTCAATGCCATGACCGGCTGGATCATGTGGGCGCTGACCTCGTTCTTCCGCGAGCTGGGGGTGGTGGCCGAGGGGATGGAGACCATTGCCCAGCCCATCGACCTGCGCGATGCCCCCGGCGCGCAGCCGCTGGACCTGACCGAAGGCCGGATCGAGATCACCGACCTGTCGCATCACTACGGCCGCGGCCGCGGCGGGCTTGAGCGGATTTCGCTGACCATCCAGCCGGGCGAAAAGATCGGGCTGGTGGGCCGCTCGGGTGCGGGCAAGTCGACGCTGGTGAAACTGCTCCTGCGGTTCTACGACGCCGAGGCCGGGCGGATCGAGATCGACGGGCAGGACATCGCCGGGGTCACCCAGCATTCCCTGCGGCGGCAGATCGGCATGGTGCAACAGGACAGCTCGCTCCTGCACCGCTCGATCCGCGACAACCTGCTCTATGGCCGGCCCGAGGCCACCGAGGACGAGATGATCCTTGCCGCCAAGCGGGCCGAGGCGCATGACTTCATCCTCGATCTCGAGGACCAGGAGGGGCGCCGCGGCTATGACGCGCAGGTCGGCGAACGCGGGGTGAAGCTTTCGGGCGGCCAGCGCCAGCGGATCACCCTGGCCCGGGTGATGCTGAAGAACGCGCCGATCCTGCTGCTGGACGAGGCCACCAGCGCGCTGGACAGCGAGGTCGAGGCATCGATCCAGAAAACCCTCTATGGCATGATGGAGGGCAAGACGGTGATCGCCATCGCCCACCGGCTGTCGACGATCGCGCGGCTGGACCGTATCCTCGTGCTGGATGACGGGCGGATCGTCGAAGAGGGCAATCATGACGTGCTTCTCGCGCGGGGAGGCCTATATGCAGGGTTCTGGGCCCGCCAGTCGGGCGGGTTCCTGTTGACCGACGAAGACGAGGCCGAGGCAGCGGAATGAGCTTATCGAACTGGATCGACCCCTTTGCGAAAACCGACCAGCCGCCGCCGCGGACCCTGGGCGCGTTCTTCCGCTGGGCGCTGAAAGGCAGCTTTCCGGCGGTGGCGACCGCGGGCACCGCCTCGGCACTGGCCGGCGTGCTCGAGGTGCTGGCGGCGATGACCCTGGGCCTTGTCGTCGATGCGGCGCTCGACGGCACGCCGGGCGAGGTGTTTTCCCAGCACCTGTGGCTGCTGGTCTCGGTGACGGCGTTCTTTCTGCTGCTGCGCCCGCTGGTGCTGATGGTCTCGGCCTACATGCAGTCGGTGGTCCTGCAGCCCAACATGCTCAGCCTCGTGCTGGCGCGCCTGCACCGCTACACCATGGGCCAGGACGTCACCTTCTTCGACAATGACTTCGCCGGGCGCATCGCCCAGAAGGAGATGCAGACCGCGCGCGCGATCACCGACGTGGTGGTCGAGACGGTGCATACGGTGCTTTTCGCGCTGGCCTCGGTGGTGGGGTCGATCCTGCTGCTGGGCACGGTCGACGGGCGGATCGCGGCGGGGCTTCTGGTCTGGATCATCGGCTACCTGGCGATGATCCGCTATTTCATGCCGCGGATCCGCAAACGCTCCAAGGCGCGGGCGGCGGCACGGGCCATGGTGACCGGCCAGGTGGTCGATACGGTGACCAATATCAAGACCGTCAAGCTCTTTGCCCATGCCGATCACGAGGACAAGGCGGCGCTGGACGCCATGGAGCGGCTGCGCGACCGGCAATTGAGCTTCGGTTATATCTCGGTTCAGTTCCGCTTCTGGCTGATGGCGCTGGCCGGGGTGCTGCCGGTGCTGCTGGTGGGCGGCGCGCTGTGGTACTGGTCGCTGGGGATGGTCTCGGCGGGCGATATTGCCGCCACCGGCGCGGTGTCGCTGCGCATGGCGCAGATGACCGGCTGGGTCAGCTTCACCCTGATGGGGCTTTACGCCAACCTGGGCGAGGTCGAGGACGGGATGCGCACCCTCTCGCCGCCGCACATGCTGGTCGATGCGGCCAACGCGGGCGAGCTTGCGGTGACCGAGGGCCGGGTGCAGTTCCACAACGTCAGCTTCGCCTATGGCCGCAAGACCGGCGGGGTCGAGAAGATCGACCTCGACATCCGCCCGGGCGAGAAGCTGGCGATTGTCGGCGCTTCGGGGGCGGGCAAATCGACTCTCGTGGCGCTGCTCTTGCGGCTTTACGACACCGAGACCGGCGAGATCACCATCGACGGCCAGGACATTGCCGGGGTGACGCAGGAAAGCCTGCGCCGTCGGATCGGCATGGTCACCCAGGAAACCGCCATGTTCAACCGCGCCGCCCGGGACAATATCGCCTATGGCCGCCCCGACGCCACCGAAGAGCAGATCGTCGAGGCCGCGCGCCGGGCCGAGGCGCATGACTTCATCCTGGGCCTGCGCGATCACGAGGGCCGGTCGGGCTATGACGCCCATCTGGGCGAGCGCGGGGTGAAGCTTTCCGGCGGGCAGCGCCAGCGGATCGCGCTGGCCCGCGCCATCCTGAAGGACGCGCCGATCCTGGTGCTGGACGAGGCGACCTCGGCGCTCGACAGTGAGGTCGAGGCGGCGATCCAGCAGGCGCTGGAGCGGGTGATGGAGGGCAAGACCGTGGTGGCGATCGCGCACCGTCTGTCGACCATTGCGCGGATGGACCGGATCATCGTGCTGGACGATGGAAGGATCGCCGAACAGGGCAGTCATGAGGTGCTGCTGGCCCAGGGCGGGCTTTACGCGCGCTACTGGGATCGCCAGTCGGGCGGGTTTCTCAATATCGTCGAAGCGGCGGAGTGAGGCGGGGCCGATCCATCGATGGATCGGTCCTGATCCGTTGACGGATCAGCCGCCCGGCCCGAACGGGGTTTATCCGCCGCGCCGACCGCGGTATCTGGCGCCATGGAATACCTGATCCAGCGTCTCGGCCACCAGGGCGACGGCATTGCCGAGGGCCCGCTCTTTGCCCCTTTGACCCTGCCCGGCGAGGTCGTCACCGGCCGGGCCGAGGCCGACCGTTTGCACGACGTCAGGATCGTCACCCCGTCGGAGCACCGCGTCGCGCCGCCCTGCCGGCATTTCAAGTCCTGCGGCGGCTGCCAGCTGATGCACGCCTCCGACGCTTTCGTCGCGGGCTGGAAGCAGGAGGTGGTGACGCGCGCCCTGCAGGCCCAGGGCCTTGCCGCGCCGATGCGCCCGATTGCCACCTCGCCACCGCAAAGCCGGCGCCGCGCGACCTTTTCGGCCCGCCGCACGAAAAAAGGCGCCATGGCCGGGTTTCATGGCCGCGCCTCGGGGGTGATCGTCGAGATCCCCGACTGCCATCTGTTGCACCCCGACCTGCTGGCCGCGCGCCCGGTGGCCGCGGCGCTGGCGGCGCTGGGGGCCAGCCGCAAGGGCGAGATGGCGGTGCAGGTGACGCTGTCCGAGGACGGGCTCGACGTGGTGGTCACCGGCGGCAAGCCGCTGGACACGGACCTCGAGGTGGCGCTGGCCGCGCTGGCCGGGCGGCACGATCTGGCGCGGCTGGTCTGGGACCGCGACCCTATCGTCCTGCGCAGCCCGCCGGGGCAGCGCTTCGACGGTCTCCGCGTGGTGCCGCCGCCCGGTGCCTTTCTCCAGGCGACGCCGCAGGGCGAGCGCGCCCTGACCCATGCCATGACCGAGGCCGTCGCGGGCGCGCGCCGGATCGCCGATCTCTTTGCCGGCTGCGGCACCTTTTCGCTGCCCCTGGCGCGGCACGCGGATGTTCATGCGGTCGAGGGCGGAGGCGAGATGCTGGCCGCGCTGGACGCGGGCTGGCGCCATGCCGAGGGCCTGAAGAAGATCACCACCGAGACCCGCGACCTGTTTCGCAACCCGCTGCTGCCGGACGAGCTGAACCGGTTCGACGCGCTGGTGATCGACCCGCCGCGCGCCGGGGCCGAGGCCCAGGTGGCGCGGATCGCCGACAGCCGCGTGCCGATTATCGGCTTCGTCTCCTGCAACCCGGTGACCTTTGCCCGCGATGCCGCGGTGCTGGTCCGGGCGGGCTTTGCCCTCGACTGGGTGCAGGTGGTGGATCAATTCCGCTGGTCCAGCCATATCGAGCTTGCAGCGCGTTTTTCGCGCGCACATATGTGAGCCGGGCGGAACAGGGGCAAAACGGATGCGGGCGAAACTGGCGGCATGGTTGGAACAGACCTGGGTGCGCAACACGATCATCGGGGTGATCCTGTTCAACGCGGTCATCCTCGGGCTGGAAACCTCGGCGCCGGTGATGGCCCGGGCCGAGGGCGCCATTGTCCTGCTCGACCGGCTCTGCCTGACGGTCTTCGTGCTCGAGATCGGGCTGAAGATCTTTGCCCAGGGCGCAGGCTTCGTGCGCCGGCCCTGGAACATCTTCGACTTCGTGATCGTGGCGATCTCGCTCATTCCCTCGGCCCAGGGGCTTTCGGTGCTGCGGGCCCTGCGCATCCTGCGGGTGCTGCGCCTGCTGACCGTCGCGCCGCGCCTGCGCCGGGTGGTCGAGGGCTTTCTGACCGCGCTGCCGGGCATGGGCAGCGTCTTCCTGCTGATGGCGCTGATCTTCTACATCGGCGCGGTGATGGCGACCAAGCTCTTTGGCCAGACCTTCCCGCAATGGTTCGGCGACCTGGGCAATTCGGCCTATTCGCTGTTCCAGATCATGACCTTGGAGTCCTGGTCGATGGGCATCGTGCGCCCGGTGATGGAGGTCTATCCCTATGCCTGGGCCTTCTTCGTGCCCTTCATCATGGTGACCACTTTCGCGGTGGTGAACCTGCTGGTCGGCCTGATCGTCAACTCGATGCAGGACGCCCACCACGAAGAGGACGTGGCCGCGACCGATGCCTACCGCGACGAGGTGCTGGTGCGGCTCGAGGCGATCGAGAAACGGCTGGAAGACGCCCAGCGCAAATAATCGGCCTTCGCGCCCGCTTTGGCCCGTGGTATAAACGGCAAAAAACGGGCGGGGCAGTACCATGACGCGATTCTTGCGGGTTATCCTATTGATTTCACTTGGCTTGACCGCTGCGGCCTGCAGCAAGTTCAAGACCTACAATGGCCCCGAGGTGACGCGGGTCATCGTCGACAAGGGTGAGCGCAAGATGTACCTGCTGCACCATGCCGAGGTGCTGAAGAAATACGATGTCGGCCTGGGCTTCGCGCCCGCCGGGCACAAGGCGCGCGAAGGCGATGGCCGCACGCCCGAGGGCACCTATCTCATCGACCGGCGCAATCCGAACAGCGCGTTCTACCTGTCGATCGGGATCGACTATCCCAACAAGGAAGACATCCGCCGCGCGCGCGAGGCCGGGGTCTCGCCCGGCGGAGACATCTTCATCCATGGCCGCCCGTGGAAGAACCGCAAGGGCGGGCGCGACTGGACGGCGGGCTGCATCGCGGTCAGCAATGCCGAGATGCGCGACATCTATGCCATGGTCCGCGACGGCACGCCGATCACCATCTCGCCCTGACCGGCCGGGCCGCTAGGGCGCCGCGGCGGCGCTCGAGGTCAGCGCCAGGAAGACATCCTCGAGGTCGGCCTCCTGGGTCTTGACGTCGCGAATGCGGATGCCCGCGGTGCGCACCGCCTCCAGCACGTCCTGCGCGCTGGTCTGGCTGCCGTTGTAGGTGATGACGATGGCCGCGCCGCGCCGCTCGACCTCGAGCCCCGGACCCTCGGGCAGGGTGGCGCTTTCGCCGTCGGGCAGGATCACCATCGACTTGGCGTCGAGCCGTCCCAAAAGGTTGCTGGTGCTGTCCTGGGCCACCACCTCGCCATGGTTGACGATGGCGATCTCGTCGCACATCTGCTCGGCTTCCTCAAGGTAATGGGTGGTCAGGATGATGGTCATCCCGCGCTCGCGGTTGAGCTTGCGGACATTGTCCCAGAGCATCTGGCGCAGCTCGATATCGACCCCGGCGGTGGGCTCGTCCAGCACCAGGATCTGCGGCGAATGCACCAGCGCCTTGCCCAGCAGAAGCCGCCGCCGCATCCCGCCCGACAGCGTGCGGGCATAGGCATTGGCCTTGTCGGTCAGCCCGATCATCTCGAGGATGGCGTCGCTCTGGCGTTGCGATTTCGGCACGCCGTAAAGCCCCGCCTGCACCTCGAGCGCGGCGCGCGGGGTGAAGAAGGGATCGAGGTTCAGCTCCTGCGGCATCACCCCGATGGCGGCGCGCGACTGGCGCGGGTTCACGTCCTGGTCGAAGCCCCAGATCTTCACCGTGCCCGAGGTCTTGACCACCAGCCCGGCAAGGATGTTGATCAGCGTCGACTTGCCCGCGCCATTGGGCCCGAGCAGGCCGAAGACCGAGCCCTGCGGAATGTCCAGGTCCACGCCTTTCAGCGCCTCCTTGGCGGCTGACCCTTTCTGGGCGGCGTAGGTTTTGCGCAATCGTCTGATTTCTATGGCGGCTGCTGGCATGTTCGTCCCTTGCCCCGATGAATGATCTGGCTCATAACGCAGATAGAGTGCATTGCCGCGAAGAACAAACCGGAAAGCACTTGCGCCGCAGGACGGATTGAAACGGCACGCCGAAAGGACGAAGGTTCAGCAATGTCGACAGAGGCACCGGAAACCAGGATCGTGGACAGCCACCGCATCGCCTGTGATGGCGGCGAGGGCGCGTTGGGCCACCCGCGGGTCTGGCTGCAGATCCCGCAGGACACCGGGTGGGTCGAATGCCCCTATTGCGACGCGAAATACGTACACCGCGACTTCGAGGCCAAGGCCTGAGCATGTCCGGCCGCCGCATTTCGGCGGCGCTGCTGGCGCTTGTCGTGCTGGCGACGATTGTCACCCGGCTCTGGCTCAACATGGACGACCACGGCACCACGCTGGGCCAGGCGCTGTGGCGCATCTTCCGCTATTTCACCATCTGGACCAATGTCCTGATCGGCGCCGCCGGGCTCTGGCTGGCGCTGGGCCGCAGGCTGGACGGGCGGGTCACCGCCGGGCTGCTGCTGGCCATCGGCGCGGTGGCGATCGTCTATCACACCCTGCTGGCCGGGCTGACCCGCTACCAGGGGCTCGAGGCGCTGGTCGACGACGCCCTGCATATCGTGGTGCCGGCCTGGTTCGCGCTGCATTGGGCGGTGTTCGAGCCCAAGGCGCACCTTGGCTGGCGCGACATCCCGCTCTGGCTGGCCTATCCGGCGGTCTATTGCGCCTATGCGCTGATCCGGGCCCAGGTCGACGGGCGCTATCCCTATCCCTTCCTCGACATCGCCGACAAGGGGCTGGCCGCCGTGCTGGTCAACATGGGCGGGCTGCTGGTCGCCTTCGCGCTGGGGGGTCTGTTGATCGTGGGGCTGGCGCGGCTCCTGTCATCGCGTCGCGTGGCACAGGACGGCTGACGCCGGGACCCGCGTATTTGCCAAAGAGCAGACGAGACCCGCTGGCGCTCGCGGAGATCGCGTGGCATGACTTGATCCCGTGATGACAGGAGGGATGCGCGATGTCGGGACAATTCGGAAAAGGCTGTCATCTGCATCTGATCGACGGGTCGGCCTATATCTTCCGCGCCTATCACGCGCTGCCGCCGCTGACGCGCAAATCCGACGGGCTGCCGATCGGCGCGGTCTCGGGCTTCTGCAACATGCTGCAGAAATACGTCGAGGACAGCGCCGGGTCCGATGCGCCCACCCATGTGGCGGTGATCTTCGACAAGGGCAGCCATACCTTCCGCAACGACCTCTATGACCTCTACAAGGCCAACCGCGAGGCGATGCCCGAGGATCTGCGCCCGCAGATCCCGCTGACCCGCCGCGCCACCGAGGCCTTCAATATCGCCTGCCAGGAGATCGAGGGGTTCGAGGCCGACGACATCATCGCCACACTGGCGGTCCAGGCGCGCGAGGCCGGGGGCCGGGTGACGATCCTGAGTTCCGACAAGGACCTGATGCAGCTGGTGGGCGACGGGGTCGAGATGCTCGACCCGATGAAGAACAAGCGCATCGACCGCGACGGCGTGATCGAGAAGTTCGGGGTGGGCCCCGAGCGCGTGGTGGACGTGCAGGCGCTGGCCGGCGACAGCGTCGACAACGTGCCCGGCGCGCCCGGCATCGGCATCAAGACCGCTGCCCTGCTGATCAACGAATACGGCTCGCTCGAGGACCTGCTCGACCGCGCCGAAGAGATCAAGCAGCCCAAGCGCCGCCAGACCCTGATGGAAAAGCGCGCGCAGATCGAATTGTCGAAACAGCTGGTGCAGCTTGATTGCGACATGGACCTGTCGTTCTCGCTCGAGGACCTGGAAATCCGCGACCCCGATCCGCAGGTGCTGATGGATTTCCTGGTCGAGATGGAGTTCCGCACCCTGTCGAAGCGCATGGCCGACAAGCTGGGGGTCGAGGCGCCGGTGATCCCCGACACCACCCCCGAAGGCGCCAACCCGGTCGAGACCGCGGCCCAGGTGCCGATCACGCCCGAGGCCTATGAATGCATCCGCGATGCCGCGGCGCTTCAGGTCTGGATCGACCGCATCAATGACCGCGGCTACGTGGCGGTGGACACCGAGACCACCGGGCTGAACGAGATGATCGCCGATCTGGTGGGCATGTCGCTTTGTGTCGAACCGGGGCAGGCCTGCTACATCCCGCTGACCCACCGGGCCGAGGCCAAGGACGATCTTTTCGGTTCCGAGGATCTGACCGAGGGGCAGATGGACCTCGAAGAGTGCCTAAAGCTGCTGAAGCCGGTGCTGGAAGACCCGGCGGTGCTGAAGATCGGCCAGAACATGAAGTACGACGCCAAGATCCTGTCGCGCTACGGGGTCGAGGTGGCGCCGATCGACGACACCATGCTGATGTCCTACGCGATGAACGCCGGGCTGCACACCCACGGCATGGACGCGCTGGCCGAGCGCTATCTCGAGCACACGCCGATCCCGATCAAGGAGTTGCTGGGCAGCGGCAAGAGCCAGATCACCTTCGACCGGGTGCCGATCGACCTGGCCACCCGCTACGGCGCCGAGGATGCCGACATCACCCTGCGGCTCTGGCAGATCTTCAAGCCGCAACTGCATGTCAACCGGGTGACGCGGGTCTACGAGCGGCTGGAACGTCCGCTGGTGCCGGTGCTCAAGCAGATGGAGATGCACGGCATCAAGGTCGACCGCGATACCCTGTCGCGCATGTCCAACGCCTTTTCCCAGAAGATGGCGGCGCTGGAGGACGAGATCCACACGTTGGCGGGCCGCAAGTTCAACGTCGGATCGCCCAAGCAGCTGGGCGAGATCCTTTTTGACGAGATGAGCCTCGAGGGCGGCAAGAAGGGCAAGACCGGCGCCTATGCCACCGGCGCCGATGTGCTGGCCGATCTGGCGACCGAGCATGACCTGCCCGCGCGGGTGCTGGACTGGCGGCAGCTCTCGAAGCTGAAATCCACCTATACCGACGCGCTGCAGGAACATATCAACCCCGAGACCGGGCGGGTGCATACCTCCTACGTGATCGCCGGGGCGAACACCGGGCGGCTGGCCTCGACCGATCCCAACCTGCAGAACATTCCCATCCGCACCGAGGAAGGCCGCCGCATCCGCGAGGCCTTTGTTGCCGAGGAGGGCAAGATATTGGTCTCGCTCGACTATTCCCAGATCGAGCTGCGCATCCTCGCGCATGTCGCCGATATCGAAGCCTTGAAAGAGGCGTTCCGCGACGGCCAGGACATCCACGCCGCCACCGCGTCCGAGATGTTCAACGTGCCGCTCGACGAGATGACGCCGGAGGTGCGCCGCCAGGCCAAGGCGATCAACTTCGGGGTGATCTACGGCATTTCCGGTTTCGGCCTGGCGCGCAACCTGCGCATTCCGCGGGCCGAGGCGCAGGGTTTCATCGACCGCTATTTCGAGCGCTTCCCCGGCATCAAGACCTACATGGACAAGACCATTGCCTTCGCCAAGGAAAACAGCCGTGTCGAGACCCTGTTCGGGCGTGTCATCCACACGCCCGAGATCAACGCCAAGGGTCCGCAGGCGGGCTTTGCCAAACGCGCCGCGATCAATGCGCCGATCCAGGGCACGGCGGCGGATATCATCCGCCGGGCGATGATCCGGATGCCCAGCGCGATCGAGGGGATGCCGGCGAAGATGCTGTTGCAGGTGCATGACGAATTGCTCTTCGAGGTCGAGAAATCCGCCGTCGACGACCTGATCGGCGCGGCGCGCGAGGTCATGGAGAACGCCGCCGACCCGGTGGTGAAGCTCGACGTGCCGCTGGTGGTCGAGGCCGGGCAGGGCGCGAACTGGGCCGAGGCGCACTAGGCGCGCGCCCGCCCCGGACCCGATCCGGGGCCTCCCCGCCCGCCGGACAGGAGATCCCGGAGCAAGTCCGGGATGACGTTGCGGTGGTCAGGCACCGTCGCGAAGGCTAGGCTGGCCGGGCACAGCCAGCGAGGGCCCCAAATGTCGCGCGATACCGCTCTGATCCTCTGCCCGCTCAACCTGCGCCACGCCAGGGTCGAGTACAACGCCTATCGCGAGGCCGTCGACATGGCCCGGCGCCGCGGCGCGAAACTGCTGGTGGCCACCATCGCGCCCGAGATGGAGCGCAACCTCAATATCCATGATTCCGAGGCCTATTGGCGCAAGGAACTGACGCGCTTCGTCGAGGCCCATCGCCCCGAGGGCGTCGAGGTCGAGATGGTGGTGCGCAAGGGCGCGGTGCATCGCCAGATCGTGAAACTGGCCAATGAGCGCAAGGTCGACCTGATCGTGATGGAATCGTCCAACCCGCGGGTACAGGACTACCTGCTGGGCACCACCGCCAGCCATGTCGTGACCCATGCCGAATGCTCGGTCTACGTGGTCAGGAACTGAGGCGTTGTCGGGACAGGTCCCCCGAGATCCCGCAGTCTAGGGCAATTCCGCCGAGGGGATGATCGGAAAGAACGCCCCGTTCGACCACAGACCGAACCAGCTTTGGCCCTTAACCTCGTGATGGCTGCCGATCTCGACAAGTCGATAGAAACTCTTGCGGTCAATCAGCGCCTCCAGGTTGGCGCGCACCAGAACATATGGCGAAGGTTCACCGGTGTCCGGATCGCGTTCCACCCGGATCGGAGCCTCCGGCCCGGCAGTGGTGAGATCGCCGACATTGGTCTGGAAGGTCAGCACCTGGTCGCGGCCTTCGCCCGTGGCCTCGAAATCCACCGCAACGAAGGGCGCGTCATCGACCTGGATTCCGACCTTTTCCACCGGCGTGACAAGCACATAGCGTTCTGCGTCCTTGCGCAGGATGGTCGAGAACAGCCGCACCAGTTCCTTGCGCCCGATCGGCGTGCCGAGATAGAACCACGTCCCGTCCCGCGCGATCCGCATGTCCAGATCGCCGCAATCGGGCGGATCCCACAGGTGCACCGGGGGCAGGCCCTTGCTCTTCGAGGCCGCCTTCGCCTGGGCGGCGAGACCCTCCGCCGAGGGGACCACGCGATTTTGTGACGTCATTGCTTTTGCCATTTCTCTATTCAGCGATACACTCACCTCCAACGACATAGTGTGCAAGGAGCAGTTTTCATGACCGACGCCCGGGATCTGGTGGCCGATATCGAGGCCCTGGAGCAAAAACTGGCCCTTGCGCGCGCCTCGATCACCAAGCGGTTCATCGGGCAGGAGCGGGTGGTCGACCTCACGCTCTCGGCGCTGCTCTGCGGCGGGCACGCGCTGCTGATCGGCCTGCCGGGCCTTGGCAAGACGCGGCTGGTCGAGACCCTGTCGACGGTGATGGGCCTCGATGGCAACCGCATCCAGTTCACGCCGGACCTGATGCCGGCGGATATCCTCGGCTCGGAAGTGCTGGAAACCGCCGCCGACGGCAGCCGCGCCTTCAAGTTCATCGAAGGCCCGGTGTTCTGCCAGCTTCTGATGGCCGACGAGATCAACCGCGCCAGTCCCCGGACGCAATCGGCGCTGCTGCAGGCGATGCAGGAAAAGCAGGTGACGGTGGCGGGCGCCAACCGCAAGCTGGCCCAGCCGTTCCACGTGCTGGCCACCCAGAACCCGATCGAGCAGGAGGGCACCTATCCGCTGCCCGAGGCCCAGCTTGATCGCTTCCTGGTGCAGGTCGACGTGTTCTACCCCGACCGCGACACCGAGCGCGACATCCTGCTGGCCACCACCGGGGTGGTCGAGGAAGAGGCCCATGGCGTCTTTACCGCCGAGGAATTGATGGCCGCGCAGGTGCTCTTGCGGCGGATGCCGGTGGGCGAGTCGGTGGTCGAGATGATTCTCGACCTGGTGCGCGCCTTCCGCCCCGAGGAACCCGAGGCCAGCGACCGGGTGCGCGAGAACGTCGCCTGGGGCCCCGGCCCGCGGGCGGCGCAGGCGCTGATGCTGACGGTGCGCGCGCGGGCCTTGCTCGACGGGCGGCTGGCGCCCTCGGTCGAGGATGTGCTCGACATGGCCAAGCCGGTGCTGAGCCACCGCATGGCGCTCAACTTCGCGGCGCGGGCGCGCGGCATGTCGCTGAGCGGGTTGATCGACGAGACCGCCGCCGGGCTGTCGGCCTCCGAGGCGGCTGCGTGACACAAACCCCCGCCCATCTGCGCGCCCGGTCGGAAGCGGAGGCCGCGACGCTTCCGCCCCTGCTGGCGCGGGCCGAACACCTGGCCGGGACGGTGCTTCTGGGCGAACACGGGCGCCGGCGCGCCGGGATGGGTGACGACTTCTGGCAGTACCGCCCGGCGCAACCCGGCGACCGGCGGCGCAGCATCGACTGGCGCCGCTCGGCCAAGTCGGACGGCACCTACGTGCGCGAACGCGAATGGCAGATCGCGCAAAGCGTCATGCTCTGGGTCGACCAGGCCGCCTCGATGCGCTTTGCCTCGACGAAGGATCTGCCGGAAAAGGGCGACCGCGCCCGGCTGCTGGCGATGGCTGTGGCGATCCTGCTGATCCGCGGCGGCGAGCGTGTCGGGCTGACCGGCGGCACCTTGCCGCCGCGCCGGGGCGAGGCGCAATTGCTGCGGCTGGCCCAGGCCTTTACCGAGGACGACGCGCAGGACTACGCCGACCCCGAGGCGCGGCTGATGCTGCCCCATGCGCGGGCCATCTTCATCTCGGATTTCCTGGCCGAGACCGGCCCGGTCGAGGCGGCGCTGACCAAGGCGGCCGATCGCGGCGTGCGCGGCGTGCTTCTGCAGGTGCTCGATCCCTCGGAAGAGAGCTTTCCCTTCCGCGGCCGCACGATCTTTGAAAGCGTCGGCAAGACGGTGCGCCACGAGACCCTGAAAGCCAACGAGTTGCGCGACCGCTACCTGCAACGCCTGGCCGAGCGCAAGGATTGGCTGACGGCGATGGCGCGGGCGACCGGCTGGCAGTATCACGTCCATCACACCGATCGCGCGGCGCAGGACGCGCTGCTCTGGCTTTACCGGACGATGGAGGATGCGCGATGACAGTCTTCGGCATCGGCTTCCTCTCGCCCTGGCTTCTGCTGGGCCTCGTGGCGCTGCCGATCCTCTGGATCATCCTGCGCGCGGTGCCGCCCGCGCCGATCCGGCGGATGTTTCCCGGCGTTGTGCTGCTGCTGGGTCTCAAGGACGACGAACAGGTCACCGATCGCACGCCCTGGTGGCTCTTGCTGCTGCGCCTGCTGGCGGTGGCGGCGATCATCATCGGGCTGGCCGGGCCGGTGCTGAACCCGCGCGAGGATGGCGCGAGGGGCAGCGGCCCGCTGCTGATCGCGATGGATGCAAGCTGGGCCAGCGCCGGCGACTGGGCCGCGCAGCAGGGGGCGCTGGAGGCGCTTCTGCTCGAGGCGCAGCGCGACAATCGCACCGTCGCCATGCTGCGGCTGACCGACCCCGAGCCGGTGCAGTTCCAGGCCGCCGATGCCTGGCGCGCGCGCCTGCCCGGCCTTGCGCCGGAGCCCTGGCTGCCGGGCGACGCGCTTTATGCCGAGGCCGCAGCGGCGCTGGGCGATGAGCGCTTCGACACGCTCTGGCTGTCGGACGGGTTGCAGCATACCGGGCGCGAGGAGTTCCTCGCCGCGGTCGAGGCCCGCGGCGCGGTGCGCGTGGTGCAATCGGCGCGCGCGCTGGTGGTCATGGCGCCACCGGGTTTCGAGGATGGCGCCATTCACCTGACCCTGCGCCGCATCGCCACCGCGGGCGATTACGAGGCCGCGATCTCGGCCCATGGCCGCGACCCTTCGGGCAATGCCGCCGTTCTGGCGCGGGCGACGGCCAGTTTCGCCGATGGCGAGGACAGTGCCGAAGTCGCCCTGACCCTGCCCGCCGAGTTGCGTGCCCGGATCACCCGCTTCGAGGTCGAGGGCCAGCGCTCGGCCGGGGCGACGGCGCTCTCGGACGACAGCCTGCAACGGCGCGAGGTGGCGTTGATCGCGGGCCGCGAGGATCGCGAGGGGCTGGAGCTGCTCTCGCCGCTGCACTACCTGGAAAAGGCGCTGGAGCCGAATGCCGACCTGCTCTCGGGTGCGCTGGGCGACATCCTGCCCGCCAACCCGGATGTGGTGGTGCTGGCCGATGTGGCGACGCTGGCCCCGGCCGAGCAGGAGGCGCTGCTGGCCTGGATCGACAAGGGCGGGCTTCTGCTGCGCTTTGCCGGGCCGCGGCTGGCCGCCTCTGACATTTCGCGCGCCGAGGAAGATGCGCTGATGCCGGTGCGCCTGCGCGCCGGGGGGCGGACCGTGGGCGGTGCGATGTCCTGGGGTGAGCCCAAGGCGCTGGCGCCCTTTGCCGAGGACAGCCCCTTTGCCGGGCTGCCGGTGCCGGGTGATGTCCGCGTCAGCGCGCAGGTCATGGCCCAGCCCGATCCGACCCTGGCCGACCGGGTGATCGCGCAGCTGGCCGATGGCACGCCCTTGGTGACGCGCAAGCGGATCGGGCAGGGGCAGGTGGTGCTGATCCATGTCACCGCCAATGCCGAATGGTCGACCCTGCCGCTGTCCGGGCTCTTCGTGCAGATGCTCGACCGGCTGGCGGTCTCGTCCTCGGCCACCACGCCCAGCGCCGAGTCGCTCGAGGGCACCACGTGGGAGCCCTTGCAGGTGATGGACGCCTTCGGCACCCTGGCCGATGCCGGCACGCGGCCCGGTGTCGCCGGTCCTGACCTGGTGAGCGGAGAGCTTGGCCCCGACCTCCTGCCCGGGCTTTATGCCAGCGAGGACCGCCGCCTGGCGCGCAATGTCATCACCGCCGAGACCGCGCTTGCCGCCGCGACCTGGCCCGCGCGCATCCCGGTCGAGGGCCTCAGCCGTCCGCAGGAAATGCCGCTGGCCGGCATCCTGCTGAGCCTCGCGCTGGCGCTGCTGCTGGTCGACGTGGTGGCCTCGCTGGCGCTGGCCGGGCGCCTGACCGGATCCCTGCGCACCGCGGCGACGGTGCTGCTGGCCCTGAGCTTCGTGGCTGAGCCGGCGCAGGCGCAGGACGGCAGCGACGATTTCGCCATCCTCGCGACCTCGGAAGTGGTGCTGGCGCATGTGCTGACCGGCGATGCCCAGCTTGACCAGATGGCGCAGGCCGGTCTGCGCGGCCTGTCGGAAACGCTGTTCTTCCGCACCTCGGTCGAGCCTGCCAGCCCGATCGGCGTCGATCTCGAGCGCGACGAACTGGCCTTCTTTCCCTTCCTCTACTGGCCGATCAGCCCGGATCAGCCGATCCCCTCGAAGGAGGCCTATGCCCGGCTCAACGAATACCTGCGCTCGGGCGGGATGATCCTGTTCGACACCCGTGACGCCGATATCGCCGGATACGGCGCCGCCTCGCCCAATGGCCAGCGGTTGCAGCGGCTGGCGGCGGCGCTGGACATTCCGCCGCTGGAGCCGGTGCCGCCGGATCACGTGCTGACCCGCACCTTCTACCTGTTGCAGGATTTCCCCGGGCGGCACGCGGGCCGCGATGTCTGGGTCGAGGCCGCGCCGCCGGATGCGGAAAAGATCGAAGGCATGCCGTTTCGCAACCTCAACGACGGGGTGACGCCGGTGGTGATCGGCGGCAATGACTGGGCCGCGGCCTGGGCGACGGACGAGGGCGGCAACCCGCTTTATCCCGTGGGCCGGGGCTATTCCGGCGAGCGGCAGCGCGAATTGGCGCACAGGTTCGGGGTCAACCTGATCATGCATGTGCTGACCGGCAACTACAAATCGGACCAGGTGCATGTGCCTGCTCTGCTCGACAGGTTGGGCCAATGAACGGAACCATCGTCTTCGACCCGATGCTGCCCTGGCCCGTGCTGGCCGGGGTGGGCGCGCTGGTGCTGATCGCCGCCGGGCTGGCGCTCTGGCGCGGATTGTCGGGCTGGGGCTTGCGGCTGCTGGGCGGGCTGGTGGTGCTGGCGGCGCTGGCGCAACCGGCCTTTCAGGAGGAAGACCGCGAACCGCTGACCGATATCGTCATGCTGGTCGAGGATAAAAGCGCCTCGCAGCAGCTGGACGACCGGGCAGCTGTAACGACGCAGGCCGCCGACGCGCTGGAGGCGCAGATCTCGGCGCGCGACAATACCGAGGTGCGCCGCGTCACCGTGGGCGATGGCGAGGGCGACCTGGGCACGCAGCTGATGACCGCGCTCAATACCGCCATGGCAGAGGAACCCCGCGCGCGGATCGCCGGGGTGATCGCTCTCTCCGATGGCCGCGTGCATGACATGGAACGCGCGCCCGATCTGCCCGCGCCGCTGCATCTGCTGATGACCGGGCACGAGGACGACTGGGACCGGCGGCTGATCGTGTCGAACGCCCCGGCCTTTGCCATCCTGGGCGAGTCGGTGACCCTGACCCTGCGGGTCGAGGACAGCGGCGCCGCGCCCGAGGCGCGGGAAACCCCGCTGCTGGTCTCGATCGACGGCGCCGAGCCGCAGGAATTCATCGTGGCACTCGGCCGCGACATCGAGATCCCGCTGACCCTGCCGCACGGCGGGCGCAACGTGCTGCAATTCACCGTGCCGGAGGCCGAGGGCGAACTGACCGACCGCAACAATACCGCGCTGATCCAGATCAACGGCGTGCGCGACCGGCTGCGGGTGCTGCTGGTCTCGGGCGAGCCGCATCCCGGCGGGCGGACCTGGCGCAACCTGCTGAAATCCGACTCCTCGGTCGACCTGGTGCATTTCACCATCCTGCGCCCGCCCGAGAAACAGGACGGCGTGCCGGTGCGGGAGCTCTCGCTGATCGCCTTTCCGACGCGCGAGTTGTTCCTCGAGAAGATCGACGATTTCGACCTGATCATCTTTGACCGCTACAAGCGGCGCGGCATTCTGCCCGCGATCTATCTCGACAACGTGGCGCGCTACGTCGAGGACGGCGGCGCGGTGCTGATCGCCTCGGGCCCCGATTTTGCCAGCGCCGATTCGCTCTATCGCTCGCCGCTCTCGGTGGTGGTGCCGGCGGCGCCCACGGCGCGGGTGATCGACCAGGGCTATTCGCCGAAAGTCACCGACCTGGGCGAACGCCACCCGGTGACGGCGGGGCTGGGCGACCCCGAGCATTGGGGCCGCTGGCTGCGCCAGATCGAGGTCGAGCCGGAGCGCGGCGAGGTGCTGATGTCCGGCGTCGACGACAAGCCGCTCTTGGTGCTCGACCGGGTCAAGGAGGGGCGCGTGGCGCTGCTGGCCTCGGATCACGCCTGGCTCTGGAGCCGCGGGTTCGAGGGCGGCGGGCCGCAACTGGAACTGCTGCGGCGGCTGGCGCACTGGATGATGAAGGAGCCGGAGCTCGAGGAGGAAACCCTCTATGCCGAGCCCACCGGCCAGACCATGCGCATCATCCGCCGCTCGCTGGATGAAGCCGCCGGGCCGGTGACGGTGATCGGACCGGACGGAACCGAGACGGTGCTGGAATTGCAGGAGGTCAGCCCGGGACGGTTCGAGGCGGTCTTCGAGGGGCCGGAGATCGGGCTCTACCGGCTGCGCGACGGCGACCTGGAAAGCGTGATCGGCCTGGGGCCCGCGGCGCCGAAGGAATTCGAGCAGACCATTGCCACCGGCGAGGTGCTGGAGCCGCTGATCGCCTCGATGCGCGGCGGGGTGATGCGGCTCGAGGACGGGCTGCCGCGGATTCGCACCGTGCGCGAGGGGCGACCGGCGGCGGGACGCGGCTGGATCGGGCTGACCCCGCGCGGCGCCTTCGAGACCCGCGACGTGACGCGCGTGCCGCTTCTGCCGGCCTGGCTGGTGCTGTTGCTGGCCTCGGCGCTGATTGTCGGCGCCTGGCTGCGGGAAGGGCGGCGTTAGCGCCAAGGGTGTCGGCGGTGAGATCCCGGATCAGGTCCGGGATCGGGTCGGCACGGGAGGCGGGTGTCAGTACCCGCCGCGGCCCGAGGGCGAGAGATCGACCCGCACCATCTTGTCCGACCAGCCATCCTTGGTGCAATGGGCGCGGATCATCACCACGCGGGTGCCGTCGGGGATCATCACGCCGCGCAGCGACCGGGTGAAGGGCTGTTCATGCACATGCGGGTGATGCAGCTTGCGATAGCCCAGCCGCTTGCCGTCGAGGTCGAGCACCTCCCAGGCATCGGCATAGTGGTCCCAGCCGGCATCGGGGTGATGCACCGTGACCTTGAACCGCCAGCCCATGTCCGGTTTCGACACTTTCACATCGGTGATCACCGCATCCGCGGCAAGCGCCGGACCGGCGAAAAGAAGCAGGGCAAGGGTCAGGGCGCGGATCATGGTGTCTCCGGGGTTGTCGCGGGATCGGTTTCGGGCACAAGCAGGGCTTCGCGGGACTGTGAAGCGAACTCGCGCCGGTAGAGCACCGCCAGCGTGAACAGCACCGCCAATATGAGGGGAACCGCGCCCAATAGCCATGCCGCGGCGGCCATGGCGAAGTAAATTGATCGTAATCCCCTGTTATAGGCCCGTGCGGCGGTGATGTTCAGTTCCGCCGCCTTCATCGCCCTGGGCCGGGCGGCGGGATGGTCGGGATCGTTCGGCACCGCCGCCATGACCACCGCGCAATAGCCGAACAGCCGGTGCGACCAGACGAATTTCAGAAACCCGTCCACCATCAGCAGGATCACCACCATCAGCTTGATTTCCCAGACCACGATCAGCCCCGATCCCAGCGCCAGGTCCTCGGCCAGCCCGGCCAGCCGGTCGGTATTGCCGAGCAGCGCCAGCGCGCCGCCGATCACGATCATGCAGGTCGAGGCAAAGAACGCCGTGCCCTGGCGCAGGATGCCGAGGATCTGGCTGTCGAAGATGCGCGGATCGCGGGTCAGCATCTGCTCCATCCAGTCGCGGCGATACTCCGAGGTCAGCGTCGAGACCGATTTCCGCCGGCCCGAGCGTTCGACCACCAGCCCGATCCCCTGCCAGGAGGCCAGCAGCAGGGCAATTGCCGCCAGATCGAGGAAATTGAACAGCTGCAGGCGGTCGATCCATGTCATGATGGCAGCCTAGGCGGGTTTTTCGCCGGGCGGAAGGGCAGGCGCATCAGGCGCTTGGCACCATTCTGCGCCCGCGCGGCAATCGCGGCTTGTGTTATGGGTAAAGTGGTTATATTTTCTTACCAATCCGGAGGAACGCCATGGACATGCCAATTCCCCGCCCCGAGCGGCTGGCCCGCAAGGCCGAGCTTGCCGCGGCCCTGCGGCGGCATCTGCCGCAGGAGGCGGTAATCGACACCCCGGCCCAGTTGCGGGCCTATGAATGCGACGCGCTGGCGGCCTATCGCTGCCCGCCGATGCTGGCGGTGCTGCCCTCGACCACCGAGGAGGTGGCGCAGATCCTGCGCCTGTGTCACGAGATGGACGTGCCGGTGGTGCCGCGCGGTGCGGGCACCTCGCTGGCCGGGGGATCGCTGCCGACGGCGGATTCGGTGATCCTCGGCGTGGCGCGGATGAACGCGGTGCTCGAGGCGGATTACGCCAACCGCGTGGTGCGGGTGCAGAGCGGGCGCACCAACCTCAGCGTCACCGGCGCGGTCGAGGAGGAGGGCTTCTTCTACGCGCCCGACCCCTCGAGCCAGCTGGCCTGTGCCATTGCCGGCAATATCGCCATGAACTCCGGCGGCGCGCATTGCCTGAAATACGGGGTGACGACCAACAACCTTCTGGGCGTCACGCTGGTGATGATGGACGGCACCATCTGCGAGATCGGCGGCGCCCATCTCGATGCCGGAGGCTTGGACCTTCTGGGGGTGATCTGCGGCAGCGAGGGGCAATTGGGCGTGGTGACCGAGGCCACCCTGCGCATCCTGCCCAAGCCCGAGGGCGCGCGGCCGATGCTGCTGGCCTTCGACAGCAACGAGGTGGCGGGGGCCTGTGTCTCGGACATCATCAAGGCGGGGATCCTGCCGGTGGCGATCGAGTTCATGGACCGGCCCTGCATCCAGGCCTGCGAGGATTTCGCCCATGCCGGCTATCCCGATTGCGAGGCGCTGCTGATCGTCGAGGTCGAAGGCTCGGAGGCCGAGATCGCCGACCAGCTGGGCCGGATCGCCGCGATCGCCCGGCGGCACGATCCGCTGGAATTGCGCGAGGCGCGCGATGCCGAGGAAGCCGGGCGCATCTGGCTGGGCCGGAAATCGGCCTTCGGCGCCATGGGGCAGATCAACGACTACATGTGTCTTGACGGCACCATCCCCGTGACCGAATTGCCGCATGTCCTCAAGCGCATCGGCGAGATGAGCGTGGAATACGGGCTGCGTGTCGCCAACGTGTTTCACGCCGGCGACGGCAATATGCACCCCTTGATCCTCTACAATGCCAATACGCCCGGCGAGCTGGAGACCTGCGAGGCCTTTGGCGCCGAGATCCTGAAGCTCTGTGTCGAGGTCGGCGGTTGCCTGACCGGCGAGCACGGGGTGGGGATCGAGAAGCGCGACCTGATGTGGCACCAGTACGGCGCGGCGGACATGGAGGCGCAGATGGCGGTGAAGGATGTCTTCGATCCGGCCTGGCTGTTGAACCCGGCGAAGGTGTTTCCGCTGGATGCCTCGGACGGGCGACGGGCGGTGCTTGCGGCGGCGGAGTGATCGGGGGCGCTGCCCCCGTCGCCGCTGGCGACTCCCCCGGGATATTTGGAAACCGGAGAAATACTGGACATGCGAGTTGAGACCGAGGCCGAGCTGGCCGAGACGATTGCCGCGGCGGGGGCGCCCTTGCGGATACGCGGCGGCGGGACGCGCGATGTCGGGCGCAGTGTGGATGGCGAGGTGCTGGAGACCGGCGGGTTGACGGGGATTTCGCTTTACGAGCCGGGCGCGCTGACCATGGTGGCCGGGGCGGGCACGCCGCTGGCCGAGATCGAGGCGGCGCTGGCGGCGGAAGGCCAGCGACTGGCCTTCGAGCCGGGGGATTGGCGCGGGCTGCTGGGGACCGAGGGCGTGTCGACCATCGGCGGGGTCGTTGCCGCCAATGCCAGCGGGCCGCGGCGCATCCAGGCCGGGGCCTGTCGCGACTTCATGCTGGGTGTGCGCTTTGTCGATGGCATGGGGCAGGTGGTCAAGAACGGCGGGCGGGTGATGAAGAACGTCACCGGCTATGACCTGGTCAAGCTGCTCTGCGGCTCCTGGGGCACCCTGGGGGTGCTGACCGAGGTGAGCTTCAAGGTGTTGCCCAAGGCCGAGGCGACCGGGGTGCTGCGCTGTGACGGGTTGGACGACGCGACAGCGGTGACGGTGCTGAGCCGGGCGCTGGGCTCGCCCTGGGAGGTGACCGGGGCGGCGCATCTGCAAAAGGGGCCGGAGGGCGCGCCGGTGACGATGATCCGGCTGGAAGGCTTGCAGGATTCGGTCACCTATCGCTGCGAGGCGCTGCGCCAGCGGCTGGCCGATATCGGGGACTTTACCGTCGAGACCGACCCGGAGCGGGCCGCGGTGGACTGGGTCCACGTGCGCGACGTGGGGCCGTTCCAGGGCCGGGCGGGTGATGTCTGGCGCGTCTCGGTCACGCCGGGTGCCGCGCCGGACCTGGTGGCGCGGATCGCGGGGGCCGAGGCGCTTTACGATTGGGGGGGCGGGCTGATCTGGCTGCTGCTGCCCGAGGGGCAGGGGGCCGAGGCGATCCGTGGCGCGGTGGCCGAGACCGGCGGTCATGCGACGCTGTTTCGCGCGTCGAAAGCGCGGCGGCAGCAGGGGGCGGTGTTTCCTCCGCAGCCGGAACCGCTGGCCCGGATCGAGGCCGGTCTGAGGGCGAAATTCGATCCGCGGGGCGTCCTGAACCCCGGGCTGATGGGGTAGGCAATGCAGACGACATTCACCGAAGAGCAGTTGAAGGACCCGGGCACCGCGCGGGCCAACGAGATCCTGCGCGCCTGCGTGCATTGCGGGTTCTGTACCGCCACCTGCCCGACCTACCAGGTGCTGGGCGACGAGTTGGACAGCCCGCGCGGCCGCATCTACCTGATCAAGGACATGCTGGAGAACGAGCGGGTGCCCGACCCCTCGACCGTCAAGCATATCGACCGCTGCCTGTCCTGCCTGGCCTGCATGACCACCTGTCCCTCGGGGGTGCATTACATGCATCTTGTCGATCACGCGCGGGCGTATATCGAAAAGCACTATGACCGGCCCTGGGGCGACCGCGCGCTGCGCTGGCTGCTGGCGCGGATCCTGCCCTATCCGGGGCGGTTCCGGCTGGCCTTGCTGGGTGCCAAGATCGGCCGGCCCTTCGCGCGGTTCCTGCCCGATCCGCGGCTGCGCGCGATGCTCGAGATGGCGCCGCGGCAGATCCCGCCGGTCAGCCGCAATGACGATCCGCAGACATTTGCCGCCAAGGGCGCGCGCAAAAAGCGCGTGGCGCTGATGACCGGCTGTGCGCAGAAGGCGCTGAACACCGATATCAACGATGCCACCATCCGCCTGTTGACCCGGCTGGGCTGCGAGGTGGTGGTGGCCCGGGGTGCGGGCTGTTGCGGGGCGCTGACCCATCACATGGGCAAGACCGATGAAAGCCATGCCTCGGCGGCGCGGAACATCCGCGCCTGGGGGGCCGAGATCGACGGCAAGGGGCTCGATGCCATTGTCATCAATACCAGCGGTTGCGGCACCACGGTCAAGGACTACGGCCACATGTTCCGCAACGATCCGCTGGCGGGCGAGGCCGCGCGGGTTGCGGCGATGGCCATGGACATCAGCGAGGTGCTGATGACGCTGGAGATGCCCGAAGGCGCCGACAAGGGGCTAATCGTCGCCTATCACGCCGCCTGTTCGCTGCAGCACGGGCAGAAGATCAAGACCCATCCCAAGACGCTGCTGAAGCGCGCGGGCTTCAGGGTGGCGGAACCGGCCGACAGCCACCTGTGCTGCGGCTCGGCGGGGACCTACAACCTGATGCAGCCGGAGATCTCGAAACAGCTCAAGGCGCGCAAGGTGCGCACGCTGGAGGCGGTGAAGCCGGACCTGATCGCCGCCGGCAATATCGGCTGCATGATGCAGATCGGCAGTGGCACCGGGGTGCCGGTGGTGCATACGGTCGAACTGCTCGACTGGGCGACCGGCGGGCCGAAACCGCCGGCCTTGCAGGAGGGTTGATCGGAACTTTCCAGTCTGCCGCAATTTCGCCTAAAGTTGTTGATAGCTCGGCAAGAAAACCAACAGGGGTCCCGGACATTGCGCCATCTGCTACTGATTCTCGCCGCCCTTTGTGCGGCCACCGCCGCGCTGGCCGAACCCCGTGACCTGCGCCAGTTGAACTCCGGCATCGAGGGGCGCGGCTGGGAAGGCGTCGGTCGGGTGGATTTCGGCAGCGAGGGCTTTTGCACCGGGGTGCTGGTGGCGCCCGACCTGGTGCTGACCGCCGGGCATTGCCTGTACGACAAGACCTCCGGGCTGCGCTTCGAGGCGCCCGAGATCCGTTTCAACGCCGGGCTGCGCAATGGCCGGGCCTCGGCCTACCGCGCGGTGAAACATGCGGTGCTGCATCCGCGCTATCGCTTCACCCGCACCACCGATGCCAGCCAGGTGCGCAATGACGTGGCGCTTTTGCAACTGGCCCATCCGATCCGCACCTCCGAAGTCCTGCCCTTCGGCACCGCCGAGCGCCCGGCGCCGGGGGCGGCGATCAGCGTGGTCAGCTATGCCCACGACCGGGCCGAGGCGCCCTCGTTGCAGGATGCCTGCGAGGTGATCGACCGGCGGCGCGGCGTGCTGGTGATGTCCTGTGCGGCGGATTTCGGGGCGTCCGGCGCGCCGGTCTTCTCGATGGACAGCGGCGAGCCGCGGATCGTCTCGCTGATCTCGGCCAAGGCGGAATCGGGCGGCGTTCCGGTCTCGCTCGGCACCTCGCTGGCCGAACCCCTGGCGGTGCTGATGGTGGAGCTGAAGGCCCAGACCCGGTTCAAGCGCGCCGGGGCGGGCGACCGGCCCAGCGGGGCGAAGTTCCTGCGGCCCTGACGCGCCCAAGGGTCGAAAATTTGTCCCTCCCCCTCTTGAAACCGTTCATTGCGCTCCCCAGATCAGGGGCGTCCGGGTGCCCCATGGGGCCCGGAGCATCGACCCGCCTGTCCCCAAGGGAAGGCGCCTACATAATGGTATCGCTCAATGGAGGATGACCCATGCGCAGCTTTGATTTCGCACCGCTGTACCGTGCAACCGTCGGCTTCGACCAGATCGCCGACCTGATGGACCGGGTGCTGGCCAATGACGTCCAGACCCAGACCTATCCGCCCTACAATATCGAAAAGACCGCCGAGGATGCCTATCGCATCTCGATCGCCGTCGCCGGATTCTCGGACGCCGACCTGAGCGTCGAGGTCAAGGAAAAGGCGCTTGTCGTCTCGGCCCGCAAGGCGGACGAGGACGAGAACGCGACCTATCTGCACCGCGGCATCGCCACCCGCGCCTTCGAGCGCCGGTTCCACCTGGCCGATCATGTCAAGGTGACCGGGGCCAGCCATGAGAACGGCATGCTGCATATCGACCTTCAGCGCGAGATCCCCGAAGCGCTGAAACCGCGCCAGATCGAGATCGCAAGCGCCACCAAGGCGATCGAGAAGGACGTGGTTGACGCCAAGGCCGTCAACTAGGACCTGATCTCCGACCCGTATCGGGCCCTCCGGATCCTCCGGGGGGCCTTTGTCGTTTTTCGTGTTGCCCTGCGACAAGGTGCTTTGCCCAGGCGCCGGGTTTTCTGGCAGAATGAGGAGAGGGGGGAACCGGACATGCTGCATCTCGATCATCTTGTCGTTTCCGGCGAAACGCGCGACGCCGCGAAACAGGCCGTTGAGGCCGTGCTGGGCGCGCAGATGCGCGAAGGCGGGGCGCACGCGCATTTCGGCACGCATAATCACCTGTTGGGCCTGGGCGAGGGGCTCTATCTCGAGGCGATTGCGGTCGATCCCGCCGCCACGCCGCCCGCGCATCCGCGCTGGTTCGGGCTGGACGGGTTCGAGGGCCCGCCGCGCTTCAGCAACTGGGTGTGCCGGACCGACGACCTGGACACCCTGCTGCGCGACCTGCCCGAGGCCGGCGAGATCGTGGCGCTCGAGCGCGGCGATCTGAAATGGCGCATCGCGGTGCCGCCGGACGGGCTCTTGCCGTTTGACGGCTGTTTTCCGGCGCTCATCCAGTGGGAGGGCGACCGCCACCCCGCCGCGACGCTGCCTGACGCGGGCTGCGGGCTCGAGCGGCTGACTGTCATTCACCCCGAGGCCTTCCGGCTGCAACAGCGCCTCTCGCCCTATCTCGACGATGCGCGGGTGCATTTCGAGGAAGGCTCGCCGCATCTGACCGCCGAGATCACCTGTCCGCGCGGCCAGAAGACCCTGCGGTGATGCGTGGCCCGGCCGCCGCCGGTGAGGCGTGGGGGGGGGGCCGGACATCGGCCGGATCGATCCTGTGCGGATGCAGAAATTTGCGGGAATGTTACGCTGACTTATGCCGCGGCGCGGTATAGACTCGGGCCATGTCGATCTGGTCGCGCATCCAGGCCGCGCTTGCCGCGCTGGCCAGCGGGGAACCCCTGAGCGAAGTGTTCGGGCGTCTTCGGACGCCGCCGGAACGCAGCGTCGCCTTCACCATTGCGGTGATCGCGCTGGGCGCCAAGATGGCCAAGGCCGACGGCACGGTCACGCGCGACGAGGTGACCGCCTTTCGCGAGGTGTTTCACATCGCGCCCGAGGACGAGGCCCAGGCGGCGCGGGTCTTCAACCTGGCGCGGCAGGACGTGGCGGGTTACGAGGATTACGCCCGGCGCATCCGCGCCATGTTCGACGAGGCGCATATCGCGCTCTGCGACCTGATGGAGGGGTTGTTTCACATCGCCGTGGCCGATGGCGGCTATCACCCGGCGGAAGACGATTTCCTGCGCAACGTGGCGCGGATCTTCGGGCTCGAGGACCGCGAGTTCCTGGCCCTGCGCACGCGATTCGTTCCCGATGCGCCCAAGGATCCCTATTCGGTGCTGGGCGCGCGCCCGGACATGCCGCTGGACGAGATCCGCAAGGTCTGGCGGCAGGCGGTGCGCGAGGGGCATCCCGACCGGATGATCGCCCGCGGCGTGCCGGAAGAGGCGATCCGGCTGAGCGAAAAGCGGCTGATCGACATCAACAAGGCCTGGGAGGAGATCAAGGCCAGCCACCGCGAATCGGCCTGACACTTCGGCCTGAGACCGGCGCCGCTTATCCGCCCTTGCAGGCGTCTTCGCGGCGGTGGCGAGGACAGTCCGCAAGGACTGGACGAGCTACCTTGTGTCGCGCTCGTCGCTCAATTCGATGGCCGCCGCGGCGATTTCCTCGATCGGCTGTGCGCTGCCGCGGCTGGTGGTCGGCACATAGCCGCGCTCGGCCGAGGTGCCCATCACCAGGGTCCACCAGATCTTGCCGTTGGCTTCCTGGTGGAAGGAAAAACCCAGGTCGCGCGCCTCGGGGGCGAGAATCACGTCGCGCGTGCCCGGCTCTTCCATCCAGGCCGCCAGGGTCTCGATCTCGGTCTCGTAGGTCTCCGAGATCGCCTCGCCCAGCATCCGCCCGGTATAGCCCACGCGCGCCACCCGGTCGATCGGCGAGGATCCGTCCGAGCCGAAATGCCAGGGCCGGTTCTGCACCGCCATGTCGCGCGCATGGGTGGCGGCGGCGGCATTGAGCCGGCTGTCGAGCTGCACCCGCACCAAGCCGCGCGCCTCGCGCAGCGAGTTGATCGCGTCGAGCATCCGGAACTGCACCTGCCCTTCGGCGTCCGATCCCAGCCGATAGACCCTGGGCAATGGCTTGCCGTCCGGGCCCAGCTGCGGCGGGTCCGACGACGGCGTGGTCGTACAGGCCGCAAGGATGAGCACCAGGGGCAGCAGGAATACAGCGAGTCGCGTCATGTCAAAGACCACCGGAAATTCGTTTCGGTTGCCTTATCCGGAAAGACGTGTTCTTTCAAACCCACCTCGGCGGTGTTCCGCCCCCTGACGGTGGTTTGATTTGCGACTGAGGCTTTCGCGCACTAAAAACCCCGTGATCAGGACCATGTTCCCAAGGAGCGGAAGATGACAAAAAAAGCCGCAAATCCCATCGGGCGCCGGGCCTTTCTGGCCGGGTCCGCCGCAATGCTGGGCGCGCCTGCCCTGGCCCAGAACGAAGGCTCGACCGAGCTTGAACGCGACCTGTCGCGCGCCGTGCGCCGCAATATTTCCAGCTTCCGGTCGCTCGACTGGCGCCCCTATTTCAGCAACCTCGACAATGGCGCGATCCTGGTCGACATCACCAGCCGCGCGCTGCACTACTGGTCCGAGGGCGCGGGCACCTACCGGCTCTATCCGACCTCGGTGCCGCTGACCGAGGATCTGACCCGCCGCGGCCGCACCAGCGTCGTGCGCAAGGTGGAAGGCCCCAGTTGGCGGCCGACCCCGGCGATGAAGATCCGCAATCCCGAGTGGCCCGATTACGTCGGCCCCGGCCCGGACAACCCGCTGGGAACCCATGCGCTCTACCTCAGCTGGACCTATTACCGCATCCATGGCACCCACGACACGCGCAAGATCGGCCGCCGCTCGTCCAACGGCTGCATCGGTCTTTATAATCAGCACATTGCCGAGCTTTTCGCCATGACGAAAGTGGGCACGCAAGTGTTGCTAATTTGACGACAAAGGGGTGCAGCACAGCGGGGCAAACCAAAGATCGGTTTGCAATCGCCCGGAATAGCTGCTTAGAAAAAGCCACGAGGTAAGTCTTGGGTGCTTGCCGCAACCGGTATGGTACGAGCGGCAAGTGAATATCTGGAGGATATGATATGAAGAAACTCGCACTCGCCGCGGCTCTGTCCGCAGCAGCTTCGACCGCGTTCGCCGGTTCGTATGCAAAAGACGAAGTGATCATCGAAGCACCGGTGATCGTCGAAGAAACCGCACAGGCATCGTCCTCGGCTGGCATCATTGTCCCGCTGATCCTGCTTGCCGTGGTTATCGCAGTTGCAGCAGCCGACCGCTAAGTCGCGCTGATCTACAAACGGGAAAAGCGGCGCATCTTGCGCCGCTTTTTCTGTTTTTGGGGGTCTCGCGCCCCGATCGGTGAACGGCTCTAAGCCAGCCAGCCGCCGAGGTTTTCCTCGATCACCGTGCTCAGCGCGGCGATATGGGCCTCGTCGTCGTTCAGGCAGGGGACATAGGTGAACGTCTTGCCGCCGGCGTGCTCGAAGCTCTCGCGAATCTCCTCGTTGATCTCTTCCAGCGTCTCGATGCAATCGGCGGAAAAGGCCGGGGCGATCACCGCGATGTTCTTCTTGCCGTCCTCGCGCGCCAGCCGCGCCACCTCCTCGACCGTATAGGGTTGCAGCCAGACCTCGGATCCGAATTGCGACTGGAAGGTGGTGGTGATCTCGGTATCGGCCCAGCCCAGCCGCTCCTTCAGCAGCCGCGTCGTCTTCTGGCACTGGCAGTGATAGGGGTCGCCCTCCAGAAGGTAACGCCGCGGCAGCCCGTGGTAGGAACAGACCAGGATCTCGGGCCTGCTCTCAAGCTCGGCATACTTGCGCTCGACCGATTGCGCCAGCCCCTCGATATAGGCGGGATGGGCGAAGTAGGGATCGACGATCCGCGCCGTGGGCTGCCATTTCTCGTCCATCAGCGCGCGAAAGAACTGGTCGTTCGCGGTGGCCGAGGTGGCCCCGGCATATTGCGGATACAGCGGGAAGAACAGGATCTTGCGGCATCCGGCCTCGACCATCTCGCGCACCTTCGAGCGGGTCGAGGGATTGCCGTAGCGCATGCAGAAATCGACCTTCACCGCAGTGCCGTAGCGCTGTTTCATCTGCTCGGCAATGCGGGCGGTCTGGTCCCTGGTGATCGTCATCAACGGGCTTTCATCGGCCTCGGTGTTCCAGATCGTCCGGTAGGCTGCGCCGGAGGTGAAGGGCCGCTTGCTCAGGATGATCAGTTGCAAAAGCGGCTGCCATTTCCACGCCGGGTAGTCGATCACCCGCTTGTCCGAGAGGAACTCGCTCAGGTAGCGCCGCATCGACCAATAGTCGGTGGCATCGGGCGTGCCGAGGTTGGCCAGCAGCACGCCGACCTTTTCAGCGGGCAGTGTCGGGTGGTCGGCGGGTGCGTGGGCCGGACAGGTGGCCTGCGTCATGTCGCGCATAAAGGTCTCCGCTGTTTGGGGCTTTGGCGAGAGATAACCGTCGCGCCGCCCGCGTCAATCTTTCAGAGGCGTTTCGCGCGCATTCAGCGCATCCGCCAGTCGCGCCTTGGCCGACCCGGGGCGCAGGGGTTGCGGCTGGCTGGCATCCGGGGCCCAGCCGGTCAGCACGATGAACTCGAAGGTCGCGGGGATGCGGCCATCGGGCTGGCCGAAGCTCTCGGCATAGATCTCGGCGGCGCGCAGCAGCACCGCGCGGCGGGTGGGCCGGCGCAGCCGTGCCTCCAGCGCATTGGCCTCGCCCATGGCGCGCAACTCGCGCATCAGGTGCAGCGGGGTGGCATAGCTGACCGTCAGGCGAAAGGCATCGGCCACCGGCAGGGCGAACCCGGCGCGTTGCAGCAGCGCGCCCATGTCGCGAATCTCGGCCATCGGCGCGATGCGCGGTGACAGCCCGCCGGTCACCTGCGATTCGGCCTGCGCCAGCGCGGCGCGCAACTCGTGCAGGGTCTGACCGCCAAAGAGCGAGGCGAGAAAGAGCCCGTCTGGCCTCAGCGCGCGGCGGCACTGGATCAACTGGCCGACCGGGTCACTGGCCCAGTGCAAGCCATGGCTGTGCAGAATCAGGTCATGGGCCTCTGTGTCCAGATCGAGCGTTTCGGCATCGGGGACAATCCGCGCATCTTTAAGGGCATTGTCCCAGATCTGCGGCTGGCCGGTGACAATTGCCGGGGCGGTAAAGGCTCTTTTAACCAGTTGCAGGCGATCCTGCAGGTCGTCGCGCGCGGCGTCGAACAGGAAAAGCGCGGGCTGGCGGGCCCGGTGGCGGTTGCGGGCAAGCGCCGCGGGATCGGTCAGTCGTGGCTGCATGAGGGCCTAAATAGTGGCATGGTGGAGATAGTTCAAACGGCCTTGCGGATGGTCTATCCGCCGCAATGCCTGATCTGCCGCGAGCTGGTCGAAAGCGATTTCGGCCTCTGCGGGCGATGTTGGGGCGAGACGCCCTTTATCGGCGGGCTGGTCTGCGACACCTGCGGCGTGCCCCTGCCCGGTGGCGATTCGCAGGAACTGGCCCATTGCGACGGCTGCATGACCCATCCCCCCGCCTGGCAGCGGGGGCGCGCCGCGCTGCTTTACCGCGACAACGGGCGCAGGCTGGTGCTGGGGATGAAGCACAACGACCGGCATGACATCGCCCGGGTCGGTGCCGCCTGGCTGGCGCGGGCGGTGCGGCCGCTGGTGGTGCCCGACATGCTGGTGGCGCCGGTGCCGCTGCACTGGATGCGGCTGATGGCGCGGCGCTACAACCAGTCCGCGCTGGTGGCCGAGGCGCTGGCCGCACAGCTCGAGCTGGCCTATTGCCCCGACCTGCTCAAGCGCATCCGCCGCACCCGCAGCCTCGATCACCGAAAGGTCGACGAGCGGCGGCAGATCCTGGAGGGTGCCATCCGGATCCACCCGTCGCGCCGCCATCGGGTGGCGGGCGGGCGTCCGGTGCTGCTGATCGACGACGTGCTGACCACCGGCGCCACCCTGGGCGCCTGTGCCGAGGCGCTGCATGTCGCGGGCGCAGGGCCGGTCTGCATCGGCGCACTGGCGCGGGTGAGCCGGGAGGACTAGGTATAGGGCAAACCCGGCCAAGGATCTGATGGAATGCCCGATATCGAAATCTACACTTCGCCGCTCTGCGGTTTCTGCCACGCCGCCAAGCGCCTGCTGAAGAAGAAGGGCGCCACCTTCCGGGAGATTGACGTCTGGCGCAACCCGGACCGCAAGCCCGAGATGATCCAGCGCGCCAATGGCGGGCGCACCGTGCCGCAGATCTTCATCGGCGATCTGCATGTCGGCGGCTGCGACGAGCTTTATGCGCTTGAACGCGACGGCAAGCTCGACCCGCTGCTTGCCGCGGCCTGATGCGCACCGCCCTGCTGCAACTGTCGTCCTCGGACGACCCGGCGACCAACCTCGCCACCACCACCGCCCGGATCGAGGGTGCGGTGGCCGAGGGCGCGGGCTTTGTCCTGACGCCGGAGGTCACCAATTGCGTCTCGGCCAGCCGGACGCGGCAGATCGAGGTGCTGCAACACGAGGCCGATGACCGCACCCTCGCCGCGCTGCGCAACCTGGCGGCGAAGCGGGGGATCTGGCTGTCGATCGGCTCGCTTGCGGTCAAGACCGGCGATCCCGACGGGCGCTTTGCCAACCGGTCCTTCCTGGTCGATCCGCAGGGCGCGATTGTCGCGCGCTACGACAAGATCCACATGTTCGATGTCACGGTCAGCGAGACCGAGACCTATCGCGAAAGCGCCGGGTATCGTCCGGGCGACAGGGCGGTGATCGCGCAAACCCCCTTTGCCACGCTGGGGCTGAGCATCTGCTACGATATCCGTTTTCCCGGGCTTTACCGCGCGCTGGCCCAGGCCGGGGCCGAGGTGCTGCTGGTGCCTTCCGCCTTTTCCCCGGTGACCGGGGCCGCGCATTGGCAGCCGCTCCTGCGCGCGCGGGCCATCGAGACCGGCTGTTGGGTGCTGGCCGCGGCGCAATGCGGCCAACATGTCGCGGTTCGCGGCAAGGAGCGCACGACATATGGCCATTCCATGGCGGTCGCGCCCTGGGGCGAGGTCGTGGCAGAGGCCGGCACCGCGCCGGAGGTGCTTTTTGTTGACCTGAGCCGTGATGCGGTGGACAAGGCGAGGGCCCGGGTCCCCTCGCTGACCCATGACCGCGACTTCGAAGGACCCTGATGTCCGACCAGACTGCCAATTCCCTGGCGGTGGCGCTGTTTTCCGAGCTGTTCACCGCCGACCAGATGATGCGCAACCGGCTCAGCCGGATGCTGCCCAAGGGCATGGAATTGTCGCATTTTTCCGTGCTCAACCACCTCGCGCGGTTCAAGCAGGAACGCACCCCGGCGCAATTAGCGCGGGCCTTTCACGTCACCCGCGGCGCGATGACCAATACCCTGGGCAAGCTGGAGATTGCGGGCTACGTGCATATCCGGCCCGATTGGGACGATGCGCGCTCGAAACTGGTGACGATCTCGCCCGCGGGGGTGCGGGCGCGCGATACCGCCTTGGAGGTGATCACGCCGTTGATTACCGAGCTTGTGAGTGAATTGGGGGCCGACAAGGTGCGCGCGGCCCTGCCGATCCTGCGGGAATTGCGGCTGAAGCTGGAAGAGGAAGGCTGACCTCGGGGTGGCTTGCCGGCGGCGGGAGCGAGGGGCCAGCCCCTCGCGCTCCCCGGAGTTTAAGGGCAAGATGAAGGAGCTTGGGGGCGTTACGCCGGTTTCACGCTGGTGGTGACGTAGTTGACGCCGAGGTCGCGTGGCGAGATCGACCAGGACCAGGTGAGGGGGTTGAAGACGAAGCCCTTGCGGTCGACCGGGTCCATGCCCGATTGCTTGAGCAGCTCGAAAAGCTCGTCAGGGGTGATGAATTTCGACCAGTCGTGGGTGCCCTTGGGCAGCCAGCGCATCACCCATTCCGCGCCGAGGATGGCCATGGCGAAGCTCTTGGGATTGCGGTTGATGGTCGAGCAGACCTGCAGGCCGCCGGGTTGCAGCAGGTGCTGGCAGGCGGTCAGGTAGGCCAGCGGGTCGGCGACGTGTTCGACCACTTCCATGTTGAGCACCACGTCGAAGACCTCGCCCTGCGCGGCCAGCGCCTCGGCGGTGACGTGGCGGTAGTCGATCTCGAGCCCCTGGGCTTCGGCATGGACCCGGGCCACCGGGATATTGCCCGCGGCGGCGTCGGCGCCCGTCACATCGGCGCCCAGCCGGGCCATCGGCTCGCACAACAGCCCGCCGCCGCAGCCGATGTCGAGCAGGCGCAGCCCCTCGAAGGGGCGCAGGGATTTCAGGTCGCGGTCGAATTCGCCGGCGATCTGGCTGGTGATATAGTCCAGCCGGGTGGGGTTGAGCATGTGCAGCGGCTTGAACTTGCCCTCCGGATCCCACCATTCGGCGGCCATGGCCTCGAATTTCGAGATTTCCGAGGGGTCGACGGTGGTCCCGGCCGTTTGCATGTCATGCTCCCTATGGTCATTCTGTGCTTTCGTCTCATATAGAATGATCATGGACAAGTTCTCGGGCCAAAAGCGCGCAGTGCAATATCTCTATCCGCAGATCGACCCCTTCGATCAGCGGATGCTGGACGTCGGCGATGGCCACCAGGTCTATGTAGAGCAATCCGGGCGGCGGGACGGCACGCCGGTGGTGGTGCTGCACGGCGGGCCGGGTGGCGGCTGCAGCCCGGCGATGCGGCGCTATTTCGATCCGGACGTCTATCGCGTGGTGCTTTTCGATCAGCGCGGCTGCGGCCGGTCGCGGCCCCATGCCAGCGTCAGCCACAATACCACCTGGCACCTGGTGGCGGATATCGAGCGCATTCGCGCCGAGCTGGGCATCGACGGCTGGATCGTCTTCGGCGGCAGCTGGGGGGCGACCCTGGCGTTGATCTATGCCCAGGCGCACCCGGAGGCGGTGCGCGCGCTGGTGCTGCGCGGCGTCTTCATGATGACCCAGGAGGAGTTGGGCTGGTTCTATGGCGGCGGCGCCGGGCAGTTCTGGCCCGAGACCTGGGAGCGCTTCGTCGACATGATCCCCGCGGCCGAGCGCGGCGACCTGATCGCCGCCTATCACAAGCGGTTGTTTTCCGGCAACCTGGTGGAAGAGACGCGCCACGCCCAGGCCTGGTCGGCCTGGGAGAACGCGCTGGCCTCGGTCTATTCCTCGGGCCATGGCGGCGAGACGCCGGGCAATTATGCCCGCGCCTTTGCCCGGCTGGAGAACCATTATTTCATCAATGGCGGATTTCTGGAATACGACGGTCAGATCCTCGACCAGGTGGAGCGCATCGGCCATATTCCCGGGGTCATCGTGCAGGGCCGCTATGACATGATCTGTCCGCCCCGGCGCGCCTGGGAACTGGCGCGGCGCTGGCCCAATGCCGAGCTGCGGATGATCCGCAATGCCGGGCACGCCCTGTCCGAGCCGGGGATCTCGGCCGAACTGGTGCGCGCCATGGACCAGCTGGCCGAGCGCTGACGCGGGAAACCGGTTTACAGCCGGGGGCGGATCGCTAGGCTGTGGCCACACCAACCGACAGGGATCACTCGCCGCGTGCCAGGCGTTCTGAACATCATCCTCCAGCGTCTTGCGCTGGGCCTGCTGACGCTGTTTGTCGTGTCGATCGTGATATTCGTGGCAGTGAATGCGCTGCCGGGGGATTTCGCCCAGGTGATCCTGGGCCAGGGCGCCACGCCCGAGGCGGTGGCGACGATCCGCCGCGACCTGGGGCTGAACGAGCCGCTGGTGCAACGCTACTTCGGCTGGCTGGCGGCGATCCTGACCGGCGATCTGGGCACCTCCTTCGCGCAGCTCAACTTCCAGTCCTCGATGGGTGGCGGCAACCTGAAAACCGTGGCCAGCCAGATCGCGCCGCGCTTTGCCAATACCATGTTCCTGGCCGGTGTGACCGCCGCGATTGCCGTGCCGCTGGCGGTGGGGCTGGGGGTGCTGGCCGCGCTTTACCGCGGCACGGTCTTCGACCGGGTGACCAATATCTTCACCCTCAGTTCCGTCTCGTCGCCCGAATTCTTCCTGGCCTATGTGCTGATCCTGTTTCTCGCCGTGCTGAACCCGCTGCTGCCGTCGCTGAGCAATATCTATGACGGCATGGCGCTGGGCGCGCGGCTGAAGGCGACGATGCTGCCGGCGCTGACGCTGACGCTGATCGTGCTGGCGCAGATGATGCGGATGACGCGGGCGGCGATCATCAACCTGCTCGCCTCGCCCTATATCGAGATGGCGCGGCTCAAGGGGGTGACGCCGCTGCGGGTGATCACCCGCCACGCGCTGCCCAATGCGCTGGCGCCGATCATCAACGTGGTGGCGCTGAACCTCGCCTATCTCATCACCGGGGTTGTGGTGGTCGAGGTGGTCTTCGTCTATCCCGGCATCGGCCAGCTTTTCGTCGATGCGGTGAAGATCCGCGACATCCCGGTGGTGCAGGCCTGCTGCCTGATCTTTGCCGCGGCCTATATCCTGTTGAACCTGACGGCGGATATCCTGTCGATCCTGTCGAACCCGCGGCTGAGGCATCCGAAATGACGGTGGTGGCCTATGCCCTCGCGGTGCTGGCCGCCTGTCTTGCGCTGGGCTGGCTGGGGCGCCTTGTCGCGCAGAGGCTTTCCGGCAATGCGCCGCGCTTTCGCGACATGCCCCTTGCGGTGGCCTTCGGCCATGCCATTGCCGCGGCGGCGCTGGGCCTTGCGGTCTGGGTCTATTTCCGCCCGGTGGTGACCGAGGCCGGCATTCCGCGCGCCGGCGTGATGTTCTTTCGCTGGGCGGTGCAGGGGCTGGCGATCGCCGCCCTCGCGGGGTTCCTGTTCCGGCTCGCCGGGCGGCACCTGGGCCCCGACGCCAGCCGCAGGATGTTTCGCGACATGCCGCTGACCGCCGCCTTCGGCATCCTGACCGTCCTGACCTATGCGGTGGTGGCGCTTTTTGCCGCGCAACTGGCGCCCCATGGCCAGGCCGAGATCTTTGCCCAGGTCAACGTGCTGCCCGGCGGCAATCCGGCGACCGGCGGCAACCCGGCGTTTCCGCTGGGCACCGACCAGATCGGCCGCGACCTGCTCAGCCGGTTGATCTATGGCGCCCAGAACACCGTGGGCATCGCCTTTGTCACCACCTGCCTGGCCTTCTTTCTTGGCGGCACGCTGGGGTTTCTGGCGGCGGCGCTGGGCGGCTGGCTGGACCAGGTGCTCAGCCGCGGCGTCGATGTGCTGATGGCGATCCCCTCGCTGATCTTCGCGCTCTTGCTGATGACCATTGCCAGCGCCTGGGCGGGGTCCGAGAAATGGCTGCTGACGGTCTACATGATCGTCATCATCGCGGTGATCGACGCGACGCGGGTGTTCCGGCTGGCGCGCGCGGTGGCGATGAACATCGTGGTGATGGATTTCTTCGAGGCGGCGCGGCTGCGCGGCGAGGGCCTGCGCTACCTGATCTTCAGGGAGGTGCTGCCCAATGCCCAGGCGCCGCTGCTGGCGGAATTCGGCTTGCGCTTCTGCTTCGTCTTTCTCACCATCGCCTCGCTCAGCTTTCTCGGCGTCGGCATCCAGCCGCCGCTGGCCGATTGGGGCACCATGGTCCGCGACCTGGCGCAGTTCATCAACTTCGCCGCCTTCTCGCCGCTGACCGCCACCTTGCCGCTGCTGGCCGCCGGGGCGATTGCCCTGCTGACCGTGGCGGTGAACTTCGTGGTCGACTGGATGCTGCAGAAATCCTCGGGGCTCAGGGAATGACGCCGGTCATCGCCCGCTCCGCGACAGGTCTGATAGGATAAAACGCGATTCGCGCCCGGCGCGGGACCGCAAGAACAGGGAGATCACCATGACACGATTGACACGCCGCGGGTTGCTGCGCAGCGGTGCCGCCGCCGGTATCCTCGCCGCCTCGGGCCTGCCCTTGCGGGCGCAGATGAAACGCGGCGGGCGGCTGCGCGCCGGTCTGGCCGGGGCCAATACCTCGGACAGCTGGGACAGCCGCACCCATTCCGACAACTTCATGCAGAACGCCGGCAATGGCGCGGTCTTTGACTCGCTGACCGAGGTTTCCGCCGATGGCACGCTGGTCGGCGAACTGGCCGAAAGCTGGGAGGCGACGCCGGACGCCAAGACCTGGACCTTCAACCTGCGCCAGGGCGTGAGTTTCCACAACGGCAAGCCCTTCGGCGCCGAGGATGTGATCGAATCGCTGCAGATGCATGTCGCCGAGGATTCGAAATCCGCCGCCAAGCCGATCATCGGCGCGATCATCGAGATGAAGAAGCTCACCGACCACCAGGTGCAGTTCACCCTCGACAAGGGCAATGCCGACCTGCCGTATCTTCTGTCGGATTATCACCTCAACATCTTTCCCGCGGGCCAGATCGAAGAGGCCATCGCCAAGGGCATCGGCACCGGGCTCTACCAGGTGGTCAGCTTCGATCCGGGCGTGCGGTTTGTCGGCAAGCGGGTCGAGGGCCACTACAAGGACGGCAAGGCGGGCTGGTTCGACGAGATCGAGTACATCGCCATCAACGACGCCACCGCGCGGATGAACGCGCTGATGACCGGGCAGGTGGATGCGATCAACCGCGTCGACGTCAAGACCGAGGCGCTGCTCAAGGCCAACCCGACGGTCAATATCCAGGAAGTCACCGGCAACCGCCATTTCACCTTTCCGATGCTGACCGATGTGGCGCCGCTCGACAATGTGAACGTCCGCCGCGCGCTGAAATACGGCATCAACCGCCAGGAAATGGTCGACAAGATCCTGCTGGGCCATGGCCGGGTCGGCAATGACACGCCCATCGGCCCCGCCAACCAGTACTACGCCGGCGACATGGAGCAACTGAGCTACGATCCCGACAAGGCGGCCTTCTACCTGAAAGAGGCCGGAATGGATCAGCTCAATATCGACCTCTCGGCCTCCTCCGCGGCCTTTGCCGGGGCGGTGGATGCGGCGCAGCTCTACCAATCCTCGGCCAAGCCCGCGGGCATCAATATCAACGTGGTGCAGGAACCGGCGGATGGCTACTGGTCGAACGTCTGGATCAAGAAGCCCTTCTCGGCCGCCTTCTGGTCGGGCCGCGCCACCGAGGACTGGATGTTCTCGTCTGCCTTCGAGGCGGGCGTGCCGTGGAACGACAGCCAGTGGGGCCCCGAGGACAGCGCCCGCTTCCAGGAGTTGCTGATCACCGCCCGCGCCGAACTCGACAGCGACAAGCGCCGCGAGATGTATACCGAGATGCAGATGATCCTGCGCGACGACGGCGGCGTCATCATCCCGATGTTCGCCAACTGGGTGCAGGGCGTGTCGAACAAGCTGGCCATCCCGGAAACCGTCGGCAACCTCTGGGGCATGGACAATGCCCGGATGTCGGAACGCTGGGCGATGGCCTGAAGCCGCCTTCCCGGAAATGAAAATGCCCCGCCGGATCGGCGGGGCATTCCTTGTTCGGACGGACGCGGCGCGTCACAGCATGTAGCGGCTCACATCCGTCGAGCGGGTCAACTCGCCCAGGTTCTTCTCGACGAACTCCGCATCCACCGTCACCGACTGGCCGCCGCGGTCGGGCGCGTGGAAGCTCAACTCCTCGAACACCCGCTCCATCACCGTGTAGAGCCGCCGCGCGCCGATGTTCTCGACGCTCTCGTTCACCTCCGCCGCGATCTTGGCAAGCTGCGCGATACCGTCCTCGGTAAAGCTCACCTCGACCTCCTCGGTGCCCATCAGCGCGGTATATTGCAGGGTCAGCGCATTGTCGGTCTCGGTCAGGATGCGGATGAAATCGCCCTCGGTCAGCGCCCGCAGGTTCACCCGGATCGGCAGACGCCCCTGCAATTCGGGCAGAAGGTCCGAGGGTTTGGCGATATGGAACGCACCCGAGGCGATGAAGAGGATATGGTCGGTCTTGACCGCGCCATGCTTGGTCGAGACGGTCGTGCCCTCGATCAGCGGCAGCAGGTCGCGCTGCACCCCCTCGCGGGAGACATCGCCGCCGCGCGCCTCCTGCCGGGCGCAGACCTTGTCGATCTCGTCAAGAAAGACGATGCCGTTCTGTTCCACCGCTTCAAGGGCTGCCTTGTTGACGATCTCGTCGTCGAGCAGCTTGTCGGCCTCCTCGGAAATCAGCACGTCATAGCTTTCGCGCACGCTCATCCGCTTGCGCGTGGTGCGGTTGCCGAAGGCCTTGCCGAAGATATCGCCGAGGTTCATCATCCCCATCTGGCCGCCGGGCTGGCCGGGGATGTCCATCATGCCCATCGGGTTGGAATGATCGGTCAGCTCCAGCTCGATCACCGTGTCGTCCAAAAGCCCGTCCTTGAGCTTCTTGCGGAACATCTCGCGCGTGCCTTCGCGGGCGTCCTCGCCGGCGATGGCGGTGATCACCCGTTCCTCGGCGGCGTGATGCGCCTTGGCCTTGACCTCCTCGCGCATCAATTCGCGGGTCTGCAGGATCGCGGCATCCACCAGGTCGCGGATGATCTGCTCGACGTCGCGGCCGACATAGCCCACCTCGGTGAACTTGGTGGCCTCGACCTTGATGAAGGGTGCCTTGGCCAGCTTGGCGAGGCGACGGCTGATCTCGGTCTTGCCGACACCGGTGGGGCCGATCATCAGGATGTTCTTCGGATAGACTTCTTCGCGCAGGTCGTCGGGCAGCTGCTTGCGCCGCCAGCGGTTGCGCAGGGCAACGGCCACGGCGCGCTTGGCATCGGCCTGGCCGATGATGAAACGGTCGAGTTCCGAGACGATTTCGCGGGGGGTGAGGTCGGTCATGTTGATCCCTTTTCGTTGCGGGACAGATACGCATGACGGAAGCAGATTTGAAGGGGTTGAAGTGTGTAACTACGTGATGTAGATACATGGCTCAGTCGGGCTATGGCGCAGCCTGGTAGCGTGTCCGTCTGGGGGACGGAAGGCAGTGGGCTCAGGCCCGCTATCTTAAGTGTTTCACCCCTTCCCTTTTGACACCTTTTGCACGCGGCCAGCCCCGAAACCCCCGGAGCCATTCCCATGAAAATTCCCACCCCCATGTACTTTGAATGGGACATTAAGAAACGTGAACGGAACCTAGAGAAACACGGAATCGATTTCGTCAACCTAATCGACATTTTCTCGACTCCATACCTGCGCCTGCCCGCACGAAATGTTGACGAGCCTCGTGAGAGAGTTGTGAGTCAGATTGACGGGATCGTATGTACGGTTGTCTTGACTATCCGAGACGATGCAATTCGAATGATTTCAGCCCGGAAGGCCAGTCGAGATGAGCGAAAGCAATATCAAACGTTTCTCTCTCGAAGAGATCCAGAAGATGAAGGGCCATACTGATTGGGATCGGCTGCGCGAAAGCGGAGACTACGAAGGCGAAGAAGAGTTCGAAGTGGATTGGGCTTCGGCGGAACTGGTCGAACCGGAGCCAAAAAAGCTGATCTCGCTCCGGCTGGACCCGGACATCATCGAGTTTTTCCGCAGCCAGGGCAAAGGTTACCAAACCCGGATGAACGCTGTGCTTCGCAGCTACATGGAAGCACAGCGCAAGTCCGGTTAAGCGCCGATGGTTTCCACGGTCAGGTTGCCGTTGGTATAGACACAGATGTCGGCGGCAATCGCCATGGCCTTGCGGGCGATCTCTTCGGCGGTGAGGTCCGCTTCCATCAACCCGCGCGCCGCGGCCAGCGCATAGTTGCCGCCTGAGCCGATGGCGGTCACGTCGTGTTCCGGCTCCAGCACGTCACCCGCGCCGGTGATGACGAACATCTGCGCGCCGTCCGAGACGATCAGCATCGCCTCGAGTTTCTGCAGATACTTGTCGGTGCGCCAGTCCTTGGCCAGCTCGACGCAGCCGCGGGCCAGTTGCCCGGGCGTTGCCTCCAGCTTGGCCTCCAGCCGCTCGAGCAGGGTAAAGGCATCCGCGGTCGAGCCGGCAAAGCCGCAGACCACGTCCGAGCCGCCGGGCGAAATGCGCCGCACCTTGCGGGCGGTGCCCTTGATGACGGTCTGGCCAAGGCTGACCTGTCCGTCGCCGGCGATCACCACCTTGCCGTCCTTCTTGACGCCGATGATCGTCGTGCCGTGCCAGCCGGGGAATTCTTCGCGCATGGGGCCTCCGTTCGGGGTTTGGGCCTATATGGAACCCATCCGCCCCCCGCGCAAGGGCGCCGCCCCTGCCTTTTGGCGCGGGCGCGGCGAGGCGAAGAGGCCTGCAAGGGCCGATGAGCTACCCCAGAAGACCCCGCGCCACGTGATGAAACAGCCGGACCCCCGGCGCGATCAGCGCGTCGGGAAAGTCGAAATCCGGGTTGTGCAACGCCGGGTGCCGCTGGCCCGCGCCGAGAAACAGCATCGCCGTCTTGGCCCGGGCGCCGAACCGCCCGAAATCCTCCGAGGCGCGCATCGGACAGCCCTCCTCGCCATGGGTCATGCCCAGCGCGCTCACCGATCGGCGCAGGATCTCCACCGCTTCCGGCGCATTCTCGGCATGCGGGAAGATATCGCACCAGCCGATTTCCACCCCCAGCCCCTCGGCCCCCGCCACCGCACGCACCCGGATCTCCGCGACCTCGCAGAGTGCGGCCATGCGGTCGTCGAGGCGGGTGCGCAGGGTGGCCATCAGCAGTGCCTCGCCCGGCGCCACGCCAAAGGCGGGCTGGCCCAGCCGGGCATGGGTGACGGTGACCAGCGCGAAATCCGCATCCTCCAGCCCGCCATGGCCCAACCCGCACAGGTCGGGCATCAGCCGGGCCAGGGCGGCCATCGGCGACAGGCCGGTCGCGGGGTCCGAGGCATGGGCCTCGGTGCCGCGCAGGGTGATCTTCATCCCGCGCGAGGCGCAGGCCACCGGCCCCGGGGCCAGCGCCACATGGCCCAGCGGCAGGCCGGGCCGGTTGTGCAGCGCAAAGGCGTAATCCGGC
This sequence comes from Paracoccaceae bacterium, assembly GCA_006226775.1. Taxonomy (GTDB): domain Bacteria; phylum Pseudomonadota; class Alphaproteobacteria; order Rhodobacterales; family Rhodobacteraceae; genus Marinovum. Next base: position 77,098 of record SBGD01000060.1, on the reverse strand, counting down.
GCGATCTCGGCGAATTTCGGATCGGCCAGCACCGCGGCCGCCCCGGCGCCGGTCTCTTCCGCCGGCTGGAACAGCAGCACCACCCGCCCGCGCGCCGGCGGCTGGCGATAGAACAGCCGCGCCAGCCCGGCGACGATCGCCATATGCCCGTCATGGCCGCAAAGATGCGCCACGCCGGGTCGCTGCGACACGTGGTCGATGCCCTCACGCTCCTGGATCGGCAGGGCATCGAGTTCGCAGCGGAACATCACCGTCGGCCCCGGCGCCCGCCCCTGGTAGACCGCGGCCAGCCCGTGCCCGCCCAGCCCGGAAATCACCCGGTCCGGGTCATGCCCCGACAGCATCACACGGATTCGCCAGGCGGTGCGTTCCTCTTCGCCCGACACCTCGGGATAGCGGTGCAATTCGCGCCGGAAGGCGCGCAGATTGGCGATATCGGTGTCGGTCAGATCCGTCATGGCGGCGAGACTGCCGCAAAATTGCTAACAAAGCAAAAAGGGCCGCCGATCCGGCAGCCCCTTGCAGAAAAATCCGTGTCGGATCAGATCGATTCGTCGATCCAGCCCTTCAGCGCGGCCTTCGGCGCGGCGCCGGTCTTGTTCGACACCGGCTGGCCATCCTTGAAGATGAACAGCGCCGGAATGCCGCGGATGCCCATGGCGGCGGCGGTATTAGGGTTGGAATCCACGTCCACCTTGGCGATCTTGATCCTGTCGCCGTATTCTTCGGACAGCTCTTCGAGCGCCGGGCCGATCTGCTTGCAGGGGCCGCACCACTCGGCCCAGAAATCCACCACGACGGGGACATCGGATTGCTTGACTTCGGCGTCGAAGGTGGCGTCGGTAACGGCGACAGTGGCCATGGTCTCTCTCCTGAATGGAATCGCTTGGGGCGGCTCGGGGGTCGAAGGTAGGTAGGCCATCCGGTGGCGTCAAGGTGATGTTGTGCGCGCCAGCGAAGCCGTCACAATATCGTGTGGGAGCATCAAAAGCGTCGCGCTCCGGGTCCAGAGCACGCCGGTCTCGATCTCATGCCCCGGATAGAGGCATTCGAGCATCAGTGCATAGGCGCCCATCTGGCGCAGGATACCCTCGGGCACATCCTCGGGCCGCGCGGGCACGATGGCATTGGTCTTGAAATCCAGCGCCCGCACCCGTGTCTTGTCGATCACCAGCCGGTCGATCACCCCGTGCAGCCGCCCCAGCCCGGCGACATCCGCCGTCACCGCCACCTCGGCCAGGGTGCCGGGGGCGAAAAACGCCGCCAGTTCCGGGGCCTGCAACACGCCGCAGGCCTCGCGGTGGGCCCGCGCCGCCTCTGGCTCCTGGGGCACCTTGTCGCGCGCCGCCAGGGGCAGCTCGGCCAGCCGCTCCAACGCGTCATGCACCAGCGTGCCATAGCGCTTCGCCGCCGCCTCGTCCTGTCCGCCCTCGCCGGCCAGCGCCTTGGGCCCGCCCAAGTCGGACGGGCTGCGCGTCGGAGCCGTCAGGACCGGCGGCGCCGCGGGGCGCGCCACCCAGTCGGGCAGGGCCGCGGGGCGGGGGTCGTCGCGCAGCCTGCGCACCGCCGAGAGCGTCGGCCAATCGGCGCTTTGATGGCGCAACCCTTGGCCGAAACCGAAATCCTGCGGCGCGGCATTCACCGCCTGCATCGCCGCTTCGACATCGGCGTACCAGCTTTGCCCGTCTTTCCCCAGATCGCCCGCCGCGGCGACGATCAGCCAGACCTCGGCCCGGGTCATCGCCACGTAGAGCAGCCGGTCGCGTTCCTGCCGCTGCTTCTCCTTCGCTGCCTCCAGCGCCTCGGCCAGTGCGGCGGGGCTCTCGGCGGCGCCGGTCTTCCAGGCCATGGTGCCGCCCAGCGGGATCAGCGCATCGCGGATCGTCACCTCGCGTCTCGCGGTATCGGGCAGGATCACGATCGGCGCCTCCAACCCCTTGGCGCCATGCACCGTCATCACCCTTATGCGGTCGCCGGCGCTGTCCATCTGGCGCTTGATCTCAAGCTCGTCGGTCTCCATCCAGATCAGGAAGCCGGTCAGCCCCGGCACCTCGGTCTGCTCATAGGCCAGCGCCTGGCTCAGCAGCGCGTTGATCCCGTCCTCGGCCTCGCGCCCCAGCCGCGCCAGCAGTTTCTTCCGTCCGTCATGCCGGGTCAGGATGCGCTCGATCAGGTCATAGGGCCGCAGGAAATCCGCATGGGCCTGCAGGTCGGTGAGCATCGCCCAAAGCTGCGGAAACTCTGCCTGTCGCGCCGCCAACTCGCGCCAGAGATAGCGCTGCTCGCGCCCCTGGGCGAGGTCGTAAAGCTGCGCCTCGTCCCAGCCCACCAGCGGCGATTTCAGCACCACGGCAAGGCTGAGGTCGTCCTCGGGCAGCGCCAGCCAGGACAAAAGCGCCGCCAGGTCGCGCACCGCGATCTCGGCGCCCACCTTCAGCCGGTCGGCGCCGGCAATCGGCAGCCCCTCTTCCTTGCAGGCGCGGATGATCTCGGCAAAGAGATCCGAACGCCGCTGGACCAGGATCAGGAAATCCCCCGCCGTCACCGTCCGCCCGGCCCAGCCATGCGGCTCTTTCTTCCAGGGGATGGTGACCTTGGCCTCCAGCATCCGCCGGATCTCGCGGGCAATGCGCCGGGCGAGGCGCACCGCGTGATGGGTGTCGGCGGGCAGGTCGACGGGATCGTCCCAGTCGCCCTTTTCCTCCTTGTCGGCCTTCTCGACCAGCGGCCATAGGTCGACGCGCCCGCCCATGTCGGACTTGAACGCCCGGTGGGTTTCTTCGCGCGAAAAGCCCGAGCGACCCTTGGCCTCGAACACCGTATCGACCAGCCGCAGGATCGCCTCGGCGGAGCGGAAGGAGAATTGCAGCGTTGTGTCCTGCAAGGGTTGCTCGGTCGCGTGCAAGCGCGCGGCAAACTCGGCCTTCATCCGGTCGAACTCTGCCGGGTCGGCGCCTTGAAAGGAATAGATCGACTGTTTCTTGTCGCCAACGACAAAGATGGTACGCGGCGTCTCCTGCCGCGCGCCTTCGCCGCTGGTGAATTCCTGCGCCAGCTTCTCGATCACCTGCCATTGGACCGGGCTGGTGTCCTGCGCCTCGTCGACCAGGATATGGTCGATCCCGCCGTCCAGCCGGTAGAGCACCCATTGTGCCACCGCCGGAGCGGTCAAAAGGTCGAGGGTCTTGTGGATCAGGTCGTCGAAATCCAGCCAGCCGCGGGCCAGTTTCGCCGCCTCGTAGCGCGGCAGGAAGGCACCGGCGAATCCCTGCAACGCCGCGGTCCTTGCGGCGGCGGTGAGGGCGCAGCGCTTGTCCCGCGCGTCCTCGACCCGGCGCATCAGGTCTTCGAGCCGCGGCATCAGCCCGGCCAGCGGGCCGTCGCGCATGGCCTTGGTGGGAAAAGCGCCGATCTTGGCGGAGAACGGCCCGGCCTTGGCCTTCTCACCGTTCAGCAGCACGTTTTCCAGCACCGGCAGCGCGCCGATCTCCGGCGCCGCGATGCTTTTCAGCTTCTCGGCGGCCTTCTGATCCATCGGCCCGCTGCCGCTCAAGGCATCGGCCACCTCTGCCAGCAGCGCCATCTCGCCGCCCAGAAAGACCCGGGCCAAGAGCCAATCCTCCGAGGCCTCCTCGGGCAGGCCGAAGAGCGCCTTGATTTGCGAAGGCGTCAAGTCCTCGGCCAGCGCGGCCCGCGACCGGGTGATCTCGGCGGTGATCGCGTCGAAATCCATGTCGGTCAGATACCCGGCCAGGGTCTGAACCACGCCCGCATCGGCGCTTTCGACCATCCGGTCGACGATCTCGGCGCGCAAGAGTGCGGCGGCGCGGTCCTCCATCTCCTTGAACTGCGGCGAGACCCGCGCCTCGAGCGGGAAGCGCCGCAGGATCGAGGCGCAGAAGGAATGGATCGTCTGGATCTTCAGCCCGCCGGGGGTCTCGATGGCCCGCGCGAAGAGCGTGCGCGCCTCGCGCAGCTTGTCCGCCGGGATCGACCCTTCGATGCCCAGCTCGTGCAGCGCGCCGCGCAGCGCCGCATCCTCCTTCATCGCCCATTCGCCCAGCCGCTGGAACAGCCGGTTCTGCATCTCGCTGGCGGCGGCCTTGGTATAGGTCAGGCAGAGGATATGCTCGGGCGAGACCCCGTCGAGCAACAGCCGCGCCACCCGGTCGGTCAGCACCCGGGTCTTGCCCGAGCCCGCATTGGCGGCCAGCCAGGTCGAGCGGTCGGGCCGCGCCGCCGCGATCTGGCGCAGGGTGGCCTCGTCACGATGGCTCATCCGACCGGCCCTCCCTGCGGCGCGTCGGTCAATTCCCATTCGCCGAAGCGCGCCAGTTGATCGTAATCGCCCAGGTCGCTTGCCTTCTGCATGGCGCGCCGCGCGGTAAAGCCCTGATCGGCCTGCATGTAGCGCGCGATCAACCCCTCGAATTCCTCCCAGACCTGCGCCGGCGGCGTCTCGTCCAGCGGCGCGGGGCGGTTTTCCGGGTTGGAGCCGAGGCCGATATAGATGGCCTCCGCCACCTCTGCCGGGTCGATCCCGTCGAAACCGCCGGCCTCGGCCACCGCGGCCTCGAGCAGCAATTGCTTGTCGAAGTGCTTCTGCACGTCCTTGCCAGGCGGCGTGCCGGTCTTGTAGTCGTAAAGGGTGAGCCGCCCGTCGTCGCGCCGGTCGATCCGGTCGGCCTGACAGGTCAGCCGAAAGCCCAGCGCCGCGATCTCTCGCCCGCCATTGACCTCGAAGGCCAGCGGCCGGGCCAGGTCGCGCCGGGCCCGTTCGTCGCGGACGAAACGCTCGGCCACCCGCGCCATCCGCACCTGCCACATCACCCGCGCCGCGGGCCAGGGCACCTGCGCACCCAGCACCGCGGCGGTGGTCGACAGAAGATCGCCCCGGGTCAGCCGCGCCGGATCGGCGACACTGTCGCGGATGAAATGCTCCATCACCTCATGCGCGATGATGCCGCGCATCAGCGCATCGGGGGCCTTCGACAGGCTGTCGAGCGGTTTGAGGCCGAGGACATGGCGGGCATAGATCGCGTAAGGATCGCGGATCAGCCTCTTGATCTCGGTCACTGAAAGCCGCCGGGGCCGCGCCGCCACCGGCGGCCTGGGCGAGGGGCGCGGGGCGGGGGCCACCGGCGCCACCGTCTCGACCGCATGGGCCAGCGCCAGCCAGTCGGCGCCGCGCGCCACCATGTCGGAATGCGCCTCGGTGCCGCGGTTTCCCAGCCCTTTCAACAGGTTGGTCAAGCGGTTGAGCCAGCGCGACGGCACCGTCTCGGCATCGTCCGAGCGCACCGCGCGGGTCAGCCAGACCTCGCGCGCGCCGATTGCCTGCTGGAAATCATGCGCCGAAAGACCGATCCGCCGCTCGGGCAGCAAGAGCCCGGCCTTGTCGCGCATCACCCGGTTCAGCCAGGGGTCGGGGCTGGGCGGCTCCGGCCAGGCGCCCTCGTTCAGCCCGCCGAGGATCAGCAGGTCGGCGCCCATCACCCGCGCCTCGAGCGTGCCCCAGATGCGGATATGCGGATGGCCGATGTCGCGGTCGCGCTGTTCCTCGCGGCCCAGCACCGCGCCGAACAGATCGACGTAATCGCGCGCCGAAAGCGTGCCACCGTGCGGCGCCGCCTCCTCCAGCTTGCGCAGCAGCGCCAGCGTCTCGATCCCGGCGACCTGGACCCAGAGTTGCCCCGCGCCTTCCCGCCCCGCTCCGGCGGCCAGGGTCTCCGCCAGCGCCCGGTGCCGCGCCAGCCAGTCGGTCAGGGCCATATCGCCCGCACCGTCCTGCCCGCAGGCCTGCGCGACCCAGGCGCCCCAGGCCTCCGCGCCTTTGTCCTCGGCAAATGCGGTCAGCATCGCGGCATCGGGAAAGGGCGGGCCCTTGCGCCGCAGGTGCAACTCCAGGTCGCGGGTCAGGCGCAGATGCTCGTTGCGCGCGCCGCCGGAATGGCAGAGCGGATGTTTGAGCAGCGTGAGCAGATCGGGCGCCGCCAGCCGCGTATCGAACAGCCCCGCCACATGGCGCAGAAACCGCCCCGGAGGCGTCAGTTGCAGCGGGATCCCGGCGCTGTCATCCGGCACGATGTCCCAACGGTCGAGCGCCGCGGTCACCTGCCGCGTCAACTGCCGGTCGGGGGTGATGAGCGCGGCACTCTGGCCCTCCTCGGCCGCCTGCCGCAGGCGCAGCGCGATGGTCAGCGCCTCTTCGCGCCGATCCTGCGCCTCGATCAGGGTGACATCTTCGCAGGCGCGGTCCAGGTGTTCCAGCTTCGGCCCCTCCGCCAACCAGGCATCGGTGACCGGCGCCGGGCGCAGCGCCAGCGACACCAGCCGGTTGCGCGGCGGGCAGGGCGGCGCGACGGTGAGCCAGGGCAGGACCTTCTCCACCTCGAGCGCGCGCATCAGCCGGGCAAAGCGGTACTGCGGGTGATCCTCGCTGGCCAGCGCCTCGTCCAGCGCCGCCCAGTTGCCGGGCTTCATGTCGAAGTCGAAGCCCGGCAGCACCAGTGCCCCCTGCGGCAGGTGCGCCACCGCCTGCATCAACAGAAAGGCCGCGCCGCGCGAGCCGGTGGAACCGGCGATGATGACCGGATGATCCGGCGGCGCCTCCTGCCAATGGGCGGCCAGCGCCTCGGCCACCCGGCGCAGCCGGGCGGTGGCGTCGGGCGCCTCGTGATCGGGCAGGAAATAGCGCTGCACGATGGCCAGGAAGTCGCGCGAGCGCTGCCAATGGCCGGACTGGTCGGTGACGTCAAGCCGCGCAATCGTGTCGGGCGACACGCCTTCGCCCTGCATTTCGTCCATCAGCCCGGCCAGCGAATCCGCCAGGTCGAACAGCGCGGCGCGCGGCGCCATTTCCGGCTGCACCTCCAGCAGGCCCGAGACCAGTTGCACCAGTTCCAGCCGCCGTTGCAGCGGCGGCACGGCGGCGGGGATATCGGCGGTCCAGGGCGGCGCCAATTCGTTCAGCACTCGGATGCGGGGCAGGGCGCGCGGCGGGCCGGCGTCGAAAATGGCACGGATGCGCCGCCGCATCCGCTCGGTATTCACGATCAACTCGACCCGCGCCAAGGCCTCCGGCGGCTGGCCCGCGACCCGTTTCAGCAGGCCCTCGACCAGCGCGGCGGGGAAATCCACCCCCGGCGGCAGGCCGAAGAGGCGGGGGGCGGGCAAGCGGTCAAACATCGGCCAGAATCCCTTCTGCAATTTCAATGGCTTCCGGGTATCCCACGTCGCACCACAGCCCGTCATGGGCCAGGCCGAACATCCGTCCTGCCTCCAGCATCGGCTGCCAGAGGTGCCACATCGAAAACGCCCTCTCGGGGATCGCCGCCAAGCCCTCGGTCCTGATGATCTGTGCCCCGGAATAGACCAGGCCGGGCCCGCGGCTCAGCCGTCCGTCGCGGGCCAGCAGGAAATCGCCCTTGCCCTTGTGACCCCGCGCCCGGTCCTTGGGTACGCAAAGCAGCAGCGCATCCATCCGCTCCGGATCCCAGACCGCGCGCAGCCGTTCCAGCGGGTTGGGCCCCTGCCAGACCGCGTCGGTGTTCAGCGTGAAGACCGGCCCCGGCCCGAGCAGCCCCAGCGCCTGTTTCAGCCCGCCGCCGGTTTCCAGCACCTCGGGCGCCTCGTGGCTGATCGCCACGCCGCGGCCCGCCAGGTGCCGGGCGATCATCTCGCCGCGGTAATGGGTGTTCACCACGATCCGGGGCAGGTGCAGCGGCGCGACCAGCGCCAGCGCATGGTCGATCAGCGCCTGCCCGCCGACCTCGATCAGCGGTTTCGGCCTCTCGTCGGTCAGGGGCCGCATCCGCGTGCCCAGCCCGGCGGCAAAGAGCAGCGCGGCCTGCGGCGCGCTCATGCCGGCACCCCGGGGGCGGGCAGATCGGCCAGCACGTCGCGCAGATCGGCCAGCGCCGGATGGGCGAGATCGGCCTGGAGATACCGCCAGACCCGCGGTTGCAACGCCAGGTATTGCGGCTTGCCGGAGGCCCGGGCGAGGCGGGAAAAGATGCCGAGGATCCGCAGGTTGCGCTGCGCGCCCAGCGCGGCATAGGCGGCGCGGAAGGGGGTGTCCTCGGCGCCGGTGCGGTGGATGAAATGCTGCAAGACGGACTCTTCCGTGCCGGGGCTCGGATCGCGGCGGGCGTCCTGCAGCATCGAGACGAGGTCATAGGCGGGATGGGTCAGGAAGGCGTCCTGAAAATCCAGCAGCCCGACCCGGCGGTCGCCCTTGCGATCCGGCAGCAGGATCATGTTCTCGGCGTGGAAATCGCGCAGCGACAGCACCGGCGGCACCGCGACCACCGGCGCCAGCGCGCGTTCCAGGGCCTCGCGGGCCGCGGGCAGGCGGTCGGCGCAGTCCGGCGCATAGGCCTCGAAGACCGGGGCGATCATGGCCGCCAGCGCGGCGGCGTCTTTGGTCTCGAGGCCCTCGGGGCGGGGTTTGCCCTGCAACCGCGCCAGAAGGTCGGCGGCCAGAAGATAAAGCGGGCGTTCCTGCGCCGGGTCCTCGGCCATGACCCGGGCAAAGAGCGCGTCGCCGAGGTCTTCCAGCACCAAAAGCCCGTTCGCCAGATCCTCGGCCTGGAGCGTCGGGGCGGAGAACCCGTAGCGGTAGAGATGCGCGCGAATTGCGAGAAACGGCGCGGAGGATCCGCAGGTTTCGGGATCGGCATCCATCAGGATCAGTGAGGCACCCGCCGGCCCGATCAGCCTCTCGTAGCGGCGCGCCGAGGCATCGCCGGCCAGCGGGAGGCGGCGCCAGTCGGCCAGCCCCTCGGCCTTCAGGAATGCGGCGATGGTCTCTTCGCGGCTCATGCCGCCAGCGCCCCGGGCAGGGCGTCCCAGCGCGGATCGCACCAGCCCAGCGTCAGCACCCGCGCGTCGTCGTCCGGGCCGGGCTGGAAGGTCAGGGTCAGGGCCGTGACGGGCCGCTCGGGGCCCAGCCGGTCGGGCCATTCCACCAGGCTGATCGCGGTCTCGAAGGCTTCGGTCAGGCCCAGTTCGGCCACCTCGTCCACGTGGCCCAGCCGGTAGAGATCGGCGTGCCAGATCTCGCAGCTGCCGGTGTCATAGGTCTGGACGAGGGTGAAGGTGGGCGAGGGCACATCCTCGGGCACCGGCAGCAGCGCCTGGATCAGGCAGCGGGCGAAATGGGTCTTGCCGGCGCCGATCTCGCCTTGCAGCAGCAGCACGTCACCGGGGGCCAGCCGCGCGCCCAGCCGGGCGGCAAAGCGGCAGGTGGCCTCGGGCGATGTCAGGGTCAGCGAGAGCGTTTGCGCGGTCATGGCCGGACATTACCGCGCCCGCCAGCCCGTGCAAGGCCGATCACCCGTCAAGTGGCAACGCGGCTTCGGTCACGCTGGGTTCGGGCCGGGGGGCCAGCGCCTGGAACGACATCAGCGTCGCGCCGCCGGGCAGCGGCTCGGCCGCGAAGTCCAGCGCGCCCAGGGCCCGATGCGCCACCCGCGCCCGGCGCGGCACCCTTTCGCCGAAGGAGGCGACGTATTTCGGCAGCCCGTTCCAGGCCACGTTGGCCGCGCATTCCGATTGCCAGATCTTCAGCACGTCGGTGATGGTGGTCTCGGCAAAGCTGGAATCCGGATCGAAACGCCACATCTCGCGGAAGGCATCGTTGGAAAAGGTCAGCGTGCCGGTCTGCGAGAAGACCGCAAGCGCCCGGTCCTGCCTGTCGAGCACCGCCTGGCTGGTCTCGAGCTCGGCGCGGAAGCGGCGGGTCAGCGAGATCTCGGCGCTGATATCCTCGAACAGGAAGGCCACCGCGCCATCGGGATGCGGCTTGCCGGTGACCCGGTAGGTCAGGCCGGAGGGCAGGTTCCAGGTCTTGCAATAGCGCCCGTCGCGGGCCGCGGCCAGCAGCGCGCCGATGCGTTCGCGCCAGTCGGGGTAATTCTTCGGCTCGGGCATGATCTGGTGTTCGCGCAGGTAGTCGAAAAACGCCTCGAGACTGGGCTTGGCGGTCAGGAACTCGACCGGGATCGCGGTCAGGTCGATCAGCGCCGGGTTGAACAGTGCCAGGCGATGCGACCGGTCGAAGATCGCCAGCCCGGTGGACAGGTGGGCGAAGGTCTTGGTCAGGGTCTGGACGAAATTGCGCTGCGCCTGTTCGGCGCGTACCACCGCGTCGACATTGCTGGCATAGGCGACAAACCCGTCGCGATTGGGCCGGATCGAGACGTCGAACCAGACCGGACCCTCGCTGTCGGCCAAGGTCAGCGGCAGGCGCCGGGAGGCATCGGCGGGATCGTCGGCGGCGCGCGGGAAGATCGGCGTATCGGCGTCGGTGCCGTGGACGGATTTTTCGGCGAGGCGCGAATAGGCGCGATTGCACCAGGTGACGCGCCCGGCCTGGTCCACCGCCCAGATCGGGTTGGGGGCATCGGCAATGGCGCTGCGCAGGAAGCGCAACTCGCGGTTGACATCGACCGCCAGGTGCCGGTCGAGCGCCAGCGGCGCATCCTCGACCAGTGAAATGCGCACGCCGTCGCCGGCGCGGGCAAAGACCAGCCGCCCGGAATCCTCGGGCAGGACCGGGGCAAAGGCGCGGCTGAACTCGGTCGAGGCGACGAAGGCATCCGACGGCAGGTCGGGCAGGTCGCCGAACCGCGGCTCGAGCGCGCGGCGCAGGCGGTGCCAGGCGTCATCCTCGACCGCGTCGCCCTGTTCGGCGAGGATCGAGGCCGGACCGGTGGCGTCGATCAGCTCCGACCCGCGGAACAGGAAACACATCGGTTCATCGCGGCTGACGGCCGGGGCCGGGGCCGGGCGCCAGGCGCGCTTGCTGCCGACAAGGACGGTCAGCAAGGCGCCAAGCAGCGTCCCGCCCAGCAGGAGTGTGATTTCGGCAGTGGAAAGATCTGCGAGCATGTTATCGCCTCTCTCGATCAGAATGGCGCGGCAGGGTTAAGAAAGCCTTAAGAGGCGACAGGACCATCGCAGCGCGCGTCAGATTTCGATCGGCCGGTTCTCGCCCAGCGGTTTCGAGGCCTGGCCGATCACCGAATCGAGCTTGCTGCGCGGCCAGATCACCTCGACCAGGGCGCCGGATTTCTCGCCGGGCTGGCCGGGCGGATCATAGGGGTCGGAGGCATTGGTGAAGCTCAGTTCCGCGCCGGTGCGCTCCAGCAGCGTCTTGGCGATGAACAGGCCCAGCCCCATGCCTTCATAGCCCGGGCGGTCGCTGCGGTCGCGGTCGCTGCGCTTGCGGCGGACAAAGGGATCGCCGATCCGGCCGATCAGCTGCTGCGGATAGCCCGGCCCGTCGTCGACGATGCGCACGGTGATCAGGTCGTCGGTCCACATGGTATCGACCCAGACATTGCCGCGCGAGAAATCCACCGCGTTCTGCACGAGGTTGCGCAACCCGTGGATGATTTCCGGCTGCCGGCTGATGGTCGGCACGGTGGATTCGCCGCCCGGTCCCGGCGCGTGATCGTAATGCAGGCACTTGCCGCGGTTCTCATGCGGTTCGGCGGCCTCGCGGATGATCTCGGAGAGCGGCGCGCGGCGCAGCTGCATGTCCTCCTTGCCGGCGCGGCCCATGGAGCGCAGGATGTCGCGGCAGCGGTCGGCCTGTTGCCGGATCAAGAGCGCATCCTCCTTCAGGTCGGGGCGGTCGTCCAACTCCTCGGCGATCTCGGCGCTGGCCAGCTTGATGGTCGCCAGCGGCGTGCCCAGTTCATGCGCCGCGGCGGCGACGACACCGGCCAGGTCGGTCAGCTTCTGCTCGCGCGCCAGCGCCATCTGGGTGGCGGTGACCGCATCGGACATGGTGTGCAACTCGCTGGTCACCCGGCGCGAATAGATCGACAGGAAGATGATGGCGATCACCATGGCCAGCCATTTGCCGAAGACGAAGAGATCGGGCGTGCGCAGGATGAAGCCCTGCTCGGTGCGCAGCGGCAGGTGGTAAAGCGCCAGCACCGAGACCAGCAGGATGGCAATCGCGGCGATCAGGATGGTCGGCCGCGTGGTCAGCACCGCGGCGGAAATCAGCACCGGCCCCAGCATCAGGATGGCAAAGGGATTGTGCAGCCCGCCGGTCAGAAACAGCAGGAAGGCCAGTTGCAGCAGGTCGAACAGCACCATCAGCATGTTCTCGGTGGCGCTGAGCCGCTTGTTCTCCGGGAAGACCGCGATCGCCACCAGGTTGCCGACGATCGACAGCCCGATGGCAAGGTAGCACAGGCCCATCTCGAGCGAGAGGTTGAACCATTGCTGCGCCACGATCAGCGCGGTCAGCTGGCCGACGATGGCCGCCCAGCGCAGCATGATCATCGTGCGCAGCCGGACCCAGTGGCCGCGGCGGTGTTCGGTCAGGAAGTCCGAGCCCATTTCTACCATGCTGTGCGCTTTCGCCCCTTGATCCCGGATTTCAGATTGATACGTGTCGAGGCACAGTCAATCAACGCTCATAGCAAATCGGTGGTGCCATGCCCATGATCCGGATCTACGCCCTTCTCGGCACAGTCACTGTCATCGCGGTGGTTGCCGGGCTCTGGGTCATTTCGCGCGGGGGATCCGACGATCCCTTTGCCGGCTGCCGGACCGCGGCCATTGCCGGCGGCACCGATGCCATCGGCGGGCCTTTCGAGCTGGTCAATGCCAAGGGAGAGACGGTGACCGATCAGGACGTGATCACGGAACCCTCGATTCTCTATTTCGGCTATACCTTCTGTCCCGATGTCTGCCCGCTGGATTTCGCCCGCAATGCCCAGGCGGTGGACATCCTGGCCGAGCAGGGCCATTCCGCCACGCCGGTCTTCATCTCGGTCGATCCCAAACGCGACACGCCCGAGGTGGTCGGGGATTTCGCCTTCAACAACCATGAAAAGGCCATCGGGCTAACCGGGTCGCCGGAACAGGTCAAGGCCGCGAGCCAGGCCTATCGCACCTATTTCAAGGCGCATGACGACGACGAGGAGTATTACCTCGTGGACCATTCGACCTTTTCCTACCTGGTGCTGCCCGGGCACGGCTTTGTCGAATATTTCCGCCGCGACGTGACGCCCGAGCAGATGGCCGAGCGCACCGCCTGTTTCATCGACGCCGCCAGCTAGGCCCATCACCGGATTTGTGATCACGCCGCGTGATCACGCCGGGCGGATTTTTCCGAAAAAATCGCCTGTTGGCGCAAACAGCAGGGCCGGGGAGGTTTGACACCGGGTTGGCGCGGGGGAATAATCGCCGAACCCCGCGGAGGGGCTGTTCGAGGAGGGACGTCGTGGCCGAAACTATGGTGCAGGATCTGGGCGCTGACAAATCGCTGCTGCTGGTGGACGATGACGAACCGTTTCTGCGGCGCCTGGCCAAGGCCATGGAAAAGCGCGGCTTCGAGGTGGAAACCGCCGGATCCGTCGCCGCCGGCAAGGCCATCGCCACCGCCCGCCCGCCGGCCTATGCGGTGGTCGACCTGCGGCTCGAGGATGGCAACGGGCTCGACGTGGTCGAGGTGCTGCGCGAGAAGCGGCCCGACAGCCGGGTGGTGGTGCTGACCGGCTACGGCGCGATTGCCACCGCGGTGGCCGCGGTCAAGATCGGCGCCACCGATTACCTGTCGAAACCGGCCGATGCGACGGATGTCACCAATGCGCTTCTGGCCCGCGGCGACGACCTGCCGCCGCCGCCGGAAAACCCGATGAGCGCGGACCGGGTGCGCTGGGAGCATATCCAGCGGGTCTATGAGCTGTGTGACCGCAACGTGAGCGAGACGGCGCGGCGGTTGAACATGCACCGGCGGACCCTGCAGCGGATCCTGGCGAAACGCTCGCCGAAATAGGCGCGGTTCCGCTTGGTTTCGGAGGCCGGAGCGAGGGGCCAGCCCGTCGCACCGAAGGTGCGCCTCTGGCGCAACGCGCTCCCCGGAGTTTAGGGGCAAGATGAAGGACCGGGTCAGCACTGGGCCAGAAGGTGCGCGTGACGGGCGGTGAAATCGTCGCGGACTGCGCGCGGGGGGCGCAGGGTGATGGCGAGGCCGTCGATCAGGGTCCGGTCGGGTTTGCCGAAGAAGCCGTCGGCCTCCCTTTCGGTGAACCCGGCGATCTGGGTGGCTTCCATCCAGGCGCTGATGCGGTCGGCCTTCTTGATCTGTTTCTTGATCGTCACCGGCAGGGTGGCGGGCAGGCCGAAGCGGATGTGGATCGCCGCGGTGAGCCGGTCGTCCAGCACGCCGTAGCCCGGCCCGACGGCGGCCTTCACCGGCGAGATCATGTCGCCGATCACGTATTCCGGCGCGTCGTGCAGAAGGGCTGCCAATTGCCAGCGCGGCGGCGCCCTGGGGGTGAGCCGCGAATAGAGCGCCTCGACCAGCAGCGAATGTTCGGCCACGGAATAGGCGAAATCGCCATGGGTCTGGCCGTTCCAGCGGGCGACGAAGGCCAGCCCGTGGGCGATGTCCTCGATCTCGATATCCATCGGCGTCGGGTCCAGCAGGTCGAGCCTGCGGCCCGAGAGCATCCTTTGCCAGGCGCGGGGCGGTTTGGGGGGCATGGGTCTTCTCCGTTCGGGCCGAGGTTCTAGCGCGGCCCTCCGGGCGCTGCAAATGCAAAGACACCGGCCGATCCGTGCCGGGTTGTGGGCCTGCCGGGAGGGTGCTATTTGCGGCGAAATTACCATCTGCCGCGGGGACCGCCTGAATGACCAAAGATTACATCGTCAAGGATATTGCGCTTGCCGGCTATGGCCGCAAGGAACTGGATATCGCCGAAACCGAGATGCCCGGGCTGATGGCCCTGCGCGAGGAATACGGCGCGGCCCAGCCGCTGAAGGGCGCGCGGATCGTCGGCTCGCTGCACATGACGATTCAGACCGGCGTGCTGATCGAGACGCTGGTGGCGCTGGGCGCGGATGTGCGCTGGGCCTCGTGCAACATCTTCTCGACCCAGGATCACGCGGCGGCGGCGATTGCCGAGGCCGGCGTGCCGGTCTTTGCGATCAAGGGCCAGACGCTGGAAGAGCATTGGGACTACCTCGACAAGTCCTTCCTGTTCGACGACGGCCCCAACATGATCCTCGACGATGGCGGCGATGCCACGCTCTATATCCTGCTGGGCGCGCGCGCCGAGGCGGGCGAAGACATCATCCCGGTGCCGGGATCCGAGGAAGAAGCGGCGATCAAGGCGCAGATTGCCAAGAGGATGGCGGCAAGCCCCGGCTGGTTCACGAAGATGCGCGACCAGATCAAGGGCGTCAGCGAGGAAACCACCACCGGCGTCAACCGGCTCTATCAACTGGTCAAGGAAGGCCAGCTGCCCTTCCCGGCGATCAACGTCAATGACAGCGTCACCAAGTCGAAGTTCGACAACAAGTACGGCTGCAAGGAAAGCCTCGTCGACGGCATCCGCCGCGCCACCGACACCATGATGGCCGGCAAGGTCGCCGTCGTCTGCGGCTATGGCGACGTGGGCAAGGGCTCGGCCGCAAGCTTGCGCGGGGCCGGTGCGCGGGTGAAGGTCACCGAGGTCGATCCGATCTGTGCGCTGCAGGCGGCGATGGACGGCTTCGAGGTGGTGCTGCTGGAGGACGTGGTGTCCTCGGCCGATATCTTCATCACCACCACCGGCAACAAGGACGTGATCCGCATCGAGCACATGCGCGAGATGAAGGACATGGCGATCGTCGGCAATATCGGCCATTTCGACAACGAGATCCAGGTGGCCAGCCTGAAGAACCACAAGTGGACCAATATCAAGGAACAGGTGGACATGATCGAGATGCCGAACGGCAATCGGTTGATCCTGCTGTCCGAGGGCCGTCTGCTGAACCTCGGCAATGCCACTGGCCATCCGTCCTTCGTGATGTCGGCCTCCTTCACCAACCAGGTGCTGGCGCAGATCGAATTGTTCACCAAGAGCGACCAATACGAGAACAAGGTCTACATCCTGCCCAAGCACCTGGACGAAAAGGTCGCGCGGCTGCACCTCGAGAAGATCGGCGCCAAGCTGACCAGGCTGGATGCGGATCAGGCGGCCTATATCGGCGTGACGCCGGAAGGCCCGTTCAAGCCGGAACACTATCGCTACTGAGCGCGGTGGCGGTCGGCGGATTCCGGCGTATGCCGGGATCCTGCCCAAAGCCCTGAAATTACTAACCTTTATCGCCGCCCCGGGGTGTTTCATCCGCGGGGCGGCGGGCGTGATGCGCCTGTTCCCGCCGGTCGAGATGCGCGGCGGGAACGGTTCGTCACCAGCCGCGTTCTTCCTCCAGTACCGCAACGTATGGAGGATACGATGACCTTTATGAAACTCATGACGAGTGCTGCCGTGGTGGCGCTTTTGTCCGGGCCGGCGCTGGCGCAGGACAAGACGCCCGATCCGGTGGCCGACCCCGGCACCGGCACCAGCTTTACCGATCCGGTGACCCCGGCGCCGCTGTTTGCCAGCATCGACGAGATGACGGTGGGCGATGTGATCGGCATGATCGTCTACGACCCCGACGGCGACCGCATCGGCGAGATCGACTATGTCGTGCCGCATGGCGACGGCTATGCCGGCGTGATCGGCATCGGCGGCTTCCTGGGCCTGGCCGAATATACCGTCGCCCTGCCGCTGGAGGAATTCCAGTTGGCCCCGGAAGGTGCGAGCTTCACGCTCGATACCGACAAGGAGACGCTGAAGCAGACGCCGGAATTCGATGAAAGCGGCGCCGAAAGCCCGCCGGACGAGACACCGATTGCGGAATTGCTCGACCGCGACGACTCGGACAGCGCGCAGGAGAGCGAGGCGGAGACCCCGCGCGACAGCATGACGACCAGCGAGAGCGACACGCTCAGCGGCGGCGCCGAGGTCGATGCCGAGATCGACGCCGAAGCCGCGGAGGCCGACGGCAATGCCGAAGCCGCGGAGGCCGAGGGCAATGCCGGAGCGGCGGCGCTGGAAGACTGCCCGACCGGCACCACCGTGGCGGAATGCGTCGAGGCCGACCCGGTGACGGAAGGCGAAACGCCCGCGACCGAGAGCAAGTAACCTCCCGGCACCGCAATGACAGGGGCGCGGTTTCGACCGCGCCCCGCAGCCTTTGCCCGGCATGGATGCCACGGCGGGGAAAATCCCCGGGCTTTTGCCATTGTCTGGGGCGGGTTTGCCGGTAAGTTGCGGGGGTGAGATAATCATCCGCCGGTCAGGCGGGGAGACATTGCGGAGACAGGAATGGGAAAACGCGACGACTTGATCGCGCAATATGCGGACGATCTGAAGACCAAATGCGGCATCGAGCCGGACATGGACCTGCTGCGCAAGGTCACCATCGGCTGCGGCCCGGCAATTTATGATGCCGATGCCTCGACCGTGGCGGCGACGCAGCCCGCAGAGCTCGAGACCGTCAAGAAGAACTTCCTGATCAAGAAGCTGGGCCTGGCCGACGGGCCCGAGCTGGACCAGGCGATCAGTTCGGTGATCGAGACCTATGGCAAGTCCGAGCGCAACAAGTACCGCGCCGTGATCTACTATCTGCTGACCAAGCACTTCGGCAAGGAATCGGTCTACGGCTGATTTCGGCGAATGATGCGAGGATTCGGGCGCTCCGGGCACGGCGCGCCCGTCTTTTTTCCCCGACCGGCGGCGCGCGGCGAAAAATGCACGCTTTGGTTGCCAAATTCGTAACGCCGGACAAAGCCCCTTGTTCTTGGGGCGTTGCGGCGCGCGTTAATTCCATTTTTACTAAGTCTCGCGGACCTGTTCGGGATTTCGAGAAAATCCGAAGGGTTACGGGTTTGGCTCGGGGGGGCTGTTAAGCTATTAACATCTCATCGGACCAGAAAGGTCGGAGCTGAACCGAATTCACGATGGATGTGTGGGAGCGTCCGGGGTGGGTAAAGGGCTCTGACTTGTTCCAGGTCAGGGCCCTTTCGCATGTCAGAACAAGGTCAGCACCAGGCCCATCACCGAACAGGCCAGGGTGGCATAGCCGCCGTCGATCATCGACAGGCGGAACGGACGCCCGGCATTGGCATTGTTGATCACGGTCCAGGGGCTGATGAAGAACAGGCCGATGCCGAATCCGCTAACGATTCCTTCACCTAAAGTGTCGATCCCGCCCAGCGCGAAGATATGGCGCATCATCCCTGCGACCAGCAGCTGCATGACGAAGGTCAGCGCCATCACCTTGGGATCCATGCCGCCCTTGGGCTTGCCATCGGCATCGCGCTCGATCTCGGCCGCCTCCATCCAGGCGGTGCCGAAGACGTTGTACCAGACCGCCCCAAGCGCAAAACCGGCGACGGCGGTGACGATGACATTGACGATTTCCATCCGAGTCGCTCCCCCTGCTGCCCGATGGCAACCGGGCGAAATTAACCTTACCGCAGGATCACCGATCTCGGCGCAATTTCAATCAATTTGTCCGCAACCGTCGCGGTCAGAGCCCGCCGAGGCCACAAATATGCCGCCATTCCTCCTCGCGGACCGGTTGAACCGACAGGCGGGGGTTCTTGACCAGGATCATTTCCGCCAGTTCCGGGTCGGCCTTGATCCGGTCGAGGTTAACCGGTTTCGGCAACGGCTCGATGGCGCGAATGTCGACGCATTCCCAGCGGGGATCGTCGGTGGTGCTGTCGGGATGGGCCTCGGCGCAGACCTCGACGATGCCGACGATCTCGCGGTCCTTTTGCGAGTGGTAGAAAAAGCCGCGGTCGCCCAGCTTCATCTCGCGCATGAAATTGCGCGCCTGGTAGTTGCGCACGCCATCCCATTCCTCGCCCGCGTCACCCTTGGCCACCTGGTCGTCCCAGGACCACTCGGATGGTTCGGATTTGAACAGCCAGTACCTCATCCGCCGATGACCCGCTTCCATTCGATCAGCTCGACCGACTCGAAAAGCCCGGCCTTGGCGTAGGGGTCGTTCTCGGCCCAGGTCTCGGCGGCGGTCATGCTGTCGACATCGAGGATCACCAGCGATCCGGCCATCTCGCCCGCCACCAGCAGCGGCCCGGCCTGGGTCACGACGCCGGTCTCCTCGATATAGGCCAGATGCGCGGCGCGGGTGTCCTTGCGGGTCTGGAGCGCGCCGGCTTTGTCGCGGGCGATCAGGGCAATCAGCATGTCATTCTTCCTTCAATGGCCGGGCGAGAAGCTGGTCCATCGCCGCGCGCACGTCAAGTTCTCCGGCGACGATTGCCGCCACCGCGGCGGTGATCGGCATGTCGCAGTGATGTTTCGCCGCCACGCCCAGCATGGCGCGGGCGGTTGCCGCGCCCTCGACCGTGGTGCCGGGATCGAAGCTCTCGCCGCGGCCCAGCGCCTGGCCATAGCGGAAATTGCGCGACTGCTCGGAGGTGCAGGTCAGCGCCAGGTCGCCAAAGCCCGACAGGCCGGAGAGGGTCTCGGGCCGTGCCCCCAGCGCTCGGGCAATGCGCGTCATCTCGGCAAAGCCCCGGGTCATCAGCGCGGCGCGCGCGCTTTCGCCCAGCCCGGCGCCGATGGCGACGCCGCTGGCGATCGCCACCACGTTCTTCAGCCCGCCGCCCAGTTCCGCGCCGGTCACATCCGTGGTGCGGTAAAGCCGCAGGTTGGGCGTGGTCAGATCGGCCTGCAAGGCAGCGCTCCGGTCGCCATCGGCGCAGGCCAGGGTCAGCGCGGTGGGCAAGCCGCGGGCGATATCGGCGGCAAAGCTCGGCCCGGTCAGGATCGCCGCATCGGCCTCGGGCAGGATGCGGCGGATCAGCGTGACCGGCCCTTCGCCGGTGCGCACCGAAAAGCCCTTGCAACAGGCCACCAGCACCTTGCCCGAGAGCCGCGCGGCATTGTCCTGCAAGACCTGTTCCAACTGCTGCATCGGCACCGCGAGCAGCAGCGTTTCGGGCGCGCAGGCCGCCGCAAGGTCGGGCGTTGCGGTCAGCGTCTCGGGGAAAGCGGTGCCGGGCAGGCGCGGGGTGTTTTCCCGCGCGGCCTGCATCGCCTGCACCGCCTGCGCGTCGCGCCCCCAGAGCCGCACCTGCCGCCCGCCAGAGGCCAGCGAAATCGCCAGCGAGGTGCCGAAGGCCCCGGCGCCTATGATGCCCAGGGTCATGCCTTGGCCCCCTTCTTGCCGCTGCCCAGCATCGGCGCCGCGCTCTGGTCGAGCGGCCAGCGCGGGCGGGCCGCAAGCGTCATGTCGTCGACCCGGCCCAGCGCCATGCGCTCCAGCCCGGCATAGGCGATCATCGCCGCATTGTCGGTGCACAGCGACAAGGGCGGCGCGGAAAAGGGGACGCCGACCTCAGTGCAGACCGCCTCCAGCGCCTGCCGGATCGCGCCATTGGCCGCCACGCCCCCGGCCACCGCCAGCAGCGGCATCTGCGGCGCCTCGGCGAGGTAGAGCTGCAACGCCCGGCGGGTCTTTTCCGCCAGCACATCGGCCACCGCCGCCTGGAACCCGGCGCAGAGGTCGGCGCGGTCCTGCCGGGTCAGCCCCTCGCGCGCGCCGACCACGCCGTCGCGGGTGCGCAGAAGGGCGGTCTTCAGACCGGAGAAGGACATGTCGCAGCCGGGCCGGTCGAGCAGCGGGCGGGGAAAGGCGAAGCGCCTGGCATCGCCGCGCCGCGCCTCGGCCTCGACCGCGGGCCCGCCGGGTTGCGGCAGGCCGAGAAGCCGGGCGGTCTTGTCGAAAGCCTCGCCCGGGGCATCGTCGATGGTGCCGCCGAGACGGGTGAAATCCTCCGGCCCGCGCGCGATCAGGAACTGGCAATGCCCGCCCGAGACCAGCAGCATCAGGTAGGGAAACCCCGCGCCATCGGTCAGCCGCGGGGTCAGCGCATGGCCCGCCAGGTGGTTCACGCCCACCAGCGGCAGCCCGGTTCCGGCGGCGATCCCCTTGGCGCACATCACCCCCGAGACCACCCCGCCGATCAGCCCCGGCCCGGCGGTCACCGCGATGCCGTCGAGATCGCGCAACTCTAGCCCGGCCTTGGCCAGCGCCGCGCGGACGCAAGTATCCAGCCGTTCGGCATGGGCGCGCGCCGCGATCTCGGGCACCACGCCGCCAAAGGCCGCATGCAGCCCGGATTGCCCCTCGACCACCGAGGCCAGCACGCGGGCCTGTCCCGGCACGCCGCGCACCAGCGCCGCGGCGGTATCGTCGCAACTGCTTTCGATGCCCAGAAGGGTGCGCGTCTCGGTCATGGCTCTTTCATTGCGGCGGGCTCTTCGGGCAGGTAACACTTGGACCCATGGCAAACAATCCCGCACAGGACCGATGACACAGGCGACCCCCGCTTTGCTGCTGACCCGGCCGCGGGAGGATGCCGAGGCCTGCCTGGCCGAGCTGCGCGCGCAGGTGCCGGTGGACCGGGCGGTGATCTCTCCGGTGCTGCGCATCGTGCCGCGCGGCGTGCTGCCCGGGATGGCCGGTGTCGCCGCGGTGATCCTGACCTCGGCCAATGCCGCGCGTCTTTTGTCGGCACCCGCCGGGCTCAGGGCCTTTTGCGTCGGGCGCAAGACGACCGAGATCGCGCGGGCGGCGGGTTTCGACGCGGAATTCGGCGGCGAGGATGCCGATGCGCTGGTCGCGCACCTGTCGAAGACCCGGCCTGCGGGCGATCTTCTGCATCTGCGCGGCGCCCATGCGCGCGGCGACATAGTGGCGCGGCTGACCGGCGCCGGGCTGCAGGCGCGCGACGCGGTGATCTATGACCAGCAGGCGCAGGCGCTCAGCGCCGAGGCCAAGGCGCTGCTGGACGGGCGCGATCCGGTGGTGCTGCCGCTCTTTTCGCCGCGCAGCGCCGATATTCTGGCCGGGCAAGGCGTGCCCCGCGCGCCGCTGCACGTGGTGGCGATCAGCGCGGCGGTGGCCGATCACGCCGCGGCGCTTCGGCCCCGCAGCGTGCAAATCGCCAAAAATCCCGACCGCACGGCGGTTTGTGCGCTGGTTGCGGCGCTCTATCGCAAGGGAACCCCGCTTGAGGGGGGATGAACGGTGCCATAAGGTAACGAAGTTGCGCCGCCGCAGAAAGATTCGGAAAGGGTGATCTCTGGTGTCCAAGTCGAACGATCCCAAGTCGAAAGAAACCGAAGACAAGGAAAAGGCGGAGCAGGAACCCGTTGAACAACCCGGTCCCGAGACCCCACCCGAGGGCGACGACGGGAGTCTGGCAGGCATCGATCCGGTCGAGACCGGCATCAAGACCGCGCCGGAGCATGATCCGCGCAGGGGCGAGCTTCTGACCGGGGCGGCGCCGGACGACCGTCTCTCCGCCGACGTGGCGTCGGACGATGGCATGCGCGCCGACGTGGCGTCGGACGATGGCATGCGCGCCGACGAGACGCCGGATGACACCTCTGATGTGGTGGAGATCGAGACTTCGGACCCCGAGGCCGACCCGACGATCGGCGGACCGGACGAGACCGGCGATGTGCCCACGCCTGATGCGGCACCGGCTTTCGGTGCGACCTCTGCCGCGCGCCCCCCCGAAAAGGTGGTGGAGCGGGTCGTCGAACGCAAGGGCGGCTTCTGGCCGATGGCCTTTGGCGGCATCCTGGCCGCCGGGCTGGGCTTTGGCGCCGCGTGGTACCTGGCCCAGGACGACAGCTTCGAGACCGAGACCCGCGCCGCCCTCGACCGCCACGGCAGCACGCTGGAGGATCTCGCGGGCAGGACCGCGGCGCTTTCCGATGCCGACACCGCCACCGCGGCGCGGCTGGACGAATTGACGGCGGGGCTCGAGGCCACGCAGGCCGATCTTGCCACGGCGCAGGACGGTCTTTCGGCGCTGGGCACGCGGCTCGACGGGGTCGACCAGGGCTTCGACGCCCGGATCACCGAGATCGACGAGCGGCTGACCGAGCTGATCAAGCGCCCGGTGGCCGACAATGTCTCGCGCGAGGCGATCAAGGCCTACGAGGACGAATTGGAGCGGTTGCGCGGCTCGATGGAAGAACAGCGCAAGGCCATCGAGGACACGATTGCCGCCGAAAAGGCCAAGATCGAGAAGATCGCCGCAGAGGCGACCCAGTTCGAGGAACGCGCGCTGGAGCAATCGCGGCTGGCCGCGGCACGCTCGGCAATGGCGCGGGTGCTCTCGGCGCTGGACACCGGCGAAGCCTTCGAGGCGGCGCTGGCGGAACTGGCGCAGAACGTCGACGATCCGCTCGAGGCGCTGCGCGCGGTGGCGGCCGAGGGTGTCGTCACCCAGGCGGCGCTGCGCGAACGCTTCCCCGATGCCTCGCGCGATGCGCTGCGCGCGGTGCGGAGCAGCGCGCCGGATGACGGCGGCGGCGGCATCGGCGGGGTGCTGGAGCGGATGTTCGAGGTCCGCTCGGTCGAGCCGCGCGAGGGCGACGATGCCGATGCGGTGCTGTCGCGGGCCGAGGCGGCGGTGCGCGCGGGCGATATCCGCGCCGCGCTGGCCGAGATCGACGCATTGCCCGAGGTCGCGAAGGAGGTGCTGTCCGATTGGGTGACGGATGCCGAAACCCGGATCTCGGCGCTTGAGGAAGCGCAGGCCGTGGCCGCGCGCCTGAACGAAGGATAAGGACGACAACATGCTTTGGACACTTGTGAAAATTCTCGTCTTTGTCGTCGTGGTGGCGGCGCTGGCCTGGGGCGCGGGCTGGCTTCTGGAATATGACGGCGCGGGCCTGCGGGTGACGTTCAATGGCCAGGAATTCACCTTTTCGGCGCTGCAGGCGGTGCTGGCGCTGATCGCGCTTCTGGTGGCGCTGTGGATCCTGCTCAAGGTGGTGTCGTTCCTGGTGGCGCTGATCCGCTTCGTGAACGGTGACGAGACCGCGATCTCGCGCTATCGCGAGCGCAACCGCGAACGCAAGGGCGTCCAGGCGCTGAGCGAGGGCATGATGGCGCTGGCCTCGGGCGAGGGCAAGCTGGCGATGTCCAAGGCGGCGCGGGCCGAACGCTACCTGCAGAAACCCGAGCTGACCAACCTTCTGACCGCCCAGGCGGCGGAAATGGCGGGCGACCGGGCCAAGGCGGAAGCGACCTACAAGAAGCTGGTGGCCAACGAAAGCACGCGTTTCGTCGGCGTGCGCGGCGTGCTGAAGCAGCGGCTGGCCGATGGCGACACCGACACCGCGCTGAAACTGGCCGAACGCGCCTTTGCGATCAAGCCGCGCCACGAGGAGGTGCAGGACATCCTGCTCAAGCTGCAGGCCGATCACGGCGACTGGAAAGGCGCGCGCAAGACCCTGCAGGCCAAGCTGAAGCACGGCTACCTGCCGCGCGACGTCCACAAGCGCCGCGACGCGGTGCTGGCGCTCAGCGAGGCGCGCAATGTCGCCCTCGAGGGCAAGACCATCGAACAGCGCGAGGCGGCGATCGAGGCCAACCGCCTGTCGCCCGAGCTGATTCCCGCCGCGGTCATGGCCGCGCGCAGCTATATCGAACAGGGCAAGCCGCGCTACGCGGTGCGGGTGATCCGCAAGGCCTGGGAGGCGCAGCCGCATCCCGACCTCGCCGCCACCTTTGCCGCGATCGAGCCGGAAGAGACCCCGACCGCGCGGATCAAGCGGTTCCAGCAATTGTTCAAGCTGGCGCCGGACCATCGCGAGACCCGGCTGCTGAAGGCCGAACTGCACATCGCCGACGAGGATTTCCCCGCCGCCCGCCGGGCGCTGGGCGATCTGGCCGAGGTCGATCCCGATATCCGCACGCTGACCATCATGGCCGCCATCGAACGCGGCGAGGGCGCCTCGGACGCGGTGGTCAAGGGCTGGCTGGCACGGGCGCTGAACGCGCCGCGCGGGCCGCATTGGGTCTGCGAGAACTGCTCGAACATCCAGGGCGAATGGACCGCGACCTGCGGCAATTGCGGCGCGCTCGACACGCTGAGCTGGAAGACGCCGCCCGCCGATGCCGGGATGCCGCAGGCCGAGAACGCCATGCTGCCGCTGATCGTCGGCGCGATGGAGGATCACTCTGCCCAAGGCATGGCCGAAGCGGATGAGAGCGACGGCTATATCGACGGCGCCGAGGTGGTCGATGCGAAGGCGGCCGAGGATCCGGTCGGCGACAAGGCGCGCGCCCAGGCCTGACGGGGGAAAATTCCGCAAGGAATTTTGCAAATTCCGTCGACGGAATTTCGCCCCGCCCGATCCGTCGGGCCGGGCTATTCCGCCGGCGCGAAGCCGATCACCAGTTGCCGCAAGCCGATGTAGCAGCCGGCAAAGATGCAGGCCAGTGTCACCGGCGCGCTCCAGGCCAGCAGCGACATCGCCGACAATCCCTGTCCGACGCTGCACCCCGAGGCCAGCACCGCGCCGAGGCCCATCAGCACGCCGCCGCCGATCTGGCGGCGCAATTCGCGCGGGTCGTCACAGGCTTCCCAGCGGAAATGCCCCTTGAACATCGATCCGATGAAGGCCCCCGCCAGCACGCCCGCGACCGATCCCATGCCGAAGCTGGGGCCCAGCCCCGAGGACAGCATGGCATAGAGGATGGTGTCGCCCAGCGGCGCGGAAAAGGTATGCGAGACCACCGGCGTCGCCTCCCAGCCTTCGCGCGCGACCCAGGCGGTGCCGGCCCAGCCGGCGGTGATGGCCAGCCCCGCCACCGCGCCCCAGACCAGCGTGCCTGGCGCGCGGCGCACATGGGGGGGCCAGATCACCAGCGCCACGAGAAGCGCCCCGATGGCAATGCCGATCGGCACCACGCCCAGCCCGCTGAGCCCGGCCAGCGCATGGGCGATGCCGGGCAGGGCCTCGCCGCTCTGCTCCGGCGGAAACAGCCGGATTCGCAGCCCCGAGAGCGGACCCGACAGCGCCACATAGGCCGAGATGCCGGTGACCAGCACGATCACGAAGGAGCGCAGGTCGCCGCCGCCCAGCCGGGCCAGCGCGCCGAAGCCGCAATTGCCGCTGATCGCCATGCCATAGCCGAAGACCAGCCCGCCGAGGATCGAGGCCAGCGGGTTCCACGCCTGCGCCAGGTAAGCCGGATCGCCGGGGTTCAGCCCGCCCAGCCCGATCAGCGCGAATGTGCCGATGATCGCCACACCGATCGCCACGCCCCACATGCGCAGGCGCAGATCGCTGCTGGAATAGAGGAAATCCTCGATCGCGCCGAGGGTGCAGAACCGGCCCAGCCGCGCCGCCAGCCCCAGCATCAGCCCGCTTGCCAGCCCGAAAAGCGCCACCGCCAGCGGCTCGCCCAAAAACTCCAGCATCGCCCCTCCCCTGGCCCGCGCCGCGCGCCGGCCTAGCTGTCGGCCTTGTCCGGTCGGCAGAACAACTCGTAGACGATCTCCATGATCTGGCGCGGCCGGTCGTCGGCCAGCGAATAATAGATCGCCTTGCCGTCGCGGCGCGGCGTCACCAGCCCCTCGAGCCGCAGGCGCGACAATTGCTGCGACACCGCCGCCTGGCGCGCCGACAGAAGGTCTTCCAGTTCGGTGACCGATTTCTCGCCGGTGGCCAGGTGGCACAGGATCATCAGCCTTCCCTCGTGGCCCAGCGCCTTGAGGAAGTTCGCCGCGTTGGTGGCGTTCTCCATCATGCGTTCGAGATCCGCGTCGCAGGTGTTTTCGTCAAAGACCGGCAGGCCCATCGGTGCGTCCCTGTTCGTTCCGGGTGCTGTTGCGTCCATCATCCCTCCGCCCCGGCACCCCTGGCGCCGTCGATCATCTTGCCCAGCAAACCCCAGAAGAAATCCTCGCCAGGGTATCCTTCTATCCGACCGTGCTCCTGGCCGTCCACCATCAGCACGAAGGTGGGCGTGAAGTGCAGCCCGGCTGCAAATTCCAGGCCCTCGGGGGGACGCGCCTTGATATCCATGCGCAAAAGCGGCGCGGCCCGGCCTTCGGGCGTCCTGGGATAGATCGGCGCGATCTCGGCATTCCAGCGGGCGCACCACATGCAGCCTTGCTCCTCGACCATGACAAGTGTCATCTCGGAACGCGCCATCGGCGCGGCCAGCATGAGCGCGGCCACGGTAGCGATAACAAATCTGGCAAGGCGTATCTGTTTCATTTGCTCCGAACCTGATATACAACGTAATTTGAATATGTGAATTTTTCAACCCGGGTGATGGACTCATGTTCGACATATCCTTTGCAGGTGCGCTCCTGGCAGGTCTTTTGTCCTTCCTGTCGCCCTGCATCCTTCCGATCGTGCCCTTCTACCTCAGCTACCTTGCCGGGGTCAGCATGAACCAGGTCAGCGCCACGGCCGAGATCTCGCCCGCCGTTCGGCTGCGCGCGGTGCTGGCGGCGACGGCGTTTTCGCTGGGGGTGATCACCGTCTTCATGGGGCTGGGCGCCACCGCCACCGCCTTTGGCCAGATGGTGCGCGATTATTTCGACGTGCTGCGCTGGGTGGCGGCGGCGATCATCATCGCCATGGGGCTGCATTTCCTCGGGGTGATCCGCATCGGCTTTCTCTATCGCCAGTTCCGCGCCGATACCGGCGAGACCTCGAACATGACGCTGGTCGGGGCCTTCGTCATCGGCCTGGCCTTTGCCTTCGGCTGGACGCCCTGCGTCGGCCCGGTGCTGGCGGCGATCCTGTTCACCGCCGCGGGGCAGGAGACCGCGTCGACCGGCGCGCTGCTGCTCTTTGTCTACGGCCTTGGCATGACGCTGCCCTTCATCGTGGCGGCGATGTTCATCGGCCCGTTCATGCGCTGGATGGTGCGCTTTCGCCGCCACCTGCCCAAGATCGAAAAGGCGATGGGCACGCTGCTCATCGTCTTCGGTGTGCTGATCGCCACCAATTCGATAAGCTATATCGCTCAATGGATGTTGGAGACCTTTCCGGTCTTCATGCAAATCGGCTGACCCAGCCAAGGGAGGATACCATGACACGTCTGCTTGCCACCATCTTCGCGGCTCTGATCGCGCTGCCGCTTGCCGCCGCCGAACTGGGCGACGACGGGCTGCACAAGGCGGCCTGGATGCGCGACACCTTCAAGGACCTGCGCGAGGACCTGGAAGAGGCCAATGCCGAGGGCAAGCGGCTGGTGCTGTTCTTCGAACAGCGCGGCTGCATCTATTGCGCCAAGATGCACAAGGAGGTCTTTCCGCAACCGGAGCTTGAAGCGCTGATCGAAGAGAACTTCTTTGTCGTGCAACTCGATCTGCACGGCGCCGCGGAAGCCACGGATTTCGACGGCGAAGTGCTCAGTCAAAGGGACATGGCGCGGAAGTGGGGGATTCTCTTCACGCCCACGATCATGTTCATGCCGGAAGAGGTGGAAGAGGGAAAGACGGCTTCCCAGGCAGCGGTCGCCGCAATGCCCGGCGCATTCAGTTTTGGAACCACCCTCGACCTGTTTACATGGGTGTTGGAAAAGAGGTACCTGCTTGATAACGGTGAGGATTTTCAACGTTACCACGCGCGCCGGATCAAGGAGCGTGATGACGGCAAGACCGACTGATCGCGATGACTAATTCACAATCATGAATTTGATGTTGCGTCAAAGGTACATCGTGGCCTACGGTATACAGCAGCTACCTGAGCCAACATAAAGGCAGCTGATAGGGAGGGAATATGAGGCTTACGACCATTGCAATGGCTTGTGCCGTTCTGGCCGCCGGCGGTGCGATCGCGGAAATCGCGAATCCCGGCGACGTGCAATACGACGACTACGGTGCGGTGGCGGACTCGCTGTCCGGCACGCCGGGCGACGCGGCCAATGGCGCCAAGATCATGACCAGCCGCGGCGCGGGCAATTGCATCGCCTGCCACGAGGTGACCGCGCTCAAGAACGCGCCGTTCCACGGCGAGGTCGGCCCGATCCTCGACGGCGTCGCATCGCGCTGGAACGAGGCCGAGCTGCGCGGCATCGTCGCCAATGCCAAGAAGACCTATGACGGCACGGTGATGCCGGCCTTCTACAAGACCAGCGGATACATTCGCCCCGGCAATGCCTTCACCGGCAAGGCCGCGACCGAACCGCTGCCGCCGCTGCTCACGGCACAGGAGATCGAAGATGTGGTCGCCTTCCTGATGACGCTCAAGGACGAGTGATGGCGGCCGAACGAGACCAAGGAGAGAGATGATGGATTTCACACGACGCGAAACGCTGGCGCTTGCAGCCGGTGCCGCGCTTCTCACCGTCCTGCCGTTCCGCGCAAGCGCGTCGGTGGACGATCTGATCAACGAATTCACCGGCGGCGCCGACCTTGGCGAGGGCGGGCTCGAGCTGACCGCGCCCGAGATCGCCGAGAACGGCAATACCGTGCCGATCGAGGTCTCGGCCCCCGGTGCGGTGGCCATCGCGGTCTATGCCGCGGGCAACCCGACCCCGCCGGTCGCGACCTTCAGGTTCGGCCCGCTGGCCGGGGCGCAGATGGCCTCGACCCGCATCCGGCTTGCCGGCACGCAGGACGTGGTGGCCGTGGCCCAGATGGCCGACGGCAGCTTCGTGCGCGCCTCGAAGACCGTGAAGGTCACCATCGGCGGCTGCGGCGGCTAACCAGACAAAGGGAGCGATCCCAGCAAAAGTGGAACCCGGTTTTGCGGTTCGGGATTGCGACAGACCCAAGGAGTAAAGAACATGGCAAAAGGTGTGAAACCCCGCGTCAAGGTGCCGAAATCGGCCAGCGCCGGTGAGGTCATCACGATCAAGACCCTGATCAGCCACCAGATGGAATCGGGGCAGCGCAAGGACGGGGACGGCAACGTCATCCCGCGCTCGATCATCAATCGCTTCACCTGCGATTTCAACGGCGAGAACGTGATCGATGTCAAGATGGAACCGGCGATCTCGACCAACCCGTATTTCGAGTTCCAGGCCAAGGTGCCCGAGGCCGGTGAATTCAAGTTCACCTGGTACGACGACGATGGCTCGGTCTACGAGGAAGCCAAGGCAATTTCGGTCTGACAAGGGCCCCGGCCTGCCCGCGGATCAACCGCGGGCGGGCACGCCATCTGACCCCGGCACAAGGGGCAGGACAGCATTGGGAGGGAACACATGAAACTGAAGGCACTGACGGCCGTTCTGCTGATCTCGGCAGCACCGGTCCTTGCCGGTGGACCGGATGATGACACGCTGGTCATCAACGAAGAGATCGAAATGATCACCAAGACCGCCGCGCCGGCGCATCTCGACGGTGCGCTGGGCGATCAGGTGATCTCGGGCTGGCACTACCGCACCGACGAGACGCAGTCGCTTGAGCTCGACGATTTCGAGAACCCGTCGATGATCTTCGTCGACCAGGCGATCGATGCCTTCGACGTGGCCGAGGGCGCCGCCGGCAAGAGCTGCGCCGATTGCCACAACGACCCCGAAAGCTTTGCCGGGCTGACCGCGACCATGCCCAAGGTCGACGGGACCGGCACGCTGGTGGTGATGGAAGACCTGATCAACACCTGCCGGACCGAGCGGATGGAAGCCGAGCCGTGGAAATGGTCGGGTGACGACATGCAGGCCATGGTCGCGCTGATCGGCTTGCAGTCGCGCGGGATGCCGGTGGATGTCAAGTTCGACGGTGCCGCCGCCCCCTATTGGGAGCAGGGCAAGGAGATGTACTACACCCGCTACGGCCAGCTCGAGCTGAGCTGCGCCAATTGCCACGAGGACAACAACGGCAATTACATCCGCGCCGACCACCTGTCCCAGGGCCAGACCAACGGCTTTCCGACCTACCGGCTGAAGCAGGCCAAGCTGATCTCCAAGCACAACCGCTTCCGCGGCTGCATCCGCGACACCCGCGCCGAGACCTTCGCCGAAGGCTCCGACGAGTTCCGCGCGCTGGAGCTTTATGTCGCCACGCGCGGCAATGGCCTGTCGGTCGAGACCCCGGCCGTCCGCCAGTAACCCGGCACGCCCCGCACCGGATCCGGCGCGGGGCGTTTTTGCACCTTACCCATTCACATATGCGTATGTGAAACACTTACAGGAAGCGAGACCAGAGCATGATCTCCCGCCGCGATTTTCTTCAGGTGTCCATGGCCGCATCGGCGATGATCGGTGCCTCGGGCTTCGGCAATTGGGCACGTCTGGCCGCGCAGCAGGCGCTGACCCAGGATCAACTGCTTGAGTTCGACACCTTCGGCAATGTCTCTCTCATCCATGTCACCGACATCCACGCGCAGTTGAAGCCGATCTACTTCCGCGAACCCTCGATCAATATCGGCGTCGGTCCGAACAAGGGCGTGGTGCCGCATGTCACCGGCGCCGATTTCCGCCGCCTTTACGGCATCGACGACGGCAGCCCGGCGCATTACGCGCTGTCCTCGGGCGACTTTTCCGCGCTGGCGCAGGCCTATGGCCGGGTCGGCGGCATGGACCGGGTGGCCACCGTGGTCAATGCCATCCGCGCCGAGCGGCCCGATGCGCTTCTGCTCGACGGCGGCGATACCTGGCACGGCAGCTATACCTGCTATCACACCGCGGGCCAGGACATGGTCAACGTGATGAACGCGCTCAAGCCCGACGCCATGACCTTTCACTGGGAGTTCACCCTGGGCTCGGACCGGGTGCACGAGATTGTCGAGGGCCTGCCCTTTGCGGCGCTGGGCCAGAACATCTTCGACGCCGAATGGGACGAACCGGCCGAGATGTTCCCGCCCTATACCTTCTTCGAGCGCGGCGGCACGAAGATCGCCGTCATCGGCCAGGCCTTTCCCTACATGCCGATTGCCAACCCCGGCTGGATGTTCCCGGAATACAGCTTCGGCATCCGCGACGAACACATGCAGACCATGGTCGACGAGGTCCGCGCCCAGGGCGCCGAGCTGGTCGTCGTGCTGTCGCACAACGGGTTCGACGTCGACAAGAAGATGGCCGGCAAGCTCAGCGGCATCGACGTGATCCTGTCGGGCCATACCCATGACGCCCTGCCCGAACCGGTGCTGGTGGGCGAGACCATCGTGATTGCCTCGGGCTCGAACGGCAAGTTCGTCAGCCGCGTCGACCTTGACGTGCGCGACGGGCGGATGATGGGCTATCGGCACAAGCTGATCCCGATCTTCTCGGACGTGATCGCCCCCGACCCTTCGATGACCGCGCTGATCGACGAACAGCGCGCGCCCTACAAGGCCGAGCTGGAAGAGGTGATCGGCAAGACCGACTCGCTGCTCTATCGCCGGGGCAATTTCAACGGTGCCTGGGACGACCTGATCTGCGACGCGCTGATCACCGAGCGCGAGGCCGATATCGCCATGTCGCCCGGCGTGCGCTGGGGGCCCAGCCTGATCCCCGGCGATGCGATCACCCGCGAGGATATCTGGAACGTCACCTCGATGACCTATCCCAATGCCTATCGCTCGGAAATGACCGGCGAATTCATCAAGGTGATCCTCGAGGACGTGGCCGACAACATCTTCAACCCCGACCCCTATTACCAGCAGGGCGGCGACATGGTGCGGGTCGGCGGCCTCGGCTACCGGATCGACATCACCAGGCCGCAGGGCGACCGGATCAGCGAGATGACCCTGCTCAGGACCGGCGAGGCGATCGACGCCGGCAAGACCTATGTGGTCGCCGGCTGGGCCAGCGTGAACGAGGGCACCGAGGGGCCGCCGATCTGGGACGTGGTGGAAAGCCACATCCGCAATCGCGGCACCGTGAGGCTCGATCCGAATACATCCGTGGACGTGGTGGGCGCCTGAGACGCCCGCCGATTTCTGCAACCATGCCGTCGCCCCGGGCCCGGCATGACGTTAAAGGGAGACAGAGATGTCGAACGACAGGACAGCAGGCACATCCCGCCGCGCCTTTCTGCGTGGCAGCGTCGCCGCAGCGGCAGGGGCCGTGGCGGCAGGCAGCGCCCGCGCGCAGGACGCCGATCCGCTGATCACCGAAGTGCAGGACTGGGCCTCGGGCTTTGGCGCCGGCGTCGACGAGGTGCCCTATGGCCTGCCCATCGAGTTTGAATCGGACGTGATCCGCCGCAACGTCGAATGGCTGACCGCCGATACGATTTCCTCGATCAACTTCACCCCGATCCACGCTTTGGACGGCACGATCACCCCGCAGGGCTGCGCCTTCGAGCGGCACCATTCGGGCGCGATCGAGCTGAAGAAGGAAGACTATCGCCTGATGATCAACGGGCTGGTCGAGACGCCGCTGGTCTTCACCTATGCCGATCTCGAGCGGTTCCCGCGGGAAAACCACGTCTATTTCTGCGAATGCGCGGCGAATACCGGTATGGAATGGGCCGGTGCGCAATTGAACGGCGCGCAGTTCACCCATGGCATGATTCACAACATGGAATACACCGGCGTGCCGCTGCGCACGCTGCTGGCCGAGGCCGGGCTGGGCGACGATCTGGCCGACAAGTGGGTCTACGTGGAAGGCGCCGATGCCTCCTCGAATGGCCGCTCGATCCCGATGGAAAAGGCGCTGGACGACGTGCTCGTGGCGTTCAAGGCCAATGGCGAGGCCTTGCGCAAGGAGCACGGGTATCCGGTGCGCCTCGTCGTGCCGGGCTGGGAAGGCAACATGTGGGTCAAGTGGATCCGCCGGATCGAGGTCACCAGCGGCCCGGTCGAATCGCGCGAGGAAACCTCGAAATACACCGATACGCTGGCCGATGGCACCTCGCGCAAGTGGACCTGGGTGATGGATGCGAAATCCGTCGTCACCTCGCCCAGCCCGCAGATGCCGATCACCCATGGCCACGGGCCGCTGGTGATCACCGGCATGGCCTGGTCGGGGCATGGCAGGATCACCCGCGTCGATGTGTCCAGGGACGGCGGCATGACCTGGGAAACCGCGCGGCTGGCCAACGAGGGCGAGAACAAGGCGCTGACCCGCTTCTACCTCGACACCACCTGGGCGGGCGAGGAGATGCTGCTGCAAAGCCGCGCGATGGACGAGACCGGCTATGTCCAGCCCACCAAGGCGCAACTGCGCGAGGTGCGGGGCGAGAACTCGATCTATCACAACAACTGCATCCAGACCTGGCATGTGAAAGCCAACGGGGAGGCCGAGAATGTCGAAGTATCCTAACCTTGCGCTCTTTGCCGGAACCGGCGCCGGCCTGGTGGTCATGACGGTGCTGGCGATCAATTTCGCCGACCGCAATATCGCCCCGATCCCGGACAACAACCCGACCGTCGCGCTGGTCATTCCCGGCGGCGGTGCCGACGAGGCGCCCGCGGGCGGGCTGATCGTCGGCGCGGCGGCGGCCTCGGACGGCTCGGGCGGCACCTACGGACTGGGCCGTCCCGCCCTGCCCGAGGAAATCGCCGCCTGGGATCTCGACGTGATGCCCGATGGCACCGGCCTGCCGGAAGGCTCGGGCGATGTCTGGACCGGCGAGGAGGTCTTTGCCGAGAAATGCGCCGCCTGCCACGGCGACTTTGCCGAGGGCACGGGCAACTGGCCCAAGCTGGCCGGCGGCTGGGACACGCTGGCCGACAAGGACCCGGTCAAGACCGTGGGCAGCTACTGGCCCTATCTCTCGACCGTCTGGGATTACATCCACCGCTCCATGCCCTTCGGCGCGGCGCAGACGCTCGAGGTGGACGAGGTCTATGCCATGGTGGCCTATATCCTTTACTCCAACGATCTCGTCGACGAGGATTTCACCCTCACGCATGAGAATTTCCTCGAGGTCGAGATGCCCAATGCCGATGGCTTCATCGTCGATGACCGGGCCGAGACCGAATACCCCATGTGGCGCACCGAGCCCTGCATGGAGAACTGCAAGGACAGCGTCGAGATCACCATGCGCGCCACCGTGCTGGACGTGACCCCCGCCGAAGAGGGCAGCGCCGAAGAGGCCTTCGAGACCGACGCCGCCATCGTCAACGAGGACCAGCCCGAGGCGGTCGAGGAGGCGGCGATGGAGGAGTCTGCGTCGGAAGATACCGGCGCCGAGGCGCTCGACCCCGAGCTGGTCGCCGCGGGCGAGAACGTGTTCAAGAAGTGCCGCGCCTGCCACCAGGTCGGCGAGGGCGCCAAGCACCGCACCGGCCCTTCGCTGAACGGCATCGTCGGGCATCCGGCGGGGGCCGCCGAGGGGTTCAAGTATTCCAGGGACATGCAGGCCGCCGGCGAGGACGGGCTGGTCTGGACCGAGGAGGAACTGACTGCCTTCCTGGCTAAGCCCAAGGCCTATATGTCCGGCACCAAGATGACCTTTGCCGGGCTGCGCAAGGAGGATGACCTGGCGGCGGTGATCGAATACCTGAAGTCCTTCCCGGAAGACTAGGGGCATGCGGACGAGATCGCGCCTTGCCGCCCTTGCCCTGGCCCTTTGTCCTGCCCAGGGGGCCGGCGCGCAGGACCTGGGCGATGCCGCGCGGGGCGAGACGCTGTTTCGCCATTGCAAGGCCTGCCACCAGGTCGGGCAGGGCGCGAGGGACCGGGTCGGCCCGCATCTCAACAACCTCTTCGGGCGCCGGGCGGGGGCGCATGAGGGGTTCCGCTATTCCAAGGACATGATGCGCGCGGCCTCGGGGGGCCTCGAATGGCACGCCGACACGCTGCACATCTATATCGAGAATCCCAAGAACCTGGTGTCCGGCACCCGCATGTCCTTTGACGGCCTGCCGGATGCGCGCGACCGGGCCGATCTTCTGGCCTACCTGCGGCGCTTTTCGGCGGATCCGTCGGATATCCCCGAGGCCGATCCCACCGCCACCGGCACCGACCACACGGTCGACCCGGAGATCCTCGCCATTGTCGGCGATCCGGAATACGGTGAATACCTGTCGTCCGAATGCACCACCTGTCACCGGGCGGACGGCGGCGACAGCGGCATTCCCTCGATCACGCTCTGGCCGGAAGAGGACTTCGTGATCGCGATGCATGCCTACAAGAACCAGTACAGGGCACACCCTGTCATGCGGATGATCGCCGGGCGCCTGTCCGACGACGAGATCGCGGCCCTGGCCGCCTATTTCGGGTCGCTCGACCAGTAAGCGGCCCTTCACCAACGGAGGAAACGCGACATGACATTCAACAGACGGGCCTTTATCGGCACCGCCGCGGCGGCAATGACCCTGTCCGCCCCCATGGTCCGCGCCGCCAGCCACGGCAAGCCGCGGGTCGTCATCGTCGGCGGCGGCGCCGGCGGCGCCACGGCCGCGCGCTACATCGCCAAGGACAGCGAGGGCGAGATCGACGTCCTGCTGATCGAACCGACCAAGACCTATTACACCTGCTTCTTCTCCAACCTCGTCATCGGCGGCTTCCGCACCATCGACTCGATCGCCCATTCCTATGGCACGCTGGCCAGCGAGTATGGCGTCAACGTGGTGCATGACTGGGCGGTGGGCGTGGACCGCGACGCCAGGACGGTGGCGCTGGCGGGCGGCGGATCGGTGCCCTATGACAAACTGATCCTCAGCCCC
The DNA here is from genome assembly GCA_006226775.1 of Paracoccaceae bacterium. Lineage (GTDB taxonomy): Bacteria > Pseudomonadota > Alphaproteobacteria > Rhodobacterales > Rhodobacteraceae > Marinovum. The sequence continues at coordinate 40,904 of SBGD01000060.1, read as the reverse complement.
GGCATCGATTTCGTCGACGGCGCGGTGCCCGGCTGGGACGTGACGGCGCAGAACGCCATGCCCCATGCCTACAAGGCCGGATCGCAGACCGCGCTTCTCAAGGCCCAGGTCGAGGCGATGCCCGAGGGCGGCACCTTTGTCATGGTCGCCCCGCCCAACCCCTTCCGCTGCCCTCCCGGGCCCTACGAGCGGATCTCGATGGTGGCCCATGCGCTGAAACAGACCAACCCGACCGCCAAGATCATCATCGCCGATCCCAAGGCCAATTTCTCCAAGCAGGGGCTCTTCGAGGAAGGCTGGGAGCAGCATTATGCTGGCATGATCACCCGCATCGGCCCGGATTTCGGCGGCCAGAACGTCACCGTGAACCCGGCCGAGATGACGGTGGACATCGATGGCGAGGTCATCAAGGCCGATGCCTGCAACGTCATTCCGGCGCAGAAGGCCGGGCGGATCGCCGAACTGGCCGGCGTGACCGAGGGCAACTGGGCGCCGGTCAACCCGACCGACATGTCGTCGAAGGCCGATCCGGACATCTACGTTCTGGGTGACGCGGCCGCGCAGGGCGACATGCCGAAATCGGGCTTTTCGGCCAATTCCCAGGCCAAGGTCTGTGCCAATGCGGTGCGCGGCGCGCTGACCGGCAGCCGGGTCTTCCCGGCGAAATACGCCAATACCTGCTGGTCGCTGATCGCCACCGACGACGGGGTCAAGGTGGGCGCGGCCTATGAGCCGACCGCGGAGAAGATCGCCTCGGTCGACAGTTTCATCAGCCAGAACGACGAAGACGCCGCGACGCGCAAGACCACCTACCAGGAAAGCCTGGGCTGGTACGACGGCATCACCACCGACATGTTCGGCTGACCGGACCCCGGCCTTTCGCCCCGTCCCGGGGCGGAGGGCCTTCGGGCGGACTTGAGACATGTCAAGGCCCGCATTCACGAATCGAGATATGTTCCGCCAAACTTGCGGAGATGGAACATGGACACGCTGATCGAGCGTTTCGGGGATGGCAACGTGCTGATCGGCATCGGCGTCCTGACCGGGTTGATCTTTGGCGCGGCGGCGCAGCATTCGCGCTTCTGCCTGCGCTCGGCCACGGTCGAGGTGGCGGAGGGCGGTTTCGGCCCGAAGCTGGCGATCTGGCTGATCGCCTTTTGCGCCGCGGTGGTGGGCGTGCAGGGCGCGGTCGCCGCGGGATGGCTGGACGTGCGCGAGGCGCGGCAGCTGGCGGCGACCGGCTCGCTCTCGGGGGCGGCGATCGGCGGGCTGATGTTCGGCGCGGGCATGATCCTGGCGCGGGGCTGTGCCTCGCGGTTGCTGGTGCTTTCGGCCACCGGCAACCTGCGCGCCATCGTCACCGGGCTGGTGCTGACGCTGGTGGCCCAGGCCAGCTTGCGCGGGGTGCTGTCGCCGCTGCGCGAGGAAATCGGATCCTGGGCGCTGATCGACGGCGGACAGACGCGGAACCTCTTGTCGGCGCTGGGCCTGTCGCACGGGGTTGCGGCGGCGGTGGCCGGGCTGGCGCTTCTGGCGGGGTTTGCCCTGGCGCGGCACCGGGGTGTGGCCCCGGGCCGGGCGCTGGCGGCGGCGCTGGTGGGCGCGGCGGTGGCGCTGGGGTGGATCCTGACCTACCGGCTGGCGCAGACCTCCTTCGAGGTGGTGCCGATTTCCTCGGTCACCTTCACCGGCCCCTCGACCGATACGCTGATGGGGCTGGTCAACGAGCGCAGCCTGCCGGTCAGCTTCGGCGTCGGGCTGGTGCCGGGGGTGTTTCTCGGCGCGGCGGCGATGGCGCTGCTCAACCGCGAGTTCCGCATCCAGCGCTTCGGCGCGGACACGCCGATGGAGCGCTATCTTCTCGGCGCGGCGCTGATGGGCTTCGGCTCGATGCTGGCGGGGGGCTGCGCGGTGGGCGCGGGGGTGTCCGGCGGGGCGATCTTCTCGGTCACCGCCTGGCTGGCGGTGCTGGCCATGTGGATCGGCGCGATGAGCACGCATCTGCTGGTCTCGGGCCGGCTGGTGTCTGCCACGGCGTGAGCGGGTCGCTCATCAAGCCCTTGCGGGCATTCTTCGCGATGACGGCCCGCAAGGGACGGAGGAGCCGCCCCCTCCCGACACCGGCTCAGACCCCGTAGGCGCCGCCGAGGTGTGTCTCGCCCCGCCGGCGGGCCAGTTCGATCTGTTTCTGGCGTTGGCGAAAGCGCGCCTTGTCGGCCTCCGAGGTCTCGCCCGCGCAATGGTGACAGGCGACGCCTTCCTCGTATTCCGGCCGGGCGCGGTCTTCCGGCAGGATCGGGCGGCGGCAGGCGTGACACAGCAGATGCGGCCCTTCCGCCAGCCCGTGGCCCACCGAGACCCGGCCGTCGAAGACGAAGCACGCGCCCTGCCAGGCGCTGTCCTCGGCCGGCACCTCCTCGAGGTATTTCAGGATGCCGCCCTTGAGGTGATAGACCTCCGCCACCCCCTGGCCCAGCAGGTAGTTGGTGGATTTCTCGCAGCGGATACCGCCGGTGCAGAACATGGCGATCTTCTTGTTGTGGAAGCGGTCCTTGTTGGCCTCCCACCAGGCGGGGAAATCGCGGAAACTGGCGGTTTCGGGGTCGATGGCGCCTTTGAAACTGCCGATCGCCACCTCGTAGTCGTTGCGGGTGTCGATCACCGCCACGTCCTCGGCGCGGATCAGGGCGTTCCAGTCGCCCGGCGCGACATAGTGGCCGACGCGGGCGCGCGGATCGACATCGGGCTGGCCCATGGTCACGATCTCGCGTTTCAGCCGGACCTTCATGCGGGCATAGGGCGGAGCGCTGGCCATGCTTTCCTTGTGCTCGAGATCGGCGCAGCCGGGCAGCGCCCGGAGATGGGCCAGCACCGCGTCGATCCCGGCGCGCGTCCCGGCAATCGTGCCGTTGAGCCCTTCGCGCGCCAGCAGCAGCGTGCCGGTGACGCCCTGCGCGAGGCACAGCGCCCTCAGCGGGCCTTGCAGGGCCTCGGGGTCGTCGAACCGGGTGAAGTGGTAAAGCGCGGCAACGGTCAGCATGTCCGCCAGATACGCCCTGGCACCGCGGCTGACAAGATCGCCGGGCGCCGGTTGCGGCAGGCTGCGACACCTTGCGACACCCGCGCGCCGGGGGTGCGCGCCTGCGCCGCCGGTTGACCCCGGGCCGTGGCCCGGCGTACCCATGGGGCGGAAACCCGAGGGAGGCCGAGATGAGAGCGCTGATCGTAGTTGACGTCCAGAACGATTTCTGCCCCGGCGGCGCGCTGGCGGTGGCCGGAGGCGACGAGATCGTCGATCCGATCAATGCGCTGATGGCCGGGTATGACGCGGTGATCCTGACCCAGGACTGGCACCCCGAGGGGCATTCCTCCTTTGCCAGCGAACATCCCGGCAAGGCGCCCTTCGAGATGATCGAGATGCCCTACGGCCCCCAGGTGCTCTGGCCCGACCATTGCGTGCAGGGGTCCGAAGGCGGGAAGTTCCACGACTGGCTGAACACCACCCGTGCCGACATGATCATCCGCAAGGGGTTCCGGCCCGGCATCGACAGCTATTCGGCCTTCTTCGAGAACGACCACGAGACCGCCACCGGGCTCGAGGGCTATCTGCGCGACCGCGGCATCTCCGACCTGCACCTTGTCGGCTTGGCCACCGATTTCTGCGTCGCCTATTCCGCCGAGGATGCCGCCCGGCTGGGCTTCCAGGTGACGGTGCTGACCGAGCTGTGCCGCGCCATCGATCTGGACGGATCGCTGGCGGCGGCAACCGGGCGGATGCAAGCCGCCGGTGTCACGCTCAAGTGACGGCGATTGCAGGTTTCTTAACCCCTGTGCCGTAATCACGAACCGGATTGCACCAACCGGTCGGGACAATGTCGGATTTGCGGGACTCGGATCGCCAACTGGCCGAATTCGAACACGGCCATAGCGCCGAGGGGCTGTTCCTGCGCTATGCCCGCGGGCGGATCACGCATTTCTGGCATCGCCAGCTGATGACATTGAGCGGCGCGGTCACGCTGGCCCTGCTGATCGCGCCGCGCATCGGGCTGGCCGCCGCCAGTCTTGCACTTTTGGGCGAGGCGGTGGACCTGCTGGCGCTGCGCCTGTCGCAGGCCGGGCTGCGCGCCGGCGGACCGGTCGGGCGGTATTATCGGCTCACCGCGCTGTCGGCGGGGTTCCAGGCGCTGACCATCGTGGCCTGCATTGCGCTGGCGGCCTTTACCGCGGCACCGGGGGATGCCAATTTCTTCTGCTTTGCCTATCTCGCGGGCGCGGCGCTGAATGCCGGGCTGGTGCTGCAATACCACCCGCTGGCCACCTGGGTCCGCCTCGGGGTCTACGGGTGTGCGCTGGTGGGGATCCTGGCGATCGAAAGCCTGGTGGTGAACGGGGTGACGCCGCGGCTGGGCTACGATCTGCTGGCCATCGGCATCCTGGTCTACATGGTCTGGCTGCTGACCGAATACGTTTCGTCCAACATGCGGCGGCACATCGACACTTCCCGCGCGCTGCTGCAGCGGCAACGCCAGATCGAAACCGCGAATGCCGAATTGCGCGACCAGCAGGCGCGGCTGCGCTACCTGTCGCTGGTGGCGCGGCACGCGGCGGATTCGGTGCTGATCTGCGGGCCCGACCGGCGCATCGAATGGGTCAACGATGCCTTTACCCGCATCACCGGCTACACCCGGCACGAGGCCGTGGGGCGCACCCCGGGCGACTTGCTCAATTGCCCGGGAACCGACCCGCAGACCGTGCGCGACCTCGAGCGTACGGTGGCCGACGGCAAGCCGTTTCGCGCCGAGATCCTCAACCGGTGCAAGGATGGCCGCGAGATCTGGGTCGACACCACGCTGGCGCCGCTGCTGTCGGACCAGGGCGCGCTCGAGCGCGTGGTCTCGATCGAGCGCGACATCACCGATGCCAAGCGCCACGAGGCGGAAATGGCCGCCGCAAGGATCGCCGCCGAAAGCAGCGAGCGGGCGAAATCCGCCTTTCTCGCCACCATGAGCCATGAGATCCGCACACCGATGAACGCGGTGATCGGCATGGCGGACCTGCTGTGCGAGACCGCGCTGGACGCCGACCAGCGGCTCTATGCCGACACCATCCGCACCTCGGCCGAGGCGCTTTTGAAGATCATCAACGACATTCTCGACCTCTCCAAGCTCGAGGCCGGGCGGCTGTCGATCGACCCGGTGGATTTCGCGCCGGGGCCCTGCGTGCTGGATGCCGTCGACCTCCTGCGCCCCCGGGCCGAGGCCAAGGGGCTGGAGCTTGCGGTGGAGTTTCGCACCCGGCTGCCGGCGATGCTGCATGGCGATGACGGGCGCTTGCGCCAGATCCTCGTCAACCTGACCGGCAATGCGATCAAGTTCACCGAACAGGGTTCGGTCACCATCCTCGTCTCGCACCGCCGGCGCGGCGCCGAGGTGTGGCTGCGGATCGAGGTTCGTGACACCGGCATCGGCATTCCTTCGGAAAAATGCACGCGGATCTTCGACCCTTTCGCCCAGGCCGATGCCGCCACCACCCGCCGCTTCGGCGGCACCGGCCTCGGGCTGGCGATCTCGCGCCTGCTGGCGCGGCAGATGGGCGGCGACATCAGCCTCGAGTCGCACCCCGGCCAGGGTTCCTGTTTCCGCGTCGAGGTGCAGCTTCACCCGGCCCGCGGCCTTCGCGCGCCCGAGGCGCTGCCCGAGGCCGATCTCTCGGCGCTCGCCGGTCTGCGGGTGCTGCTGGCCGAGGACAATGGCACCAACCGGCTGCTGGTGCAGAGCTTTCTCAAGGGTACCGGCGTGCTGCTGGAGATGGCGCCCAACGGGCGGATCGCGGTCGAAAGGGCCGCGGCCGAGGTCTTCGACGTGATCCTCATGGATCTCTCGATGCCCGAACTCGACGGCCTGGGCGCCACGCGCGCGATCCGGGCGCGCGGCGGCCATCACCCGCGGATCGTGGCGCTGACCGCCAATGCCTTTGCCTCGGACCGGAAGGATTGCCACGACGCCGGCATGGACGCCTTTCTCAGCAAACCGGTGCGCAAGCCCGAGCTTCTGGCAACCCTGGCCGAGATGGCCGGCGCCGATCCCGCGCCGGCCCGGCGTGCGGCCGCGGGCGGGAAATCCCTTTGATCCGGCAGGGTCCATGGCCTATCAAGGGACGATTGTCACGAAAGGTCCTGCCTGCATGGTCGATATCGCCACCCGCGTCTGGAACCACAAGTGGAAGATCGATCCGATCGTGCGGTCGCTCATCGACACCGATTTCTACAAGCTGCTCATGTGCCAGTCGGTGTTTCGCAACAAGCGCGATACCCAGGTCCGCTTTTCGCTGATCAACCGGTCGAAACACATCCGCCTGGCCGACCTGATCGACGAGGGCGAATTGCGCGAACAGCTCGATCACATCCGCTCGCTCTCGCTGTCGCGCGGCGAAAGCACCTGGCTGCGCGGCAACATGTTCTACGGCAAGCGGTCGATGTTCCGGTCGGATTTCATGGGGTGGTTCGAGGGGCTGCAACTGCCGCCCTATCACCTGGAAAAGCGCGACGGCCAGTACGAGCTGACCTTCGAGGGCGCCTGGCCCGAGGTCATGCTGTGGGAGATCCCGGCACTGGCGGTGCTGATGGAATTGCGCAGCCGCGCGGTGCTCAACGACATGGGCCGCTTCGAGCTCGAGGTGCTCTATGCCCGCGCCATGACCAAGCTGTGGGAAAAGGTCGAGCGTCTGCGCGCCGTCCCCGACCTGCTGATTGCCGATTTCGGCACGCGGCGGCGGCACAGTTTCCTGTGGCAGGACTGGTGCGTGCAGGCGATGACCGAAGGGCTGGGGACGCATTTCATCGGCACCTCGAACTGCCTGATCGCCAAGAACCGCGATCTCGAGGCGATCGGCACCAATGCCCATGAACTGCCCATGGTCTATGCCGCGCTGGCCGACAGCGATGCAGAGCTTGCGCAGGCGCCCTATGACGTGCTGGCCGACTGGCAGGAGGAACACGACGGCAACCTGCGGGTCATCCTGCCCGACACCTTCGGCACCGAGGGCTTTCTGCGCGACGCGCCCGACTGGCTGGCCGGCTGGACCGGCATCCGCATCGATTCGGGCGATCCGGCCAAGGGGGCCGAGGTGGCAATCGACTGGTGGCAAAGCCGCGGCGAGGATCCGCGCGAAAAGCTGGTGATCTTCTCCGACGGGCTGGACGTCGAGAATATCGCCGCGCTGCACGCGCAGTTTTCCGGCCGGGTGCGGGTGTCCTTTGGCTGGGGCACCAACCTGACCAATGATTTCCGCGGCCTGGTGCCCGACGGGCGTCTCGACGCCTTCTCGCTGGTCTGCAAGGCCGTCTCGGCCGAGGGGCGCCCGACCGTGAAACTCTCGGACAACCCGGAAAAGGCGATGGGCCCGAAAGACGAGATCGCGCGCTACAAGCGCGTCTTCGACGTGGGCGAACAGGAGCGGATCGAAGTGGTGGTATGATCGGCGGACAGGCCCCGGCGCGGCGCCGATATTCGCCGCCACGTCTTGATCCCACGAGATCGTGATCTACCTCGAATAAAGTGATCTACCTCGAATAAACAAGCGCGGACCGGACACCAAGGGAGACAACGAACATGGCCGACAAAAACGCCAAGGGCAAAACCGGTGAGGACACCAAGTCTGGCAGCGGCCAGACGCCCGGCGATGCATCCGGACCCGACCCCGCGCAGACCTCTTCCGACGCAGCCTCCAAGGCCCCAACGGGCACAGATGACAAGGCGAAACCCGCAAGCGGCGCGAGTTCCGACAGCACGCCGAAGACGCCCGCCAGCGCCGGGAAAGCGCCCGGTTCCGCCTCTGCCGGCACCTCGGGCACCGGCGGCGCATCCGGTGCGGGCACGCCGCCCTCCGGCCCCGCGTCCGCCCAGAGCGGCGGCTCGGGGTCCGGCGGCGGGCGCACCGCGCTGATCCTGGTGGCGGTGGTGGCCGCGATCGGCTGGTTCTGGGGATTCTACCAGATGACCGGCCGGGCCGAGCTTGAACAGGAAATGACCACCCGGATCGAAGAGGCCACGCTGCAACGCGAAGAGGTCGCCGCCGCCCTTGCCGCGGTCGAATCCGCCTCGGGCGAGCTGACCGACATCCAGGCGCGGATCGACGCCACCAGCGGCGAGCTTGCCGAACTCGACGCGCAGCGCGAGAAGGCGAAGACCGATTTCGAGGCCGAACTGGCCGCGCTCGCCGAGGAACGCACGACCCGCGAGACCGACCTCGCGGCCGATCTCGAGCGGATGACCGCCGAGCTCGAGGCCGCGCGCGGCGATTTCGAGGCCGAACTGGCCAAGCTGACCGAGCGGCGCGATGCCGCGGTCGGCGAAGTCGAGACCGCCGAGAGCCGGCTGGCCGAGGTCACCGCCGAGCTCGAATCCGCCAATGCCATGCTCGAATCGCGCCGCGCGGCCCTGCCGCCGCTGGAAGAGGAGATCGCCCGCAACCAGGAGTTGCGCGCCGAGACCGAGACCAGCGTCGCCGAGGTGACCAGGTCGCTCGACGCCGTGGGCGCAAGGCTGGAAGAAGCGCGCCAGCAGGAAAGCGACCTGCGCGAGGTTCTCAGCACTTTGCAGGCCGAAGCCGCCACGCTGACCGAGGAGATGGCCAAGGCCGAGACTCGCATGCAGGAGGCGCGCACCGCCGAAGCCGAACTGCAGGAGATGTCGCGGACCGTCACCGACAAGGTCGCCACCCTGCGTGAAGAGCACCGTGCGCTTGAGGCCGAAGTCGCCGAACTCGGTACCCGGCGCGACACGCTCGAGACCGACATCACCGAGGCCGAGACCCAGCGCGCCGAGGTGCAGGCCAAGGTCACCGAGCTGACCGAACTGCTGGCCAAACGCTCCGAGGAGCTTCTGGAACTGGAACAGCGCATCGCCACCCTGCAGGACGAAGGCGGGGAGGCCGCCGCGACCCCGGAGGCCGGATCCGGCGATGCCACGCCTGCCGCCCCGGCCATGTCGGGCGAGGAAGGGGCCGCGACGTCGGAGCCCGAGGGTGACGGCGCCACGGAGCAGGATGGATCGGAAGCGCAAGAGGGCACCACCGAGGACGGCGCGGCGACCGAAGCGACCGAGGAGGGCGCGCCGAGCGAGGGTGAGACCGCGCAGAGCGGCGAGGCCCAGGAGAGCGCCGAGGGTGCAGAGACACCTGAGGCCGCGGCCCGGGAGGGTGACGCCGAAGCCGCCGCGGAAGGCGAAGAGACGACGGAGGCCGCCGCTCAGGAAGGTGCGGCTGACGAGGCGGCCCAGGGTGGTGAGGCCGAGGCGAGTGAAGAGCCCTCGGAGGCTGCCCAGAATGGTGAGGCTGAGGGCGCGACGCAGGAAGCCGAGGCCGCTGAAAGTGAAGAGGCATCGGAAGCTGCCCAGAGCGGTGAGGCGGACGAGTCTGTCCAGACCGAGGAGGCTACGGAGGCCGGTGACGCCGCGCAGGCCGCGGAAGGTGAAGAGACACCGGAGGCTGCCGCGCAGAGCGGAGAAGAGGCTGCCCAGAGCGGCGAGGCCGAGGAAGCCGCACCGGAGGGCGAGGCTCAGGACGCCGCAGAGGGCGAAAAGGCCCCGGATGCGGCGGCCCAGAGCGGTGAAACCGAGGGTGCAACGGAAGACGGCGAGGCCGAACCGGCGGCCGAGGGCGAAGAGACCCCGGATGCGGCGGCCCAGAGCGGCGAAACCGAGGGTGCCGCGCAAGGCGGCGACGCCGAACCGGCGGCCGAGGGCGAAGAGACCCCGGAGGCGGCTCGGGGCGATGAAGCCGACGAGGCGACCGGGAGCGGCGAAACCGAGGAAGCGGCGTCAGGGCAGGAGGCCGGTGACGACACCGCCGCTCAGGCCAGCGACAGCCCGGAAACCGCGGATACCGCGATCCAGGCTGCCCCCGCCGACGCCGCTGACACCGCCGGCGACTCGGACACCGCGCTGGGCACCGTCACCACCGGCGATCCCGCCGCGGGCGAGGCGCCGACCGATGACGAAGCACTTGCCCCCGGCACCTACCGGACCGGCGAGGTCGAGGCGCGCCTGGCCGATGACGGCAGCTTCGAGTTCCGCAATACTGCCAGCGACGAGACCGTCAGCGGCACCTATGCGATCGAGGGCGGCACGCTGACGCTCTCGGACCCCGAGGGCGACCTGCGCGCCGGGGTGTCCTTCCCGCTGCGCTGTGCGGTGGCGCTGGTCGATTCCGGTTTCGTGCTGGGTGAGGCCGAGGGTGAGGGTCCGGGATGCGGCCCGCTTGCCGGGGCGGCCTTCGAGCCGGCGAACTGACCGGTCAACGGATCGGGGTCATTCCTCGACCTTCCCGCGCAGCGCCTTCACGGTGCTGCGCTTTTTCTTGGCCTCGACCCGCTTGCGCTTCTGGTTCTGCGACACCCGCGTCGGGATCCGCCGCTTGGGCTTTTCCAGCGCCTTGCGCACCATCTCGGCCAACCGCTCGCGCGCGATCTCGCGGTTGCGGGCCTGGCTGCGGGTCTCGTCGACCTGCAGCACCAGCGCGCCCTCGCGCGTCCATTTGCGCCCGGCGATGCGCTGCAACCGGCGCTTGACCGTCTCGGACAGCGCGGGCGAGCGGGCGGCCTCGAACCGCAGTTCGACCGCCGTCGACACCTTGTTGACGTTCTGCCCGCCGGGGCCGGAGGCGCGGATGAACTGTTCGGTCAGCTCCCAATCCGCAAGCTCGATCTGATCGGTGATACGTAACGCCATGTCCCGAACATAGGCAATCGAACGAAAAGGGCCATGCGCTTTGCATGGCCCTTCGAGAATGTCAGGAGGTGGGGCCGGTTAGGTCCTACCAATTCGAGGGCTGCTACCCCCAAGGGTTGCCTCAGAGGGCATCCCCCCGAACTGTTCCGACACCTTTCTCCAATACCTCTCTCGACACTGAAGCACCTCCTTTCGTTTTGTTGATCCGTATCCGAATCATGGCACGGACCGGCGAAATCGCAAAAGGAAATTTCACGCCACCACGCGATTTTTCGTCAGCTGCGCCACGATCGCGCGGAACGGCACCAGGGCGATCACCGCCAGCGACAGCTTGACCGCCCAGTCGGCCAGCGCCAGCGTCACCCAGAGCGGCAGCTCCGGTCCGAGGTTCAGCAAGGGCACCGGCGCCAGGGCCCAGGAGACGGCGGCATCGGCCTCGGCGCCGAAAACCGTGACGGTCGCGGAAAAGGCGATGGTAAAGAACAGCGCGGTGTCCAGCGCCGATCCCGCCAGGGTCGACAGCAGCGGCGCGCGCCACCAGCGGCCCTCGCGGAAGCGGTTGAAGACGGCGATATCGGTCAGTTGCGCGGCAAAGAAGGCCAGGCCCGAAGCGAAGGCGATGCGCAGCGGCACCGCGGCATAGGTGTAGCCCTCGCCCTGCAGCATGATCTGCGAGCCCACCAGCGAGCAGGCAATGCCGGTCAAGAAGCCCGCCAGCACCACCCGGCGCGCGGCGGATGGGCCATAGACGCGGTTCATCACATCCGTCACCAGGAAGGCCAGCGGATAGGTGAAGGCGCCCCAGGTCAGCAGCCCGTCGAGGATCAGGAACTGGACGAGGATGTTCGAGGCCACGACGATGGCGGCCATGGCAAGGATGCCAGGAAGATGTCTGCGGTTCATGGTCTGGTGCCCGTTTTTGCAAGGTTGCGGCGACTTGGTCGCCGGGGTCCGGCGACGGGCGGGGCATATCCCAGGGCGCGGGGCCGGTGCAAGCCCCTTGTCGCGGGCGCCCGATCCGTCGACGGATCGGTGCCGATCCATCGATGGATCGGGCCGCTCAGCGCAGGAGGTATTCCACGATCTCGGTGCGCTGGAAGACGCGGAAATTGTCGTCCGAGATCATCGTCAGGCGAATCTCGCCCGAAGGCGTGCGGCTGACCGCCAGCCCTTCGAGGTTGTCATGCATGCCCAGGCGGCTGGTGAAGAGCACCTCGCCGGGCCCGAGTCCGGTCGGGCTCAGGGCAAAGCGCCGCACCCGTGAGCGGAAGCCGAAACCCGAGAACTCCCGCTCCAGCAGGTAGAACATCCCGTCCGGGCCGATATCGGCGCCGACCGGCTGAAACCCTCCGATCCGGGGGATGTCGAAGGGCTGGTCCCAGGTGCCATCGCGGTAGCGGTAGACCGGGAAGGGCCGGGTCATCTGGCCCGAGCGTTCGGGCAGGGTGTAAAGCCAGCCGCGCGCGTCGATGGCCAGCGCCTCGAGCCCGGAATTGTTCTGCAACCCGGCGAAATCCGGATGCCGCGGCAGGGCGATCGCGCGCCCCGGCGTCGGATAGACCCAGACCCGGTGGTCGCCCTCGAACGAGACATAGCGGCGCCCGTCCGCGCCAATGGCGAGCCCCTCGCTGTCGCCGCGCGCCTTGCCGGTCATCGGCCGGCCGCGGGTGTTTCGGATCGCCTCGGGGCGCGTGCTTTCGATGCCGGTGATCCGCCCGCCCTCGCGCCGCACCCGGCCTTCGACGACATAACCCCGGTCCGAGATCGCGACGAACCCCTCGCCCGACTCGGTGAAGTCGATGGCCGAGAAGCCGCCGAAGCCCGGGGCGTCCATCGTCCAGGTGAAGCTCTGGACGTGGCGGGCCCTGTCGGGCGCATCCTCGGCCGCGATGCCGCAGCTTGCGACCAGAGCCACCAGCAGGGCTCCGCTGAGAAACTGTCTCATGCCGGGCTACTGTGCCGTCAGCACGCCGGCGCATTGCGCCGGCAGGTCGGCCAGCACCAGCTCGCGCCGGGGCTTGGGCGGCGGCGCATCGGGATCGGGCGGCGGCGGGTTGAGGATGTTGTTGACCCAGGCCTGGGCATCGGCGCAGCCATCCCCGGCGGGCGGGGCGGCCTGGTCGACGCAGCCGGTGGCGCCGCGCGGACAGGCCAGGCGAACGTGGAAATGGTAGTGATGCCCGTACCAGGGCCGGATCTTGCGCAGCCAGGCGCGGTCGCCCTTTTCATCGTTGCACATCTTCACCTTGGCGCCGGGGAAGATGAAGATCCGCGCCACCCGCGGATCGCTGGCCGCGGCTTTCAGCAGCGCGTGATGCTGCGGCGTCCATTGGTCGTTGGTGAAGGCGCCATTGGCGCGGCGCAGCGAGATCGAGGACAATTGCTCGCGCGCCTTGCGCGACAGTTGCAGGTTCTCGGCCGGGCGCAGCCAGATATCGGCATCCAGCCCGATCTGGTGGCTGGCATGGCCGGTCAGCATCGGCCCGCCCCGGGGCTGGGACATGTCGCCGATGTAAAGCCCGCTCCAGCCCGGCAGTTGCGCCGCCTTGGCCGAAAGGTCGCGCAGGTAGGCGACGGTCTCCGGGTGGCCCCAGTTGCGGTTGCGCGACAGGCGCATCGCCTGCCAGGTCGGCCCGGTCTCGGGCAGTTGCGCGCCACCGGCGAGGCACCCCTTGGCATAGCTGCCATAGGGCGCGGGCGACTGGCCCGAGGCGGCGGATTTCGCCCCGAAGAGCTGTTTCGCCTCCTTGGTCGACAGCACCCCCATCGAGGCGCCGATGGTGGGCAGGTCGGCCTGGGCCAGGGCGGCCTTGGTCTGGGTGGTGCGCGCGCCGCCGCAGGCGGCCAGCACGGCGCAAAGAGCCGCCGCGGCGGTCAGTCGGATGGGGTGTCGGACCATTCTGCTCGGTCTCCCTCGGGTTTTACCCAGCGTAGCAACAAAAGCCCGATCAGGAAAAGGGCGATCAGCGGGGTCACGCCCAATTGTTGCGACCCGGTGATCTGGGTCACGACGCCGATCGACAGGGGCGCGATGAAGGAGGTGGCCTTGCCGGCCAGCGCATAGAGCCCGAAAGCCTCGGTCATGCGCGCCGGATTGGCCTGGCGGACCATCATGGTGCGGCTGGCCGACTGGATCACCCCGCCCGCCGCGCCGATCACCGCGCCGATCGCGTAGAAGGCGATGTCAGGCAGCGCGGAGCCTTCGGCCAGCGCCACGCCGTAGAGCGATGTGGGCGAGACCAGGACGGTCGAGACCGCCGCGAAGGTCAGCGCCAGGATCGCCGCCGCGATCACCGGTTTCGGCCCGAAGCGCGCATCCCAGATGCCGCCGAGAAAGGCAAAGACCGCGCCCGAGATGATCGCCAGGATGCCGAAGATGCCGACGTCCACCACGCTCCAGCCCAGTACGCCCGCCGCGTAGATGCCGCCGAAGACATACATGCCGTTGAGCGCATCGCGGTAGAACATCGAGCTTGCCAGGTAGGCAAAAAGCGAGGGCGAGCGCGGCAGGCGGCGGATCGTGGCCTTGAGGTCGCTCAGCGCGCGGTGCAGCGCACCGGGCGCGGTGACGGCAGGCTTGGGGTCGCGCACCCAGAGGAAAAAGGGCACCATGAAGACCACGTACCACAGCGCGGTCAGTGGCCCGACCGCCCGCGTGCCTTCGCGCGCCGCCGCGTCCAGCCCGAGGATCGGCGGAATGCCGATCAGGGTTGTGCCGGTGGCGGCACTTTCGGCAAAGAGCAGCAGCATGATGACCAGCGCCACCAGCCCGCCGCAATAGCCGAAGGCCCAGCCATTGCCCGAGATCCTCCCGATTTCCTCGCGGGTGCCCAGATCCGGCAGCATGGAATTGGTGAAGATCGTGGCGAACTCCATGCCGATCAGCCCGATGGCGAAGCTCAGCAGGATGAGGATCAGGTTGAACTCTCCCGGCGCCGCCAGCCAGAGCGCCGCCGACCCGGCCACGTACATCGCCGAGAAGACCCAGATGAAGCGCATCCGCTGCCCCGAGGTATCGGCCAAGGCCCCCAGCACCGGCGCCAGCAGGGCGATCACCAGCCCCGCGGCGCCGATGCCATAGCCCCAGGCCGCCTGCGCGGTGCTGCCGTCGCCCACCAGTTCCTTGACGTAGGGTGCGAAGACGAAGGTCAGCAGCAGGGTGTTGAACGGCTGGCTGGCCCAGTCGAAGAAGAACCAGCCCCAGATGCGTTTGCGCCGTGTTGCGTCCATGTCGATCCCCCGTTTGCCGGGGTTAGAGCCTGTTCCCGGCCCGGGGTGCAAGCCCTTGTTGGCCGAGGCCGCGCAAGTCTCCCCGCGCCCCGGACCTGCTCCGGGGCCTCCCGGTCGGCGGGCGATGAGGTCCCGGAGCAAGTCCGGGACTGCGCAGGCGCGGTGGGGCGGCGGGGTGCTTCGGCTCAAAAGTGCGGTTCAGGCGCCGCTTTCAGGCATCGGCCATCGGCGGCCAGGGACGCTTGTCCTCGGCGGCGATCCATGCCTTGAAATGCTCGGGCAGTTCCGGCAACTCGGGGTGGCCCATCTCGGCGGCGACCTCTGCCGGGGGCACGATGCCGTTCGGCCCGGTGACGGCGGTGCGGTACATCGCGTGGTTGGCGCATTCGCCGCTCTGCTTCCAGATCGACTGTTCGAGATAGAGGAACCGCTGGTCGGCCCCCACCGCGCGCGAGCGCATCTCGAAGCGCTCGAAGGTGTGGATGCGGCGGCGGTAGCGCACGCAGGAACCGGCCACCGTCAGCCCCCAGCCGCGGCGGCGGATGGCGGCAATCAGCCCGATCCGCTGCGCCATCGGGATGCGGCCAAGGTCATAGAGCGTCAGCGTGCGGCCATTGTTCAGCTCCATCCACAGGTCGATGTCCCAGGGCCAGCAGCGGTGATGCGACACATGGGTGCCGCTCAGCGGCAGCGGCGCGGCCTTGCGGAACCGCCGGACTTCATTGGCCATTCGGATAAACGGATACATGACGCACCTCCTGGCGGGTATCTCGCGCCGCGCTGCGGCATCCGCAACCGTGACGCAGCGGCACTTGTCCTTTGGCCCCGCCGCGCTTACCTAGGCTGCGACCAAGGAGACAAGACCAGATGTATGCGATTTACGGGCCGATCAAGCTGATCCTCGATGTGGCGTTCTTTATCATGATCATCCACATCATCATGAGTTGGCTGATCAATTTCCAGGTGCTGAACCTGGGGCAGCAATTCGTCGCCCAGGTCTGGTACGGGCTGAACCGGCTGCTGGAGCCGATCTATCGCCCGATCCGCAATATCCTGCCCGACACCCGGCCGCTGGATCTTGCGCCGCTGGTGGCCTTCATCGTGCTGATTTCGCTGCGCGATTTCATCCTGCCCGAGCTTTTCGGCCTGATCTGAGCCGGCCCGATCCATCAATGGATCGGTGCCGATCTGTCAACAGATCGGGGTTCGCCCGCTTGCGGCCCTTGTTCACCGAATCTCAATGTGAGATTGGTTCTGTAAGAGCAGTTTGAAACAAATCTTGCAGGTCTTGCCCCATGGACGATGCCGCCACGCTTTTGCGGGACGTGTTCGGATTCGACGGTTTCCGCCCCGGTCAGGGTGAGATCGCCGAAGCCGTGGCGCGTGGCGACAACGTGCTGGCGATCATGCCCACGGGGGGCGGCAAATCGCTGTGTTTCCAGCTTCCGGCCTTGATGCGCGCCGGGGTGACGGTGGTGATCTCGCCGCTGATCGCCCTGATGCGCGACCAGGTGCGTGGCTTGCGCGAGGCCGGGGTCGAGGCCGGGGCGCTGACCTCGGGCAATACGCCGGAGGAGACCGAGGCGGTCTGGCAGGGGCTGGAGGCCGGCACGCTGAAGCTGCTCTACCTCGCGCCCGAACGGCTTGCCGCCGGCGGCACCCTGCAGATGCTGCGCCGGATCGGCGTCTCCGCCATTGCCGTCGACGAGGCCCATTGCGTCAGCCAATGGGGCCATGATTTCCGCCCCGATTACCTTCGGATCGGAGAATTGCGCCGCGATCTGGGCGTGCCGCTTTCCGCCTTCACCGCCACCGCCGACCGCGAGACCCAGGACGAGATCGTCACCCGCCTGTTCGACGGGGTCGAGCCCGCGCACTTCCTGCGCGGTTTCGACCGGCCCAACATCCACCTCGCCTTTCAGCCCAAGGACGGGCCGCGCCGCCAGATCCTCGATTTCGCCGCCGCGCGGCGCGGCCAGTCCGGCATCGTCTATTGCGGCACCCGCGCCAAGACCGAAGGGCTCGCCCGCGCGCTCTCCGACGACGGCCACAGTGCCTGTTTCTACCATGGCGGCATGGACGCCGAAGACCGTCGCATCGTCGAGACGCGGTTTGCGCGCGAGGACGGGCTGATCGTCGTGGCCACCGTGGCCTTCGGCATGGGGGTCGACAAGCCCGACATCCGCTGGGTCGCCCATGCCGACCTGCCCAAGTCGATCGAGGCCTATTACCAGGAGATCGGCCGCGCCGGGCGCGATGGCGGGCCTGCCGAGACGCTCACCCTCTTCGGCCCCGACGACATCCGCCTGCGCCGCACCCAGATCGACGAGGGCCTCGCCCCGCCCGAACGCCGCGCCGCCGATCATGGGCGGCTCAACGCGCTTCTGGGGCTGGCCGAAGCGCTGGAGTGTCGCCGCAAGACGCTGCTGGGCTATTTCGGCGAAGACGCTGAGCCCTGCGGTCATTGCGACCTTTGCCAGAGCCCGGTCGAGACCTTCGACGGCACCGAGGCCGTGCGCAAGGCGCTCTCGGCGGCGCTGCGCACCGGCGAATGGTTCGGTGCGGGGCACCTGATCGACATCGTCATGGGCAATGCGACCGACAAGGTGCGTGCCAAGGGCCACGACCAACTGCCCACCTTCGGCGTGGGGCGCGAGTTCGACAAGCGCGGCTGGCAGGCGGTGTTCCGCCAGATGATGGGCCACGACCTGATGCGCCCCGACCCCGAACGCCACGGCGCGCTGCGCATGACCGAGGCCGCCCGGCCCATCCTGCGCGGCGAGGCCGGCATCACCCTGCGCCGCGACAGCATCGCCAAGGCCCAGGCCAAACGCCGCCCCGCCGTCAAGGCGATGGTCAACGAGGAGGACGCGCCGCTGCTGTCGGCGCTCAAGGCCAAGCGCCGCGCGCTGGCCGAGGCGGCAAGCGTGCCGGCCTATATCATCTTCAACGACCGCACCCTGATCGAGATGGCCGAGACCCGGCCCGCCAGCCTCGACGAGATGGCGCGGATCAACGGCGTCGGCGCCAAGAAGCTGGACAGCTACGGCGCCGAGTTCCTCTCGGTGATCACCGGCGCCGGCGAAGAGATGCACCCCACCCGCCGCAAGCTGGCGGGCCGCGACGCGGGCGCGCTTTATGACCGGCTGATGCAGGTGCAGGCCGATCTGGCGCGGGGCGAATGCGGCACCGAAAAGCCGCTGTCCTGCTCCGCCTCGCTGCTGGCCAAGGTGGCCGAGCGGCGGCCTGCGGTGCCCGAGGAGTTGGAGCAGATCCTCGGCGAGCGCCGGACCGAACGTTTCGGCGCGGCCTTTCTGGACGTTCTGCGCGCGGCGTCCTAGATCCGGGGAAACGGAGGAATGCGATGCTTGTGGTGATTTCCCCGGCCAAACGGCTGGACTGGTCCGAGGCGCCGGGCGAGACGACGGAGCCTGCCATGCAGGCCGATGCGGTGCGGCTGGCGCGGACCGCGCGCAACCTGACCCTGCGCGATCTCAAGGGGCTGATGGATCTCAGCGACGACCTGGCGCGGCTCAACCGCGACCGGTTCCGCGATTTCGCCGAGACGCCCGGGGCCGAGGCCACGCGCCCGGCGCTCTTCGGCTTTGCCGGCGACACCTACCTGGGGCTGGAGGCGCGGTCGCTGGATGCGGATGAGCTGCGCTATGCGCAGGATCACCTGCGGATCCTTTCGGGGCTTTACGGTCTGCTGCGCCCGATGGACGCGATCCAGCCCTACCGGCTGGAAATGGGCTCGCGGCTGAAGACCCGGCGGGGAAGCAACCTCTATCACTACTGGCGCGACCAGATTTCCAAGGCGCTGAACGCCCAGGCCGAGGCGGTGGGCGCCGGGGTGCTGGTCAATTGCGCCAGCCAGGAATATTTCGGCGCGGTGGATCTCAAGGCGCTGAAGCTGAAGGTGGTGACGCCGCAGTTTTTCGACATGAAGGGTGGCCAGCCGAAGATCATCAGCTTCTTTGCCAAGAAGGCGCGCGGGGCGATGGCGCGCTACGTGGTGCAGAACCGGCTGAGCGCGCCGGAGGACATCCTCGGCTTCGACCTGGGCGGCTATCGCCATTGCGCGGACCTCTCGGAACCGGATCGCCCGGCGTTTCTGCACGACGCGCGGGACTGATCGGCGCAGGAGCGACACATCGCTCCCCTCATCCCGGACTTGATCCGGGATCTCCGGGAAGAGACCATGAGATCCCGGATCAAGTCCGGGATGACGTCGGAAAAGATGCCCCGTCCACGGTGAGTGGGGCCCGTGCCGCGACCCGCGCCTCATCCGGCCCGCTCCACCGAGGGGCGCGGGGCGTGGCGGGTCAGCATGTCCTCGATCGCGGCGCGTTTGAGCGGTTTCGTCATGTAATCGTCAAGCCCGGCGGCCAGAAGCGCCTCGCGGTCGCCGGTCATCGCATGGGCGGTGCAGGCGATGATCGGCACATGCGCGCCGGTCGAAGCCTCGATCCGGCGGATCTCGGCGGTGGCCTCCTTGCCATCCATCTCGGGCATCGAGATGTCCATGAAGATCACGTCGGGCCGGAACTCCTGGTAGGCCGCGACCGCCTCGATCCCGTTGCCGGCGAAGCGCAGGTGGATGTCCAGCGCCTTGACCATCTTGCGGAACACGAACTGGTTGGTCTTGTTGTCCTCGGCGGTCAGCACCCGGATCCGGCCCGGCACTGGCTCGTCCGGCGCGGGCTCGTCCGGCGCGGGCTCCGGCGGCACGGGATTCGGCGGGGCGGGCAGGGCGCGGGCCTCGGCGGGCGGGGCGGGGACCTCGGGCGCCGGATCGAGGGCGCGGGGCGCGGGGTCGGGTGCGGCCAGCGACGTCAGGGTGTCGAAGAGCTGGCCGCGCGGCACCGGCTTCTGGAGCACGCAGGTCAGGTGGCGGGCCGCCGGATCCTGTTCGGCATAGCCGGTGTTGGAGCTCAGCATGATCACCGGAACCGCCTGGCCCGCATCGTGCAGCGCCTGGGCCAGTTCCAGCCCGTCGAGCCCGGGCATGTTGTGATCGGTCAGGATCAGGTCGAAGGCCGGATCGCGGCCGAAGAGATCCAGCGCCTCCTGGCCATTGGCGCAGCTCACGGTCTCGACCTGCATCACCTGAAGCTGCTTTTCCAGGATCAGGCGGTTGACCGGCTGGTCATCGACGATCAGCGCCCGGCGCAGGTTGCGCGGCAGGACCGGCGGGCGGACCGAGGTGCCGGGCGGGCTGGGCAGGGTGATCTGGAAGCCGAAGCTCGACCCGGTGCCGACCTCGCTGTCGACCCAGACCTGGCCGCCCATGATGCCGATCAGCCGCTTGCTGATCGCCAGCCCCAGGCCGGTGCCCTCGAACTTGCGGTTGCGGTCGTCCTCGACCTGGTTGAACTCGCCGAAGACATCCGCCAGCTTGTCCGCCGGGATGCCGATGCCGGTGTCCTCGATAGTGACATGCACCGCGGTCTTGCCATCCTCGCGCGGGACGCCGACGACGCGGATCAGCACATGGCCCTTGAGGGTGAATTTCACCGCATTGCCGAGGATATTGGTCAGCACCTGGCGGATGCGCCCCGGATCGCCGATGAATTGCGTGGGCAGGAAGATGTCGTAGTCCACCAGCAGCTCGATGCCCTTGTCGCGCGCCAGGGGCTGCAACAGCATGACGATCTCGTGGATCGCCCGCTCGAGGTCGAAAGGCTCGGGGTGCAACTCCAGCTTGTCGGCCTCGATCTTGGAGTAATCGAGCACGTCGTTGATGATCACCAGCAACGCCTCGCCCGAGTTCTTCATCGTGCTGACATAGAGCCTTTGCTCCTCGGACAGGTCGGTATCGGTCAGCAGTTCGGCCATGCCGATCACGCCGTTCATCGGCGTGCGAATCTCGTGGCTCATGTTGGCGAGGAAGGCGGATTTCGCGCGATTGGCCGCTTCCGCCTTGTTGCGCGCCTCGCGCAGGTCCTTTTCATAGCGGATCGTGTCGGTGATGTTGAGCACAAGGCTGACCACGTCGCCGGCCTCGCCGCGCTTGTCCATCACCTTGACATAGATGTCGTTCCACAACCTGATTATGACCGGCTCGGGCGTCGGACTTTGCCAGCGGTCGAGCATGAAGGCGCGCCATTCCGCCGGCGCCATCGGGCCGGTATCGACGATCCCCTCCTCGGTCAGCAGTTGCAGGATGCGGGCGAAGGGCACGCCCGGCTGCACCTCTTCCAGCCCGTCGAAGACCGCGAGATAGGCGTTGTTGGCAAAGATCAGGCAATGGTTGCTGTCGAAAAAGGCGAATCCGTCCTCGATGGTCTCGACCGCCTCGCTCAGCCGGCGTTCGGCCACCTCGAGGTTCTGGGTGGCGCGCGACAGGTCGGATTTCACCCGCTGATTCTCGTCGCGGACGGTGGCGACCTCGGCGCTTTTCTCGACGATCTCCTCGCTCAGCGCGCGGGCATGGTGGCCAAGCTTGCGATTGGCGGCAAAAAGCTCGGCCTGTTTGAGTTCGAGCAGACGCTCCGCCGCCAGGCGCGCGCGGCGTTCCTCTGCAAGCTTGCTGGCGAGACTCATTGCCCGGAATTCCCTGCGCGGTGGCCTTGATCTCTGGCAGATTGGCCGCAAGGGGTGAAGATCTGTTTAAACCTGACGCTAACCATCCGGATGACACAAATGTCATGCGGACGGGGGAATCGTTGCCAGCCCCGGTCGCAAGTGGAAGACTGTGGCCATTGAGACCGGAGGAATTTTTGATGCGCCGCCTGCTTGCCGCCTTGCTGCCGTTGCTGTTCGCCCTGCCGCTTCATGCCCAGGATATCGTGCCCGACCGCCGAGTCGTCGTGTCGCGCGACATCGATTTCTACGGCTCCGACCTGCAGGCGCTGTTCGACACCAACCTCGCCTCGTGCCAGCGGATCTGCCTGAACGATCCTGCCTGCAAGGCCTTTACCTTCAACAGCCGCTCCAACGCCTGTTTTCCGAAAAGCGCGGTGAGCGAGCGCAAGGAATACGAAGGCGCGATTTCCGCCATCGTGGTCGAGACCGCGGGCGCGGTGAAGGACCGGGCCGAGGCGCGGGCGCGCGACCTGGGCTTTCTGGGCCGCAACGACATCGACCAGGCGCTGGCCCAGGCCCGCGCGCTGGGCAGCACGCACATGGGCGGCAAATGGACCGTCGAGGTGCTGCTGAAGGCCGCCCGCGATAAGGAGGCCGAGGGCGATCTGGCCAATGCGCTGCACTGGACCGGCGCGGCGCTGGCGCAGAATGACGCCGCCGATCTCTGGGTCGACTACGCCAGGATCGCGCTGGCGCGCGAGGCGAAGTCGAACAATGGCTCCGACCGCCGCCGCCTGGCCGCGACGGCGGTCTCTGCCGGGGTGAACGGCTATCTGCGCGCGCCCTCCGATCCCGGGCGGATTGCCGCGCTGGTGATCCTTGCCGAAGCGCTGGAGGAATCGGGCCGCGGCCGCGAGATGATCCCGGCGCTGCGGCTCGCCGAGACCATCCAGCCGCGCGCCGACGTGACCGCGGCGCTGGAGGAGGCGGTGGGCAAATACGGCTTCCGCATCACCGAGCACCGGACCGAAAGTGACAAGGCCGAGCCGCGGATCTGCGCGCAATTCAGCGAAGACCTGGTGCGCGCCGGGCTGGATTACACGCCCTATGTGCAGCTTCCCGACCCCGGCCTCGTGGTCAGCGCATCCGAGCGCGACATCTGCATCAGCGGCGTCGAGCACGGCAAACGCTATGCCATCACCTTCCGCGCGGGCCTGCCCGCCGCCTCGGGCGAGACCACGATCAAGGACGTGACGATCACGCAATACGTGCGCGACCGCGCGCCTGCGGTGTCGTTCAAGGGCCGTGCCTACGTGCTGCCGCGCTCGGCCGATGCGGGGCTGCCGATCGAGACGGTGAACCTGACCGAGGTCGACCTGACCCTGCGCCGGGTCTCCGACCGCAACCTGCTCCGCGCCATCCAGGACAGCTATTTCGGCGAGCCGATGGGCTATTACACCGAGCGGCAGTTCGAGCAGGAGGTGGGCGAAACCATCTGGGAAGGTGTCGGCGAGGTCGAGCAGCAGCTCAACCGCGACGTGACCACCCGCCTGCCGATGGGCGACGTGCTGGCCGAGCAGCCGCCGGGCATCTATGCGCTGACCGCGCGGGTGCCGTCCGAGGACGAATATTCCGACAATATCGCCACGCAGTGGTTCGTGCTGTCGGACCTGGGGCTGGCCAGCATGTCGGGCACCGACGGGCTGCATGTCTTCCTGCGCGGGCTCGGCGATGCAAAGGCGCGGAGTGGCGTCACGGTGCAACTGATTTCCCAGGCCAACCGCGTGCTGGCCGAGGCCGAGACCGATGCCGCGGGCCATCTGCGCTTTGACCCCGGGTTGACCCGCGGCACGCAAGGCGCGGCCCCGGCGCTGCTGGTCGCCAAGACCGGCGAGGATATCGCCTTTCTGTCGCTCACCGATCCCTCCTTCGACCTCTCCGACCGCGGGGTCGAGGGGCGCGAACCTGCCGGGCCGGTGGATGTCTTCCTGGCCACCGACCGCGGCGCCTATCGCGCGGGCGAGGTCATTCAGGCCACCGCCCTGGCCCGCGACGCCGAGGCCAAGGCCATCGAGGGCCTGCCGCTGATCGCCGTGCTGACCCGGCCCGATGGCGTGGAATATTCCCGCCACCTGTCGAAGGACGCCCGGGCCGGCGGCCATGTCTTCGCGATGCCCATTGGTGCCACCGTGCCGCGCGGATCCTGGCGGATCGACGTGCATTCCGACCCGGATGCGCCCGCCCTGGTCAGCCGCACCGTGCTGGTCGAGGATTTCCTGCCCGAGCGGATCGATTTCGACCTCTCGCTGCCCGAGGGCCGCATCACCGCCGCCGACAGCCCCGAGCTGACCATCGAGGCGCGCTATCTCTTCGGTGCGCCCGGCGCCGATCTGCCCGCCGAGGTGCGTGTGCGCCTGTCGCGCGCGCAGGGCATCGAGGGCTGGGAGGGCTTCACCTTCGGCCGCCATGACACGCCCTTCGACCCGCGCACCGAGTACCTTGAAGGCGCGTTGCGCACCGATGCCGAGGGCCGCCTGACAACCCCGCTGACCTTCCCCGAGATCGAGGGCGATGCCGCCGGCCTGCCGATGACGGCCGAGGTCGTGGTCTCGATGTCCGAAGGATCCGGCCGTCCCGTGGAACGCCGCTTGACCCGCGACCTGGCGGCCTCGGGCCCGGTGCTTGGCATCAAGCCGCTGTTCGACGGCGTGGTGCGCGAAAACGGCGAGGCGCGGTTCCAGCTGATCGGGCTGGACGCCGCCGGCACCCCCGCGCCGATGCAGGTGACCTGGACGCTCAACCGCGTGCGCACCCGTTACGAATGGTACCGGCTCTATGGCCAGTGGAACTGGGAACCCACCGTGACCCGCACCGAAATGGCGCGCGGCGACCTCACCCTCGGCGCCACCCCGGTCGAGATTGCCGCGGATGTCGAATGGGGCAATTACGAGCTGGTGGTCGAGCGCACCGGCGGCGACTATCTTGCCGCCTCGACCGATTTCTGGGCCGGCTGGTATGCCCCCGCCGATGCCACCAACACCCCCGACACGCTCGAGGTGTCGCTCGACAAACCGGCCTACCGCGCGGGCGAGACCGCCACCCTGCGGCTGGTGCCGCGCTACGCCGGCACCGCCTTGATCACCGTCCTGACCAACCGCGTGATCGACATGCAGACCGTCGAGGTGACCGAGGGCGAGAACACCGTGCCGCTGACCGTCACCGACGACTGGGGCGCGGGGGCCTATGTCACCGCATCGGTGATCCGCCCGATGGATGCGCCCGCCGGCCAGAACCCGGCGCGCGCGCTCGGCCTCGCCCATGCGCAGATCGACCCCGGCCAGAAGGCGCTGAGCGTCGATCTCATCACCGGCGCGACATCGAAACCGCGAGGGCCGCTGACGGCTGAGGTGCAGGTGGACGGCATTGTCGAGGGCGAGACCGCCTATGTCACCGTCGCCGCGACCGACCTCGGCATCCTCAATATCACCGGCTTTCAAAGCCCCGATCCGCAAGGCCATTACTTCGGCCAGCGCAAGCTGGGCGTCGAGATGCGCGACCTCTACGGGCGGTTGATCAACGGGCTCGATGGCGCCATGGGGCAGGTCCGCTCTGGCGGCGATGCCGCCGACAGCGGCAGGTTCGACAGCCCGCCGCCGACCGAAGAACTGGTGGCGCTGTTCTCCGGCCCGGTCGCGGTCGGCCCCGAGGGCCGCGCCACGGTCAGCTTCGACATCCCCGAGTTCAACGGCACCATCCGCCTTGCCGCCATCGCTTGGTCGCCGACCGGCGTGGGCCAGGCCGAGGCCGACGTGCTGGTGCGCGACCCTGTGGTGGTGACCGCCTCGCTGCCGCGCTTCCTTGCCCCCGGAGATCAAAGCCGGATGCTGCTGGAACTGGTCCATGCCGAAGGGCCCGCGGGCCGCATGGGGCTGGACATCACCGCGCAGGGCGTGACGCTGGCGGCGGGCGCCATCCCCTCGGGTGTCGATCTGGCCGAACAGGGCAAGGCGGCGTTTTCCGTGCCGCTCACCGCCGGGGCCGAGGGCGACCACCGGATCACCGTCGCGCTGACCACCCCCGACGGCCAGGTGCTGAAGAAATCGCTCACCGTGCCGGTGCGCAACAATGACCCCGAGATCTCCGAAACCCGGCGCTTCAGCCTTGCCGCGGGCGAGACCTTCACCTTTGACGCCAATGTCTTTGCCGGGTTGCGGGTCGACACGGCGACGGCACTGGTCGCTGCCGGGCCGCTCGCGCGTTTCGATGCGCCGCGGCTTCTGGCCTCGCTCGACCGCTATCCCTATGGTTGCACCGAGCAGATTGCCAGCCAGGCGATGCCGCTGCTCTACATGTCCTCGGTGGCCGAGGCGATGGGCCTGACCGAGACGGCGCGCATCCAGGACCGCATCGACCAGACCGTCGCCCGCATCCTGACGCGGCAGGCACCCAATGGCGCCTTCGGTCTCTGGCGGGCGGAAAGCGGCGATTTCTGGCTCGACGCCTATGTCAGCGATTTCCTGTCTCGCGCCCGGGCGCAGGACTTCACCGTGCCCGACCTGGCCTTCCGCCAGGCGATGGACAACCTGAAGAACCGCGTCAACTACGCGCCGGATTTCGACAGCGGTGGCGAGGATATCGCCTATGCGCTGCTGGTGCTGGCCCGCGAAGGCGCGGCCTCGGTCGGTGACCTGCGCTATTATGCCGATGTGAAGGGCGGTGATTTCGCCACCCCGCTGGCGGCGGCGCAACTGGGCGCGGCGCTGGCGATGTATGGCGACCAGACCCGCGCCGACCGGATGTTCCGGCTGGCGGTGCAAAAGCTGAACCAGCGGCCCGAGACCGAAAGCCCGGTCTTCCGCGCCGACTATGGCACCGACCTGCGCGATGCGGCGGGACTCTTGTCGCTGGCGGTCGAGGCGGGGTCTGACGCCATCGATCGCGAGGCGCTGATCCGGCGCATTTCGGTCACCCGGCCCGAGCTTTCGACCCAGGAACAGGCCTGGTCGCTGCTGGCCGCGCACGCCATGGTGGCGGATCCGAGCATGTCGGAGATTCTGCTGGACGGCGAGCCCGTGAGCGGCCCGATGGTGCGCCGTTTTTACGACGGCACCGCGCCCCGCACGATCACCAACAGCGGTGATCGGGCGACCAGCGTGACCCTCACCACCTTCGGCAAACCCGCCGAACCGGTGACCGAAGGGGGCTACGGCTATCGCATCGAGCGGCTCTATTTCACCATGGAGGGCGCGCAGGTGACCGGCCCGGTGCGCATGGGCGACCGGCTGGTGACGGTGCTGCGGGTGATCCCGGCCGAGGAAACCGGCGCGCGGCTGATGATCAACGATCCGCTGCCGGCGGGGCTCGAGATCGACAACCCCAACCTCCTGCGCTCGGGCGACATCCGCGCGCTGGACTGGCTGGACCCGGCGATGGCACAGCACACGGAATTCCGCGCCGACCGCTTCCTTGCCGCCGTCGATCACCAGGGCGACAAGGCCTTGCTGCTGGCCTATGTGGTCCGCGCGATTTCTCCGGGCACCTTCCACCACCCCTCGGCGGTGGTCGAGGACATGTACCGGCCGCAATACCGCGCGCGCACCGCTTCGGGGCAATTGACGGTCACGGAATGAAACGGCTCGGCCTGTTTTTGCTGGTCGCCCTGCTCTGGAGCGGCGCGGCGCTGCGCGACGGGTTCGATGCCTGGGTGGAGGCGACCGTGCTGCCGCCGGTGCTGGCGGAAACCTCGGTCGAGGTGCTCGACCGCGAGGGTCGGCTCTTGCGCGGCTATACGGTCGAGGACGGGCGCTGGCGCTTTTCGGTCACGCTGGACGAGGTCGACCCCCGGTTGACCGAGATGCTGATCGCCTATGAGGACAAGCGGTTCTGGGACCACCCCGGCGTCGATCTTCTCGCCATGGGCCGCGCGGTCTACCAGGCGCTGCGCCATGGCCGGGTGATTTCCGGCGGCTCGACCCTGACGATGCAGGTGGCGCGGCTGCTGGAGGACAGCGGCACCGGCGCGCTGGCCGGCAAGGCCCGGCAGGCGCGGCTGGCGCTGGCGCTGGAACGCCGGCTGACCAAGCGCGAGATCCTGACGCTCTATTTCACCCATGCGCCCTATGGCGGCAATCTCGAAGGGGTGCGCGCGGCCGCGCTGGGCTATCTCGGCAAGGAACCGGGGCGGCTGACCACCGCCGAAGCCGCGCTGCTGGTCGCCCTGCCGCAAAGCCCCGAGGGCCGCCGCCCCGACAAGCGCCACGCCCGCGCGGTGGATGCCCGCGACCGGGTGCTGGCGCGGCTCGAGCGGGACGGAGTGCTTGCGCCCGAGGCCACGCTGGCCGCGCGGCGCGAGGCCGTGCCCGACAGCCGAAAGGATTTCCCGGTGCTGGCTGCCCACCTGGCCGACCGCGCCCGGCAGGAGGCGCCCTTTGCCGCGGTGCATGACCTGACCGTCGACCGCGACCTGCAGGCCCGGCTCGAGCGGTTGGCGGCGCGGGCGGTGCGCGGCCGCGGCGCGCATCTGTCGATTGCCATGGTGGTGGCCGATCACGCCACCGGCGAGGTGCTGGCCTCGGTCGGATCCGCCGGGCTGACCGGGGGCGAAAGCCGCGACGGCTTTGTCGACATGACCCGCGCCCTGCGCTCGCCCGGATCGACCCTGAAACCGCTGGTCTACGCGCTGGCCTTCGACCGCGGGCTGGCCCATCCGCAGACCCTGATCGACGATGCCCCGGTGCGCTTCGGCCCCTATGCGCCGCAGAATTTCGACGGCGCTTTTCGCGGCGAGGTGACGGTCGAGCGCGCCTTGCAGATGTCGCTCAACATCCCCGTGGTGAAGCTGACCGAGGCGCTGGGCCCGGCGCATCTGATGGCCGCGCTGCGCCGCTCGGGGGCCGATCCGGCCTTGCAGGGCACGGCTCCGGGGCTGGCCATCGCGCTGGGCGGGCTGGGGCTGACGCTCGAGGACATGGTGCAGCTTTATGCCTCGCTGGCGCAACTGGGCAAGGCGCGGCCGCTGCATTGGCGGCAGGGGGCCGCAGTCGCGCCGGGCGCCGATGTCACCGGAGAGATTGCCGCCTGGCAGGTCGGCGATATCCTGTCGCATCTGGCGCCGCCGCCGGGCGCGCCGCGCGACTGGCTGGCCTACAAGACCGGCACCTCCTATGGCCACCGCGATGCCTGGGCCCTGGGGTTCGACGGGCGGCATGTGGCCGGGGTCTGGATGGGGCGGCCCGATGGCACGCCGGTGCCTGGCGCCTTTGGCGGCGATCTCGCGGCGCCGGTGCTTTTCGAGGCGTTCCAACTGCTGAAGACCGCGCCCGATCACCTGCCACCGCCGCCGCCCGCCACGCTGATGCTGCGCAATGCCGATCTGCCGCAGCCGCTGAAGCGGTTCCGGGCGCGGGACGGGCGGTTCGCCAGCCCCGGCTCGGTGCTGGAACTGGCCTTTCCGCCCGATGGCGCGGTGATGTCGGGCAATCAGGTGACGATGAAGCTGCGCCACGGGGTGCCGCCCTTCACCGTGCTGGTCGATGGCACGCCCTTCATCACCGGCGCGCGCGACCGGGTGCTGCCGATTGTCCTGCCGTCGCGCGGGTTTTCCAGCCTCGCGGTGATCGACGCGCAGGGCCAGTCCGCCGGGGCCGTGGTGCGGCGCGAGTGACCCCGGCGCGGGGCTGATCCGTCAAAGGATCAGGACCGATCCATTGATGGATCGGCCACCCTCAGACCAGCTCGATCGCCAGGGCAATCCCCTGGCCGCCGCCGATGCACATGGTGATCAGGCCTTTCTTGCCGCCGATCCGCTCAAGCTCGTGGATCGCCTTGACCACGAGGATCGCCCCGGTGGCGCCGATCGGGTGCCCCAGGGCAATGGCGCCGCCATTGGGGTTCACCTTGGCGGCATCCAGCCCCAGTTCCTTGTTCACCGCCAGCGCCTGCGCCGCGAAAGCCTCGTTCGATTCGATCACGTCGAAATCGTCGAACGACAGCCCGGTGCGCTCCATCAGCTTGCGGCAGGCGGGGATCGGGCCGATGCCCATGACCTCGGGCCTCACCCCGGCCAGCGCATAGCCCAGCACCCGCGCCTTGGGTTTCAGACCGGCCTTCTCCGCCGCTTCGGCGCGCGCCAGAACCACCGCTGCGCCGCCATCGTTGATGCCGCTGGCATTGCCCGCGGTCACGGTGCCGTCCTTCTTGAACACCGCGCGCAGCCCGGCCAGCGCCTCGGCGGTGGTGGCCTTGGGGTGTTCGTCGGTGGCAAAGGGCACCATGTCGCGCTTGACCCGCACCTCGACCGGCACGATCTGCTCGGCGAAGCGGCCTTCCTCGATGGCGCGCCCCGCGCGGGTCTGGCTTTCCAGTGCAAAGGCGTCCTGATCCTCGCGGCTGATGCCGTTCTCGGCCGCGACGTTTTCCGCCGTCACGCCCATGTGGCCGGTGCCGAAGGGACAGGTCAGCGCGCCGACCATCATGTCGACGGTGCGGATATCGCCCATCTTCTGCCCGAAGCGCTGCGAGGGGTTGATGAAGGGCGAGCGGCTCATGCATTCCGCCCCGCCGGCCAGCGCGAAATCGGCATCGCCCAGCCTCAGCGCCTGGGTCGCCGAGACAATCGCCTGCGCGCCCGAGCCGCAGAGCCGGTTGACGTTCAGCGCCGGCGCCTCGTCCGGCACCCCCGCGGCCGAGGCGGCGGCGCGGCTGAGGTACATGTCGCGCGGTTCGGTGTTGATCACATGGCCAAAGACCACCTGTCCGATCTGGCCCGGCTCGACCCCCGCGCGCTCCATTGCCGCCTTGGCGGCCGCGGTGGCCAGGTCGATGGGCGGCGTGTCCTTGAATGCGCCGCCGAATGTGCCGATGGCGGTGCGCGCGCCGCCGAGGATTACGATATCATCCGTCATGATTGGGGTCCCTTCCTCCGAATCTTTCCCGAGTATGTCTGTGCACCGGGGCAATGTCATGGGGGAGGGGGGCATTGTTAGCGCTTGAATTCCCCGCCCCACCGGGCCACACTTCCGCCATGACGGAGGCTTCGGACGATATTCTGGCGCTGCTGCCCGCCCGCCTGAAAGAGGCGCGGCGCGGGCAGGGGCTGTCGCTGGAGGCGGTGGCGAAACTGTCGGGTGTGTCGCGCTCGATGGTCAGTCAGATCGAGCGCGGTGAAAGCTCGCCCACCATCGCCACGCTGTGGAACCTGACGCGGGCCTTGCAGGTGGATTTTGCCGGGTTGCTGGAAGACCAGGGGGCGAAGGACCGGATCGAGGTGCTGCGCGCCGACCAGGTGCCGACCATCGACAACATGGGCGAGGGTTGCCGCATCCGCATCTTCTCGCCGCCCGAGGAGGCCGGGCGCAACGAGCTCTACGAATTGCGCTTCGACGAGGGCGGCAGGTTGAACAGCCAGGCCCACAAGCACGGCACGGTCGAGATCCTCAGCGTGACCAAGGGCACGCTCGAGGTCACCTCCGGCGATGCGGTGGCCCGGCTGGAGCGCGGCGACAGCGCGCGCTATGCCGCCGATGTGGTGCATTGCATCCGGGCGATCGGCGGCAGCGCCAAGGCGTTTCTGGTGGTGCAGGACGCGGGCTGAGGGGCCGGTCGTTGCGGCTTTGGCGGGCGTTGGTTTCTGGTATTTTGCAAGAGAAGAAGCTGGGCGCGGGCTTTTCGCTCGACGAATCCGGGATAATGGAAAATTTCCGCTAACATGAAAATCCGCTATTTCGGATGAGCGTCTGTTGTGGTAGACATGGACCCATCGAAAGGAGTCGCATCATGGCGCAGGCATTTCTGGACCACCTCAAGGACACGCTGACGCAGATCGAGGCGGAGGGGCTGATGAAGGTCGAACGACCGATCACCAGTGCCCAGGGCGCCCGGATGCAGGTGGGCGACCGCGAGATGATCAACCTCTGCGCCAATAACTATCTCGGTCTGGCGGATCACCCGGCTTTGATCGAGGCGGCCAAGGCGGCGATGGACAGCCACGGCTATGGCATGGCCTCGGTGCGTTTCATTTGCGGCACGCAGGACCTGCATCGGGAGCTGGAGCGGAAGCTGGCGGCCTTCCTCGGGATGGACGACGCGATTCTCTTTGCCGCCTGTTTCGACGCCAATGGCGCGCTCTTCGAGCCCTTGCTGGGGCCGGAGGATGCGGTTGTCAGCGACGCGCTGAACCACGCGAGCATCATCGACGGCATCCGCCTGTCCAAGGCGCGGCGCTTTCGTTACGCCAATTCCGACATGGCGGATCTGGAGGCGAAATTGCAGGAAGCCCGCGACGGCGGCGCGCGACATGTGATGATCGCCACCGATGGCGTGTTCTCGATGGACGGCTACCTGGCCAAGCTGGGCGAGATCCGCGCGCTGGCCGACCGCTATGAGGCGGTGCTGATGGTCGACGATTGCCATGCGACCGGTTTCATGGGGCCGAAGGGTGCGGGCACCCCGGCCCATGCCCGGATCCGCGCCGATATCCTGACCGGCACGCTGGGCAAGGCGCTGGGCGGGGCCATCGGCGGCTATGTCGCGGCGGCACAACCGGTGGTGGACCTGTTGCGCCAGCGCGGACGGCCCTATCTTTTCTCCAACGCGCTGCCGCCAGCCGTCGTGGCCGCCGGGATCACGGTGCTGGATCTGGTGGAGGAGGGCGACGCGTTGCGCGCGCAACTGTTTGAAAACGCCGCCTATTGGCGCAAGGGACTCAGCGATCTGGGCTTCGACCTGCTGCCCGGCGAGCATCCGATCATCCCGGTGATGCTGGGTGAGGCGCGGCTGGCGCAGGAGATGGCGGCGCGGCTGTTTGACGAAGGCGTCTATGTCTCGGGCTTCTTCTTTCCGGTGGTGCCCAAGGGCCAGGCGCGCATCCGCACGCAGATGAACGCGGCACTGACACGGTCCGATCTGGACGAGGCTCTGGCTGCCTTCGGGCGCGTGGGCCGGGCTTTGGGGGTAGTGGCATGAGAAACGACATGAAGGCGCTGGTGAAGGCGGAGCCGCGCGAGGGGCTGTGGCAGCGGAACGTTCCGGTGCCCGAGATCGGGCCGGATGACGTGCTGATCAAGGTCCACAAGACCGGCATCTGCGGCACAGATGTGCATATCTGGAACTGGGACGACTGGGCGCAGAAGACGGTGCCGGTGCCGCTGGTGACGGGGCATGAGTTCGCCGGGGAGATCGTGGAGCTTGGCAACCGGGTCGAGGACCTGAAGATCGGCCAGCGATGCTCGGGCGAGGGCCACCTGATCGGCAAGCATTCGCGGCAGAGCCGGGCGGGCAAGTTCCACCTCGACCCCGAAACCCGCGGCATCGGGGTCAACGAACAGGGGGCTTTTGCCGAGTACCTGCGCCTGCCTGCCTTCAACGTGGTGCCTCTGCCGGACGAGATCGACGACGAGATCGGCGCCATCCTCGATCCGCTGGGCAATGCGGTGCATACGGCGCTGAGCTTTGACCTGGTCGGCGAGGACGTGCTGATCACCGGCGCGGGGCCGATCGGCATCATGGCCGCAGCGGTGGCGCGGCACGTCGGGGCACGGCACGTGGTGATCACCGACATCAACGCCGAGCGGCTGGCGCTGGCCGAGAAGGTGGCCGACGTGGTGCCGGTGAATGTCGGCACAGAGGATCTGAACGACGTGGTCGCCGGGCTCAAGATGAAGGAAGGCTTCGACGTTGGGCTCGAGATGTCGGGCAACCAGCGCGCGCTCGATCAGATGGTCGAGGCGCTGGTGATGGGCGGGCGGATCGCGCTTCTGGGCATTCCGCCGGGCAAGTCGCCGGTGGATTGGAGCCGCATCGTGTTCAAGGCGATCACGATCAAGGGCGTCTACGGGCGCGAGATCTTCGAGACCTGGTACAAGATGATTGCGATGCTGGAGAATGGGCTGGATGTGCGGGGCGTGATCACGCATCGGTTCCGGGCGGAGGACTTCGAGAAGGGCTTTGCCGCCATGCGCTCGGGCAATTCCGGCAAGGTGGTGCTGGAGTGGTGAGGCTGCCGCGTGGGGGCGCCGTGGCTGTTGGGGGCTCTGCCCCCGGCCTGCGGCCTCCCCCGGAGTTTATCCGGCAAGATGAAGAGCGAGGGCGCGCCCTTGCGGCTTATGCGCCGTAGGGCACCCAGATGTTCTTGACCTCGGTGGCGGCGTCGAGGAAGGCGCGGCCTTCGCCCTCGGCGCCGAACCAGTCGCGGGCCTTGGCGTTGTTGACCCAGGTGCGCTTGAGGTTGCCGGCGGCGGCGCGTTCGACCTCGGCGGCGAGGTCGGTGGAGGAGAAGCTCCAGACCGCGTCGACGTCCATGTGCTCGGAAAGCGTTTTGGCCAGTTCGGTATGCGATCCGGTCAGGATGTTGACGACGCCAGCGGGGACGTCCGAGGTCTCGAGCACCTGGTAGAAATCGGTCGCGGCCAGCGGGAAGGCCTCGGAGGCCACCAGCACGCTGCGGTTGCCCATCGCCATCGCCGGGCCCATGACCGAGACCAGCCCCAGGAGCGGCAGGGCGTCGTCGCAGAGCGCGCCGATCACGCCGACCGGTTCGCGCATCGCAAGCGCGACGGCGCGGATCGGCACGTTATGGGCCTGGCCGTCGAACTTGTCGGCCCAGGCGGCGTAGGTGAAGAGGCGCTTGATCGAGGCCTCGACCTCTTTCGCGCCGGCCTTGCCGCCGGTCAGCGCGTCGATGCGTTGGCTGAATTCCCCGGCGCGGGCCGAGAGGTTTTCGGCGATGTAATAGAGGATTTGCGCGCGCAGGTGGCCGGTGGTCGCGCCCCAGGACGCCGCGCCCTTGGCGGCCTCCACCGCGTTCCGCACATCCTTGCGGTTGGCGAGGCTGGCGTGGCCGAGCAGTGCGCCCTTGGGGCCGTAAACGCCGCGGGAATAGCCGCCATCGGGGCGGGCCTGCTTGCCGCCGACATAGAGCTTGGCGGTGCGGTCCAGCGGATCGCTCGGTCCCTTGTCGCCGGTAAAGGCCTCGACCTTCTCCAGCGGTTTGCCGACAGCTGGGGCCCGGGTATAGGCGCTCATGCCCTCCCATCCGCCTTCGCGCCCGAAGCCGCTTTCGCGCACGCCGCCGAAGCCCGCGGCGGCGTCGAACATGTTGGTGCCGTTGATCCAGACCACACCGGCGGCCAGCTTCGGCGCGATGTCGAGGGCGACGTTGATATTCTCGGACCAGAGCGTCGCGGCGAGGCCGTAGCGCGTGTTGTTGGCCATCTCGACCGCCTCGATGGGCGTGCGGAAGGTGGTGCCGACGAGGACGGGGCCGAAGATCTCGTCCTGCATCAGCGTGTCGGATGGGTGCAGCCCGGTGATCAGCGTTGGCGGATAGAAGCAGCCCTCGACCGGCATCTCGACATTGGCGCGATAGACCTCGCCCACGGTATTGGCATCGACCATGGAAGAGATCGACTGAAGCTGGATCGGATCGACGATGGCGCCCATGTCGATGCTCTTGTCCAGCGGATTGCCGAGGCGCAGCTTGTCCATCCGGGCGCGCAGCCGGGTGTGGAAATCCTCGGCGATGCCCTCCTGCACGAGCAGGCGCGACCCGGCGCAGCAGACCTGGCCCTGGTTGAACCAGATGGCGTCGACCAGCCCTTCGACGGCTGAGTCAATGTCTGCGTCCTCGAAGACGATGTAGGGCGACTTGCCGCCCAATTCCAGCGTCAGCGCCTTGCCCGAGCCTGCGGTGGCGGCGCGGATGGCGCGGCCGACGGGGGTCGAGCCGGTAAAGGCCACCTTGTCGATGCCGGGGTGGCCCACGATGGCCTCGCCGACCGCGCCATCGCCGGTGACGATATTGACCACGCCCTTGGGCAGCCCGGCCTGCGCGCAGATATCGGCAAAGAGCAAGGCCGTCAGCGAGGTGTATTCAGCGGGTTTCAGCACCACCGTATTGCCCGCGGCCAGTGCGGGCGCGATCTTCCACGACAGCATCAGCAGCGGGAAGTTCCACGGGATGATCTGGCCACAGACGCCATGCGCTTCGCGGCCCGGCAGTTCCGTCTCCATCAGCTGTGCCATGCCGGCGTGGTAGTAGAAATGCCGCTGCGCCAGGGGGATGTCGATGTCGCGGCTCTCGCGGATCGGCTTGCCGTTGTCGAGCGTTTCCAGCACCGCGAAGAGCCGCGCATGTTTTTGCAGGAGGCGGGCGAGAGCGTAGAGGTATTTCGCCCGGCCATGCCCGCCGAGACCCTCCCAGTTCGGTTGTGCGGCGCGGGCGGCGGCGACGGCATCGTCGATCTCGGAGGGGATCGCCTGGGTCAGATCGGCCAGGGTTTCGCCATTGGCAGGGTTCTTCGACGGGAAATCGCCGCGCGCGGCGGTCCAGGTGCCGTCGATGTACATGCCGAAACGGCTGCCGTGGTCGACGATCCAGGTCAGCGCGTCGGCGGCGCTTTCGGGGGCGGGGCCGTATTCCATGCTCTCGAAAATCTCTTTGATCTGCATCGGGTCTGTCTTTCCTCGGAAGCGATTTCTTGAAAAGAAATCGGGCCGAAATCTTTTCAAGATTTCGGGCTCAGGCCAGCGCGTGCCGGTGGCTGGCCGAATAGCGGCCGGTGACATGGTGCTCCAATTGGCGCTCGATATCGCCCAGAAGCGACGAGGCGCCGAAGCGGAAGAGGTCGGGATGCAGCCAGCGGGTGCCAAGCTCGTCCCTCATCAGCGCAAGATAGGTCAGCGCGTCCTTGGCCTTGGAGATGCCGCCCGCGGGCTTGTAGCCGACGCGCACGCCGGTGCGCTGGTGATAGGCGCGGATCGCGCGGATCATCACGAGGCTGACGGGCAGGGTGGCATTGACGCTTTCCTTGCCGGTCGAGGTCTTGATGAAATCGGCGCCCGCCATCATGCAGATCAGCGACGCGCGGGCGACGTTCTTCAGCGTGCCCAGCTCTCCGGTGGCGAGGATCGCCTTGACATGGGCCTCGCCACAGGCGGCGCGGAAGGTGCGCATCTCGTCGTAAAGCGCCTGCCAGTTGCCGGTCAGCACGTGGCGGCGCGAGATCACGATATCGATCTCGCGCGCGCCGGCCTCGACGCTCTCATGGATCTCGGCGACGCGCAGGCGGAAGGGCGACAGGCCCGCCGGGAAACCGGTCGAGACGGCGGCGACGGGGATATTGCTGCCCTCCAGCGCGGCGACGGCGGTGGCGACCATGTCGTGATAGACGCAGACCGCGCCGGTGGTCAGCCCCTCCATCCCCAGCTCCTGCAGGATGTCGGCGCGCACCGGCTGGCGGGCCTTGGCGCAAAGGCGGCGGACCCGGCCTTCGGTGTCGTCGCCGGCCAGGGTGGTCAGGTCGATGCAGGAAATCGCGCGGCAGAGCCAGGCGGCCTGGTAGTCCTTCTTCACGCTGCGCCGTCCCGGCAGGCTGGCGGCGCGGCGCTCGATGGCCGAGCGGTTGGCCTCGACCCCCAGCACCCAGTCGAGATCGAGATCCATCCCGGGATTGCGCGGTTCAAAGGTCTGGGGAAGATGTGATGTGTCGTCTTTGGCTTGGGTCTGGGTCGCCATGGACATGCCTCCGGTCGCTTGCGCCAACGGTGCCACGGGCGAGGGCAGGCGGCAAGGGGTCCTTCGCGGCAGGCTCGGGCGCCGGTGGGCCGATCCCTGGTGCAGGATGAAGACAGGTTGATGGGGGCGGTTCCGGCCTGAAGTGTCCATTCGGTTTGATCTGCCTACGAGCCGCGCATCGTCGTGCCGCGGTATGGCGATCCAACGTTCGGCCAGCGAGCTTTATCTCTGCCAAGTCCGAGAAAGCACGGACCGTCGCGCTGACATCAGCCAAATCGCCGTGCCGTCACGCCGAAGGCGTGCCGTTCTTGATGGCGCACCTCCGGTGCGACGGGCGGCACGACGATGCGCGGCGGCTTCGCCGCTGTTTCGCGCGGGTGCCGAGCGCCAAACGTCTGCTCCAGGCCACTCATGCTCAACGCTTCAGCCTCAAGGCACCCCGCACTAGCGGACCCAGACCTCGACCCTTCGGTTGGCCTGTCGCCCCCAGGCGGTGTCGTCGCAGGCCAGCGGCAGCGCCTCGCCGAAGGCCTCGGTGTCCACCACGACCCGGTCGAAATGCGCGGTTTCGGCCGCCGCGACCACCGCGTCGCGCACCACGGCGGCGCGTTTGGCGGCAATGGCGCGGTTGCCCTCGGCCGGGCCGTTGCCATCGGAAAAGCCGACGAACAGGATCGCCCGCGTGTCGTATTTGCCCGCCTCCAGCGAGCGCGCCAATTGCTGGACGTTGGACAGCGATTGCGCGTCCAGCAGCGTCGATCCGGCGCGGAAGCGGAACGAGGTGGACAGGCGGCTGCGGCTGCCCAGCACCCGGACCAGGCGTTTCAACTCGGCCAGCGGGGTTTCGCCCCCCGCCACGGTGATCGCATTGGCAAAGCGGTCGCCCTGGTCGTTGATCGGCACCTCCTCGGGGGCCTGGTCGACGAAACCGGCGCGGCGGATCACGATCTGCGCCGGGTCCGAGCGGGTGAAGGTCAGAAAATCGCGCGCCAGCTTCGGCAGACGCCGGGCCGGCAGGTAGAGGAACATCGGCGCGGTCAGCGGGTAATCCTCGGTCTTGATCGCCAGCCGCGTGGCGCGCAACTGAAAGCCGCAGCGCCCCGAGAGCATCACCGGCCGGGCATTGCCGGTCTCCGAGAAGCTGGCGATGCCGATGCCCAGCACGTCGTCGGCCACCACGTCGGCCAGCACGGCGCTGGTGGCATGGCGCGTGACCTCGCGCGCCAGATCCAGCCGCGCCGGGGCCATCAGCTTGTCCTGGGTGCTCTGGGCCACGCCCGACTCGGCCACCGGCAGGTGCAGCACGATGGGCGCATCCGGCCCGCCCAGTTGCAGCCAGTTGGTGATCTCGCCACCGAAGATGCGCGCCAGTTGCACCGGGCTGATCGCGGTCAGCGGGTTTCGGGGCGAGACGATCGGCACCAGCGCGTCGAGCGCCAGCACCCGGCTGCGGTTTGGCCCGGTCAGATCGCCCAGACCGGCCTCGCGCGCGGCGCGCACCTCCGAGGGACGAACCTCGCGCAGGGACATGACGATGTCGCTTTCGTCGGCCAGCAGATCGGCGAAGCCCTCGGTCGTCGTCGTGTTGTGGAAATGGAACAACCCCTTTTCCACCCCGGTCTCGCGGTCGCGCAGGGCATAGCTGAAGCGGTCGGGCGCCTGCTGGTCGCGGGTCGCCACCAGCCCGTTGCGCAGCGCGAAGGCCTCGATCAGCGCCGGCATCAGCACCTCGCCCATGGTGGCCGAGCCCGAGACCCGCATCTCGGCCACGAAGGACTCGAGGTTGGGGCAGCCCGGGCCTTCGCAGCTGACCCCGGAGGCGTCGATGGTGATCTCGCCGTAGATGGTTTCCAGGCGGTAGAATTCGCCGTCGAAGCCCAGCAGGGTGCCTTCGATCTCGACCGCGCCATCGAGCGAGGTCAGGGTCACGTCCTGGGCAGAAGCCTGCCCCGGAAGAAACACCAGACATAGGAAAAGTGCGGCGCAGAACGCCGCACACAACTTGCTCATCTTGCCTCGGCCATTGTCGCGATCAGTTGGCCGCGACTTTCAGGTCTTCCAGCAGATTTTTCAACACCAGAAAGTCACCGCTGGCGTCACAGGCCGGCATATATAGTGTCAGATCGTTGGTGCGCAGGCTTTCCCCGGCCTTCAGCTGGAGGGTTTGCGCCTCGACTTCGCGGTCGCAATTGTCCGCCGTGACCTCGGCCTCGACCGAAAGGCCGATCCGGCCGCCGGTTTCCGACAGACGCGAGGGGAAGGTATAGACCTCGGCCATCAGCGCCGCGGGGCCGGTGTCCTGGCCGAAGCGGGTCAGGAACCCCGAGGCGCCGCGGGTGGCATTGGCCATGTCGCCGGGCGCATCGGCGTGGACATGGCCCTTGCCGAAATAGGCCGAGTCGAATTCCAGCGCGTGCAGGCCAAGCCCGGCATCGCCGCGCCATTGCACCACCACGCGGTCATAGAAGGCCAGCGTCGGCACGTCGATCTGCGCCACCGCGCCATCGCCGGTCGAGAAGGAGGCGATGAAGACCGCGTTCTCGGCCAGCGCCGGGACGCGCAGCCGGGTCAACCCGTCCTTGCCGGTCAGGGCGTGAAACATCATGCCGTTGTGGTGCAGGGTAAAGCGTTCCTCGGGCAGGCAGGAGGCATCGACCGTCAGGTCGACCATCGCCGCCGGGGCGGGATCGGCGGTCATCGCGATCTCGCAGGGCAGGACCGGCGCGCTGGTGGCTGTGTCCGGGGTCCGGCTGTCGCCACCGATGACCGAGGCCAGCACCGGCGACAGATCGATCGACGAGGCAGCTTGCAGCGGCGTCGGCGTGGCGGCATCCTGAAGCCGCGCCAGTTCGAGATCGGAGGGCGCGGTGGCATCGGGCATCTGCAGGGTGACCCGGTCCTGCGGCAGCACCGGCTGCGGCGCGTCCTGGGGCAGGTCGCCGGCGGCGGTCGGGATCACCGCCTCGACGTCGACGCCCCCGGGCAGCGCGGCCAGCGACTGGGTGGTGACCGGGGCGGGCTGGCGCTCGGCGCCGGTCTGGCTGGCGGCGGGAGGGGTGCCGAAGTTCTGCATCGCAAAGCCGATGGCAAAGATCGTCACGCCCGAGCCCACGGCCAGCGTGGCCTTGTTCAGCGGAACCCGCCTGCGGGCCGGTCTGATCGGTGTGTCGGAGGGCGGCGCGCCCTTGCGCGACGCGGTGCCGGGAAGGGCCTTGCCGATGCGCAGCGCGCCCTTGGCCAGCGGGCCCAGCGAAAGATTGCCAATCGGAAGTTTCATCTCTGCCTCCTTGCCCGGGTCAGGGCTTTTCCGAGGCTTGTTATCGCCGCCAAAGCGGGCAGAGTTTGGGCGCTGCGGCGGAGTCTTTCGGGCCGGTGACCCGCGATTGTCCGCATTTGCGACACAATGCAGCCGGGCCGTTGCCGGGCCGGAAACGCAAGCGGCGGGCAAGGCGCCCGCCGCAGGATCATGGCAGGGCGCGGGGCGTCAGACGCGCCCGTGGCAATGCTTGAACTTCTTGCCCGAGCCGCAGGGGCAGGGCTCGTTGCGGCCCGGGTTGCCCCAGGTCGCGGGGTCGTCCTCGACAAAGCCCGGTGCGGCGCCTTCGGCGGGCGGGGCTTCCTGGTCCATGGGCTGCGCCTCGTCCTGGATCTTCTGCTGGGCGGCCTGCTGCTCCTGGATCTGGCGCATCAGTTCGGCCTGTTCCTCTTCGGTCATCGGCCGGATCTGCGCCAGTTTCTGGCTGACCTCTTCGCGCAGCGTGTTGAGCATGGTCTCGAACAGCTGGAAGGCCTCGTTCTTGTACTCGTTGAGCGGGTCGCGCTGGGCATAGCCGCGGAAGGCCACGACCGAGCGCAGGTGTTCCAGCGTCAGAAGGTGTTCGCGCCACTTGGCGTCGATGGTCTGCAAG